>DASYEC010000047.1:0-35236 GCA_036499225.1 Conexibacter sp.
ACAGCGACGTCGGCGGCGCAGGCATGCGGCGCCCCCGCGTCGGCGTCGCTGTAGACCGCAACCGAGCGCAGGCCGAGCGCTGCGAGCGTGCGGCAGATCCGCACCGCGATCTCGCCGCGGTTCGCGACGAGGACTGGCCCCAGCGCGGTGAGGCCGGTCGGGCTCACATGCCCTCCGACGCGCCCGCGCCGAGCCGACGAGCCAGCGTCCGGGATCTGCGGCCGAGCGGGCTCACGAGACGCCGAGCGCCCGCGCGATCACCATCTGCTGGACCTCATCGGTCCCCTCACCGATCGTGAGGATCTTCGCGTCACGGTAAAAGCGGCAGACGGGGTACTCCTCGATGTAGCCGTACCCACCGTGAATTTGGACAGCCTCCTCGGAGGCGCGGACGGCGAGCCGGCCGGTCTTCAGCTTCGCCTGCGCGGCGGCAAGCGAGAAGTCGCGGCCTCTGTCCTTCAAGAAGGCGCAGTGGTAGACGAGCCAGCGAGCAGCGGCGATCTCGGTCGCCACGTCGGCGAGCTTTGCCTGAATCGACTGGAAGGTCCCGATTCTCTGGCCGAAGGCGCGCCGCTCGTTCGCGTACTTCAGCGCCTCGTCGAGGGCGCCCTGCGCGAGGCCGACGCCCATCGCAGCGACGCCGATGCGGCCGATGTCGAGCACGCGCAGGAACTGCTTGAAACCGCCGCCGCGCGGGCCGACGAGGCTCTCCTGCGGCACGCGGCAGTCGGTGAAGGTGAGCGGGCGCGTGTCCGAGGCGTTCCAGCCCATCTTGCGGTACGGCGTGCCCTGCTCGTACCCGGGCGTGCCATTCGCGACGAGCAGGTTGGAGATCTCCTTGCGGCCGCGGTCGTCTCTGCCGGTGACGGCGGTGATGACGACACAGCCGGAGATGTCGGTGCCGGCGTTGGTGATGAATTGCTTGGCGCCGTTGACGACCCACTCACCGTCGTCCAGGCGCGCATGCGTCTGCACGTTGCCGGCGTCCGAGCCGGCCTCGGGCTCGGTGAGGCCGAAGGCGCCCAGCAGCTCGCCGCCGGTGAGCCGCGGCAGCCAGTCCGCTCTCTGCTGCTCGGAGCCGAACAGGTAGATCGGCTGCGTGCCAAGCGACGTATGCGCGCAAAGCGTGATCGCAACCGAGGAGTCGACCCGCGCCAGCTCCTCGACGGCGATCGCATACGCGAGCGTGTCAGCCCCGGCCCCGCCGACCTCCTCCGGGAACGGGATCCCCATCAGGCTCAGCTCGCCGAGCCGCCGCACGATCTCGTAGGGGAACGCCTTCGTGCGATCGAGCTCCTCCGCCACCGGAGCGATCTCCTGCACAGCGAAGTCACGCACCGTGGCGCGCAGCAGCCGGTGATCGTCGGAGAGGTCGAAGTCCATGGCCGGTCACGTTACCGAATGCTCCCTCGGATTTCGAGCCACGGCTCGGTTACGGTCAGAGAGGCCGTTGAGGAGCCGTTTGCAGATCGCGGCTCTTGCTGCAATCACCGAACGCCTGCTCGGTTTTCTGCGAGGCCGCCCGCTATCGTCACGGGACGAGATGGCGGCTCCTCCGACACGGCCTGCGCTGCGACGGCGCTATGACGCGAAGCGCGAGGGGGTCGTGGAGGCGGCGGCGGAGCTGTTCGCGCAGCTCGGCTACCAGACGACCACGATGCAGGATCTGACCGAGGCGACGGGGCTGACGGCCGGCGGGCTGTACCACTACATCGGCAGCAAGGAGCAGCTGCTGATCGCGATCTGCGACGCGTTGATGGACCCGCTGCTGGCGAGCGTCGAGGAGCTCGACCTCGCCGCCCTGGAGCCCGAGGCGGCGCTGCGGGCGCTGCTCGGGGTGTGGGTCGCGCACGTGGCGGCGCACCGCCAGCACATGGTCGTCTTCATCCAAGAGCGGCACGTGATCGAGCGCGAGCCGCAGTGGAGACACGTCGTTGCCAGCCGCAAGCGGTTCGAGCGGGTGCTCGAGCGCGCGCTGGAGCGGGTCGAGCGGGATGGCTCGCACGCCTTCGCCGACCGCCGCCTGACGACGTTCGCGCTGCTCGGCATGGTCAACCACCTGCCGCAGTGGTACCGGCCGCGCGGCCGCCTGTCGGTCGAGCAGATCGCCGACGGGTTCTGCGACATGGCGCTCGGCCGCGTGGCGTAGGACTCCGGCCGCGTACGTCCGCGCGCGGCGTGCGTAGTACTCCGGCCGAGTACGTCCGCGCGCGGCGTGCGTAGGACTCCGGCCGCGTACGTCCGCGAGCGGCGCGACCGACGCTCGCCTGCGTGGCGAAGCGGTCCGCCTACCTCCGAGGTAGGTGCCGTGCCGACCTCGCGGCGCTAACGTCGCCGCCATGGCGACGAGCACGATCACCTCACCCGCCAGCGCGGGCGGCGCCGGCACTCTGCTGCGCGACTGGCGACGGCGACGGCGGCTCAGCCAGCTCGACCTTGCGCTGGAGAGCGGGGTCTCGGCGCGGCATCTGAGCTTCATCGAGACCGGGCGCTCGAAGCCCAGCGCGGAGATGGTGCTGCGGCTTGCCGAGCAGCTCGACGTGCCGTTGCGCGACCGCAACCAGCTGCTGCTCGCGGCCGGCTACGCGCCGGCGTTCGAGGAGCGGGGGCTCGACGCGCCGGAGATGGCACCGGTTCACGACGCGATCCAGCGCGTGCTCGACGGGCACGATCCCTACCCGGCGCTCGTTGTCGACCGCGGCTGGAACGTCGTCGCCGCCAACCACAGCCTCTCGCTGCTGACCGACGGCGTCGCGCCCGAGCTGCTGCGCCCGCCGACAAACGCGCTGAAGCTGGCGCTCCACCCCGACGGCCTCGCGCCGCGGATCCTCAACCTCGCCCAGTGGCGCGAGCATCTGCTGGCGCGCCTCGGCCGCCAGATCGCCGTCACTGGGGACCGCGACCTCAGCGCGCTGATGGAGGAGATCACCGCCTATCCCTCGCCCGACGGAGGCGACGAGCCGCCGCCGGCCGCCGGCCACGACCTCGCCGGCCAGATCGCGGTCCCGTTGCGGGTGCGCGTCGACGACGCTGAGCTGAGCTTTCTCAGCATCGTCGCGACGTTCGGGACCGCCGTCGACATCACCGTCGCCGAGCTGTCGATCGAGTCGTTCTTCCCGGCCGACGCGGCGACCGCCGAGGCCGTGCGCGACTTCGCTGGCCGCTAGCAGCTAGCCGATCGGGCACGGCTCGCCGCTGGGCGCCGCCGCCGGGCGCGCCCGCCCCGCGCTACCCGCCGAACGCCAGCCGCGCCCGCACCAACAGGTACTCAAGCTCGTAGCGCGCGCCGGAGCCAGCGGGCGCGAGATTCGTGCGGCGGGCGAAATCGAGCAGCGCCTGCTCGAGCGCGGCCGCTCTCGCTGGGTCGTCGGCGATCGACGCGAAGGCCGCGATCACGGGCCCGAAGTTCGCTCTGTAGAAGCCGATGAACTCGCCCGGCGAGGCGAAATGGTCGATCACGACGACCTGCCGCTCGAGCTCCAGCGAAACGTCCGGGACGCCAAGCAGCTCGCGCACATGCCCCTCGTCGCCCCACAGCGACGGCGGCTGGAAGCCGGGCGCCTGCGGCGGAAGAAACGCGGCGACCTCTCTGAAGAACTCCCCGGCCCAGCCGCCAGGCGTCCAGTTGAGCAGCCCGATCATGCCGCCCGGCGCACAGACGCGCAGCAGCTCGCCGGCGGCGGCCGCGTGGTCGGGCGCGAACATCACGCCGAACGCGGAGGTGACGACGTCGAAGGCGTTGTCGGCGAACGGCAGCGCCTGGGCGTCGGCGTGGACCCAGTCGAGCGTGACGCTGGCCTCGTCGGCGATCGCGCGGCCGGCGCGCAGCAGTTCTGGCGTGATGTCGCTCGCGACAACCGTCGCACCGGTCTGCGCCGCAGGAATCGCGACGTTCCCTGCGCCGGCACCGACGTCGAGCACCCGCTGACCGGGGCCGACCCCGCATGCGGCAACGAGCAGCGGCCCAGTCGTTCCGATCGTCTCACGCGACACCCGGGGAAAGTTTCCGAGCGCCCATATGCCAACTGGATCGCTCATAGCGATCATCTTCTCAGCGCGACGCAACTTTCAACAAGGCTCGTCGTTATGACACTCAATACGGGCGTTTGCAACGTGCCTTGCAACGTGCAGGAAACAGCCTGGTAGGTTCCGACGCCGTTACATACGAGCCGAATCACCAGCCCACCGAGGCCGGTGAGCGGGGGACCCATTGGTCTTCGGACCGGGGGCGAATCGCCACACGTGTGGCGTAGCGCGGTTGCATGAAGCGACCTTGCGAGCCCGTCAGCTCACCTCGCAGGCTCATCGACACAGGAGTACGAAAGCTGTGAACCAGGAGCAGCGCGATCTCGCGCTCGATGACCTCTGGGCGGACTCGCTCGAGCGCTCGCTCGCGCGCCGCGGTGCGCGTCCGCGCACCTCGCTTGCGCTTGCGCGCCTTCGTCCTCGCGACCTCGCCGACACCGAGTACACCCTCGACTCGCTGAGTTATGTGAAGCGCCGCCGCCAGGCCGCCGCTTCGCAGTCCAAGCTTCCCTCCCCGGCCAAGCGCGGGATATCGCTGACGGCGCTGCTGGCCGTGACCGCCGGACCGGTGGCAGGCGTGACGGGCGTCTTCGCCTCGACCGCGTCGGCCGCGCAAGTCGTCGAGCGCGGCGATCACGGGCATGACGTCAAGCGCCTGCAGGCCGCGCTCGGCGTCCATGCCGACGGCATCTTCGGCCCTGGCACGAAGAAGGCGCTGCGCAAGTTCCAGGCGCGCCACGGCCTGACCGTCGACGGCATCGCCGGCCCGTCGACCTGGTCGGCGCTCAACCGCGCCCAGGCGAGCACGGCGAGCGTCTCCGCCGACCACGGCAAGGCGCAGATCATCGGCCACAGCGCGCGCGCCGTGCAGCATGAGCTCGGCGTCCCCGCCGACGGCATCTTCGGCCCGCAGTCGCTGTCGGCGCTGAAGCGCTTCCAACGCGCGCACGGCCTGACGGTCGACGGCATCGTCGGCCCGGCGACGTGGAGCGCGCTGACCTCCGGCGGCGGCTCCTCAAGCGCCCACTCCTCCAGCGACTCCAACAACGGCGGCGGCGTCGAGGCGCTCCAGCGCGCGCTCGGCATCTCCGCCGACGGCGACTTCGGCCCCGCGACCGAGTCGGCAGTCAAGCGCTGGCAGAGCGCCCACGGCCTCACCGCAGACGGCGTGGTCGGCCCGGCGACCCGCGCCGCGATCGGCCTCACCGCCAACGGACCGACGCTCAGACGCAGTGGCGGTGGCGGCGGCGGCCAGCAGAGCGCTGGCGGCAGCAACGCCGACGCGAAGGTCGCGGCGATGATCGCCGCCGGCAACCAGATCGCCACGACGCCGTACATCTACGGCGGCGGCCACGGCTCGTTCGAGTCCAGCGGCTACGACTGCTCAGGCTCGGTCTCCTACGTGCTGCACGCCGCGGGCCTGCTCAGCTCGCCTGAGGACTCGGGCTCGCTGGAGAGCTTCGGCGAGGCGGGACCCGGCAGCCGCGTGACGATCTACGCGAACTCCGGCCACGTCTGGATGGTCATCGACGGCAGACGCTACGACACCGGCGCGCAGAGCACGACCGGCAGCCGCTGGGGCGCCAACGACATCTCGACGGCCGGCTACGTCGTCCGTCACCCGGCGGGGCTCTAAGGGCCTCTGCCAGGCGCTCCCGCGCCGTCGGCCCCGCCAGGCGCTCCCGCGCCGTCGGCCCCGCTAGGCGCTTGCGCCTGGCGGGGGCGGCGGCTCGACCGGCGCTCTTGCCACCGCCACCTCGGTCGACGGGGCGCCGCCTATGAGGTCGAGGAACCGTCTGCCGCAGCGCGCGCTCAACGTGTCGGGGCCGAAGCGCGTGCGTGAGCGGGCGAGCTTCGCCCCGTCGTAGCGGCGCGCCCACGGCGACGTCGGCCGTGCCAGCCGCAACGCCGCCCATATGCCGAAGACGAACGGCACGAACAGCGCGAGCATCCCGAGCACGATCCGTCCCTTGAAGAAGGCGAAGCCCGCCACCACGAGCGTGAAGGCGACCCAGGCGGTCGTCGCGACGATCGAGCCGGCCTCGTCGAGGCCGTACGGGTTGACGCCGAGCACGACGAGGCTGGCGAAGACGGTCGCGAGGACGACGGCGTCGAGCGACGAGCGCCCCTCTCTGGACCAGTAGACGTCCTCCAGGCGGACCCACAGCGCGAACTCGTCGAGCGTGAAGCCGGCGCCGACGCCGAAGCCGACCGCCGTCAGCTGCCACCACGGCGTGCTGAGGTCGGTCGCGAAGGCGGTGAAGCCGGAGACCAGCACCAGGATGATCCCCCACACGAGATGGTGGAGATGAACGCCGCCCTCGGTCTCGACGCCGCCCGGCCACCACGAGACGCTGCGCGTCAGCCGCGCGCTCGTGCGGATGAAGCCGAACGAGCAGAGGAACGCCAGCAGCACGACGAACGCAGCCTCGCGCCCGGGCTCGGGGTGGGTCTGAAACAGCTGGACTGAGACGAGGGTGGCGGTCATGGGCCGGTGAACTATGGTCCCGCACGTGGACGGACCGCTGCAACGGGAAGCGGCAGAGATCGCCGAGCGCGCCGAGCGCGACCTCGAGGCGCTCGTCGCGATCTCTTCGCCATCGGGCGATGTCGACGGAGCGCAGGCATGCGTCGAGGTCGTGCGCGAGCTGTCGCCGGCCGGCGCAACGTTCGAGCGGGTGCCGTGCTCATCGCCCGGCGACGCCGACGACCTGCTTGTGCGGCTACACGGGAGTGGGCGCGGGCGGCTGCTGCTGCTCGGCCACCTCGACACGGTCGTCGCGCACGAGCAGCACACGCCGCTGCGACGCCACGGCGAGCGGCTCGTCGGCTCGGGCACCGTCGACATGAAGGGCGGCGACGTGCTCGCGCTCGGCGTGCTGCGGGCGCTCGCGGCGCGGCCACAGCGGTTCGCCGAGGTCGCGCTGCTGCTGGTGATGGACGAGGAACGGCGGATCGGGCCGCTGCTGCACGTGGAGCGGTTCGCCGGCTGGGACGCGTGCCTCTGCTTCGAGGCCGGCGAGGTCGCCGGCGACGGCAGCGACGCGGTGATCGTCAGACGCAAGGCGGCCGGCACGTTGCGCGTGCGCGCGCACGGGGTCGCGGCGCATGCCGGCGCCGCGCCCGACCAGGGCCGCAACGCGCTGCTCGCGCTCGCCGCCGCCGCCCAGCAGGTCGCCGACGCGCACGCGCCCGACGGGCCCGATCGCCTCACCGCCGTGCCGACCGTGCTTCGGAGTGGCAGCGCGTTCAACGTCGTGCCGGCCGCGGGCGAGCTGACCTGTGACCTGCGCTCCGACCGCACCGCGGCGTTCGAGGAGGTGCGGGCGCTGATCTCCGCCAAGCTCGACGGCGTCACGCTCGACGCCCGCCTCGCGCGGGTGTGGCCAGCGATGGACGCGCGCGACGCGACTGCGCCGTTGCTGGCGCGCGCCGCCGAGCTGCTTGGGCGGCCGTTGCGGGCCAACGGTCGCGGCGGCGCCAGCGACGCGAGCCACTTTGCTGCCGCGATCCCGTTGACGGTCGACGGCCTGGGACCGCGCGGCGGGCGGGCGCATGCGCCCGAGGAGTTCCTGTTGGCGTCGTCGCTGCGGCCGCGGGCTGAGGTGGCGCTGGCGGTCGTCGAGGCGGCGCTGACGTTGGTTGCTCCTGGGCCCTGAGCCGCGGGTATGCTCGCGCCCATGGACGATCTCGGCGCTCCTGCCTCCTACCTCGTGCTGAGAAACGGGGTTGGCGTTTATGACGCTTCTGGCCAGCACATCGGCGCGGTTGAGCATGTGCTCAGCGACGACGCCGACGACATCTTCGACGGCATCGTCGTCGACACGCGGCTGGGGCCCGGCGGGATGCGCTTCGCTGACTCCGAACAGGTCGACGAGATCTTCGAGCGCGGCGTCAAGCTGAAGGTCGGCGTCGACGCGTTGCACGATCCCGAGCCTGGTCCCGGCGTGATCGACGTCGACCCGGGCGAGGAGGAGTCGGGGCTGTCGCGCCGGCTGCGCCGCGCCTGGGACCTGATCAGCGGGAACTACTAGGCGCGCGCGGGCCGCAGAGGACGCCGCCCAGATCTGCTGAAGTGGTGAGATGGACGACGGTCATGCCATCGCATACAAGGCGCTTCGGCGCGGGACGCTCGTGCGCGACAGCGACGGCGCGGAGGTTGGGAAGGTCGCGCGCGTGCAGGACAACGTGCGCGAGAACATCTTCGACGGCATCGTCGTCGAGACGAAGCACGGGCGCCGGTTCGTCGACGCCCCGGAGGTCGCCTCGATCGCTGAGCGCGCCGTCACGCTGACGGTCCCCGCCGCCGAGGTGTTCGCCTACCCGCCCGCCAGATCGCGCATGGTGCAGCGCCTCGAGGGCGCGCGCGTGGTCCGCCGCGCCAAGCGCGCGACGCGCGAGCTGCGGGATCGCTGAGCGGCGCGGCGCCCGCGCGGCCGGGCTGAGCGTTCCGTCGCGCGACGCGCAGGCTGCCCGCGATTGCGCGATCGCGCCGGCACCCTCGCGCCACGCCCCGATGGACCTCGCGCAGCTGAGCCCGTAGCCTCGACGGCGTGGCCGCCCGCGCGACACGACGCCGTACCGCCCGCCGCTCGGCGCTCACCGCGCTGAGCCTTGTCGCGCTCGCGCTGTCGCTGGCGGCGTGCGGCGGGAGCGCGAGCATCGGCGACGGCTTCACGCCGAGCCCCGGCTCGACGGCCCCAACCCAGCCGCCGCCGGGCTCGAGCCCGACGACGCCGACGATCCCGGGCCAGCCGCCGCGCAGCTCCCACCGCTACAGCCCGCCGCCGATCGCGGTCGTCCCGGGCCACGGGCCGCAGATCGGCGCGACGGCCCGGGCGCGCTTCGCGGTCGGCAGCCACGCCTTCCCGCCGCCCGGCTTCATACCCGGCGGGATCCCCGTCGGCTCGAGGTCCGGGATCTGCCACGTCCCGACGATCCTCGCCGGCGACCTCACGAGCCTTGAAGCCGCGACGAAGCACGAGACGCCGCGCGGCCGCGTGCTGCCGCTCTCCCCGGACACGATCCTGCTCGCTGACTGCGGCAGCGCTGGCCTCTGGGCGATGATCACCTGGACCCAGGTCCACGACGGCAGAACGACCTACTGGACCGACGAGCTGCGCGACGCCGGCAGCCGCTGGATCGGCACCGCCCGCTTCGTCCAGCCTGGCTGCCGCATGCCCCGCGACGCCGCCGCCCTATGGCAGCTCGACGTCACTGTCTGCGGCCCCCCAAGAGCCCCAAGACCACCCAGAAGACCCGCCACGCCCACGCCGATCCCCACCCTCCCCGGCGACACGCTGAAGGCGTGACTCCCCCGCGAGCGGTCGTCGCTGATCGCCGCTCGTCGAGGGTGACTGCCGGGCGCGGGGGCGCTCGCTTATCGTGCCGGGATGCCCGGCGTGCATCTGGTCATCGGAGAGGGGACGCTCGCGCAGGGCGTCGAGCGGGCGTTGCGCGGGGCCGGGCAGGAAGTCCGGTGGCTGCGCCAGCCGGCTGACCGCGAGCTGCGGCAAGCGCTTGAGGACGAGCGGACGCAGGCGGTCGTCGTGATCCACCGCGACGACATCGCGGCGCTGCGCACCGCGCTGCTGGTCGAGTACGCGCGTGAGGGGATCCGGCTCGTCGTGACGATCTTCGACCACACGGTCGCTGACCAGCTGATCCGCGCGATCTCCAACTGCACTGTCGTGTCGATGGCGGACGCGTCGGTCGGGGCGATCGTCGGGCCGTGCGTCGATGCGGCGCTGATCGCGCTCCATCGCAGCGACGAGGGCCCGCTGATCGGCGTGCGCGACGGCGTCCCCGAGCCGCATGTCGCGCCGTTCCCCTACCACCCGCCGAGCGCGGCGCGACGGGTCGAGCGGCGGCTGCGGGCGCAGTTCCGCCCGCCCGACCGCGCCTCGGCGCTGCTGCTGTGGTCGCTGATCGGCCTCGTCGCGCTCGTCGCGCTGGAGACGCTGCTCGCGCTGACGACCGACCACGAGCCGTTCGTCACCTCGCTCTACCAAGCGACGAAGGCGATTGCGACCGTCGGGCCCAGCGACTTCTACGAGCACGGCTCGAGCGCGGCGAGGCTGTACGGCGCCGTCTCGATGGCGCTTGGCGTCGTGCTGACCGCGCTGTTCACCGCCGCGCTCGTCAACCGGGTGCTGAGCCGCCGCCTGACCGGGATCTTCGGCGCGCGCACGATCCCGCGCGTCGACCACGTCGTCGTCGTCGGCCTCGGCCAGGTCGGCTTCCGCGTCTGCCTCGAGCTGCGCGCGCTCGGGATCGACGTCGTCGCCGTCGAGCAGAACGAGCACGCCGACAACGTCGCGCTCGCGCGCGGGCTCAACCTGCCGGTCGTGATCGGCCGCGGCGGCGACCGCTACGTGCTGGAGAAGCTGTCGCTCGGTCGCGCCCGCGCGCTTGCCGCGGTGACAAGCGACGAGCTCGCGAACATCACGATCAGCGTCTCGGCGCTCGCCGTCCAGCCTGGGCTGCGGACCGTCCTGCGCGCCGGCTCCAACGAGGTCACGCGCGAGACGGCCGCGCTGTTCCCGATCGGCATCGCGCAGGACCTCGATCGCGTCGCCGCCGCGGCGGTCGCGGCGACGGCGGTCGGCCATCAGCTGGCGCACGCCTTCCTGCATCGCGGCGAGACGTACATCGAGACCGCCGGCGGGGGCATCGAGCGCTTCCCGCCGCTGCGCGAGCGTCGGCCCGAGCAAGGCGCCGGCGGCGCCACGACCTCGCCGCCGACGCCGCCCGAAAAGACCGATTAGATCGCGACGACGGCACCCTCGGTGCCGTGCCCGCGGCCGACGAGCAGCGCGAGCGCGGCGCTGGCGAGCGCGAGCCCCGCGCTGACCCACATCGCCGTGTGCAGGCCGCTCATGAACGAGGCGTGCGAGGCGGCGGTGATCATGTCGGTCAGTCTCTGCGACATGTCGGGCGAGACCGGCGCGAGCCCCTGCGAGATCAACTGCGACTGGCTCTCGACGGTACTCGCGGTCGCCCCCACCACCCCGGCGTCGGTGAGGTTGCCGGGCAGCACGGAGTTGACGCCGCTGACGATCACCGAGCCAAGCACCGCCGTGCCGAGCACACCGCCGAGCTGGTTGGCCGTCGACTGCAGGCCGCCGGCGAGGCCGCCGCGCTCAACGGGCGCGTTGCCGACGATCGCCTCTGTGGAGGAGACGATCACCAGCCCCATCGCGACGCCGATGAAGAGGAAGAACGGCCACTGCCCGTTGTAGGAGGTGTCGACGTCGAGGCTTGTCAGGCCGACGAAGCAGGCCGCGAGTATCAGCATCCCGACGCAGAGCGGCACGCGCGGCCCGAACTTCTCGGTGAGGATCCCGCCGAGCGGGGCGCTGATCGTGAACGTCGCGGTCAGCGGCAGCAGTCGCACGCCCGCCGCCACCGGCGAGTAGCCGTGAACGTTCTGCAGGTAGAAGCCGACGAAGAACAGCACGCCGAAGAGCGCGAAGAAGCCGATCACGACGAGCACGACGCCGGCGGACAGCGAGCGGTTGCGGAACAGGCCGAGCGGCAGCAGCGGGTCCTTTGTGCGCGACTCGTGGATGACGAACGCCACGAGCAGGACCACCGCAAGCGCGCCGAACCCGATCACGTACGCCGAGCCCCAACCGTGGTCCTGCGCCTTGATCACCGACCAGATGATCAGGAACAGCCCGCCTGACAGCAGGCCGACGCCGGGCAGGTCGAACGAGCCGGCCTGGCCCTCGTCGCGCGATTCCCTCACCCATATGAACGTGACGCCCGCGGCGATCAGGCCGAGCGGCAGGTTGAGCAGGAAGATCGACTGCCACGAGACGTTCTCGACCAGCAGGCCGCCGACGATCGGGCCCGAGGCGACCGCGAGCGCGGAGGCGCCGCCCCAGATGCCGACGGCGCGGTTGAGCTCGCTCGGCGGGAAGGTCGCGCGCAGGATCGCGAGCGTGTTGGGCATCAGCAGCGCGCCCGCGACGCCCTGCAGCACACGTGCGACGACGAGCATGCCGATCGAGGTCGACAGCGCGGCCAGCAGCGACATCAGCGCGAAGCCGACGATGCCGGCGATGAAGACCTTCTTGCGGCCGAAGCGGTCACCAAGCTTGCCGCCGACGATCAGCAGCACCGCGAGCGCCAGCAGGTAGCCGTTCGTGACCCACTGCAGGCCGGCGAGCGAGGCGTTGAGGTCGTCGGCGATCGTCGGGTTGGCGACGCCGACGACGGTGCCGTCGAGCGCCACCATCATCACGCCGAGCGCGACGGCGATCAGCGTGAGCCAGGGGTTGTCGCGGCCGGAGGCGCGTTGTGGCGTGGCGGCGTCGAGCGCGTTCATCGGGAGACCTGAGAGGGTTGGGGACGGAACGTGG
Organism: Conexibacter sp.; assembly: GCA_036499225.1. Lineage (GTDB taxonomy): Bacteria > Actinomycetota > Thermoleophilia > Solirubrobacterales > Solirubrobacteraceae > Conexibacter. Next base: position 12,393 of record DASYEC010000047.1, read on the forward strand.
CGAACTGTGACAAAGCGTAACGTTTACCCATGCCGGCCAGAGTGAGACCCCGCTTGCGCGCCGACGCGCGCCGCAATCACACCGCCGTCGTCGCCGCGGCGATGCAGGTCCTCGCCGCCGATCCGGACGCGACCATGCGCGAGATCGCCGACGCCTCCGGCCTGACGCGCACGACTGTGTACCGGCACTTCCCCAGCCGTGACGAGCTGCTGCGCGCAATCTTCCTTCAGGTCGAGGCAGAGGCTGACGAGCTGACGCGCGAGGCGACGGCCGGCGACCCCGCCTTCGCGGTCGTGATGCGCGCCGTCGCGCACGGGTCGATCGCGCTCGGCCAGCGCTATCGCTTCCTCGCCGGCCACGACGCGATGGCCGACGCCGTGCACGCGGAGACGGCGCCTGCGCTCGCCGATGACCCGATGATCCGCTACCTCGCGCGCGCCGCCCGCCGCGGCGAGATCCGCGGCGACCTGCCGCCGTCATGGCAGGCGCGGATGCTGCGCAGCCTCGCGATCACCGCGATCGAGGAGGTGCTCAGCGGCAACGTCAGCCCTGAAGACGGCGAGCTGCTGTTGACGACGTCGTTGATCGGCGCGTTTGCGCCGCTGCAACCGGAGGCTGCGGTAGATGCCGCGCCGGGGCCAGCGCCAGCGCCGGCGCGCCAGCAACCGCCGCGTCGTTGAGCAAAACCCGCGTCATCCTCGTGCAGAGGCTCACACCCCCAACCGGCCGATCGGGCAAGCTCGCGCACGCCAGGTTACGATCGGCCAATGGCCGGGGCCGGTGCGGGTGGATCGCCTCCCAGCGAGGCGCAAGGGACTGCCGAGCAGCAGTTGCGGCTTGCCGCGGAAGCGCTCGCACACGACCGGCCGGTCAACGCAGACGCGCTTGCGACGACCGCCGCTGAGCTGGCGCGGCAGGCCTCTTCGCGGCTGTTGGAAGCGCGCGCGACGATGCTCGCGGGGCGGGCGCAGGCGGCGTTAGGGGCGCCAGAGGTCGCGCTGGAGCGGTTCGCCGAGGCCGAGTCGCTCGCTCGCGCCGCCCACGCATGGCAGCTCGCGTGGGAAGCGGCCGCAAGGCGCGTGGCGCTTGTCGCCGGGCCGCCGCCTCGGTTCGCTGATGACGACGCGCGTGCCGGCGGTGGCGAGCGGGCGCCCGGGGGCGGCGGCGCCGGGAGTCCACCGCCGCCGACCGAGCGCCTGACCGCCCGCCAGCTTCAGATCGTCCGGCTCGTCGCCAGCGGCGCGACGGACCGCGAGGCCGGCGCAGCGCTCGGGATCAGCGAGCACACGGTCAACAGCCACCTCCGCGCGGCCTACCGCCGCCTCGGCGTGACTCGGCGGGCCGCGCTTGCCGCGGCGCTGGAGCAGGCGGTTCCGCCGAGCGAGCGGGCAGCGGCGCGGGTGCCGACACCGCGGGCGTAGGGCGGTCGTGCACGGGGCCCGCCCGGCGCCGTCGGGGAACAGCGGTCGTGCCGCGCGCGATGCGGGGCTCGCGAGGGCGGACCGCCTGGCGCCGTAGGCGAACAGCGGTCGTGCCGCGCGCGAAGCGGGTTCGCGCGGGCGGACCGCCTGGCGCCGTCGGCGAACAGCGGTCGTGCCGCGCGCGAAGCGGGGCTCGCGCGGGCGGCTGGCTGTGCCCCAGCGCTACGCTGTCCGCTGTGCAGCGTCTTCCCACTTGGCCAGTCGCGGCCGTTTCGCTTGTCGTCGGCTTCGCGGTCGCTGAGATCACCGGCGTGCGGGCGATCGGGGGGATCGTGCTGATCCTCGCGGCGTTGTGGTGCGGGCTGCGCTGGCGACGGGAGCACAGCACGCGGCTCGCCGTCCAGCTCGTCGTCGTCTACATCGTGGCGTTCGCGCTGTCGCACGTGCTCGGCCTCGTGATCGGCGCGTGGCCGTCGGTCTTCGTCGTCGCGGCGGTCGTCGGCGTCGTCACATGGGCCCGCGCCGACAGAGACTCCGCGCTGCGAACCGGCGTGCCGACCGCAGCGTCGCGCTAGCGTCGGCTGATCGCCGCAGCGACCGACACCACCGCCCCTTCGACTGCCAGCAGGCCGACGCGCGTCGGCCTGCCACCCGGTCCGGCCGGCCCGCGCCCGCTGACCATCGCGAGATTCCTGCTGCGGCCATCGCAGTTCATGGAGGACTGCCAGCGCCGCTACGGCGACCTCTTCACGATCAGGGTCTCGAGCGAGCGGACGATCGTGGTCTGCGCCGACCCGGCCGTCGCGCGCGAGGTCTTCACCGGGGACCCGGCGCTACTGCACGCCGGCCAGGGCAACGTCGTGCTGAGACCGCTGCTGGGCCCGCGCTCGGTGCTGCTGCTCGACGGGCCCGAGCACCTGTGCCAGCGGCGCCTGCTGCTGCCGCCGTTCCACGGCGACCGGATGCGCGGCTACGGCGAGCGGATGCGCGCGATCGCCGCCGAGCATGTCGCGCGCTGGCCGGTCGGCGAGCCGTTCGCGGTGCAGCCGTCGATGCAGGCGATCACGCTTGAGGTGATCCTGCGCGTCGTCTTCGGCGTCGAGGAGCGCGCGCGGGTCGAGCAGCTGGCCGCGCCGCTGCGCTCGCTGCTCGACAAGACAGGCCAGCCCGCGCGGCTGGTCATGCTGCAGTTCACGAGATCCGAAGGTGCGCGGCCGCGCACCCCGTGGGGTCGGATGCGCGAGCGGATCAAGCCGGTCGACGCGATGATCCATGAGGAGATCCGCGCCCGCCGCGCCGAGGCGGCCGATCCGTCGAAGCCGGCCCGCGACGACATCCTCTCGCTGCTCCTGGCCGCCCGCGACGAGGACGGCACGCCGCTGACCGACGCCGAGCTGCGCGACGAGTTGATGACGCTGCTCGTCGCCGGCCACGAGACAACCGCGACCGCGCTGAGCTGGACGCTGGAGCGCGTGACGCGGCACCCAGAGGTGCTGGCGCGGTTGCAGGAGGAGGCACGCGGCGGCGACTCCACTCGCGACCCACGCGATGCCGACCCCGGAGCCGGCGCCCGCCTCGCCGAGCCCGGCGCTGCGCCCGGCGGCCGCCCCGGCGGCCCAGGCGGCGGCCCAGCCGGCGGCCCAGCCGGCGGCCCAGCCGGCGGCCGCCCTTACCTCGACGCCGTGATCAGGGAGACGCTGCGGCTGCGGCCGGTCGTCCCGGCGGTCGTGCGCAAGCTGCAGGCGCCGATGGCCTTCGGCGGTTGGGAGCTGCCGGCGGGGGTCAACATCGCGCCGAACATCTGGCTGATCCACCACGACCCGGCGATCTACCCCGAGCCAGAGGCGTTCCGCCCCGAGCGCTTCCTCGACCGCACGCCGGGCACGTACGAATGGCTCCCCTTCGGCGGCGGAATCCGCCGTTGCCTCGGCGCGAGCTTCGCCCTCTTCGAGATGCGCGCCGTGCTCGAGACGATCCTCGAGCACGCCCGCCTCCAGCCGACCGCCGAAGCCCCTGAGCGCGTCAACCGCCGCTTCGTGACGTACACCCCCGGCCGCGGCGGCCAGATCGTCGCGACGCGGGCCTGATCCGCGCTCGCCCGCCCCGCCGCCTTATCCCTCTGTCGGATCAACTCTGGACGACGGGGGGAAGACAGCGGGGCGCGGCGATCCGATACTGGTCGCATGACGACCACGCGACCACCTCAGATCGTGGCGTTTGGTGGAGGCGGCTTCTCGATGGAAGCAGGGAACCCGCTGCTGGACGACTACGTGCTGTCGCTGACCGGTGTGCAGCGGCCTCGCGTCTGCTTTATCCCGACGGCGTCGGGAGACGCTGACCACTACGTTGTCCGCTTCTACCGGACGTTTTCGATGACCTGCGACACCTCTCACGTGTCGCTCTTCCGTCGCGACCGCGGCGATGGCGCAGTCGAGGGCGACCTCCAGGCGCATCTGCTCAGACAGGACGTGATCTACGTCGGCGGCGGCAGCGTCGTGTCGCTGCTCGGCGCCTGGCGGGCGCACGGGCTCGACCGCATCCTGCGCGCCGCGTGGCGCAAGGGGGTGGTGCTGTGTGGGCTCTCCGCCGGCTCGCTCTGCTGGTTCTCGGAGGCGGTGACCGCCTTCCACGGCGCGCCGAGCGTCGTGCGCGGCCTCGGCCTGCTGCCGTACTCCAACTGCGTCCACTATGACGGCGAGCCCGAGCGCCGCGAGGAGTACAGGCGGTTCGTCGGCGACGGCGTGCGGCCTGGGTTCGCGGCCGACGACGGCGCAGCGCTTCACTTCGAGCACCGGCAGCTGCGGCATGTCGTCAGCTCGCGGCCGAGAGCGCAGGCCTATCGCGTCGAGCCGATAGACGGCGAGATCGTCGAAGCGCCGCTGGGCGCTCGGTACCTTGGGACCAATGTGCCCGAGATGGCGCTGGCGTGAGTGGCGAGCCCGCGCCCAGAGGGCTTGGCTCGCTGGCGAGTACTCGCCAGAGGCTCGCACTCGACGCGAGCGCAAGGAACGATCGTGGCTGATCATCCGACGATCCTCGCGATGGGCGGGGGCGGCTTCACGATGGAGCCCGACAACCCCGCCCTCGACGACTACGCGCTGGCGCTGACGCAGGCGCGTGAGCCGAGGGTGCTGTTCCTGCCGACCGCCTCCGGCGACCCGACGGCGCAGATCACCTCGTTCTACGGCCGTTTCGGGCGGATGGCGGCGGCGACGCACCTGTCGCTGTTTCGTCGCCACGGGGCGTCACGCTCGGTCGCGGAGATCGTGCTCGAGCAGGACCTGATCTACGTCGGCGGCGGCTCGATGCGCAACCTGCTCGCGATCTGGGGCGCCCATCAGCTCGACAGGCTGCTGGAGCAGGCGTGGAGACAGGGGATCGTGCTCGCCGGCCTCAGCGCGGGCGCGATGTGCTGGTTCGACGGCGGCATCACCCGCTCCGGCGGGCCGCCGGAGATCATCAAGGGGCTGGGCCTGCTGCCCGGCTCGTTCTCGGTCCACGCCGACGGCGAGCCCGAGCGGCTGCCCGTCTGGCTGAGAGCCGTCGCCGACGGCGCGCTGCCGGGAGGCTGGGCGGCCGACGACGGCGTCGCACTCCAGTTCCACGGCCGCAAGATGGTCAAGGTCGTCACCTCCCGCCCGGGGACGGCCGCGCTGAGGGTCGACGCGATCGGCGGCGAGCTTGTGCGCCACCGGATCGAGCCGAGACTGCTCGGCAGCGGCCCGACCTCTCCGATCAACGCCACGGTCCCCGACGCGATCCGTGAGCTGCGGGCCCTGAAGTACGGGATGCGGGACTTGTAGCTCCGCGCGGGCGGCAGTTCCGCGCGGACGCCGGTGCGCAGGCATCCCCTCGCAGCAGCATCCCTGCGGCTTGCACGGCAGTGGACGCCGGTGCGCAGGCATCCCCTCGCAGAAGCATCCCTGCGGCTTGCCCGGCAGTGGCGCCATCAACGCGGCCGCACGAGTGCTGCGAAGAGGGGATGCCTGCGCGCCGGCCCCGCCCTGAGGCGGGGAGCCAGCACCCTGACGAATCGCGCATTGTTTTGCCGCTCGCGGGAGAGAAGGGTGGAGTCGTGCATGACGCACGGCCGGTCGTGCCTTCGTTCCCCACCACGCAGGAGTCTCATGTCCCGTCGGATCGCCGCGCTCGCCGCCGCTTCAGGCGTCGCCGTGCTTATCGCCCTCCCGTCGAGTGCCTTGGCCCTCTCCGGCGGCGCCACCAGGCGCTGCTACTCGCACCTTCCGACGAAGGGCTCTGAGCCGCTGACGGTGCAGCTGTCGGGCGGGACGCCCGGCGCTGACTACATCGTCTCGGCGACCGTGCCCGGCAAAGGCCTCGGTTCGGCCGGATCGGTCGACGGCACCTTCGACGCTGCCGGCAACGCGCTCGCTCAGATCCCGGACGTCTTCCCGCCCAACGGCACGATCGACCCGACGCGTGGCCAGAAAGTCGACCTGTCGGTCGCTGATTACGGCGCGGGTGGCACCGACGTCCCGCTCGGCGACACGCTGATCACGAACATCGCGCTCGACGTCGCGAACAAGCCGACGGCCCCGACCGCCCGCCGCGCCATCACCGTCTCCGGATCGCCGTTCGCCGGCAAGCGCGTCTATGGCTTCGTCGTCAAGGGCAGCAAGAGCAGCCGCGTCGTGCGGCGCATCCCGCTCGGCAGCGGCAACGTCTGCGGCTACGCCAGCGCCAAGCAAGCGGTCGTCGCGCCCCACTACGCCCTCGGCACCTACCGCCTCTACGTCAACGCCGGCAAGAAGCTCAACAAGAGCAGAGCGCTCGCCTACCAGTTCTCGATTACGCGACACTACCTTTGAGTCGTTTGACACGCCGGCTTGCCGTGACGATGGCGCCCGATAGCGGGCGGCGCGGAGTACGGTCGATCGACCAGGCGGTCGTTTCGACGGCCGGCGATGGCGGAGGAGACACCAATGCACACGCGGCTGCGTGCCACGGCTGCTCTCGCCATGGCGTTCGCCGCGTGTTTCTTGTCGGCGCTCGCTTTTACGCGGGGGACGACGGCCGCTGAAGGAGCGAACGCAACCACCGCGCAAGCACCGAGCGGCGCGCTCGGACCGTGCACCGGGCTCGGGGATCTGCCGACGGCTCGGTGCGGGAGCGTCGAGGTCCCGCTCGACCGCGCGAACCCGGCCGCGGGGACGACGACGGTCGCGTTCGCCGTGTTGCCGCACCGCGACCAGTCGGCGCCCTCCGAGGGGACGATCCTCTTCAACCCCGGGGGCCCCGGCAACGCCGCGATCGCCCTTACTGGCGAGGTCGCTGCACGCTTCGAGCCACTGCTCGACAGACGCGACGTCTTGCTCGTCGACCCGCGTGGGACCGGCCGCTCGGATGCATTGTCGTGCCGTGCCTTCAGGAACATCGGCCTGTTCTTCAAGCCGCACGCGCGGACCGTCGCCGCGATCGGGGCATGTGGGCGCGAGCTCGGGCCGCGCGGCCGCCTCTACAACTCCACGGCGGTCGCCGACGACTTCGACGACGTCCGGGCCGCGCTTGGAACCGACCGCCTCGACCTGTGGGGCGAGTCGTACGGCACCTATCTGATGCCGGTCTATGCGGCGCGCCACCCCGACCACGTGCGCTCGGTCGTGCTCAGCGGCGCCTATCCGATCGACTTCGACCCGTGGGGGCGCGACCGGCTCGCCGCCTCACGGCGCGCGACGCGGCTCGTCTGCGAGCGCACGAGAGCGTGCGACAGCCGCGTCGCGCTGCGCGACATCAGGCGGCTGGCCGCCGAGCTGCGGCGCCACCCCGTCCCGTTCACGATCGTCGCGGGACAGCGGCGGTTCCCGGCCCGGCTCAGCGAGGGATCGCTCGCCGCGCTCTTCTACACGGGCGGCTATCCACCGTTCTACGGCCAGCTGCCGGCCGCGGCCGCGAGCGCCCTCGCTGGGGATACCGCGACGTTGCGCCGGCTCGTCGAGACCTCCCTGCTCAGCACCGCGACGGTGCTGTTCGACCCGGCGACGGCGAGCGCGTTCAGCCTGGCGCAGTCGTTCGCGACGCAATGCCATGACTATCCGCACGCCTACTCCTATGCCGACCCGATCGGGGCGCGGCGCGCTATGTACGAGCGGGCGCTGCGAGCGCTCGACCCGAAGGCGTTCGTGCCGTTCTCGCCGGCCGGGTGGACGCAGGCCGGCTTCGAGGCTGTCGACACCTGCATCGAATGGCCCGACGACCCGACCGCCGGCTCTCCGCTTGCGCCCGGCAGCACGCTGCCCGACGTTCCCGTCCTCGTGCTCTCCGGCGACCTCGACGCGAACACGCCGAGCTTCGCCGGCCGTGAGGCGGCGCGGCAGTTCCCCCACGCGACGTTCGCCGAGATCCCGAACGAGGGGCACACGCCGACCGGCAGCCCATGTGGGCTGGCGCTCGGGCTTCGCTTCGTCACGACGCTGGCGGCCGACGCGCGCGCCTGCGTCGGCACCGGGACGCCGCCGCCGGTCGCGGGCCGCGCAGCAGTGCGAGCCGCCGGGCTTCCGTTGCCGCACGGCCACGGAACACGCGCCGAGCGTCGCGCGTTCGCGGTCGTCGGGGCGACCGTCACCGACCTCTTCGAGCGGCTCCCGCTGCTGGGACGGTGGCACGTCCTCACCGGCCTGCGTGGCGGCCGCTACAGCGCGCAGTCCAACGGCAGCGTCCGTCTCGACGGCATTCGGGTCGTGCGCGACGCGCGGCTCTCGGGCGTGATGAGACCGACCGAGCGCGAGGTGACGGGAAGCGTCCGCCTGCGCGGCGCGGGCGTGCCCGACGGGCACTTGCGCATCCGGCTGACGACAGCCGGGCGGGGCCGCGCGATCGGCAGGCTGGACGGGCGCTCGGTCGACCGCGCCTTCCGGATGGGATAGGCGCGCTCGACCAAGCCCGGCGGCGATGACGTGGGCGAGCGAAGCAGCCCGCCCACGCGCCGCCTGCCCGCTATCTCAACTCCGCCGAGCTCTTGCCGAGCAGCTGGCGGGCGATGATGAGGAGTTGGATCTGCTGGGTGCCCTCGAAGATGTCGAGGATCTTGCCGTCGCGGGCCCACTTCTCCAGCAGCAGCTCTTCGCCGAAGCCGCGGCTGCCGCAGAGGCGGACGCAGCGCAGCGCGACGTCGACGCAGGTGCGGCCGGCCTTCGCCTTGGCGTAGGAGGCATGGAGCGAGTTGGGCTTTGAGTTGTCGGCCATCCAGGTGGCCTGCATCGTCAAGAGGAGCGCCGCCTCGTAGTCGGCCTCCATCGAGAGGAACTCGGCGGCGGCCGCCTGCTGGGACTGCGCGGGGCGGTCGTAATCGACCTCGACGCCGGCCTCGGACAGCAGCTCCTTCGTCTGCTCCAGGCAGGCGCGCGTCAGGCCGACCGCCATCGCGGCCACCAGCGGCCGCGTGTTGTCGAACGTCTGCATGACGCCCGCGAAGCCTCTCTTGACGTCCACCTCCGGCGAGCCCAAGAGGTTCTCTCTCGGCACCCGGCAGTTCTCCAGGCGGAAGGCGGCCGTGTCGGAGGCGCGGATGCCGAGCTTGTGCTCGAGCCGGTCGAGCACCATGCCGGGGTTGGAGCGCTCGACGACGAACGACTTGATCGCCGCGCGGCCGACGCTGCGGTCGAGCGTCGCCCAGACGACGACGAGGTCGGCGCGCTCGCCCGACGTGACGTAGATCTTCTCGCCGTTGAGGACGTACTCGCCGGTCGTCTCGTCGTACTCGGCGGTCGTGCGGATCGCAGCGGAGTCCGAGCCGGCCTCGGGCTCGGTGATCGCCATCGCCGCCCACTTGCCTCTGAAGCGCTCAAGCTGCTCGTCGTTCGCCACCGAGGCGATCGCCGAGTTGCCGAGGCCCTGGCGGGGCATCGACAGCAGCAGGCCGACGTCGCCCCAGCACAGCTCGATGATCCCCAACGCCGTCGACATGTTCGAGCCGTTGCGGACCTCGTCGCTCTGCTGCTGGCGGCGCACGCCCCCGGCACCGGCACCGCCGGCCATGTCCGAGCCGTCGTTCATGCCGTCGAGCAGCGCCGCGAGCATGTCGAGCTCTCTCGGGTAGGCGTGCTCTTCCTGGTCGTACTTGCGCGAGACCGGGCGGAAGATCTCCTCGGCGACCTGATGGGCCTGGCCGACCAGCGGCTTGAACTTCTTCGGCGTCTCCAAATTCATCATTGGAATCAATTCCTCCCGGGGATCAGACGAGCAGGGCGCCCTCGACGACGCCGACGGCACGCAGGTCGCGGTACCAGCGCTCGACCGGGTGCTCCTTGATGTAGCCGTGGCCGCCGAGGAGCTGGACGCCCTCCGAGCCGATCCACGAGCCCTTCTCACCGCAGAGGTGACGCGCGAGCGCCGCCTCACGAGCGAAATCCGTGTCCGCGTCGGCGCGCGCGGCGGCGCGCAGCGTCGTCAGCCGCATCCCCTCCAGCTCGATCGCGATGTTCGAGACGGCGAACGCGACCGACTGGCGATGCGAGATCGGCTCGCCGAAGGCAACGCGCTCGTTGACGTAGGGGATCACGTAGTCGAGCACCGCCTGCGCGGTGCCGATCGCGAGCGCGCACCAGGCGAGCCGCGCGCGGCGGACCGCCTCGGCGTAGACGGCCGGCGAGCCGTCGCCGAGCAGCGCGCCGGCGGGGACGCGCACGTCGTTGAGCAGCACTTCGCCGAACGCCGCGGCGCGCACGCCCATCCCGGGCGACGGCTTCGCAAGCACGCCCTCGCGCGTCGTCTCGACGAGGAAGAGGCCTGGGCCGTGGCCGGCGATTCTCGCCGCGACAACGAGCAGGTCGGCCTCGTTGGCGCGCGGGACGAACGATTTGACGCCCGAGAGGACGTAGTCGGCGCCGTCGATCCGGGCCGTCGTGTGCAGCTCGAACGGGTCGAACAGCGGGCGCGGCTCATGGACGGCGAGCGCAGCGACGGCGAGCTCCTCGCCAAGCAGCGGCGGCAGGAAGGTCGCCTGCTGTTCGGCGTCGCCCCACAGGCTCAGCGCCGTCGCGACGCCGGCCGGCGCGAGCGCCGCGGCCGCGAGGCCCATGTCGCCGTGCGCGAGCGCCTCGGCGGCGAGGACCGTCGTCACGGCGGAGCGCTCGCTGACCGCGCCACCAAGCTCCTCGGGCACGCCGAGCATCGTCAGGCCCAGCTCCGAGGCGGCGGCGAGCAGCTCGGTCGGCGCCTGTGCGGCCGCGTCGGCTTTCAGCGCGGCGGGCCGCAGCTGCTCGGCGCCGAAGCTGCTGAACGCCTCGCCGAGCATCTGCTGCTCGTCGGTCGGCGTGAGGTCGAAAAGGCCCGAGCCCGACGGCTTCAGGCGCGTCGGCTTTCTCCCGCCGCCCTGCACCTGCTTGAACGTGCGGCCGGCGGCGCCGACGGCGCGGAAGCCGTCGCGCGAAGCCCGGTAGACGACGCCCTCGGCCGGCTTGCGGATGCCGAGGCGGTCGACGAGCGGGGAGCCGGCGAAGCGGCCAAGGGCGCGCAGGCCCAAGCCCATCGTGCGGTCTGCGGCGCTCATGGAGCGGTCACCGTCCCTTCGAGATGGATCTTCGTGTCGTCTTTGACAGTGCGCACGGCGAAGTGGCTCCCGTCGGACGCGAACGCGACCTTCGACGGCAGCAGGATCGGGCGACGGAAGCTCACGTCGACCGTGTAGGCGTCGGGCAGCGTCGACTCGAGCGCTGCCAGGCAGCGCGCCTTCGTCCACATGCCGTGGGCGATCGCGCGCGGGAAGCCGAGCAGCTTGGCGCTCAGCGCGTGCATGTGGATCGGGTTGCGGTCGCCCGAGGCGGCGCCGTAGCGGCGGCCGAGGTCGCCAGGCAGCTTCCACTCGGCCACGAACGGGAGCGCCGAGGGCGACGGCAATCGGCTGGCGTCGATTGCTTGCGAGATCGGCTGGCGTCGATCTCGTGGCGTGAGCGATCCGTTCGCCGCGCCGTTGGATCCCGCACTCGGCCGCCCGCGCCGCAGCATCGTGCTCGCGTCGCGCCAGACGAGCTCGTCGCCGACGCGCGCCTCGCTCACGAGCGTGAACGTCATCCCCTTCGGATGGGGCTGAACCGGCATCGTGTAGACGCGCAGGTCGAACGCCTCGTTCGCCAGCACCGGCCGCAGCTGCTCGATCCGGTTGCGCACGTGGACGAGGCCGACCGCGCCGTACGGGAAGGCGCCGTCGGTCATCACCGCCATGTGCAGCGGGAAGGCCTTCACGTGCAGGAAGGTCGACGGGATCTCGTCGCGCAGCGTGAAGCCGCAGACGCGGTCGTAGGCGGCGAGCTCATCTGGGCGCGCCTTCACGCCGTCGAGCGTCAGCGTCGTTCTGCGCAGCCGCCCGCCGCCGCCGGCGACGAACGGCAGGGTCGACGCGCCGGGAATCATCGGCAGCGTGGCCTTCGCGTAGAGGCCGAGCGTGCCGGGCGGCGCATTCAGCTTGCGAACGTTGGCGGAGGAGCGAGCCGCCAGGCGGGCCCTTCCGACGGAGTCAAGCCCTCTGGGCGCAGATTTTGCCATCGCGCTACGCCCCCAGCAGGCTCTGCCCGCAGACGCGGACCGTGTTGCCGTTGACGCCGGTCGAGGCGGGGCTGGCGAAGTAGGCGATCGCCTCCGCGACGTCGACCGGCAGCCCGCCCTGCGAGAGCGAGTTCATGCGGCGGCCCGCCTCGCGCGTCGCGAACGGGATCTTCGCCGTCATCTGCGTCTCGATGAAGCCCGGGGCGACGGCGTTGATCGTCGCGCCGCGCTCGGCGAGCAGCTCGGCGTAGGCGTCGACGAGGCCGATCACGCCGGCCTTCGAGGTGGCGTAGTTGGTCTGGCCGAAGTTGCCGGCGATGCCCGCTATCGAGGCGACGCAGACGACCCGGCCGCCGTCGTTGAGGACCGCTCTGCTTCTGCCGGCGATCAGCGCGTCGGTGATCCGCTGGACCGCCGCAAGGTTGACCTGGATGACCGAGCTCCAGCGGTCGTCGTCCATCCGGCCGAGCGTCTTGTCGCGCGTGATGCCCGCGTTGTGGACGACGATGTCGCCCCCGCCGTGCGCTCTCTTGAGGTACGCGGCGATCGTTCTCGGCGCGTCCTCCGCCGTGATGTCGGCGGTCAGCGCGGAGCCGCCGAGCGAGCCGATCACCGCCTGCAGGTCGCTCTCCAGCGGCGGCACGTCGAGGCCCACGACGTGGGCGCCGTCCCGCGCGAGCGTCGCGGCGATCGCGGCGCCGATGCCGCGCGAGGCGCCGGTCACGAGCGCGACCTTGCCGGCGAGCGGCTGCTGCCAGTCGATCTCGGGCGGCACGCCAGCGGCGCTGACGCGGATCACCTGGCCATCGACGTACGCCGATCTCGCCGACAGCAGGAAGCGCAGCGTCGAGGCGAGCTGGTCCTCGGCGCCGGGTGCGGCGTAGACGAGCTGGGCGGTCGCCCCGGCCTTCAGCTCCTTGCCGGCGGCGCGCGTGAAGCCCTCCAATGCGCGCTGGGCGATCCGCTCGGCAGCCGATCTCGTCTCAGTCGGCGTCGTGCCGATCACGACGAGGCGGCCACAACGCTGGACGCGGCGGATCGTCGGCTGGAAGAAGGCGTGCAGCTCGCTGAGCTGCGCCGGCTCCGTGATCCCCGTGGCGTCGAAGACGAGCGCGCCGTAGCGCTGCGTCTCGGCGGCGGGCGGCGTCCACGGGCCGGCGTCGAGGCCGGCGTCCGCGGCGGCGGCGCGCAGGTCGTCGCGCAGCGGCGTCGAGGCCTCGGCGCCAGTCTCGGCGACGATCTTCGCGAGCGTCGTCGCGAGCCGTCCGCCCGGCGCGCCGCTGAGCAGCACGCGGCCGTCGACCGGCGCGTCGCCGGGCGAGAAGCGCTTGAGCGGGACCGGCGCCGGCAGCCCGACCTGCTTCTGGATCAGCTTGCCGATCGGGGTGTTGATCAGCTCGGTGTAACGGTCAGCAGTTGCCATAGGGGTCACCTCCGCAGGGCGTCCAGCCCTGCGTTCTGAAATCGGGATCGGCATCGGCCGCTCTAGACCGGCTCACGCCTCTGCCTCCAAGATCGCGACGACGCCGATGCCGCCTGCCGCGCAGACGGAGATCAGGCCGCGGCCCCCGCCGCGCTCGTGGAGCGCCTTGGCGAGGTTGGCGACGATGCGGCCGCCGGTGGCGGCAAAGGGGTGGCCGGCGGCGAGCGAGCCGCCGTTGACGTTGAGCTTGGCGCGGTCGATCGCGCCCAGCGGCGCGTCGAGGCCGAGCCTTTGCGAGCAGAAGGTCGGGTCCTCCCACGCCTTCAACGTCGACAGCACCTGCGAGGCGAACGCCTCATGGATCTCGTAGAGATCGAACTCCTGCAGCCTCAGCCCGTGGCGGGCGAGCAGGCGCGGCACCGCGTAGGCCGGCGCCATCAGGAGCCCCTCGCGGCCGTTGACGTAGTCGACCGCGGCCGTCTCGGCGTCGACGAAGTACGCCAGCGGCGTGAGGCCGTGCGACTGCGCCCACTCCTCGCTCGCGAGCAGGACGGTCGAGGCGCCGTCGGTCAGCGGCGTCGAGTTGGCAGCGGTCATCGTGCCTTCGCGTCCACCGAAGGCTGGCTTCAGCTTCGCCAGCTTCTCCATGCTTGAGTCTGCCCGCATGTTCTGGTCGCGCTCGAGGCCGAGGTACGGGCTGACAAGGTCGTCCTCGTAGCCGCGGTCGTAGGCGGCGGCGAGGTTCTTGTGGCTGGCGACGGTCAGCTCGTCCTGCGCCTCGCGGGTGATCCCCCACTCAGCCGTGGTGCGCGCCTGGTGGGCGCCCATCGAGAGGCCGGTGCGCGGCTCCTCGTTGCGCGGCGGGGCGGGGATCAGGTGCTGCGGGCGGACGCGCAGCAGCGTCTTCAGCTTCGCCTGCGTCGAGCGGCCGCGGTTGGCGTCGAGCAGGATCTGGCGCAGCTCCTCGTTGACGGCGATCGGCGCGTCGGAGGTCGTGTCGACGCCACCGGCGATGCCGACGTCGATCTGGCCCAGGGCGATCTTCGCGGCGACAAGGTTGACTGCCTGCAGGCCGGTGCCGCATGCCTGCTGGATGTCGTACGCGGGCGTCTCAGGCGCCAGGCGGCTGCCGAGCACGGTCTCGCGGGTGAGGTTGAAGTCGCGGCTGTGCTTGAGCACGGCGCCCGCGACGACCTCCCCAAGCTGCTCGCCCTCCAGCTCGAAGCGCGAGACCAGGCCGTCGAGCGCGGCGGTCAGCATGTCCTGGTTGGAGGCCTTCGCGTACGTGCCGTTGGAGCGCGCGAACGGGATGCGGTTGCCGCCGATCACGGCGACGCGACGGGGACCGGCGGTCATGTGGCTCCTTGTTCTGGGGATTGGGAGATGCGCAACGCGACGCGGGCCTGCAGGCCCGGCTCGACCGTTGCGACAAGCAGGTCGGCGGCCTCGGCGGCCGGCAGCGCTTCGCTGCGCAGCCACCAGCGCACGAGGCCTTCGCAGGCGCCGAGCAGCGCGTTGGAGAGCGCCTCGACCTCGATCGCGGCGCGGCCGCGATCGGGTGCGGGGATCAGCGCAAGCTGCGTCTCGGCGACGAGCGCGGCGAGGCGGCTGCGGTAGTGCTCGACCGAGCGGGCGAGCTCGCCGCCGGTCGGCAGCGTCTCGTCGAAGAGGACGCGCCAGGCGTCGCGGTCGCCGTCGACGAAGGAGAAGAAGGCGCGCAGGCCGTCTCGCAGCGCCTGAGCGGGACCCTCGGCGGCTGCGACAGCCGCGCCGACGGCGGCGATCATCGCCTCGCCGGCGCGCTCCATGCAGACGCGGTAGAGCCGCTCCTTGTTGCCGAAGTAGTTGTAGAGCAGCGGCTTCGTGACGCCTGCCGCGGCGGCGACCTCGTCCATCGTGACCGCGCCGTACCCACGCGCCGCAAAGTGCGCGTGGGCGATGTCGAGGATCTGCTGCTCGCGCTCGGCGCGCGGCAGGCGGCTCCTCGGAGCGCGCTCTTTCGCCAGGATCGACTGCACCATGGCGTTCATATTACCCGGGTATAAATTTATATGCCAGTATCGCGCCGCTTTTGGTCAGCCGACAGACCAGGCAACGCCTGCACCAGCAGCGCCACGGCCAGCGAGACGACGGCGATTGCGATGAGGGCGTGCTCGAAGGCGTGGGCGACTGCGTCAGGCGTCGGGGTGGGGCCAAGGGCGCCGTAGAAGAGGGCGCCGATCACCGCGATGCCGAGCGCGTTGCCGACCTGCTGGGCGGTCGAGAGGATCCCGCTCGCCGCGCTCGCGTGCTGCGGTGTGAGGTCGGCAAGGACCGTTGCGATCAGCGGCGCGGTCAACAGTCCCATCCCGATCCCGTCGACGACGAGCGCGGGGATCAGCACCGCGACGTGACCGCCGCTCAGCACGGCGCCAACCGTCGCCAGAAGGCCGACGAGGCCGACCGCGCGCACGACGCCGCCGAGCGCGAGCAGCTGACGGCCGAGCCGCCCGAGTCTCTGCGCGGCGACCGAGGCGAGCAGGTAGCCGAGCGCCAGCGGCGTGAAGACGAGGCCGGAGCCGAGCGCGTCGAGGCCGCGCCCCTCCTGCAGGTACAGCGCGAGCACGAAGAAGAACGAGCCCATCCCGGTGTAGAAGAGGATCCCCGCCAACAGCCCGACGGTGAAGGCGCGCTCTCCGAACAGCTCCGGCGGCACGAGCGGGTCGCCGCCGCGCGCGGCCAGCCGGCGCTGGCTGAGCGCGAAGGCGGCGAGCAGCGGGAGGGAGGCGCCGAGGCTGAGCCACGTCCACAGCGGCCAGCCCTGGTCCCGGCCGAGCACGAGCGGCAGCACGACGGCGACGAGCGCGAGCGTCACGAGCGCGGCGCCCGGGAGGTCGAGGCGGGCGCCGTGCTCGGCGCGCGACTCGCGGATCGCGTACGGCGCGAGCGCTAGCGCGACGCAGCCGATCGGGACGTTGACGAGGAAGCAGGCGCGCCAGTCGAGGCCGAACAGGTTGACGTGGATCAGCGCGCCGCCAATCAGCTGGCCGCTGACGGCGGCGAGGCCGAGCACAAGGCCGTAGATCGCGAACGCTCTCGCGCGCGCCTCGCCCTCGTAGGTGAGGCCGACGATCGAAAGCGCCTGCGGGCTGAGCAGCGCTGCCGCCAAGCCTTGCACGACACGTCCAGCAATCAGCACCCCGGCGCTGGGAGCCGCGCCGCACACGGCGGACGAGATGGTGAACAGCGCAAGGCCGATCGAGAAGATCCTGCGGCGGCCGTAGAGGTCGCCGAGCCGGCCGCCGAGGATCAGCCCGGTGGCGAGCGCGATCCCGTAGGCGGCGATCACGAGCTGGATCGCGCCGTCGCTCGCGTGGAGGTCGGCCTGCGTCGCCGGGATCGCGACGTTGACGATGAAGAAGTCGAGCGTGACGACGAACGTTCCGCACAGCACGATCGCCATCGCCAGCCAGGGCGGGGCGGCGCGCTTCGTGGCCGCGCCGGCTTGTGAGGTGAGCGTTGTGGAGGACATGGCCGACACGCTCCCGCGTGCGGGTCGGTGCGTCGATTACCTGTGGGGTAGCGTCTGGGCCGTGGACGAGCTCCCCGAGCTGCCAGCGCCGCCGCCCGCCACCTCGCCCGCGGTGCGCAGATCGATGCAGGGCAACAGACGCAAGGACACGAAGCCCGAGGTCGCTGTCCGCTCGCTGCTGCACGCCTCCGGGCTGCGCTACCGCACGCACACGCGGCCGCTGAGAGGGCTGCGTTGCGAGGCCGACGTCGTCTTCCCGCGCCAGAGGGTCGCCGTCTTCATCGACGGCTGTTTCTGGCATGGCTGCCCCGAGCACGGCACGCGGCCGGCGAGCAACGAGGGCTATTGGAACGCCAAGATCGACCGCAACGTCGCGCGCGACCGTCGCAACGACGACGCGCTGAGCGCCGCCGACTGGCGCGTGCTGCGCTTCTGGGAGCACGACGACCCGGAGGCGGTGCTCGGGGTGGTGCTCGCGGCGCTTGGGCGCGGGCGTGGGCGTCAGGCGGCGACGGGAACGGCGGGACCTGCGGGAGCCGCGGGGCCCGCGGGGCCCGATCCGCCGCCGTCGCCGACGGCCTGAGCGGCCGCCGCCGACGCGCCCGGCCGCGCGGCCTCGCCGACGGCCGCCGCCGCTGCACGCGCGCGCTGGGCCTCGCCAGCGCCCGGTGCGGTCGCCCCGATCCCGCCGTCGCCGACGTCAAGCGCCGCCGCCACTGCCTGCGCCACATGGAACGCCAGCATCGGTGGGACCGCGTTGCCGATCTGGCGGAACTGGGCGGTCTGGCGGCCGACGAAGCCGTAGCCGCGCGGGAAGGTTTGCAGCGCCGCCGCCTCCTGCACGGTCAGACGGCGCATCCGCGCGGGGATCCGCCGCACCGGCGCGCCGCCCCGCCACAGCCAGTCGTGGTACTTCGAGATCCAGTCGTAGCCGCCCTCAAGCCACGTCTGGTCGATGATCGGCGTGCGGTTCCCGCCCATGCTTGCGGGCAGCGTCAGGGCAGGCGAGCCGAGGTCGAGCACGCGGCCTTTCCCGTTCAGCAGCAGCCCGGCGTAGGGCGAACGGCGCAGGACCGGGTTCTTCGCGGGCGTCACGCGGGCGGTGCAAAGCGCGTCGTTGCCGGGCGCCCCGTACGGCGGCAGACGGCGCAGCTCGCCCGCGACGGTCGGCGCGGCGCCCCTCGTCGTCGGCTCGGGGTGGAGCGGGTCGCCGTCCTTCACGCCGACGAGGAACATCCGCTGGCGCGACTGCGGCACGGCGTGGTGGGAGGCGTCGAGCACGAACGTCTCGGCGCGGTAGCCGAGCTGCCGGGCGCGCGTCTCCAACCCGACGATCAGCTGCGACCAGCGTCTGTTGACCGCGAGCGCCGCGACGTTCTCCATCACGAACGCGGATGGGCGCAGCCGCTCGACGATCGAGAGGAACTTCCACACGTGGCGGCTGCGCGGGTCGTCGGTCCGCATGTGCCCAGCGACGGAGAAGCCCTGGCACGGCGGCCCGCCGATCACGACGTCGACCTCCTCGGGCGCCGGCAGCAGGAGCTCCGCGCGATCGATGTCGCCAGCGACGGCGTGGCCGCCGGGGATGTTCGCGTTGAACGTCTCGACCGCGAACGGGTCGACGTCGTTGGCCCAGATCGGCGTGAAGCCGGCGGCGGCGAAGCCGACGTCCATCCCGCCGGCGCCGCTGTAGAGCGAGACGACGCGCAGCCCGTTGGCCGAGGCCGGCGCCGTTTGCAGTGCGAGTCCTGCCTCGAGCGCCAGCGTCACGGGCACAACGGTAAGCGAGCGCGTGGACGGGACGCGCTGCGCGTCGGGCGGGCGGTACGGCGCGCGCTGCGCGTCGGGCGGGCGGTGCGGCGCGCGCCGGCCGGCCAGGCCTGCCAGGCCCGCCCCTCCCCGCCCCGCCTCGCCCTCTACCGCGCCGTGCGATCAGTGGCGAAGTCGCCGCCGACGATGAACTGTCACCGAGGAAGAGCTGGTCGGCCGTGACTGGTTCGAGCTCGTCGTCCCGCCCGGCGACCGCGCCGAGCGCCGCACCGCCTTCGCGCGGCTGCTGCAGGACGGCAGCGATCCCGACACGCTCGCCGAGACCTTCCTGCTGACTGAAGGCCGGCGAGGAGCGCAAGATCGCCTGGCGCAGCGCGTTCGTGCGCGACGCGTCGGGCGCCGTCACCTCGGTCCTGCGCTCGGGCGAGGACGTGACCGAGCGCCGCCGGGCGGAGGAGCAGCTCGCCTACCTCGCCCATCACGACCGCCTCACCCGGGCGGGCGAGCACGGTGATCCAGCGCTCGGCGCCGTCAGAGAGGGTGCGCAGGAGCGTCGAGCGGACCGGCCCGCCCAGCCGCTCGGCGCGGCGGGTGGGGTTGTCGTCATCGGTGATCGGCTTGCCGTTGTCGTAGCGCAACGTGCCGGTGCCGCCGGTCGTGAAGCGGCCGTTCTCCATCGCCTCCCTGTCGAGGCCGAGGATCCGCAGCGCGCTGGCGTTCCAGCTGACCGGCCGCTGCCCGGCGTCGATCACGATGACGCCCTCCTCGAGGCCCTCGACGACGGTCCGGCTCATCCGCTCGGCAGCGCGCAGCGCTTGGCGCGCGCGCTGTTGCGGTGCGGCCTCGACGACGAGGCCGCGGCTGACCAGGCGCGGGTTTCGTCTGCCGGCGCGCGACCGCTCGCCGAACGGCGCGCTGAAACTCGGGAGATGGCCCATCACCTCGGTTCCTCGGCACTGACGGCGGTTGCTTGAGCGGTTGACGCGGCCCGTCCGCGGCGATGACGCGTGGCGTGGCGGCGCCGATTCCCAGGGATGTGGGGCGATACGAGGGCTTTCGCGGTGGGAGCGTCCGTTTTAGCTGTCGAGCACGGACAGCTCGACGATCGCCCGATGGGCGTCGTCGTGCAACAGCTCGTGCTCGACGGCGACGAGCTTTGTCGCCGTCTGCGGCGGCTCGCCGGTGCCGGCGTTGCGGGCATAGCGCGGATGCGCGCCGCCGGCGATCAGCACGCGGACGCGATGGCCTGCGACGAAGCGGTGGGCGGTCGGCCACAGCGAGAAGGCGACATGGCGGCTGCCGTCCTGCGCTTGTGGCGGCTGCTCCGCGGTCAGCCGGATCAGCGCGTCGCAGACGTTGAGCGAGCGGCCGTCCGGGTGGACGTCGCAGACGCGGATGAAGACGTCAGCGTCGGGTCTGCTCGTACGGACGTGGACGTCGGCCTGAACCGGCCCGATCGCGTCAACGTCGTGCTCGAGCGGCGCGGTCGTGAAGGTGAGCACGTCGTCGCGCATCTCCAGCGGCCGGTTGTCGACGACCGGCTCCCGCGCCAGCAACACTGGCCCGCCAAGCGCGGGGGTCGGGCGCGTCGGGTCGTACGTGAAGCGGCTGGGCACGTCGTCGCGGGCGGAGGCGGCGGTGCCGGCGACGAGACCGCCGGGCAACCTCGTATCGCGCTCGCTCTCCGCGCCGCTTCTACCGGGGCTGGGCGCGCCGCTCGTTGCGGTGTCAGCCTTCGCGCCGCCCTCTGGCGCCAACACCCCACCCGCGTGCAGCCGCAGCCGCCACGGCTGCGCGGGCGGCGGCCAGTCGGGGAGCGAGCGCCAGCGCTCCTCGCCGCCGACCCAGATCCGCACCGGCGCCTCGTCGAGCAAGCGGCGGTCGTCGAGCAGGTAGGCGCGCAGCCACGCGATCCCTTCGCGCGTGCTCTGCCCGAGCAGCGGCGTCGAGGTGTGCGCCCACGGTCCGATCACGAGCTGGGTCGTGCGACCGGCTCTGCGCAGCGCGATGTAGTCCTCGACCAGCCAGGGCAGGAAGATGTCGTGCCAGCCGCCGACGAGCTGGACCGGCGCGGTGACGCCAGCGACGTCGGCGGAGAAGTCGCGTCTGGCCCAGTACGGGTCGTCGGCGCCGGGGACCTCGAACCATTCGCGGAAGAACGGGACGGGCTTGCCGGCGACGAGCGCGTCGAGCTCGTTGAGCGGGAGGGCATCGACCGCCTTGGGGAGCTTGCGACGCAGGCCGAAGATCAATGGCAGCGGCGCGAGCCGGCGCTCCTGGGCGGCAATGATCAGGGTCCACGAGAGGGCGGTGTCGAGCGAGAGCGAGCCGCCGCCATATGCCTGGCCGTGGAACTGCGAGGCGGTGATCGAGGGAGCGAGCGCCCCAATCGAGCCGTCTGCCTCGCTCGCGACCGCCCACTGCGTCAGCCCCATGTAGCTGCTGCCGATCATCCCGATCGGCCCCTCGCACCACGGCTGGGCTTTCAGCCAGCCAAGCGTTGCGAGCCCGTCGGCGCGCTCGTCGAACGGCTTGAAGTCGCCGCCAGAGCCGAACGTCCCGCGCACGCTCTGCACGACGACCTGAAAGCCCCGCTCCGCCAGCAGCCGGCCGTATATGAGGCCGAAGAACCCATGCCGCCCATACGGCGTGCGCACGAGCACCGTCGGCAGTGAGGGGGGCGAATTCCCGTCCTTCTCCGCCTCCGCGCGCGCGACGTAACGATCAGCAAGCAGCACAACCCCGTCGTCCATCGTCGCCGGCAGATCCCGCTCGACGACGACGTCCCGCGTCTGCGCACGCGGCAACCGCATAGACCGTCCCGCGATCTCGCTGAGCAACGTCAACGGCTGCCATCCATGGTCTGCACCTCTCCCGACCGTAGCGGTTTCGGCGGGTCAAATGCCAGCGGAACGGGCCGCCGGCCGCTCAGCTCGGCGCCGCGACCGGCGGCTCCGTCGCCTCCCCCACCTCGCGCTCGTCCGGGGCAGTGAAGGGCACCGACTGCGGGCTCGCGGGCTGGTCGTCGGCGACCGGATCTGCCGGCAGGCGCGGCGGCTTGGGGCGCCACGCGGTCATCGACTGGACGATGTCGCGGTAGAAGCCGATCGCCTGCTCGCGCGTCTCGCCGACGAAGGAGCCTCTGCCCTTGCCGCGCTTTGTGCCAAGCGGCCGCGCGAGCTCGACGACGAGGCTTTTCGGGATCCGCTTGGGATCCGTCGGCGACAGCAGCGCTTGTGGCTGCTCGCGCGCGTCGCCAAGCAACAGGCTCGTCGTCTCGCGCGTCATCTGGAAGCCGACCTCGACGCGGAGGTCATGCGGCGCGTCTCTGAGCTGGCGCAGCAGCCAGTTGATCCGCGACAGCGGCCGGCCCTCTCTGGGCGCGTCGATCGACATGCTCGTCACGACGCGGCGGGCGCGCAAGTCGACGCTGAGGTCGAGCGGCGCGACGGCGTCGGGCACTCTGATCGCGCCGCGCATCACGCCGTCGTCGGCCAGGATCCGCAACGCGGTCTGGAGCCGCTGGTCGGCCGACTGTCTGCGTGGGCGCACGACCGCGACGTCGCGCCCGAGGTCCTGCGAGAGACCGAGCGCCATGTACTCAAGGAACTGCTCCCACCGCTCGCAGACGAGCTGCGCCTCTGGATCGGCCGCGCGCAACGTCCCCGCGTGCGCGGCGTCGCGCACGCGCACCCAGTCCTGGCCCATGTCGGTAAAGCCACTCGCCCCCGACGCCTCATGGTCGAGATAGGCGATCAGCTCGCCGAGGATCCACGCCTGGTCGGGATCGGAGATGCCGCGGAAGCGGTGCTCGACGACCGCCTCGGTGATGATCCGCCACCACGACAGGTGCAGCAGCCGCGTCGACTTGAGCTTGCGTCTATCGACCGTCACTGGTGAGTCGAGCGGGCTTGCCGTGATCGCGTTGGAGATCGTCAGCACACCGTCGAATCCGTTGGCACGAGCGATCTCGAGATAGCGCGTGACCTGCTCGGCCTGCAGCTCGGCGTCTCCGGTCTTGACCTCGATCAACAGCGTGAAGCGCGTTCTTCCCCGCTCGATCACGACCGCGCCGTCAGGGATGCAGGTTCTGCCGTCGGCATCTTTGAACTGCACTTCGGCGAACGTCTGGATCTTGCCTCTTGGCGCACCGAGCGGGCCGAACAGCGCATGGCCGAATTCAGGCACGGCGTGAAGCACGGCGAGCAGCGAGCTCGTG
>DASYEC010000048.1:0-28088 GCA_036499225.1 Conexibacter sp.
CCGAGGATCGCGGGGTCGTCGGCGGCGCGGACGTTGCCTCTGGTCTGCGCGGCGAGCGCGCCGAGCGGGTTGCCGGCCGCGGGGCGGGGGAGGTACTCGGGGTCGTAGGGCACGGCCAGCAGGCCTTGTGACATGTCGTCGCTGTCGGACTCGATCGCGTAGCCGTGCACGCCGGGGCTGAGCGAAGGCAACGGCGCCGTATAGCGGCTCGGGGCGACCTGGCGGAAGCGGATTGGCGCGTCGTTTCCGTCGGTCGTCTCGATCGAGCCGCTGATCGTCGCGAGCTCCAACGCGCGCCCAGTGGCCGCGGCCGGGTCGACGACGAGCTGGCGCGGCAGCTGCGGAGTGAGCGTCGCGGCGAGCGCCGGCAGTGCGACCGGCCGCTGGGCCCAGCGCACGGCGTCGGCCCAGACACGCGGCATCCGCGCCCACGCTCCCGCCCACTCCGCCGTGAGGCCCGGCGTCCACGTGACGACGCGGCCGAGGCCGTACTGCCACTGGCTCAGCCCAGCGTCGCGGCTGCGACCGCTGCCTTGGACTTGCAGCGTCTGCTGGGCGGTCGGGCGCGGGTCGGCGATGACGTTGTGCAGGACCGGCGGCACGGCCTGGCCCGAGAGGCTGCGGACGACGGGGCTCGGGGCACCGACGGCGACGGCGAGCGAGCCCGCGACCTGCACCGGTCTCGCCGCCCGGTTCGCCTCGTGGGCGAAGATGCTTGGCAGCTGCGACGCGTCCTCGACCTGGTAGTACTCGCCGCCGGTCGAGTGCGCCAGCGAGCCGAGGAGAGGGTCGTTGCTGGTGCCGACGCCGACGGTCGTGAGCGTGATGTGCTCGCGCTTCATGCGCGCGGCAAGCGGCGAGAGGTCGCTGCCGAGCGGGCCCTGGCCGTCGGTCAGCAGGATCATGTGGCGGTTGGCAGCGTCGCTCTGCTCGAGCTCTCTGAGGCCGATCGAGAGCGCAGCCGGGATGTTCGTGCCGCCGCTCGCCGTCAGCGTGTCGATCTGTGCGATCGCCGCGTCGGCGTCCGCCGTCGAGTCGATCCGTCCGAACGGCACGAGCCGGTCCTGCGTCGCGTCGAACGCGAGCACGCCCAGCTCGTCGTGATGCTCCAGCGCGAACTGCGCCGCCGCCCGCGCGGCGGCCCGCGCCTCGTCGATCTTCGCGTAGCCGCCGGCCGTGTCGAGCATGCTCCCCGACCGGTCGATCACAAGCTCGAGCGCGACGTTGCGTCGCTGCTGGCTGCCCGGTACGCGGCTGGTGACCGGCAGCGCCCGCTCAAGCGGCGAGTCCGCGTAGTGGCCGAGCGAGAAGGCGTTTGGCCCGCCTGAGACGAGCAGGCCGAGCCCGTCGTCGTGGACGGCGCTGACGATCGCCCGCTCCCGCGCAGCGCCGAGCGCGCTCGCGGAGACGTCGTCGAGCACGAGCGCGTCGACCGCGCTGTAGCCGTCGGCGCTCGTCGGCAGCGACGAAGCGGGGCTTTGCGCGACCGACGCGCCATGCGCCGCCAGCTCTGCGGCGAGCGCCGACTGCCCGGGCGCGGAGGCGAGGATGACGCTGGGCCGTGGCTGGACGTGCACGGTGGCGGAGAGGCGGTTGTTCTCAGGGGTAGCGTCGCCGGGCAGCGCGACCTGCACGTCGTAGTCGTGCCAGCCGGCCGCGGGAGCCTGCACGCTGAGCGGGAGCGCGTTGTCGCCGACATGCAGCCTGAGCTGCTGGGCGCCTGCCGCCTGGCCGTCGCGCCGCAAGGTCACCCGCGCGGCTGCGGCGACCGTGCTGCGGATCGTGACGTGCATGACGACCTCGTCGCCGGCGCGCACAGCCGGCGGGAGCGCCACGCGGGTGACGGCGGCGTCGCGGCGGCGTGAGACGAGCGGGACGACGTCGACGTGCACATCGCGACGCCCGGCCTCCGCCGCCGTCGACAGCACGTCGCCGGTCGTCTGCATGCCGTCGCTGAGCACGATCAGGCGCCCGTCGCGCGGCACGCTCGCGAGGCCAAGGCGGACAGCGCCCTCGAGGTCGGTGCCCGCTCTCAGCGTCGCCGGCGTCGCGCGCGCCGGAGTCAGCGCGGCGCTGCCGGCCGCGGCGACGACGCGGCACGGGCTCGGGCAGGCGTGAGCCCGGGCCTGCGCGAGCCATGCGTCCTCGGTGCGGCGCATCGCGGGATCGATGCTCGCGGAGCGGTCGAGCACGAGGACCGTCGGCCGCGCGTCGTGGCGCAGCTCGGGCTGCGCCAGCGCGACGACGAGCAACAGCGGTGGGAGCGAGGCCAGCAGCTGGAGCGCCAGGGACGCGCCGCGGCGGCGCCACGTCCAGGATCCAACAGCCGCGACGGCGAGTGCGAGCGCCAGCCACCAGGGATGCATGAGCTGGAGGCTCACGCGGCGCGGCTCCGCACGCGCGCGCTGAGAAGCCACTCGGCCAGCAGGACGACGAACGCCGCGGCGAGCAGCCAAAGCGCGTCGTCGTCGTGGCGGGAGCGGGGGAGCGCGGGGTCGACCAGCAGGTCAACCGCGCCGGCCGTGCTCGCGCGTGCGTCGACCGCGACACCGACGCCTTGGGTGCGCACGCCCCAGTCGCCGTGCTGCGTCGCGGTCGCGATGCCGGCGGTCGCGGCGGTGAACGTCGCGGGCGCGGCCGTACGTCTCGCCTTCCCCAGGGCGGTCCAGGTCGTGCCGGGCGGGACCTGCGCCTGCACGCCGGTCCCCGGCTGCGCGGTCGCAGGGAGCCAGCTCTGCGCCCACGCGACGAGGCTCGCAGCCAGCAGGGGGAACGCCTCGGACTGCGGCAATCCAGAGTCGCCTGGGTCGAACGAGAGGATCGCGAGGTGGTGGACGCCGTCGCTTCCAGCGCTCAGCAGCGGCCCGCCCGGGGCCCACACGACCGGCTGCACCCAGCCCGGCGGCGTCACCCTGCGGGCCGCGCCGGTGTCGGCCGTGAGCGCGTCGACGTCGATCCCGTCAAGCAGCGGTGACGTTGCGTCGCTCCCGCTGACCCCGCCGTCGGCGAGCCGTGCGCCGACGGCGCCGCCGGGCACCCGCGGCGGGTCGACGAGCAGGATGCTGCGCGCGCGCGGGAGCTCTCCGCGCGGCAGCCAGCCGTCGAGCACCAGCAGGTCGGCGTCGCGCGCGTCGGCCGAGCGATAGGCGGCGGGGGCGATCGCTCGCACCTGCGCGCGCGGAAGCGCTTCGAAGACCCGCGTGAGGTCGCCGGCGCGGTCCGCGGCGCCGACGACGTTCACGTGCGGCGTCGCGGCTGCGGGCACCGCGATCGCGGTCGCGTCGTCGGCGGCGAGCGCGTCGCCAGCAGGCAACGTCAGCCGCAGGCTGGACCCAGGAGGCGCCGTCAGCACGACCGGCGCGCTTCCGTTCCCCGACGGGATCCGGGCCGTCGCGGTGGCGACGACGCGACCGCCGCTGCGGGCCTGGACAGGCACGTCGCCGCCGCGCCGCTCGCCGGTCTGACGGACGGTGGCGAGGATCGTGCAGCTGCCGGCTGACTGCAGCCCGCAGCGGACCGCCGTGCCGGCGAAGCCGCGGTCGCGGATCTTGCCTCCAACCCGCTGCTGCTGGTAGACGCCGGCGGCAGCGGACGCGCGCGGGGCGGGGCTCTCCGGCGCATGCAGGACGACGACCGGCGCGGTCGCGCTTGCCCGCTCGTCGGCAGCGAGCGCGACGGCGCGCGTAAGCGTGCTCGTCGTCGCACTGGGGGTGGCGCGCCGGATCGCGTCGCCGGCCGACGACGCGGCGCCGCGATAGACGACGTGCGGCGTCACGCCGGCCAGCACGATCGCGACGTCATGGCCGCCTTGGCCGCGCAGCAGGCTCTGCAGCCGGCGTTGGGCGATGCCCATGCGCGTGTCGCCGCCGTCGCGAGCGCCCATCCACACCGACCCGTCGAGGACGTACACGGCGCTCGCACCACCGCGTCGGTGGGCGGGGCCGGCGGGCTTCGCCAGCCCGACGACGAGCAGGATCACGGCGAGCAGCTGAAGCGCGAGCAACAGCGGCAGCGGCGGACGGCTCCACGCGCGCGAGCGCGCGCGCGACGCGTCATCGCCGTCGCCATCGAGCAGCAGGCTGGGCACCGAGCGCACCGGCGGCCGCCGGTGTCGCAGGTGCAGGATGAGGAGCGGCGCGAGGAGGACGAGGCCCGCGAGCGCGCCCGGCGCGAGCAGGCTCACGAGCCGAAGTAGTGGAGGAACAACGAGCCGGACAGGCCGGGCCCGCTCCGCGCGTCGGGCAAGGCGAAGCCGGCCGCGCCGCCGTCGCTGTCACCGGCCGTGGCGGACCCCTGCTGCGTGCGACCGCGCCCTCGGCCGTCACCGTTGCCCGGGCCCGTGCTGGCTCTCCCATGCTGCGAGCCCGTCGACCGGCCGGGCTTGAAGCCGGCGGCGAGCGGCAGGTCGCGCGGCGCTCGCATCGTCGTCGCCTGCCCGTGGCTGCCGTGGCCGCGGCTGTTGCCGATCGACGTCCCGGTCCCTGCCTGCCCCTGCTGCGCCGACTGCGCCGCCCCTTTGCGCTTCTGCGTCGCCGGGGTGCCGCCAGTGCGCGAGGTTGGGGTTCCCTTGTCGCCGCGCGGGTCGGGGTCGTGCCCGGTCGACCCGGGCTTGCCGTTCGCCGCCTGGTCGCCCGAGCGCTTGTCGTGCCGGCCGGCGGCGAGGCCTGCGGCACCCTCGCCGACCGCTCTCGATCTCGTGCCGTGGATGCCGATGTTGCCGATCCGATGGGTTCCCGTGGGCTGCTTGACCGGCGCGACGCCGCGGTTCTTGCCTTGCGTCGAGGCCGCTCTGTCGGTGGTCGGAGCAGGCGCGCGTCTCGTCGCGCTCGCGTCCGCGCGGACGCGGCCGCCGCGCAGCCCCGCGCGCCGCTCCGCCGCGGCCGGCGGCCGGAGAACGGCCGGCGTGCTGGCGAAGGCGTCGACCTTGGCCGCCGCCGCATGGCGCGCCGGCTGCACCGCTCCCGCCCGGCTCTGGCTGCCGCTGGCGTCGTGCGTCTCGCCGCCTCGGACATCCGCCGCCCCACCGCCGCCTGTATGCGTCGTCGTGCCGGCGGGGCTCGCGAGCGTCGCTGCCCGGTGCGCGGCCGTCGCGGTGTCGCCGCCCCCGTATGGCGCGACGACCGCGGCGATCAACATCACCGCGCCCGTCGCGACGGCGAGCAGCAGCGGGCGCGACGTGCGGATGCGAATCCGCACGGGACGCGACGGGTCGGCCGCCGCGCGCGCCTCGTCGATCACGGCCCGCTCGAGCGGCGACCGCGCGGCCGCAACCGTGACTCGCTCCAGCTCACGTGCGGTGGTGAGGCACGCGGACAGGCCGAGGTCGTGGTCGAGCAGGCGCGCGGTCTCGTCGAGGTCACGGCGTCGGCGCGTCCCAGCGACGATCGTGACGAGCACGGCGGCTGGCACTGCGACGGCTGACCACGACGGCACGGCTCCGAGCTTCGCCGAGACGGTCAGGACGACAGCGACGGGCAGCGCGCACGACAGACCGCGTATGAATGCCACGAGCGTCTGGCGACGCGTTACGCGAGCGTCCCAGCGATGCAGCGCGGCGTCGATCGACGGCGCGGGCTGGAGCGCGCTGGGCGCGGCGCCCCGGGGGGTGATCGCGACGAGGTCGCGGGTGCTCGGCTGCAGGAGGAGGCGAGCGTTCGCGCGCCGCCGCTGGGAGGGGCTGCGGCGGGCGACCGACGTGGAGGGACGCAGGGCGGAGGCCATCTTTCCGACGCTCACGCGCCTGAGACGACGGCCACCAGGGCCCCGCCTCAGCGGCTAGCTCGCCTTGGTGGCGGGAGGGGTCGCACAGCTGCCCAGACCGGCCCGCGCGGCGAGCGCGCCGATGCCGATCGCCTGCAGCTGTGTCCCGATCTCCCGGACCTGACCGGTGTTGCCCTGCTGCGCCGCCGAGCGCAGCTGCGCCAGCAGCGCGTTGGACTGTCTCAGCGCGGCGAGGTAGGCGCCGATCGATCTCTCGTCGCTGCTCGGCGGCTTGAGGCTGGCGATCTGCTGCTCCATCTGGCCAGTCGCCGCCGCCAGCTTGGACGAGTAGCTGGCAAGGCCGGCGTTGTCGGTCGGGGACTGCAGCGCAGCGACCGTCGTGTTCGCCTTCTGGCACGCCGCGTTCGCCTTCGAGACGAGCTCGGAGTGGCTGAGCCTCGAGTTGGAGCTGGAGCCGCCCCCGCAACCCGCAACCCCGGCGACCACCGCGCCGGAGACGAGGACCATCGCGATGCGCCGCTTCGCCGGGAGAGCCATAACTGGCGCAAGACTAGTACACGCTTCCCATGCCGTGGGGTGACGGCTGGGCCGCCAGAGCGGCTCGGCTGCCACACCGCGTGTACGATGGCTCGCGTGTCTGGCGCAGGGCAAGCGGTGACGTTGGGACGAGCCTTTTCACCTGAGCCCGCGGTGTCACTGAAGCACCAGAAGACGGCGAATTAAACGGCGCGGGCTGTGTTGCGCAAGCGCCTCACTACGGCGGCTGCTCTCTGCAGCCTCCTCCTGCTCGCCGCTGCTTGCGGCGGGACGGCAAAACCGTCCGCCCCGGCCGACGTCGACTGGCCGTCGTTCGGCGGCACACCGGCCGGCACGCGCAGCTCCGCGCTGGACGGCGTCGACGTCCACAACGTCGATCGGCTCGGCGTCGCCTGGTCTCGTCAGCTCGGCCAGCACGAGTCGCTGTCGGAGACGTACCCGGTCGTCGTCGGAGGCACGATGTACGTGACGACGAACGAGTCGCAGGTGATTGCGCTCGACGCCACCACAGGTGCTCAGAAGTGGCAGTACACGCCACGGGTCGACCTGCTCGCCGAGGGCGCGCTCGGCAGCTCGCCGATCAGCCGCGGCGTCACGGTCGCCGCGGGCCGCGTCTATCTGGCGACGTTCGACGACCGCCTGATCGCGCTCGACGCCCAGACCGGCACGGCGCTGTGGGACAGGGTCGTCGCGAACCCGCGCACCGGCGCGACGCAGAACTCGCCGCCGTCTTACTGGAAGGGGCTCCTGATCATCGGGAGCGCGGGGGACGACATCGGCGTACGCGGGTTCGTCGCGGCCTACGACGCCGCGACCGGGGCACAGCGCTGGCGCTTCAACACGGTGCCCGCGCCGGGCAGAGGCTGGATGCCGCCGGGCCCCAACGGCGGCGGCGGGCACGTCTGGATGCCGCCGACCGTCGATCCCGCGACCGCCACCGTCTATGCGGGCACGGGGAACCGGAGCCCCGGCATCAGCGCCTCGCCGCGGGCGGGCTGTGACCGGTGGGCCGACGCGACGATCGCGCTCGACGCGCGGACCGGCAGGCTGCGATGGGGCCACAGCGAGCAGTGCGGCGACGTGTGGGACTACGACTCGGGCCAGCCGCCCGTCGTCTTCCGGCCGGGCGCAGCCAACGGGGCCGGCGCCGGCGTGCCGACCGTCGGCCACGCCAACAAGGGCGGGACCTACTGGCTGCTGCGGGCCGACAACGGGCACGTGATCGCGAAGTCGCCGCCGCTCGTCCCGCAGTCGAGCCCGCGCCCGCTGCCGACGGCCAAGGGCGAGAGGGTCTGCCCCGGCGCGCTCGGCGGCATCGCGTACAGCCCGGCGGCGATCGGGCAGGAATCGATCTACCAGACAGCCGCCGTGCAGTGCATGACCTACCGCACGAACGCTGGCGCCGGGGGACGCACGCCGGGCCGCTTCGTCGAGATCGGCGGCGGCATCGCCCAACCGATCCCGGGAATGCCGACGACCGGCGAGATCGTCGCGCTCGACCAGCGCACGGCGAAGGTGCGGTGGCGGCGCGCGATGCCAGCGCCGATGGTCGGCGGGGCGCTGGCGACCGCGGGCGGCCTTGTCTTCAGCGGCAGCGACGACGGCTATCTCTACGCCTTCGCCGACGCCGACGGCAGCACCGTCTGGAGAGGCCACGTCGGGCTCGCGTTCGGCTCGGCGCCGCTGACCTACCGCGTCGACGGAGTCCAGTACATCGCGGTCGCGGCAGGTGGATCGAGCCTTGCCCAGCTGAGCGGGTCGCACGTCGGCGCCCGGCTGGTGGTGCTCCGGCTTGGCGGCCGGCCGCTGCGCTGAGTTGCGTCGGCGCGGCGAGGCGCGGCTCGGCTCGGCGCGACGCGGCTCGACTCGGCGCGGCGCGGCGCGGCTCGACGCTGCCCGCGCGGCGGGCCTGGATCGATTCCGCTGACGGCCGTGGCCACGCGCCAGGTGTTACGTTTCGCGCATGCGTCGTCGAAAGCTCGCAACATTGGCCGCGTGCGCAGGCGCGGCGGCCGCGGTCGCAGCGTCAGGAGCGTCGGCCACCACCGGCGACGGCACCGGCATGAAGCCGCCGAAGCATCAGCCTGACACCAACGTCATGGCGCACTACATCGGGCTCTTCGAGCTCACGAGCGTCGACCGGCGCGCCAAGATCACTGGCGCCGAGATCGCCGTCGACTACACCGAGCTGCCGCCGCAGTGGCCGCTCGGCCGGATCGCCGTCCGAGGCGTCGACCCCAACGGTCAGCAGACAAGCTGGACCGGCGCGATCTACAACTGGAGAGGCAAGGGCACAGTCAGCGCTCAGATCCTGAACCAGGGCGACCTCAGCGTCATGGGTCACATCAGAATGTATGACCCGACCGCCAGAAACACCGAGGGCTACCTCGAGCTCGACGGTCGGTGGTACCACTTCACCGCCAACCGCTACGACGACGACGACGGGCCGCCGCCGGACCCGCACGTGACGCAGACTGGGCCGAGATTCACGCAGGCGAACGACGCCGGCTGGCCGCGCGGCGCGACCGGGGCCTACACGATGACCAACGTCGCGACCGACCCGGGCGCGGGCGCGGGCGTCTTCGCCCCGGTCGTGCGGCTGACGCGGTCGCTTGACACCGGCGGCTCGACCGCCCCGACGGGCGGCTCCCTGAGCGTGAGCGGCAGCGGCGCGTCGCTGCAGGGCACCATGAGAGTCGAGCGTCCGTCGACGGATGAGACCTATTACCTGACGACGTTCAAGTCGGGCGGCATCTCGCGCAGCGCGGAGCTGCACACCGGCAGCGCGTCGGGCCCGACCGTCGGCGTGTTCAAGGGAACGCTCGTCGACGGCGAGCTGGCCGGGGCGATCACGGTCGACGGCAAGTCGACCGACGTCTCGTTCCAGGCGCCCAAGTAAGCGCTGAACGAATCTCGCGAGGACTGTGAACACGGCCCGGTCGCCGCGTTGCGGCGGCCGGGCCTTTTGCGTTCCGAGGCGCCGTGGGGGGGCCGCTACGCCGCGACGCGGGGACGCGGCCGGCGGCGGTTGCCGTCGCGGTCGTGGTCGCGTGGTCCGCGCTTGCGTCGGCTGTCCGCGGCGACGGCGGCGAGCAGCAGCAGCACGGCCGCGCCGGCGGGGATCCGCCAAAGCCCGTCGCCCCGACTGGGATCGAGCGCGCGCGCCTCGTCGTTCGGGAGCAGCGTCGTGCCGCCGGTCGCGCCCGCGAGCGCACCGAGCGCCGAGGCGTCGGCCGGCTGGGGCCGCAGCTCGGCGGGGGAGGGGACGGCGAGCAGCGCGTCGGCGCTGTCGCCGTGCTCGTCGCTGACGGTGACGGAGTAGACGCCCGCGCCGCCGCCTGCCGGAAGCGTCGCCTCGTACCGGCTCGGCCCGGCCTGTCTGAAGCCGAGCGGCTGCTGCGCGCCTGAGGGCGTCCGGACGGTCGCGGTCAGCTGGGCGAGCTCGAGCGGATGCCCGCTCGTCGCGAGCGGGTCGACGACGACGCGCGAGGGGTCGGCCGGGTCGAGGCTCGGCTGCAAGGCCGGGGTCGCGACGCCGCGCTGCGCCCAGCGCGCCGCGGCGCTGAAGACGGCCGGCTCGTCGCGCAGCCAGTCCGCGCCCCACGCGCCCGCGCCCGGCGTCCACACGACGACGCGACCGAGGCCGTACTGGCCTTGCGCGAGCACTGGCGTCGTGCTGCCGTTGACCGTCGTCGTCAGCGCCGCGCTCGCGCCGTTGCGCACTCTCGTCACGACCTGCCCGTGGAGCGGCGGCAGCGTTCTGCGCGACAGGCTCGCGACGAGCGGGCTCGCGGCGGACACGGTCACCGGGAGCGTCGCCCGGATCGCGACCGACGGCGCGTTGCGGCGCGCGTCTCTCGCGAAGACGCTCGGCAGGTCGCGGGGGTCGGGGACGTTGTAGAACTGGCCGCCGGTCGCTCTCGCCAACCTGCGCAGCAAGTCGACGTCGGCGACCTGGCCGAGGCCGACCGTCGAGAGCGTGATGTGCTCTCTGCGCATTCGCGCGAGCGTCGGGGCGTAGTCACCGGGCTCGGAGACGCCGTCGCTCGCCACGATCATGTGCTTCGTTGGCGCGTTGCTCTGCTCGAGCTGGCTGAGGCCGCTCTTGATGCCCTTCAGCATGTCGGTGCCGCCGTCCGCGTCGATCGCGTCGATCAGCGAGCCCAGAGCGGTGCTGTTCGCCTCGGTCGTGCGCTCCAGCGGGACGACGATGTGCGGGGCCGCGTCGAAGGCGACGACGCCGAGCTCGTCGTCGTCTCTCGTCGTCAACGCGAGCGCTGACTGCGCCGCCGCGCGCGCCATGGTGATCTTCGGGTCTACGCCGCCGCCCGCGGGGTCGTTCATCGAGCTGGAGCGGTCGAGCACGAGCTGCAGCGCGAGTCTGCGCTTTCTCACGCTCCCCGGCGCGAGGCTCTGGACCGGCAGCATCGCGTCGAGCGGCGTGCCGGCGTAACCGCCCAGCGAGAGGCTGTGTGGGCCGCCGAGCAGCAGCAGGCCGCTGCCGTTCGCGCGGATCGCCGTTTGCAGCGCGCCTTCCTGCGCCGCGCTGAGCGCTCTCGCGGGGACGTCGGCGAGCGCGATCATGTCGGCGGCGGCGAGGCCGCGCGCGCTCGTCGGCAGTTCTGCAGCGGTGGCGACGGTGACGGCTATCCCGTCGTCTTGAAGGATCGTCGGGAGCGACCCGGCCGCGCCCGGGTCTCCTTCGACGACGAGCGCCCGCGGCGCGTCCGCGATCCGCGTCGTCGCGTCGAGCGCGTCGTTCTGTGGGACGCGGTCGCCGTCGAGCGCGACCGCGATTCTGTATGCGTGCCAGCCGGGGCCGCCGGGCGCGCGGTAGGTCAGCAGCAGGGGGTTGTCGCCGGCTCTGAGCGCGACCGCCTGCGTCCCGATCCTCGCCCCGTCGCGCGACAGCGTGAGGACCGCTCTCCCGGCTACGGAGCTGCGAACGGTCGCCTGAAGCGTGAGCGGGTCGCCGGCGTGAAGCGGCGACGGCGCGGTGAAGCGCGTGACGGCTGCGTCGGGCGTCGCCGCGTCGTCTGGAGAGAGCGGCACGGCGTCGACCGTGACGCCCGCGCGGCTGGCAGCGCGGGCGGCGGCAGTCAACGTCGCTGTTGACCCTGTCGTGTCGAGCCCGTCGGACAGCACGATCGCGCGGCCGCCGTCGGGCAGGGCGCCAGTCGCCAGGCGCAGCGCGGCGGCGAGGTCGGTCCGCCCTCTGTCGAGCGGGTCCGCGGCGGGAAGTGTGCCGCTCGCGGGCACGCCGGCGAACGACGCCTGGCCGGCGAACGTCACGACGCGGCACGGCGAGGCGCAGGCGCGCTGCTCGACGGCCGAGCGCACCCATGCCGACTCGCGCGCCGACATCGCGCTGTCGACGCTTGCCGAGCGATCGAGCACGAGGACGGTCGGGCCATCTCGGTGCGTCGGCTGGGGGTGCACGAGTGCGACGACGAGCGCGACCGCTGCCGCCGCGCGCAAGCCGAACGCCAGCGCGCTCGCGCCCGCCGCGCGTCGGCTCCACAGAAAGGCGCTGACGAGCGCGAGCGGGATCAGCGCGAGCAGCCAGAGGGGGGCGGCGAGGCTCACGCGCGGGCCTCCGTGCGTCTCGTCCAGCGCGGGTAGGACCACTCGGCGAGCAGGACGAGCAGCGCGGCGGCGAGCAGCCACGGCCACCAGCTCCTGCGCCGGCCGGGCGCGACGCCGCCGCCGTCAGTCGCGCTCAGGACAACAGGGGCGTTGACGGCGGTCGTTGGCGGCGCGGTCGTGGCGCCAGGCGCTGGCTCGTCCTGGGCCCAGCTGACGATGTTCGCGAGCAGGATCGGGAACGCGGACAGCTGCGGGAGCGTCGAGGCGCTGGGCTGGAACGTCAGCAGCGCGAGGTGGAGCGGGCCGTCAACGCCGCCGTTGCCGGCCGCCAGCAGCGGCCCGTCAGGCGCCCACGCGAGCGCGCGCAGCGACGGCGGCAGCGTCACCTTGCGAGCGCCGCCAGCGGCGATCGCGAGCGCGCTCAGGTCGACCCCAGCAAGCAGCGGGTCGGCGCTCCGCTCGCCGCTCAGCTGCGGGTTGGCGAGCGCGCCGCGCACGCTGCCACCGGGCAGACGCGGCGGGGAGACGAGCAGCACGCCGGGCGCGTCAGGCAGCGCGTTGCCAGGCAGCACGCCGTCGAGCACGACGAGGTCAGCGCTCTCCGCGCCGTGGGCGCTGAAGGCAGCTGGCGCGACGAGCCGCGACCGCACCCCAGGCAGCGACCCAAGCGCGCGAGCGAGCGGCGCGGTCGGCGGCTGCGCGGAGACGAGCGTGACGTCGACCGGCGCCGCTGGGTCAGGCACCGTGACCGGGACGCGGTCGTCGGCCGCGTTCGTGTCGGCGCCCGTCAACGCGAGCGTGAGACGTGCGCCGGGCGCGGCGTCGAACGCCAGCTCGGCGCTCGCGCGCGGGCCGATCGCCACCGCGCGCGACGCGATCGCTCTCCCGTCGCGCTGCACCAGCAGCTGCTCTCTGACTGCGCTCGGCCCGTCGTTGCGGACGGTCGTGAAGACCGTGCAGCGCGCGGGCCGATCGCTCATCGTCGGCGCACAGCGCGCGACCGGCTGCGCGAGCGATCGGTTGTCGCTCGTTGGCTCGCCGATCGCGACTGCTCTGTACCTGACGTCCTCCGTCGTCACGTGCGGTGCGGGGTGGTCGGCGGCGTGCAGCAGCGTGACGGTCGCGCCCGCGCGATGCAGTTGGCCGGCGGCCAGCGCGAGGCCGGCTGAAAGGTCGGCGTCGCCGCTCCGGGCGCTCACCATGGCGACACGCTCGCGCGCCTCGCGCGGGCTGGCGTCGGTGACGAGCAGGCGCGGCGTCGGGCCGGCGAGCACGACGCTGACCGGCGTTTCCGGCGGCACGCTGGCGAGCCGGCGGTCAAGCTCGGCGCGAGCGTCGACGAGGCGGCCGGGAGCCGGGTCGCTGCTCGCCATCGCCGCCGAGTCGTCGAGCACGAAGACCTGCGGCGGCGGACGGTGGTCGCTGTTCATGCCGCCGTCGCTGGCGTGGCTCGGGCCGGTCAAAGCGACGACGATCAAGACGATCACGACTGCCTGTAGCGCGAGCAGGAGCGGCAGCATGATCGACGCGCGGCGCCGCACGCGCGCCCCGCCGCCGCCCAGCTCGCGCCACGTCAGAAGGCTCGCGACCTCGCGCCGTCGGCGCTGCCGCCGCAGATGCAGCGCGACGAGCGGCAGCAGCGCGGCGAGGCCGGCGAGGAACCACGGAGCGAGCAAGCTCACCGTTGCGGGAAGTACGCGGACACCAGCGAGCGCAGGTAAGGCGTGATCACGTTGACGTCGGTGGGGACGAACGCAAGCGGGCTGGGCGCTGTGCCGCCAGCGCCACTGCCCGTCGCTCCGCCGCTGGGGCCGCTCTGGACGCGTGCCGTGCCGTGGCCTCTGCCGCCCGTCCCCGCTCTCCCGGCGCCGGCGCCGCGCTCCTGCCCGCCGCTCGTCGCGAGCGTCCGCAGCGGCAGGCGTCTGGTGCCGGTCGAGGCGTCGCGCGGGCCGCCGGTGTTCCCGAGCGGCGCCTGTTGCTGGCCAGCGCCTTGCGTGCCGCTACGTGCGCCCGAGCGCGGTGCGCCGGCACCTCTCGAGCCTTCAGTCGGCTCCCCCGCGGAGACCGGCGCGGTCGCTCTCTGGCCTTGAAGCGAGAAGCCCTTCACATGGCTCGACGGCGGCGTTCTGCCGGGCAGCGGGGCGACGTTCGCCGGGGTTCCGCGACGGCCGGTCGCGCTCGCGGCGCCGTTGCTGTGCTTGGCGGCGTCGGCACCGGCGCCGCCGCCGTTCGCGCCGCCATGTCTCGCTCCCTGCGCGCCGCCAGCCGGGGTGTTTCTCGGGCCGTTCGCCGGCTGCTGGCGAATCGCGATTCTCGTGCCGGCCGCGGTTGGGCTGCCCCCTGCGCTCGGCGCGCCAGTGTGCGGGATCGTCGTCGTGCCAGGCGGGGCCGAGCTCAGCGGGGTCGTCGTGCCGTTCGGCGTGGCGGCTGGCGCCGTCGTCGTCCCGGACTGGCTCGATCTGCGCGCGCCGCTCTGCTGTCGGGCGCTCGCGCCGTCGCCTGTCCCAGCGCGCAGCGACCCGGCGCCGTCCCCGCGGCCACCAGCGCCGACGGCGAGCAGCACGGCCGAGGCGCCGAGCGCGATCAAAAGCCCCGTCCACTCGCGCCGCGCCGGCCGAGTCCGCGCCTCGAAGCGGTCGCCGACATCCCACACCAGCCGGTCGCCATCGTCGACGACCTGCCGGGCAAGCGTGCCGTCGGCTGGAGCGCCCAGCTCCCATGCCGTCCCCAGCCGCTCAGAGAGTGCCAGCGCGCGGTCGAGCAGACGGGCGACGCGGCCGAGCGCGAGCCCGCCGCCGGCCAGCGCCAGAGCGCATGCAGCAGCGAAGACGACCAGCGGCACGGCGACGAGCAGCCAGCCGGCGAGCGACACGCCGAGCGCCCGCACGATCAGCAACGCGACGAGCGCCGCCAACGCGACGAGCAGCGCGCGCCGTATGACGACGATGAGCCGACGGCGCAGGATCGTCCGGCGCCACCGGGCGAGCCCTTCGTCCAGCCCGCGACCGTGCGCGCCATGCAGCGGTGCTCCGCGCCGCGGCTGGAAGGAGACGACGTCAGCGGGACGCGCCGCCAACCACTGGACGGCGCGCGCGAACCGGCCCGCTGAAGCGACCGGGAGACGGTGGTTCGGCACCGCGCAATGGTAGCCTCAACGCGCCTAGGCCCATGGTCGCCGCCCGGGCCGCAATGAGCGAGAAGGGTCGTCCCGAGTGCTGAAACCTGGTCGTGTCGTCTTCGGTTGGAGGGCGATCCTCTTCCCGCTCAGCATCGTCGCGATGCTGCTCGCGCTGAGCGCCTGCAGCGGCTCCGACAGCAGCTCGGCGAGCCCCGGCTCCTCCGGCACGACGGCCGACGGGTCGACCAGCACGACGAGCCCCGGCTCGAGCCTCGACACGACGACGCCCGCGTCGGGATCTCCCAGCACGAGCGGCACGGCCGAAGAGAGATACAGCCCGGACGACTGGCCGCTGTTCGGCCGCGATCGCGACAACTCGCGCTACGCGCCGCAGACGCAGGTCAACGCCCAGAACGTCTCGAGACTCGGCGAGGCGTGGAAGTCGGACCTCGGCGGAAACCAGTACCTGAACGAGAGCTTCCCGATCGTCGTCGACGGCACGGCGTACGTGACGACCTCGACCGATGAGGTCTACGCCTTCGACGGCGCGACCGGCAGAGTGAAGTGGACCTACGCCCCGCGCGTCAACTTCGCGCTCTCCAGCGGCGTCGGCGGCTACGGCATCACCGTCAACCGCGGCGTCGCGGTCAGCCACGGCAAGGTCTACCTGCTGACGTTCGACTGCAGACTGAAGGCGATCAGCGCGGCGACCGGCGAGGAGGTCTTCTCCACCCAGGTCGACGACCCGTCGCAGGGCGCCTACGAGACGATGTCGCCGACCGTCTACGACGGCAAGGTCTACGTCGGCAACTCCGGATCCGACCAGGGCGTCGCCGGCTTCCTCAAGGCGTACGACGCGAACAGCGGCAGACTCGTCTGGCAGTTCGACACGATCCCGAGAGTCGGCCAGAGCTGGCGCAAGAGAGGGACGGGCGGCGGCACCGTCTACATGGCGCCGACGGTCGACACCGAGACCGGCAACGTCCTGATCGGCACCAGCAACCCGTCGCCCGCGATCACCGGCGTCAAGCGGCCGGGCAGCAACCTCTACACCTCGTCGATCGTCGCGCTCAACGCCGACAGCGGCAAGGTCGCGTGGTACCACCAGGAGGTCCCACACGACCTGTGGGACTACGACGCCGCCTCGCCCGTTGCGCTGTTCAACACGACGATCGACGGCAGAAGAACGCGGGTCGCCGCGGAGGCCGGCAAGTCGGGCTACTTCTTCATGCTCGACGCGAACACCGGCAGAGACGTCTTTCCGCGCCTGGCGTTCGTGAGAGAGAA
Organism: Conexibacter sp.; assembly: GCA_036499225.1. Classification (GTDB taxonomy): domain Bacteria; phylum Actinomycetota; class Thermoleophilia; order Solirubrobacterales; family Solirubrobacteraceae; genus Conexibacter. The sequence continues at coordinate 16,250 of DASYEC010000048.1, forward strand.
CCACACGCCGCCGACCAAGCAGGGGACGCTCGAGTGCCCCGGCCCGCTCGGCGGCTCGCAGTACGACCCGATCGCGTACAACCCGAGAGTCAACGCCGCCTTCGTCTCCGGCATCGACTTCTGCTTCGTCCTCAGAGTCACGGACGAGAAGCTGCCCGGCGAGTCGAGATTCGGCGGTCTGCGCTCGTTCCCGCAGGACGCCGACCCGACCGGCAGCTTCTCCGCCGTCAACATGTCGACGGGAAGATTCCTGTGGCGCCTGAGAATGCCCTCGCCGATGGGCGCCGGCGCGACGACGACCGCCTCCAACCTCGTCTTCACGATCGACCAGAGAGGCACCTTCTACGCGATCGACGCGAGAACGGGCAGACAGCTGTGGACCGCCAACCTGGGCCTCGCCGGCGCCTCCGCGCCGGTCGTCTACACGATCAGAGGGACCGAGTACATCGGGATGGCGATCGGCGGCTCGGGCCTCACGTCGTCGGACAACTTCGGCCCGATCGGCTCGGAGTTCATCGTGCTGAAGCTCGGCGGCGACAGAATCGTCCCGGCGAGAGGGCAGAGAGTGAAGAAGGGCGGCTGAGCGGAGACGCGCCAGCTCGGCGGCGCGCTGTCGAATTGCGCTGGCGGGGAGGCACAGGAGGGTGTTCGATCAACGCACCCTCCGAAAGGACGTCCCCGTGAAGTACATGGTCTTGCTGTACGTCGACGCTGGCATCGACGCTCGCCCCGGCCAGCCCGAGTGGCAGGCGTCGCTGCCCGGCCACAGAACGTTCATCGACGGCGCAAACGAGCGCGGCTACGAGTTCTCCGGCGCTGCGCTGCGCGGCATCGACGCGGCGACGTCGGTGCGGGTCCGCGACGGGCAGCGACTCGTCACTGACGGCCCGTTTGCTGAGACGAAGGAGCAGCTGTGGGGCTACCACCTCGTCGACGCGCCTGACATCGACGCGGTCGTCGAGCTGTGCTCCGGCCTGTGGGAGGCGGCGAACGGGACGGTCGAGATCCGGCCGGTGATCCCGATGCAGGCGCCGACGCAGGGGTGAGGCAGCCCGCACACGCGGAGATCGAGGCGGTGGCGCGCGAGCAGCGCGCCGCCGTGCTCGCCGCGGTCGCGCGCACGACGCGCGACCTCGCCGTGGCCGAGGACGCCGTGCAAGAGGCCCTGCTCGCCGCGTTGCGGCAATGGCCGCGCGACGGGATCCCGGAGGTGCCTGCCGCGTGGCTGACGGTCGTCGCGAAACGGGCGGCGCTGAGCGCGCTGCGCGCCCGCTCGCGCTACCTGCTCGACGACGGCGCGATCGCGGAGCTCGTCGCGGCTGGCGACGCGCAGCCGGGCGGGCCGGGGGGCGAGCCGGCCAGCGCGATCCCCGACGAGCGGCTCGAGCTGCTGTTCGCCTGCTGCCACCCGGCGCTCGCGCTCGACGCCCAGGTCGCGCTGACATTGCGCACGGTCGCAGGCCTTACGACCGCCGAGATCGCTCGCGCCTTCCTGCTCGCCGAGCCGACACTGGCGCAGCGGCTCGTGCGCGCCCAGCGCAAGGTGCGCGACTCCGGGATCCCCTTCGCGCTCCCCGACGCTGAGCGGATGCCCGAGCGGCTCGGGGGCGTGCTGCACGTCGTCTACCTCGTCTTCACCGAGGGCCATGCCGCGACCTCGGGCGCCGAGCGGATGCGTGTCGACCTCTGCGACGAGGCGATCCGCCTGGCGCGGCTCGTCGCGACGCTGCTGCCCGACGAGCCGGAGGCGCTCGGCCTCGCCGCGCTCTGCCTCGCGCATGACGCCCGCCGGGCGGCACGCGTCGATCCCGCCGGGCGGACGGTCCCGCTTGACGAGCAGGACCGCGCGCTCTATGACCGCGCGCGGATCGCCGAAGCCGAGCGGCTGCTCGACCGCGCAGCGCTCCAGCGCGCGCCCGGCCCGTACCAGCTGCAGGCGGCGATCGCGTTGCAACACGCGCTCGCGCCGACGGCTGCGGCGACTGACTGGCAGGCAATCGCCGAGCTCTACGCGGCGCTTGCACGGATGGCGCCGTCGCCGGTCGTCGAGCTCAACCGCGCTGCGGCGGTCGGGATGGCCGACGGGCCCGAGGCTGGTCTCGCGCTGCTCGAACCGCTCGGCGCCGACGGCGCCCCGCTCGCCGACCACCACCTGCTGCACGCGGCATGGGCTGAGCTGCTGCGCCGCGCCGGCCGCGGCTTCGAGGCTGCCGCTGCCTACCACCGCGCACTCGAGCTCGCACCCGCCGAAGGCACCGCCCGCGCGGACCTGACGCGGCGGCTCGCGGAGTTGGACCGGTAGGAGCTTCGCGTCGACCGGCACTGCGCTGGCGGCGACCGGCGCTCGCTACGCGCCGACGCAGGCGGGTCCGCTACGCGCCGACCGCCGTCGCGCTGGCGGCGACCGGGGCCCGGACGACAGTCGCCGCGAGAGCGTCCACGACCGCGGCGTCGAACGAGCTCCCGGCCCACTGCCGCAGGACGGCGATCGCCTCGCCGCGCGTGCGGGCGGGAGCCTGGTCCGTGTTGGGGCTCGTGAGGCGGTCGAAGGCGTGGCAGGCGAAGACGACCCGGGAGCCGAGCGGGATCGCGTCGGCGGCGAGCCCGTCGGGGTAGCCGCTGCCGTCCCAGCGCTCGTGGCGGGAGCGAACGAGGGCAGCGACGCCGCGCAGCTCCGGCGTCGTCGCGATCACGCGCGCGCCGAAGACCGTGTGGTGCTCGACGAGCGCGCGCTCCTCGTCGTCGTGCCCGGCGCCGAGCTTTCCCGACGCCATCGCCGCCGGCAGCGCCATCGTCCCGAGGTCGTGCAGCAGCGCGGCGTTGACGGCCTCGCGGCAGGCCGGCTCGCTCAGCCGAAGCGCCCGCGCGGTCGCCTCAGCGAGGTCGGCGACGGCCGCGGCGTGCCGGTAGAGCGAGGGCTCGTGCGCCTTCAGCAGTGCCGCGAGCGCGTCGACGACCGGCTGCGCGCGGCCGCCATCGCCACGCTTGTGCGCGTACATCCGCTCGTCCGCAAGCCGCAGCGCGGCGTTCGCGCCACGCGCCTCCGCCGGCAGCGCGACGACGCCGTATGCGGCTGTGACGTTGAAGCCGTCGCCCCGCTGCGCCGCGTGGGCGGCCAGCGCGGAGGGCGTGATCGTGGCGTCAGCCGGCAGCAGCACGCAGAACTCGTCGCCGCCCATCCGGTAGGCGCGGGCGGTGGGGCCCGCGCCGTCCGCGAGCGCCGCGCCGATGCGGGCAAGCAGGTGGTCGCCGGCGATGTGGCCGAACGTGTCGTTGTAGGACTTGAAGCCGTTGAGGTCGAGCAACACGAGCGTTGACGGCGCCGCCCCAACACGCTCGAGGTCGGCGACCAGCCGCCGCGCGTTCCCCAGCCCGGTGACGCTGTCGGTGACCGCCTCAAGCCGGGTGTGGGCGAGCAAGCGGTAGTTCATCGTGAGCGACAGCGCCATCCGCGCGATCAGCATCGCGACAGCGAGGCCGGCGATCGTGATCGTCAGCTTGCTCGCGTCGCCTCTCGCGCCGTCGTAGACGAGCACGGAGAGGGCGACCGCGCCGAGCAGGATCGGGACGACGATCTCCGTCCGGCGGGTCCCGGGAGAGAGCGGCCGCTGGGTTTGCCACGCGGCTGCCGCGAAGCACGTGCCCGCGACCGTCCATCCGACGTCGTAAAGCGTGCCGAAGCCGGCGATGAAGTGGAGCGCCTGCTGGTGGCGGTAGAGGATCTCGGTCAGCGCGAGCGTGGCCGTGCCGGCGGCGGCGAGCGCGAAGCGGCGGTCGAAGGTCCAGCCGCGCAGCGCCAGCAGGCCGACCGCGGCGGAGGCGAGGACGCTCGCGCCGGTCGGGTAGATCGCGACGGCGACCTTCGCGTCCTGCACCGAGTCGATCGCGCTCTGGATCACGAACGTCGCGCCGACCGCCGCGACCGTCAGCGAGCTGAGCAGCGCGTCGACCCATCGCGACGCCGGGATCGGGCGCGGCACAGCGCTGCGGCCGTAGAAAACCAGCGCGAGCAGGATCATCGGGTTGATCCCGAACATCAGCGCGTCGGCGAGTGAGAAGGTCGCGTCGTTGCCGTCGAGGACCGTGACCGCGCCGCCGCCGACCCACAGCACCGCGCGATCGTCGCGCAGACGAACGCCTTGTGAGCCGGGTCGGGGACGAGCGCACGCAGGCACAGCGCGGTCGCCGCGCACGCGATGCAGGCGTCGTAGATCGCCTCCGCCAGGCCCGGCCCGCCGATCGACAACAGCGTGCGCAGCACAGAAGCGACGCACAGGGCGACGCTCATGAGCATCAGCGCGCGTGCGGCGCGCGTTATCGATGGGGTGGGCAAGCGAGGGACGGGAGGGAGGTGCCTTTCGCTCTCCATCGGCGCCGCGTCCGCCCGGCTTGACCCTTGGGGCTCAGCTGGGCACGGGGGCTGTGCCGGCGCGGGGTGCGGCCGGGGCTGCCGCGACGCTCGGCGGTCCGGCCGCAGCCGCCAGGGCGTCGAGGATTGCCGACTCCAGCGGCCGCCGCTCGGCGCCGTCGCGGACGGCGGCGAAGACCTGGCGGCCGACCGGCGACTCAAGCGGCCGGGAGGCCGGCAGCGGCGCGTTCCCCTCCAGCCCCAGCCGCGGCACGAGCGCGACCGCGCCGCAGGCGTCGGCGAGCATTGCGATCGCCCCGAAGTCGGCGCTGCGAGCGACGGCCTTCGGCGCGAACCCCGCCGACGCGCACGCCCGCTCGACCACGCGATCGCAGGCGCTGCCGAGGTCGGGCAGGACCCAGTCGCGGCCGGCAAGGGCGGCGAGGGGGAGGGGAGCGCTTGCGCCGCCGCCTGCGCTCGCCGCGCCGCCTGCATCGCCGACCTCCCCCACGACCCGCAGCTCGTCGACCACCAGCTCCCGCCGATGCACGGGGGTGTGGCGACGGCGCTCGAGCAGGTCGTAGTCGTGGGCGACGACGACGTCGGCGCGCTCCTGCGCGAGCAGCCGCAGGGCGTCATCGGGGTCGGCCTCGTCGATCTCCAGCTCCAGCCCAGGAGCGCGCTCGGCGAGCAGCGCGACGGCGCGAGGCACGAACGTGCGCAGCGCGGTCGCGAAGGCGAGCAGCCGCACGACCCCGCGCGGCTGGGCGGCCCGCGCGGCGAGCTCGGCCTCGGCCGCCTCCAGCTCCGCGCCAACCCGTTCGGCGACCTCCACCAGCAGCCGCCCCTCGGCTGTCAGCTCGACGTAGCGCCCGCGCCGGCGCAGCAGCTCGGCGCCGCTCTCGCGCGCGAGCGCGGCAAGCTGCTGAGAGACGGCGGAGGGCGTGTAGCCGAGCGCGCGGGCAGCCCCGCTGATCGTCCCCGCAACGGCGACCTCGCGCAGGACACGCAGACGGCGGACGTCAATCATCGTTCAGAGACGCTAACAGGAGCGCACAGCAATCGTTAGTTGTGCTTGGGGACAGAAGGGCCCACGATCGAACGATGCCCCAGCCCATTCGCGGCCTCCACGTCCCGCTCGTCACCCCGTTCACGAGCTCCGGCAGGGTCGATCTCGTCGCGCTCGAACGGCTCGCCCACCACTGCCTCGACGAGGGCGCGGCCGGCCTCGTCGCGCTCGGCACGACCGGTGAGCCGGCGACGCTGACCGACGCCGAGCGCGATGCCGTCGTCGACTGCTGCGCCGCGGTCTGCGCCGCGCGCGGCGCGCTGCTGACGGTCGCCGCGGGCGGCAACGACACCGCCCGCGCCGAGGTCGAGCTCGACCGGCGCAGCCAGCGCAAGGGCGTCGGCGCGATCCTCAGCGTCGTGCCGCCGTACTCGCGGCCGGCGCGGGCCGGCATCGTCGCTCACTTCGAGCGGCTCGCGCGCGCCAGCGCGGTTCCGCTGCTCGTCTACGAGGTCCCGCAGCGGACCGGTACCCGCCTTGGCGGCAAGGCGATGCTTGCGCTGCACGCCGCCCACCCGCGGATCGCGGGCGTCAAGCTCGCGCCGACGGCGCTCGACGCCGACACCGCCGAGCTGGTCGCGGCCGCGCCCGAGGGCTTTGCTGTCCTGTGCGGGGAGGACTCGCTGATCCAGCCGCTCTGCGCCAGCGGGGCCGCCGGCGCGATCGCCGCCTCCGCCCACTGCGCCACATCACGATTCGCAGCGTTGATCGAGCTGGCACAGGCCGGGGAGATCGCGGTCGCTCGGCGTGAGGCGGCAAGCCTCGTCCCGCTCGCGCGGTCGCTGTTCGCGGAGCCGAACCCGAGCGTGATCAAGGGCGTCCTGCACCGCCGCGGCCTGATCGCGACCCCCGACGTCCGCCTCCCGCACGTCGCCGCAAGCGCAGTCGCGGTCAGCGCCGCGCTTGAGGCGTTGGACGCGGTCGAGCGCGCGGCCGCGACCGCGCCGACGGCGGTCGCTTCCTATTAGCGTCGCCCGGTCGCGCGCAACCGCGTGACCGCGCACGTGGCGAGCGAGCGAGCGGCCGCGAGCATGCCGGCGGCCGCCGCGCGCGAGCGACTGGCGCTCGGCCGCTGCTCGCGCGAACGCGCTCCTACCCCAGCACCAGCTCCGCCGCCGTGCGGATCGTCGGCGCGTCGCCGGTGATCAGCAGCGTCGTGACGATCGACTCGCGCCATGGCTCGAGGTCGTGGCGGATCTTCTCCTTGGGGCCGATCAGCGACAGCGCCTCGATCAGCTCGCGCGGGATCGCGGCGCCGGCCTCGTTCTTCTTGCCGGCGAGGTAGAGCTCCTGCACCTCGTCGATCATCGCCTCGTAGCCCATGCGGATCGCGACGTTGGCGTGGAAGTTTCTGCCCTTCGCGCCCATCCCGCCGAAGTAGAGCGCGTAGAACGGCCGCAGCGCGTCGGCCGCTTGGTCGATGTCGTCGCTGACGATCAGCGGCACCGTCGCGCAGACCTCGAAGTCGTCGTAGGAGCGACGGGCGCCCTCGCGCGCGAAGCCCTCGTCGAGCGACTCGCGGTACATCCGCTCGTGGGTCGGAGCGAACAGCATCGCGAACCAGCCGTCGCACAGCTCCGCGGAGAGCGCGATGTTCTTCGGGCCTTCGGCGCCGAGGTAGATCGGGATGTCGGTCCGCAAGGGGTGGATCGACGACTTCAGCGGCTTCGCGAGGCCGGTCCCGCCCGGCAGCGGCAGCGGGTAGAAGGGGCCGTCGTTGACGACCGGGCCGCTGCGCGCCCACACGTCGCGCAGGATCCCGATGTACTCGCGGGTGCGCGCGAGCGGCTTCTCGAACGGCATGCCGTACCAGCCCTCGACGACCTGCGGGCCCGAGACGCCGAGCCCGAGCACGAACCGCCCGCCCGACAGGTGGTCCATCGTCATCGCGGACATCGCCGTCATCGTCGGCTGGCGCGCGGAGATCTGCGTGATCCCGGTGCCGAGTTTGACCCGTCTTGTCGTGGCGCCCCACCACGCGAGCGGTGTAAGGCCGTCGGAGCCGTACGCCTCGGCGGTCCAGATCGAGTCGAGCCCGAGCTCCTCGGCAGCCGCGATCGACTCCGTCACGCCCGGCGGCGGGCCGGCCGCCCAGTAGCCGGTGTTGAGTCCGAGCTTCAGCCCACCCGCCATCGTCCCTCCTCGTCCAAGACCTGCTCCAGTGAGCGGCGGACGGTACCCGACGGTGGCTGAGGTCCGCGCCGGCTGCCGCGCTGACAGCGAGCGGCGGACGGTACCCGACGGTGGCTGAGGTCCGCGCCGGCTCTCGCGCTGCTCATGGCGGTGCGCCCGCGCCCGCCGGCGGCGCTGCAGGTTCGACCGCTGCCGGCCGAACGCGCAACGGTAGGCTCGCCCGATGGCCGGCAGAGAGACGCCCGCGACGCGCGCCGCGCGGGCCGCCCGCATCGACTTCGCTGCACGAGTACACACACGACCCGGGCGCGGACTCGTACGCGCTCGAGGCGGCCGAGACGCTCGCGCTCGACGCGGCGCGCGTCTTCAAGACGCTCGTCGTCGACCGCGACGGCACGCTGACGGTTTGCATCGTCCCGGCCGGCAGCACGCTCGACCTGCGCGCGCTCGGCAAGCGCGCCGCGATGGCGCCGACCGACCGCGCGGAGAAGGTGACCGGCTACGTCGCGGGAGGCATCAGCCCGCTTGGCCAGCGCCGTGCGCTGCCGACGCTCGTCGACGACAGCGCGCTCGCGTTCGACACCGTCTTCGTCAGCGCCGGCCGCCGCGGCCTCGAGATCGAGCTCGCGCCTGCCGACCTCGTCGCGCTGACGAGAGCCGAGGTCAAGACGCTGCGCCGCGACGCCGGGTGAGCGCGGCGCGGCCTGCTCAGCCCTGATCCACGACGTTGAAGACAGCCCCGCTCGGGTCGGCGACGGCCGCCATCCGCCCGTACGGCGTGTCGAACGGCGCTCTCAGCACCGAGCCGCCGAGCCGCTCGACGTCGGCCGTGGCCTGGTCGGTGTCTTCGACCTGGAAGTAGACCTCCCAATGCGACGGGATCCCCTCGGCCATGTGGCCGGTCGCGTCCATGATCCCGGCGAGCTGCGTCTGGCCATCGCCGATCGTGGTCATGCGGAAACCCGGCTCCTCGCTGACGACCTCCGGCTGCCATCTGAACGCGTCGCGGTAGAAGCCGACCGCGTTCTCGTAGTCGCGCGTGTGCAACTCGAACCAACGTGGCGACCCCGGTTCCGCGTGAACGCCGAACCCCTTGTGCGTCCCCGGCTCCCACAGCCCGATCACGCCGCCGTCGGGCGCGGTCAAGACCGCCATCACGCCGAGGCCCATCACGTCCATCGGCTCGACTACCGTCGTCGCGCCCTGAGAGACGGCGGCCGCGGCGGTCGCGCGGGCGTCGTCGGCGGCAAGGTAGACCGACCAGACATCGGCTGCGCCGCCCTCCATCGCTCTCATCCCGCCCGCGACCAGCACCTCGTCCTTGGCGAAGTTGAAGTATCCGCCGAACTGCTCTTTGGGGTCCTCAGAGGTCCAGCCGAACAGCTCGCCGTAGAACGCCCGCGACCCCTCCACATCGGAGGTCATCAGGTCGATCCAGCACGGCGCCCCAACCGGCGCGCTCTCACGAATGGGCACAACAGCTCCTTTCGGTAGACCAGCTCACTGCCCACCAAGACGCCCCCGCCGCCAAGAACTCATCGGCCACCGCGCGATACTCGAAATCTATTCCGAGGACGTCCAGAAGGTTGGATTCAGCGAGGCCCGCCGCGCCCTCTTCACGCCACCATCAGACCTCGCCTACCGGCTCTCCCAGCGACGCTGACGGGGAAGGCGGTCTCGAGCGGTTGGGGCATCCCGAAATGGTGGCCCTGGACGAGGTCCACGCCAAGCGAGACGAGCAGCTCGTGGGTCTCGGCGTCGCTGACGTGCTCGGCGATAGCGGTGCGGCCGAGGCCGTGGACGACGCGAACGGTCGAGTCGATCAGCAGGCGGTCGGCCGGGTTGCGGGTGCAGTGGTCGACCAGCTCGCCGTCGAGCTTGAGCATGTCGAACGAGAGGTGCTTGAGGTAGAAGAGCGAGCCCAGCCCGGCGCCGAAGTCGTCGATCGCGAACTGGCAGCCGAGCGACTGGACGAACTGGGCGAAGGCGCGTACGAGTTGGACATCGGCGACGGCGGCCGTCTCGGGGATCTCGAAGATCAGGTTGCCGGGGTCGACGCCGGTGCGCGTCAGCTCGTCGGCGATCCCGGCCATCAGCGTCGCGTCGCCAAGCGAGCGGCCTGAGACGTTGACCTCCAGGCGCGTCGCGTGCCCGCTGCGCTCGAGCTGGGCCACCAGCTGGATCGCGCGCCGCGAGACCCATTGGTCGATCGCGACGATCAGCCCGTCGCGCTCGGCGATCGAGAGGAAGGCGGCTGGCGGGATCAGCGTTCCGCCCGGCCCTGACATCCGCAGCAGCAGCTCGTGCTGGAAGGGAACGCGAGTGCGCGCGTCAAGCACCGGCTGCGCAACCAACGTGAAGCCGTCGTTGGCGAGCGCGTCGACGATCCGGTCGCGCCAGGTCGCGCGGGCCCGCGCGCGAGTGCTCGCGTGGACGTCAGCGGCGAAGAAGGCGAAGCCGTCGCCGCCGCTGTCCTTCGCGTCGTACATCGCGAGGTCGGCGTCGACCAGCGACGCCTCGGCGGTCAGCTCTGCGCGCTCGTCGAGCACGGTCACGCCGACGCTGATCGTGACCGCGCCGGCATGCGCCGCGTCGCCCGGGTCGGCCTGCGCGCGCACCGACTCGACCAGTCTGCGCGCGACGATCTCGGCCTCGCGCCGATCGGCCTTCGGCAGCAGCACGGCGAACTCGTCGCCGCCCATCCGCGCCAGCGTGTCGGTCGTGCGCAGCCGGCGGCGCAGCACATGCGCGACGCTCGTTATGACGCGGTCGCCGGTCGTGTGGCCGAAGGTGTCGTTGACCTGCTTGAAGCGGTCGACGTCGATCACCAGGACCGCGCCCTCGACCCCATAGCGGCGCACGTGCGCGACGTGGCGCTCGAGCTCGTGCTCGAAGCGGCGCCGGTTGAGCAGCCCCGTGAGCGGGTCGTGGTCGGCCATGTGCTGGAGGTGCTCCTCCACGCGCTTGCGCTCGGTTATGTCGAGCACCTGCAGCAGCAGCCGCGAGCGCGTGCGGCCGTCGCCCTCTGACAACGCGGCGGCGTGGACGGCGACGGGGACGGGCTGTCCGCTCGCGTGCATGCAGCGGATCTCCGTCTCAAGCGCCGTGCGCGTTCCCGCCCGCAGCGCGGCGAGGGCCGCCCGCAGCGGCGCGACGTCCTCCGGGTGGATGAGCGGCTCGAGCGGGTGGCGCAGCAGCTCCTGCGGCGTGAAGCCGACGATCCGCGCGAGCGCCGGGTTGGCCTCGACGATCACATCGCGTGCGCCGAGCACCGCGTTGCCGATCGGCGCGGTGTCGAAGACCGTGCGCAGGTTGGACTCTGCGCGCCGGATCGCGCGGCGGTGAAGCTGGGTCATGGCCGTGACGATGGCGATGGCCAGCGTGACGATGAGAGGTACGAACGCGGTCACGTCCCAACCATCGGTCCAGGTGAGCATCTCTTGACCTAAGAATCTGCTGTGGCACGTTGGCGCAGTTTTCCGGCGTAAATCCGATGCGATTTCGACCGACTGGCTCAACTTCGCAGCTCCGCTGCCGACTCTCTCATTCGCTGCCCGAGACGGCCCTCGGCCGATCGTCCAACGGCGAAGGGGTGTGCACCTGGACGTGCAGGCCATGGCAGCGACCATCTAGGCTCGCCGGGATGTCCGACGCCCGCCGCCTCGCCGACCAGCTTGACGGCTGGCGCGAACGCTCCGGCCCGCTCAACGAGCGCCTGTCCGAGGCGCTCGCCGCGGTGATCGAGCGCGGCGCGCTCGACGGCCTCGCGCTCCCCGCCGAGCGCCGCCTCGCGCACGAGCTCGGCGTCAGCCGCGCGACCGTCGTCGACGCCTACACACGCCTGCGCGAGCACCGCCTCGTCGTCTCGCGCGAGCGCGCCGGCACGTTCGTGCGCTCGCTTGGCCGCGGCGGGCGTGCGCCCGGCACCCAGCTGCCGCAGCTCCCACGCCTGCTCGCTCCCGACGCACAGCGGATCGACCTGACGGTCGGGGCGCCGCCGCTCGACGCGCTCGTCGCCGGGATCGCGGTCGGCCTCGGCGACGCGACCGGCCTGGTTGAGCCCCACGGCTACGACCCGCAGGGGATCGAAGCGCTGCGCGCGGCGGTCGCGCAGCGGCTCACGCATGACGGCCTCGACGCCTTCGCGGACGAGGTCTTGATCACGAACGGCGCGCACGAAGCGCTCGCGCTGATCGCGGCGCCGTTCGTCGGGCGCGGGCAGCCGATCGCGGTCGACGCGCCGACCTACCCGGGCGCGCTCGAGCTGTTCGAGCGCGCCGGCGGCCGGC
>DASYEC010000049.1:0-13746 GCA_036499225.1 Conexibacter sp.
GAGCAGCACCGCGGTGAAGCGGAAGAAGCGCGCCATGTTGACCTTCATCCCGGCGCGGTAGATCAGCCAGCCGATCAGGGCCGCGACGAGCACGCCGCAGACGGCGCCGATGCCGGCGGAGACCGGGCTGACACCGAGCGACGCCTGGAACGCCGCGAGCATGAACATCGCGGTCTCGAGTCCCTCGCGCATGACAGCAAGGAATGCCATCGCGACGAGCCCGATCGCCGAGCCGCCGGCAAGCGCAGCGGCTGCGTTGTTGCGCAGCTGCCCGCCAAGCTCGCGGGCATGGCGGCGCATGAAGACGATCATGAACGTGACCATCGCGACGGCGACGAGGCCGACGATCGCCTCGAACGCTTCCTGCTGTCTCTGCGGGAGCTGCTGGTCGACCACTTCGAGGATTGCCGCGACGCCGACGCAGATGGCGATCGCGATGCCGACGCCGGCCCACACCCACTTGAGCATGTCCGAGCGCCCCTGCTGCTTCAGGAACGTCGCGATGATGCCGACGATCAGCGCAGCCTCGACCCCCTCACGGAGGCCGATGACGAAGTGGACGGTGGGAAGCTCGGCGAAGACGGGCATAGGTCACCTAGGACGCAAGGGATCCTGCGAAATCGCCTGGACTTCGCTTCAAAGGAGCCGTCGCGCCGGGTCGCTTAGGGTCGCCTAATTTGTACCACACGATCCGCGAGCGCGCGCGTCTCCACGTGGCTTTGCGTGGGTTTGCGCGGCTTCGCGCGGCGCTCAGCCAGCGAGGACCGGCAGCAGCGCCTGCAGCTTGACCTCGGTCTCGGCCAGCTCGGCCGCCGGGTCGGAGTCGCGCACGACGCCGACGCCGGCGTAGCAGTGCGCGACGGAGCCGCGTAGGAGCGCGCAGCGCAGCGCGACGCAGAACTCGCCGTCGCCGCTCGTGTCGGTCCAGCCGACCGGGCCGGCGTACCAGCCGCGGTCAAAGCCCTCGAGCTGCGGGATCAGCCGCTCGGCCTGCTCGAACGGCTCACCGCCGACGGCCGGCGTCGGATGCAGCACGTCGACGAGCGCTGTCGCCGCCAGCGGCCGCTTCAGCTGCGCGCGGATCGGCGTTGCGAGGTGCTGGATGTTGGCGACGCGGACGACGACCGGCTCGGGCGCCGCCGTCACCCACAGGCTGTGGGGCCGCAGCGCCCTCGCGATCCGCCGCGTCACGATCGCCTGCTCGCCGCGGTTCTTGTCGCTGCGCAGCAGCGCCTCGCCGAGGTGGTCGTCGACGGAGGGGTCGGCGCTGCGGCGCGTCGAGCCGGCGAGCGCGACCGTGCTCGCGCGCTCGCCATCGCGTCGCACGAGCAGCTCCGGCGTCGCGCCGATGAAGGTCGCCTCGCCGCGCCCGACGGCGTAGACGAAGCACCCCGGGAAGCCGGCGCGCAGCGCGCCGAAGACGGCGCCGGGGTCGTGCGCGACCGGCGCATGCACCTGCACCTCGCGCGCGAGCACGACCTTCTCGACGTCGCCCGCCTCGATCTTCTCCACGGCGCGCGCGACAGCGCCCTCGTAATGCTCCGGCGGCATCGCGCTGGCGACGCGGTAGCGGCCGGCCGGCGCGGGGTCGAGCAGCGGCAGGTCCCCGGCGGGCACGAGGCTGTCGAGCCGCGCCTCGATCCGTGCGAGCAGCTGCGCCGGGTCGTCGTCAGGCGTCGCGAGCGCGGCGACAGTCAGCCGCAGGTCGCCGCCGCGGCGCGCGAAGGCGATCTCCGGCACGTGCAGCGAGGCGGGCGCGAAGCCCGACCAGTTCGGCGACTCCCCCCCGCGCGGCGAGAAGGCGAAGCCGCCGACGGCGACGAGGCCGCTGCCGGCCGGCCCGTCGGGCGGGTCGGCGACAGCGTCGGCGGCGAGCGCTTGCCAGGCGCCGGCGACCGTCTCGAAGCGATCGGGCCCGCTCGCCTCCAACGCCCGCACGCAGCCGAGCGCCGTCAGCGCCGTGCCGTCGCGGTCAGGCTGCTCGAGCGCGTAGAAGGGATCGTCAGGGCGCCGCGAGGCGAAGACGACCGCCGCCGGGTCGATCCCAGCGGGAGCCGAGACCGTGACCGCTGCGAGCGCCTCGCCGCAGCGCACGTCGGCCGGGTCGAGGGGCGCATGCGGGCCGCGCCGTATCCGTCGCGCGCCGGCCCCTGCCCGCGTCCTGCGCACCGCCTCCTCGAGCCGGCGCGCAAGCAGCTCGCGCGCGGCGGCGTCGAGCCACTGAGGGCTCGAGGCAGGCGCGCGCGTGCTGGCTACCGGGGGCAAGCGGCGCTCACGTCTCCTGTCGGCCGCGCGAGATGGCGATCTCGCCGGTGCGCGCCATCTCGATCAGCCCGAACGGCCGCACAAGATGCTCGAACGCCTCGATCTTGTCGGTCGTGCCGGTGATCTCGACGACGATCGAGCGCTTCGCGACGTCAACGACCTTCGCGCGGAAGATCTCGCAGATCTGCAAGACCTCGGCGCGCGTCATGCCGTCGACCGAGAGCTTGAACAGCGCGAGCTCGCGCGCGAGCGTCTCGTGCGGCTCGAGGTCGCGGATCTTCAGCACGTTGACCAGCTTGTGCAGCTGCTTGGTCACCTGGTCGATCGGGTGGACCGCGCCGTCGAGCGTCAGCGTGATGCGCGAGACGCTCGGGTCGTCGGTCGGCCCGACCGCGAGCGTGTCGATGTTGAACGCGCGCCGCGCGAAGAGGCCGGCGACGCGCGTCAGCACGCCCGGCTTGTTCTCCACGAGGATCGAGAGGATGTGCTTGCGGCCGGTCATCAGACCGCCCGCCGCCTCCAGCTCGTCGAGGCTGATCAGGTCTTTTGTTCCGGGCTCGCCCATTGCGCTCACCTAGCCGACCATGTCGCGCGCGGCCTGGCCGGGCACGATCATCGGGTACACGTTGGCCTCTCTCGTGACGCGGACGTCGACGACGACCGGGCCCTCCGTCGCGATCGCCGCTCTCAGGTCCTCAACCAGCGTCGTCTTGTCCGTCAGGCGGATGCCGGTGCAGCCGTAGGCGTCGGCGAGCTTGACGAAGTCGGGGTACTGGCCGAGGTCGACATGCGAGTAGCGGTTGTCCCAGAACAGCTCCTGCCACTGGCGGACCATGCCGAGGAAGCCGTTGTTGAGGATGATCACCTTGATCGGGATTCTGTTCTGCGCGCAGGTCGCGAGCTCCTGCGCGTTCATCTGCACCGAGCCGTCGCCGGCGACGCAGACGACCGTTCTGTCCGGCATGCCGACAGCCGCGCCCATCGCGGCCGGGACGCCGAAGCCCATCGTGCCGAGGCCGCCTGAGTTGATCCATCGCCGCGGCTCTGGGAAGTCGTAGTACTGCGCGGCCCACATCTGGTGCTGTCCGACGTCGGACGAGATGATCGCCTCGCCGCCGGTCGCCTGGTGGATCGCCTGGATCGCGAACTGCGGCGTCACCTCGGTGTCGGCCGAGTCCTCGTATCTGAGCGGGTACTGGCGCTGCCAGCTGAGGATGCGGGTCCACCAGTCCTCGAGGCGGCCTCTGTCGGCCTCCAGCGAGCGGTACTCCGTCGTCAGCCTCGCAAGCACGTTCTTCGCGTCGCCGACGATCGGGATGTGCGCTGGCACGTTCTTGGAGATCTCGGCCGGGTCGATGTCGATGTGGACGAACTTCGCTCGCGGGGCGAACTCCGACAGCTTGCCGGTGATGCGGTCGTCGAAGCGGGCGCCGATCGCGACGATCAGGTCGGCCTCGTCCATCGCATAGTTGGCCGCTCGCGTGCCGTGCATGCCGAGCATCCCGAGCCACTGGTCGTGCGGCGCAGGGAAGGCGCCGAGCGCCATCAGCGTGCTCGTGACGGGGAAGCGGTCGCTGATCGCCAGCTCGCGCAGCTCTTCGGAGGCGTTCGCGTTGACGACGCCGCCGCCGACGTAGAGCACCGGCCGGCGCGAGTTGGCGAGCGCCTTCGCGGCCAGCTTGACCTGCTTCTGGTTGCCCTCGACCGTCGGCTGGTAGCCGGGCAGTCTTATGTCCGTGACCGGCTCGTACGGGATGTCCGCGCGCGAGAGGTCCTGCGGGATGTCGACCAGCACCGGGCCGGGACGACCGGTGCGCGCGAGGTGGAACGCCTCGTGGATCGCGCGCGGGATCTCCAACGGGTGCTTGATCATGAACGAGTGCTTCACGATCGGAAGCGTCATGCCGAGCATGTCCGCCTCCTGGAAGCCGTCGGTGCCGATCAGCTCGGTGCGGACCTGGCCGGTGATGAAGACGACCGGGACGGAGTCCATCATCGCGTCGGCGATCGGCGTGATCAGGTTGGTCGCGCCGGGGCCGCTGGTGCCGAACGCGACGCCGACCTTGCCGGTCGCCTTCGCGTAGCCCTCAGCGGCGTGACCGCCGCCTGCCTCATGACGGACGAGGATGTGGCGGATCCCCGCGTCGTAGAACGCGTCATAGGTCGGGAGGTTCGCGCCGCCGGGAAGCCCGAATACGACCTCGACACCCTCTGCCTTCAGGCATTCCATCAGTGCGTCGACTGCACGCATCAGCGCTCGCCTCCTTTCGCAAGGCTCGAAAAACCGGGAGCGCGCGCCAGAGACTGCGAAGGCGCGCGCGGACGCACGCAGTCTACCAGCGCAGTTGCGCCCACAGACGCGCGCGAGCGCCGCGAATGCGGGGGATTTCGAGGGGGCGCCGGCGGGCGGCGCGCGCTACGCCTGCGCGCGCTGGTCGCGGCGCGACCACTCCTGCGCCGAGGCGAGCTGCGCCTCGGAGGGGATCGCTGCGTCGGGGAACTCGAGCTCGGTCCCGCAGCGGGTGCAGAGCGCGTCGTGCAGCTTGACGACCTTGCCGCAGCCCGGGCACTGGCGCCGCAGCTCGCTCGCCTCGCTGCGCGACATCAGCGCGGCGATCAGCCCTATGAACGGCACGCAGAACGAGACCAGGAACCAGATCACGAACGAGCTGCCCTTCGCCCGGCCGACGATGCCGCCAGCCAGGCCGAAGCAGATCAGGATGATGATGAAGGGCACGCGCGACCCGGCGTCAGAGCAACGTGTTCGCCGCCCACAACAGGGCGCCGATCACCACGACCGCGATCACGAGCCAGAGGATCCCCGCGAGGAAGCTGAGCAGGACCTTCGCCAGCACCACGACGACGATGATCAGGATGAGAGCGGCGACCGCCTTCTTGAGCAACGAGGGTCTGTCTGCCTTCTCTTGGCGAGGAGTGGACATGCACACAGCCTACTCCCACCTCGACCAGAAGTTGAGGGCGCCGCGTGGCAAGATGCGCGCCAGGCTGGCCGGCTCCCGTAGGCTGCCACGCGCGATGGATGAGACGCCTGTCTCGCGGGAGCCGCTTGCACTGCTGCAACAGCTGCTGCGCTTTGACACGACCAACCCGCCCGGCAACGAGCGGGCGTGCATCGAGTGGCTGCGCGGGCTGGTCGAGCGCGAGGGGACCGGCGTGCGCGTGCTTGCGAAGGACCCCGAGCGGCCGAGCCTGATCGCGCGGCTGCGCGGGCGCGGCGAGGCGCCGCCGCTGCTGCTGCAAGGGCACGTCGACGTCGTCGCTGCTGGCGGCAGATGGGAGCGTCACCCGTTCGGCGGCGAGATCGCCGACGGCTTCGTCTGGGGGCGCGGCGCACTCGACATGAAGGGAGGCGTCGCGATGCTGCTCGCCGCCTTCCTGCGCGCGCAGGCCAATCCGACGCCGCCGCCCGGCGACGTGATCCTCTGCCTGATGGCCGACGAGGAGGCGGGCAGCACGCTCGGCGCCGAGTTCCTCGTCGCCGAGCACGCCGAGCTGTTCGACAGCGTCAGGCATGCGATCGGCGAGTTCGGCGGCTTCACGCTCGAGCAGGGCGGGCGCCGCTTCTATCCGGTGATGGTCGCCGAGAAGCAGGTCTGCTGGACGCGCGCGACCTTCCGCGGCCGCTCGGGCCACGGCTCGATGCCGGTCCGCGACAGCGCCGCCGGGAAGCTCGGCCGGCTGCTCGCCGCCCTGGACCGCAAGCGGCTGCCGGTCCACATCACGCCGGCGTCGCGGGCGATGATCGAGGCGATGGCGGCCGAGCTGCCGGGACCGCTCGCGCTCCCGCTGCGCAGCCTGCTGCGCCCGCGCCTGACCGACCGCGTGCTCGACCTGCTCGGCGACCGCGCCGCGATGCTCGACCCGCTGCTGCACAACACCGCGAGCGTGACGATCGTCAACGGCGGCGAGAAGATCAACGTGATCCCTGAGCGGATCGACGTCGAGATCGACGTGCGGCTGCTGCCGGGGCTGCTCCCCGACGACGCGATCGCCGAGCTGAAGGCGCTCGCGGGGGTCGAGCTTGAGGCCGAGGTCGTGCGCTACGACCCGGTCGCAGCGACGCCCGACCTGTCGCTCTTCCCGACGCTCGGCGCAGTCCTGCGCGAGCTCGACCCTCAGGCGCGGCCGATACCGATGGTGCTGCCAGGCGTCACCGACGGGCGCTTCTTCTCGCGCCTGGGGATCCAGACCTACGGCTACCTGCCGATGAGACTGCCGCCGGAGATGCGCTTCAACGAGCTGATCCACGCGCCCGACGAGCGCCTGCCGGTCGACGCGGTCGCGTTCGGCACGGACGCGATCGAGCGCGTGATCCAGCGGTATCGCTGAGCGGGCGTGGCCGCGCGACGGCGCGCCCGCGCGGGCGCGCTGAGCGGGCGTGGCCGCGCGACGGCGCGCCCGCGCGGGCGCGCCTGCGCAGTCGAAGCCGCTACAGCCCGAGCTGCTCGCGCACGATGCGGGTGACCTCGCCGCCGTCGGCGCGGCCCTTCGTCTCGCGCATCACGAAGCCGACGATCGGCCCGATCGCCTTCATGTTGCCGCCCTTGAGCTTGGCGACCGCGTCGGGGTCGGACTCCAGGGCGCGTCTGACGACCTCTGCCAGCTCGTCGCCGCCGCCGATCGCGCCAAGCCCCTCAGCCTCGACGATCGCCGCCGGGTCGCCGCCGTCGGCGACCAGCTTGTCGAGCACCTGCTTCGCCGCGCCCTGTGTCACGGCTCTGGCGCGCACGAGCGCGACGAGCTTGGCGATCGCGACCGGCTCGACCTTCGACTGCGCCGGGTCCTCGTCGCCGATCCGCGCGATCAGCTCGCCCGAGATCCAGTTCGCGAGCACCTGTGGGCTCTCGCCTGCCAACGGCTCGCTTGTTCTCCCCGTCGGTGCGCTCGCGAGCGCAGCCTCGAAGTAGTCGCCCAGCTCAGGGCGGAAGGAGAGCAGTCTCGCGCTGTCGGCGCTCAGCCCCAGCTCCGTCTCGTAGCGCTCGGCGCGCTGCGCAGGCAGCTCGGGCAGCTCGGCCTTCGCCGCCGCGATCATCTCCTCGGTGAGGACGATCGGGACGAGGTCGGGCTCGGGGAAGTAGCGGTAGTCGTGCGCCTCTTCCTTGGAGCGCAGCGAGGAGATCGCGCCCGACACGGGGTCGTAGTGCAGCGTCTCCTGGACGACCTCTCCCCCGCCCTCGACGATCGCGATCTGGCGCGCGATCTCGGCGTCGACGCCGCGCTCGAGGTAACGGAAGGAGTTCATGTTCTTCAGCTCGGTCTTGGTGCCGAGCACGTCGCTGCCGACCGGGCGGATCGAGACGTTGGCGTCGCAGCGCAGCGAGCCCTCTTCCATGTTCACGTCCGACACTCCGAGCTGGCGCAGCGTCGTGCGCAGCAGCGTCAGCCACTCGCGCGCCTGCGCGGCGGAGTGGACGTCAGGCTCGGTGACGATCTCGACCAGCGGCGTGCCGCCGCGGTTGTAGTCGACGACGGAGGAGTCAGCGCCGTGGATGCGGCCGCTGGCGCCGACGTGGATCAGCTTCGCCGCGTCCTCCTCGAGGTGGGCGCGGTGGATCCGCACGTCGCCGAGATGCCCGCCGCTGCAGATCGGGATGTCGTACTGCGAGATCTGGTAGCCCTTGGGCAGGTCGGGATAGAAGTAGTTCTTGCGGTGGAAGATCGAGCGCGGCGCGAGCTCGCAGCCGAGCGCCAGGCCGACCATCAGCGCGTAGTGGATCGCTCTCGCGTTGACGACCGGGAGCGCGCCCGGCAGGCCGAGGCAGACCGCGCAGGTGTGCGTGTTCGGCGGGTCGCCGAACGACAGCTCACAGCCGCAGAACATCTTCGTCCGCGTGCTGAGCTGGACGTGTATCTCCAGCCCGATCACGGGCTCGTAGGCAATGCTCGTGGTGCTCATGAGCGCACCCCCGTTCCGTCGAAGCCGAGTGCCTGCTCAAGCACGTATGCCGCTCTCAGCAGGCGGTTCTCGCTGAAGGCCGGGCCGGCCAATTGGAATCCGACCGGCAGCCCCGCGCTGAGCCCGTTGGGGATCGAGATCGCGGGGATCCCGGCGAGCGACATCGGCACGGTGCAGACGTCCTGCAGGTACATCTCCAGCGGGTCGGCGGTCTTCTCGCCGAGCCTGAACGCGACGGTCGGCGCGGTTGGCGTGACGACGAGGTCGACCTTCTCAAACGCCGTCGTGAAGTCGTCGCTGATCTTCGTGCGGACCTTCTGCGCGCGCCCGTAGTAGGCGTCGTAGTAGCCGCTGGAGAGAGCGTAGGTGCCGAGCATGATGCGGCGCTTGACCTCCGGGCCGAAGCCCTCCGCGCGCGTCTTCATGTACATCCCGAGCAGGTCGTCGGCGTCGGCCCGCAGGCCGTAGCGGACGCCGTCGAAGCGGGCGAGGTTGGCCGACGCCTCGGCCGGCGCGATCAGGTAGTAGGCCGACAGCGCGTGCGGCGCGTGCGGCAGGTTGATCGGCTCGATGCTGGCGCCAAGCTGCTCAGCGAGCGCGAGCGTCGCCTCGAACGCCTCGCGCACGCCCGACTCGATCCCGTCGCCGGTCAGCTCTGCCGGGACGCCGAGGCGGATCCCCTTCAGGTCGACGCCGCGCGGCAGCTCGATCGCCTCAGGGAACTGCAGCGAGGTCGAGTCGCAGTGGTCCTTGCCGATCATGTGCCGCAGCATCAGGGCCGCGTCGGTCACGTCGCGCGTCAATGGACCGGCCTGGTCCAGCGAGGAGGCGAAGGCGATCATCCCGTAGCGGGAGACGGAGCCGTAGGTCGGCTTCATGCCGACGATCCCCGACAGCGCGGCCGGCTGGCGGATCGAGCCGCCGGTGTCGGTGCCCAGCGCCCACGGCGCGAGGCCGGCGGCGACTGCCGCGGCGCTGCCGCCGGAGGAGCCGCCCGGGACGCGCTCGCGGTCCCACGGGTTGCGGACGGGGCCGAACGCTGAGTTCTCGTTGGAGGAGCCCATCGCGAACTCGTCCTGGTTGGTCTTGCCCAGCACGGTCGCGCCGGCCTGCTCGAGGCGCTCGACGACCGTCGCCGTGTACGGCGGCCGGTAGCCCTCCAATATCTTCGAGGCCGACTGGCTCGGGATCCCCTTCGTCGAGAAGAGGTCCTTGATCGCGAGCGGAACGCCGCCGAGCGCGGACGCCCTCGCGGCGCTCGTGTCGGGCGTCGCGTCAGCGACCCAGGTGTAGGCGTTCAGCCCCTGCTCGCCGGCAGCCTCGTCGGCGGCGGCGCGGGAGCGGTAGGCGTCGAACAGCTCGGCCGGGTCGACATGCCCGGCACGCACCTGCTCGGCCGCTTGGGCGGCGGAGAGCGCGATCAGCTCAAGAGCGCTCACGAGACACCTCCGACCCGCGAACGAGCCCCCCTGGGCGAGCTCGCGCCAGGAAGCTGAGCCCTCTGGGCGAATGCTTCCCGGTGGCTCATGAGCTCGCTCCCGCGGTTGCTCCAGGGCTTGGCACGCCGAAGCCGTCGTCGACGACCTCGGGGGCCTGCGAGAGGGCGAGCTCGCGCGGAAGCGACGGCCGCGGCTCGTCGGGGCGCAGCGCGTTGACGACGTCGACGACGTGCGACGTGGGCTGCACATCGTCGAGGTCGAGCTCGCCGATCTTCTCGATGTGGTCGAGGACTGCTGACAGCTCGCGCGTCATCGTGCCGACCTCGGCGTCGGTGAGGTCGAGACGGGCGAGCCGGGCGACGTGAAGTACCTGGGCGCGATCGATCATCCGGCGCGGGAGTGTAGCGGCGTCGGGGCCGGTGCCGAGCCCGCAGAAGGCGTCAGGCTGATGGCGGCGGGGCGCTTGAACGCCCGGGCGCGTCGAGTCTCGTCACGGGCACGACGAGCTCGGGCCCGCGCCTGTCCTCGTCTCTCAGCGACAGCCAGGCGCCGACGGCGACCGCCAGCGAGGCGGCAAGGCCGATCCACGCGCCCGCCTGCACCTCGATCACGTCGTTGGGCCCCGGCTCGTTGACGAGCACGCGCCAGGCGAGCGCGACCGTCGTGACGAGCGCGATGTCGAAGGTGACGACTGACAGCGAGAGCGGGATCGCATCGGTCGCCTGCGTCGCCGTCGCGATCCACAGCGCCAGGCCGCCGGCGATCGTCAGGAGCATGAACCAGCGCAGGATCGTGTGCGAGTGCCAGCCGTTGGCGCCTGCGCTGAACGACACGGAGCTCAACTCCGACGAGACGTGGAACGAGGCGCCGTACCAGTCGATCCCGAACAGCGTGACGAGCAGCACGACCGCGCCGACGCCGGCGATCCACTCGCCCCGGCGCACACGACTGAGTTGCAACGTCATCGCCTGACTCCTCGTTCCAGGGTGCTCAACGCGGGGCGAGGCTACACGCCGCGCTGCAGCTGCGCTGCTGTGAGCGTGTTGCGCAGCAGCATCGCGATCGTCATCGGGCCGACGCCGCCGGGGACAGGGGTGATCAGGCCGGCGACCTCGCGCACGGCGTCGAAGTCGACGTCGCCGACGAGGCCCTCTTCAAGGCGGTTGACGCCGACGTCGATCACGGTCGCGCCGGGCTTGACGGCGTCGGCGCCGATCAGGCGCGGGACGCCGACGGCGGCGATCAGCACGTCGGCACGGCGCGTCACGGCCTGCAGGTCGCGTGTGCGCGAGTGGCAGACGGTGACGGTCGCGTTGCGCTGCAGCAGCAGGTGGATCAGCGGCTTGCCGACGAGGTCGGAGCGGCCGACGATCACGGCCTCGGCGCCCTCGAGCGCGACCTCGTAGCGGTCGAGCAGCTCCATCACGCCCGACGGCGTCGCGGGCCGCAGCCCGGGCACGCCCTGCGCAAGACGCCCGGCGCTGACCGCAGTCAGGCCGTCAACGTCCTTGTTGGGCGAGATCAGCTCGACGAGCGGGTGGGCGTCGAGCTGGTCCGGGACCGGCAGCTGCAGCAGGATGCCGCTGACGTCGGGGTCGGCGTTGAGCTCCTGCAGGTGCGCGACGACCTCCGCCTGCGAGACGTCGGCGGGCAGGTGGCGGTGCAGGTCGGCGATGCCGGCCGCGACGCTCATTCTGCGCTTGTTGGCGACGTAGACCACCGACGCTGGGTCGTCGCCGACGAGCACGGTCGCCAGGCCCGGCGTCACGCCGGTCTCGGCGGTGAATGCGGCGACGTCGTCCGCGGCCTGCGCCCGCACGCGCTGGGCGACGGCTCTGCCGTCGATCAAGGTAGCTGCCATGAGGGTCGCGATGCTAGCGAGACTTGTCCTTGCCGCGCCTGGCGGCGTCCTCGGTCGCTCGCGGGCCGGGGCCCGCCACGCTCCCTGCGTCCGTGCCAGGCACGACGACGACTTCGTCTTGGCGAGTCGTCAACGCTTCTCGATGGGCGCCAAGTCGGCGACGAGCTTGCGCTCGGAGCCGTCCTTCGCGAAGCGGATCACGACGATCCCGCCGGTCTCCACGCCCGTCACGACGCCCTCGCCGAAGGCGGCGTGGAAGACGTCGTCGCCCATCCGGAAGCTGGCGCTGTCGCTGCCGCCGCCAGCGTCCCAGCCGCCACCGGGGATCGGCCCCGAGCCGAGCGGCGTGCTCGTCAGCGAGCCCCACGTCGTCGCGCGGGCGCGCACGCCCCCCGGGCCGTTGGGGAGGTTGTCGTTGCGGTCGGTCAGCCCGATCGGGATCTCGTCGATGAAGCGGCTGCGAGCGCCGAACGTGCGTGAGCCGAAGACCGCCCGCGTGCGCGCGTACGTGAGGTAGAGGTCGCGCATCGCACGGGTGATGCCGACATAGGCGAGCCGGCGCTCCTCCTCGAGGTTGCCCTCCTCGATCGAGCGCTGGTGCGGGAAGACGCCCTCCTCGCAGCCGAGCAGGAAGACGATCGGGTACTCGAGGCCCTTCGCGTTGTGGAGCGTCATCAGCGTGACGAGGCCCTCGTCGTCTCTGCGCCCGTCGGCGTCGGCGACGAGCGCGATCGCCTGCAGGAAGCCGGCGAGCGACGGCGGCTCGTCGGTCGCCTCGACGTTCGCGTCGTACTCGGCGGCGACGTTGACGAGCTCCTCGAGGTTCTCGGTCCGCCCCTGCGCCTCGATCGTCCGCTCGGCCTCGAGCGCCTCCAGGTAGCCGCTCTCGTCGAGCACTTCCTTCAGCAGTCTCGCAACCGGCGGCGATCCCTCGGCGCGCTCTCTCAGCACCCTCATCGCGCCCATGAAGCGGTGGAACGCCTTTCTCGCGGCGGTGCCGAGGCCGGGCACGGAGTCGGGGTCCAGGGCGGCGTCCCAGATCGTGATGCCGGCGGTGTTCGCCCACGATATGACGCGCGACAGCGAGGTCTGCCCGATCCCGCGCCGCGGCGAGTTCGCCACGCGCGTGAAGGAGACGACGTCCTGCGGGTTGACGAGCAGCGTCAGGTAGGCGATCGCGTCCTTGATCTCGGCGCGCTCGTAGAACTTCGTGCCGCCGATGACTTGGTATCCGATCTGCGCCCGCACGAGCGTGTCCTCAAGCACCCGCGACTGTGCGTTGGTGCGGTAGAAGACGGCGATCTCGTTGCGCGAGACGCCCTCGTCGACGATCCGCTCGATCTCGCCCGCGACGTAGCGCGCCTCGGCGTGCTCGTCCTCCAGCTCGCGGACCTTGACCGGGTCGCCGATCCCCAGGTCGGTCCACAGCTCCTTCTCGCGCTGGCCGCGGTTGTTGCGGATCACCGCGTTGGCGGCGTCGAGGATCGTCTGCGTCGAGCGGTAGTTCTGCTCGAGCTTGATCACGTGCGCGTCCGGATAGTCGTCCTCGAAGTCGAGGATGTTGCGGATGTCCGCGCCGCGGAAGCCGTAGATCGACTGTGAGTCGTCGCCCACGACAGCAAGGTTGTGGTGATCGATCAGCTGGAGCAGGCGGTACTGAACGTGGTTGGTGTCCTGGTACTCGTCGACGAGCACGTGGCGGAAGGAGTCGGCATAGCGTCTTCTGACTTCGGGGAAGAGCTCGAGCACGTTGACGGTGCGCACGAGCAAGTCGTCGAAGTCCATCGCGTTCATGCGGTGCAGCTCAGACTCGTACAGCTTGTAGACGTCCGCGACGGTCTGCTCGAAGAAGGAGCCGACCATCTGCGCGTACGCCTCCGCATCGCGCAGCTTGTTCTTCGCGTCGGAGATCTCGTGGTGGATCGCTCCCGGCGTGAAGCGCTTGGGGTCGATGTCGAGCTCGTCGATCGAGCGCTTGACGAGGCGGCGCGCGTCGGCTTGGTCGTAGATCGTGAACTGGCGCGTGTAGCCGAGCCGATGGGCGTCAGCGCGCAGGATGCGCGCGCACGCGGCGTGGAAGGTCATCACCCACATCGAGCGCGTGCGGCGGCCGACGAGCAGCTCGACGCGCTCGCGCATCTCCTGCGCGGCCTTGTTCGTGAAGGTGATCGCGAGGATCTCCCCGGCGCGCGCCGCCTGTGTGTGTACCAGGTACGCCATGCGACGGGTGAGCACCGCGGTCTTGCCGGAACCGGCCCCAGCGA
>DASYEC010000050.1:0-17912 GCA_036499225.1 Conexibacter sp.
GAACGCCTTCAGATCCTGACCGGCGCTGAAGGTTCCGCCGGCGCCCGTGAGCACCGCGACCCGCAGCCGTGGATCCGCGTCGAAGTCGTCGAGCGCGGCGGCGATCGCGCGCGCTACCGCACCGTCGAGTGCGTTGCGGACGCGCGCGCGGTTGAGGGTGAGCACGAGCAGCGCGCCGCGACGCTCGACGAGCAGGGGCGGCTCTGTCATGCGGCGACGGTAGGCGATGGGGCGCCGCCGGCGGTGCGGTCGCATGCGTCCGTTTGTCGAAGGCTCCAGCCGCCGCGCGCAATCGCGCGTCACCCGTGCGCGAGTCCGCACATGATCCGCTGCGGAATGTCGATGCCCTCAGCCGTTCACGAAGCAGCCCGGCGCTGGGTGCAGCCGCTCGGCGCGCATCCTCCGGCGGGCGGCGGCGTCGGCCGGACCGCCCGGCGGCTGGCCGCGCTGGTCTCGCTCGGCCTGCCGGTCCCGCCCGCCTTCGTCATCTCCGAGGAGGGCCGGCCGGCGCCCGGCGATCCGCTGCCCGCCGACCTGTCGCAGCGGATCGGCGACGGCGTGCGCGACCTGGAGCGCCGCAGCGGCCGCCGGCTCGGCGCCGCGCGCGACCCGCTGCGGCTCGCCGTGCGGGCGGATCCGGTGGGGGAGGGCGCAGGCTTCCCCGTGCGGCTCGGCGTGGGCGCGCACACCGAGGTGATCGAGGCCGTGCAGGCGGTGTGGGCGGCGGCCGGCGGCGCGGTCGCCATCACGGTCCAGGTGATGGTCGACGGCGGCCGCGACGCGGCCTCCGGCTCCGGCATCGTCTTCACGCGCGACCCGCTGACCGGCTCGCCGGGCGCGTTCGGCCGCTTCGCCGCCGGCGTCCATGGCGCCGAGTGGGACGCGGACGCCGACGGCGAGCCGCTGTACGGCCTGCGCGCGCGTGCACCAGCGGCGTTCGACACGCTCGAGGCCGCGCTGCCGGTCGTCGAAGCCGGCTTCGGCGACATGTGCGAGGTGCGCTTCACGGTCGAGTCCGGCGTCCTGTGGGTGCTCCAGGCACGTCCCGGCCGTCGCCACCCCGCCGCCGCGGTGCGGATCGCCGTCGACTTCGTGGACGAAGGCCTGCTCGCACCCGCCCAGGCGCTGGAGCGCGTTCCCGCTCCCGCCGTCGCGCGGCTGCAGTTGCCGGTGCTCGCCTCCGACCAGGCGCTCACCGTGCTGGCCCGCGGCCGCTCCTCCTCGCCCGGCGTGGCGAGCGGCCGCGTGCAGCTCGAGACGCCCGGAGCCGAGCCTGCCGACGGCGTCGTGCTCGTGTGTCCCGGGCCGGTCCCGCGCGCCGCGGCGCGCGCCGCCGCGCTCGTGACGAGCGGCGCGGACGGGCTGCGCCGGCTCGCCGCGGGCCCGCCAGCCGTGTCGGTTCCGGGTCTCGAGCTGGACCTGCTCGCCGGGCATGCCGTGGCGGGCGACGGCCGGGCGATCGCGGAGGGCGCGCGCGTCACCGTCGACGGCGCGGCCGGAGTCGTGATCGAGGGCGAGCCGAAGCTGGTCGGGGCGCAACTGGACCCTGCGCTCGCGCGCCTGCTCGACTGGTGCGACGGGGTCGAGGGCGTCGTGGTCGTCGGCGCGCCCCAGGACGGGCACGTGGTGATCGACCTGCAGGACGACGTCGCGCTCGCCGCCGCGGTGCACGAGGCCGTCGCCGCGGGCGCCGAGCGGCTCGCGCTGCGGCTCCCCGACGGCCCGCTGGAGATCGATCCGCGCCCGCCCCACGGGCCATGGGCCGCGGTCGTGGCCGGGCCCGGGCAGGACTGGGCGGCGCGCCTGCTGGCGGCTCGTCTCGGCCTGCGCCGCGAGCGTCCGGCGGCGGGCGTGGCGGAAGGTCAGGCGATCTGATGGCCTGGGACTTCTCCACCGACGCGGCGTTCGACGCGCTCTGCGAGCGCGCGGTCAGCGTGTCCGCGCACGGCGGCCCGCCGGCGGAGAAGCAGCCCGTCCACCGCTATGGCGAGCCGGCGTGAGCGCGCCGGACCGCTCGCGACGGGCGCTGGTCACGGGCGCCAGCCGCGGGATCGGCCGCGGGATCGCCGTCGCGCTCGCCGGCGCGGGGCACGCGGTCGCGTTGGCGGCGCGCGACGTGGGAGGCCTCGAACAGACCGCAGCACGCAGCCAGGCGGCGGGCGCCCCCGCCGCGGCTCTGCTGGCCGTCGACGCGGGCGACCTCGACGCCGCCGCCGCGTTGCCGGCGCGCGTGGAGGAGGCGCTCGGCGGCCCGGTCGAGATCCTCGTGCACTGCGCCGGCGTCGCCCTCAACGGGCCGATCGGCGAGCTGCCCCTGCAGGACTGGGAGACGTCGATGCGCATCAACGCCGGCGCGCTGTTCGTGCTCGCGGGCGCGATCGCGCCGGGCATGGCGAGCGCCGGCTGGGGGAGGATCGTGTCGATCGGGTCGCTGTACTCGCGCTTCGGCGTCGCGCGGACCGCCGCCTACACCGCCAGCAAGCACGCCGTGCTCGGGCTCACGCGCGTGCTCGCCGCCGAGCTCGCCGGCCGCGGCGTGACCGCCAACACGATCGTCCCCGGCTGGGTCGACACCGAGATGGTGCGCGAGCAGGCCGCGTCGGCGGCGCGGGCGCGCGGCACATCGCAAGAGGAGATCGTGCGGCGCTTCCTGCGCTCGCAGCCGCTCGGCCGGATGGTCACGGCGGCCGAGGTGGGCGCGCTCGTCGCCTATCTGGCGAGCGAGGCGGCGGCGCCGATCACCGGCCAAGCGCTGAACATCGACGGCGGCTCCTATCAGGCCTGACCGGGCACGAGCAGGACCTTCAGCGAAGCGTCCTTGTCGAGCTGCGCGCGGAACGCCGCCTCGGCGTCGCCGAGCGCGAACGTGTGCGACACGAAGCGCTCGGGCTCGACGTCGCCGCTCGCCAGCGCCTCGATCACGGCGGGGAACTCGTCGCGGTAGGCGAACGAGCCGCGGACCACGAGCTCCTTCTCGGTCAGCCGGTCGGGCGAGAACTCGATCCGGCGCGCGTAGATCGCGGCGAGCACGAGCGTCCCGCCGCCGCGCAGGCACTTGACGGCGTCGGCGAACGCAGTGGCGACGCCGGCGCAGTCGATCGCGGCGTCCACGCGCGCGCCGAGGCCCATCGCGCCCGGCCCGGTGAGCTCGCGCATCGCCTTCAGCGTGCTGTCGCGCAGCGGGTCGAGCAGCACGTCGGCGCCGAGCGCGCGCGCGGCCTCGCGGCGCGCGGCCGACGGGTCGGTGACGACGATCGTCCCCGCGCCGGCGAGCTTGAGGAAGCGCGTCGCGGCCAGCCCGATCATCCCGGCTCCGAGCACGAGCACCGTGCGGCCCGCGACGTCGCCGCAGCGGCGTACGGCGCGCAGGCCGACGGCGAGCGGCTCGACGAGCGCGCCGCCGCGGTCGTCGACCGCTTCGGGGAGCGCGAACACGGTCTCGTCGACGACCGCGCGCGGGATCAGCACGCGCTCGGCAAACGCGCCGGGGGAGGCATAGCCGATGTTCTGCTCGTGCCCCGACTCGCACAGCTGCGGGTCGCCGGCCGCGCAACGGTCGCAGCGGCCGCACGGGATCAGCGGGCGGACGGTGACGCGCTGACCGGCCGCGAGGCCTTCGACGCCCGGGGCGTCGAGCACCACGCCGGAGAACTCGTGGCCGAGCACCTGCCCGGGGCGCGCGGCGAAGCCGTGCGAGTACGCGTGCAGGTCCGAGCCGCAGATCCCCGCGGTCGCCACCTCGACGACGGCCTGGCCGGCGGCGGCGACGGGCTCGTCGGCCTCGACGAGCTCGAGCTGCTCCGGGGCGTTCCAGCGGACGGCGCGCATGCCCGCATCCTGCCCGACCCGCGGCGCGCGCCGGTGCGGCCGTGCGCGGCGCTTGTCGGTTCCTCCATCGGCCGGCGCGGGAGCGCTCAGACGGCGCGCCGGGGCGGCGTAGCGTCCGGCGGCGTATGCAGACGCCGCCCGCCGACCGCGCGATGCTCCCGGTCGCGGCGGCGCTGAGCGCCACGGCCGCCTGGAATCTGACGGCGATGGGCGCCGACGCCGACGGCCTCGCCCATGCGCTCGGGACCGGGCTCGGCGCCGTCGGCCTGATCGGCGCTCTGCTGTGGCTGGCGCACGCGATCAGCCAGCTCCCGGCCGGGTGGATGATCGAGCGCTACGGGACGCGCGCGGTCGGGGCGCTGGCGGCCGCCGGCATGCTCGCCTGCAACCTGCTCTCGGCGATCGAGCCGGACGCGATCGCGCTCGGCGCGACGCGGCTCGTCGCCGGCTTCTTCTGCGGCACGGGAGCGGTCTGTGCGGTGATGGTGGCGCGCGGCCGCACGGCGGTCGGCCAGGGCCTCGTCGGCGGTGCCACGAGCGCCGGCGCGGCCGCGCCGCTGGCGCTCGTGCCGGCGCTGGAGCCGCTGCTCGGCTGGCGCGCGCCGTTCGTCCTCGGCGCCGTCCCCGCGGCGCTGATGCTGCCCGCGCTCGCCGCCGTCCACGACGTCCGCGCGCCGCTTCGCGCCGCCCACCGAGCGGCGACCGGGCTGCGCTCGCTGCTGGCCGACGACGTGCTGCTGCGGCTGTCCGCGCTGCTCGCCGCGCAGACGGTGCTGAGCTGGACGATGGGCAACTGGATCGTGCTGCTGCTCGACCGCGACGGGCGCTTCAGCTCCGTCGTCGCCGGGCTGCTCGGCGCGCTCGTCTTCGCGGGCGGGATCGTCGCGCGCCCGCTCGGCGCCTGGATCACGGCGAGCACGCGCGTAAGCGCGAACGTCCTGATCGGCGCCTGCCTGCTGGGCGGCTCGGCCGCGGTCGGCGTGATCGCGGCGGGCGCGCCGCCGTGGGTGCTGGGACTCGCGATCGCCGGGCTCGGGCTGACGGCGAGCATGCCGTGGGCGGTGATCCTGCACGCCGCCGGGGTCGCGCGGCCGCACGACGCGGCCGCCGGCGTCGGCATGGTCGGCTCGGGCGGCACACTCGCCGCGTGCGCCTCGATCCCGCTCTTCGGCGTCGCGTTCGACACCGGACACGAGACGCTCGCGCTCGTGTGCCTGGCCGTGCTGGCCGCGTGCTCGGTGCTGGTGCTCCCGGTCGTCCGCGCTCAGGAGCCGACGCTCTCGGCGGCGACCGAGTCCTCGCTCGCCGGGCTCGGCTCCGACCGCTCGGCGAGCCGCCCCTGAAGGCGCAGGACCAGCAGCGCGAGCTGGGCGCTGAGCTGGGCGTCGGCGTCGGTCGCGATCGGCAGCCCGGTCAGCTCCTCGATCTTGACCAGCCGGTAGCGGACCGTGTTCTCGTGCACCTGCAACTCGAGCGCCGAGCGGCGGACGCTGCGGCCGGTGTCGAAGAACGTGCGCAGCGTCGCCATCAGGTCCGCCATGCCCTCGGGGTCCTCGAGCAGCGGCCCGAGCGTCTCCTCGGCGAAGCGCTCGGCCTCGGTGCGGTCGGTCGTCGCCAGCAGCAGCCGGCCGGCGCCGAGGTCATCGGTCGACAACACCGTCTCGGCGCCGGCGCGACGGAAGTTGCGCATCGCC
Source organism: Conexibacter sp. (assembly GCA_036499225.1). GTDB lineage: Bacteria > Actinomycetota > Thermoleophilia > Solirubrobacterales > Solirubrobacteraceae > Conexibacter. The sequence continues at coordinate 5,523 of DASYEC010000050.1, forward strand.
TTCAGCACCTGCGACGCCTGCGAGTAGGCGCCGGCGTAGTCCGCCGGGGCGCGGCAGATCGCCGACAGCCCGGCGAGCAGGTGGCCTTCCGGGTCCAGCGAGCGGAACGCCGCGGCGACCGTCTCGCGCGCGCCGCGGCTGGCGACGGCCGGCGCCACGTCGGTGCGGACGTTCATCATCATCGCCACGCCCTCGGCCACCGCGGTGGCGAGGATCTCGCCGCCGCCGCACTGCTCGCTCAGCGCCTCGGCGACCCGGCGCGGGTCGGGCACGGTCCGGTAGTCGCCGTCGCGCACCGTCACCAGGACCAGCACGCGCGGGACGTCGAGCCGCACGCCGAGGAAGTCGGCCCGCCGGTGCAGCCACGTCTCGTCGCCGGGTCCGCGCAGCAGCTCGCCGGCGAGCGACGAGCGCGCGTCCCACTCGAGGTTGATCACGCGCCGCTCGGCGCTCATCTCGAGCGCGATGTTGGTCGCGGCGCGGCGGCTCACGTGCGCGTCCAGCGCGCCGAAGCGCGTCTGGTGCTCCATCACGACGAGGTAGCCCCAGACGTCGTCGCGGGCGGAGACGGGGACGATCAGATAGCGGTGATGGAGGCCGGCGCTCGGGATCGGCCCGACGACGCCGCCGCGCGGGCCGAGGCCGGCCAGCGCCTCCACGACGTCGCGGTGCGTGCGGAAGCCCGGCTCCAGCAGCCCCGGCATGACCTCCTGGTCCATCCCCGGCGCGCGCGCCACCGCGAGCTGCTGGTAGCGCACGTCGTAGATCGCCGACGGCTTGCTCGTGAGCTGCGCGACGGCCTGCGCGATCTCGCGCAGGTTGCCGCCCTGCAGCACGAGCGTCGAGAGGCGGTCCTCGACCGCCGTCGCGCGGCGCAGCAGGTCGTTCTGGCGCGCCACGGTCTCGACGCTCTTGCGCATGCTCGCCGTCATCTGCGCCTGCCAGATCGCGACGGCGGCGAGCTCGGCGAAGGCGGAGGCGATGTCGCGCTCGACGTCGTCGAAGCGGTGCGGGCAGTTCTCGTCGTCGAGGAAGATCAGCCCGATCACCTCGCCGCTGAGGATCATGGGGACGCCCATCATCGCGCGGATGTTCCAGGCGCGCATGGTCGAGCGGACCGGGCGCGGGTCGCGCTGCGCGTCGCCGATCACGACCGGCGCCTGGGTCTCCAGGATCTCGCGCGTGAAGGCATCGGCGGCGACGCCGGCGACCAGGCGCTTGACGCGCGCGTCGATGTCGTGGTCGGCATGGCCGACCTGGCCGCGGAAGAACCCGGTCTCCTCGTCCTTGAGGTAGACGCTGCAGCGCTGGACGCCGACCAGCTCGGTGATCTTCTTCGCGATCAGGTGCAGCAGGGCGTCCTGCTCGCGCACCTCGCCCAGCGCTCCGGCCACCTCCGCAAAGGCCCGGATGGCACGCTGATAGGCCGTGCGGGACGGGTCGGACCGACGCTCTGGCACGCTCTCCTCGAGAGACAAGCTACCAGTCGTCACAGGCGCCCTCACCGGCTCGCGAAGCGCGCCGCGCGCCCGTCGCGGAACGCCGCCATCGCCTCGTCGGCGTCCTGTGTCCGCGTCGCCAGCACCTGCGTGCGGTTCTCCAGCTCGACCGCCGCCTCGAGCGACGGCGCGTCGACGTTGCGCTGCAGGACCTGCTTGGTCATCCACACGCCGAACGGCGAGTTGGCGGCGATCCGGCCGGCGAGCTCGAGCGCCGCGGCGTCCAGCTCGCCCGCCTCCACGACGCGGTTGGCGAGCCCGATCCGCAACGCCTCCTCGGCGCCGACGGGGCGGCCCGTGAGCATCAGCTCCGACGCCATGCCGAGGCCGACGATGCGCGGCAGCAGGTGCGAGACCCCGGCGTCGGCGCCCGACAGCCCGACGCGCACGAACGAGACGACGAAGCTCGCCTCCGGGGCGCACAGCCGGATGTCGGCGGCGAGCGCGAGACCGAGCCCGCCGCCCGCGGCGGGCCCGTTGACGGCGGCGATCACCGGCTGCGGGATGCCGCGCATGTCGAGCGCCAGCCGGCCGATCAGCTCCTGCCGGCGGTAGACGGTGAACACGTCGTCGCCGGTGCCCATCGCGTCGTCGCGCTGCTTGATGTCCAGGCCGGCGCAGAACCCGCGCCCGGCGCCGGTGAGCACCAGCACGCGCACGTCGTGGTCGTGCGCGACCGCGTCGAGCGCGCGCAGCACCTCGTCGACGGTGTTCCAGGTGAGCGCGTTCAGCCGATCGGGCCGGTTCAGCACGAGGCGCGCGACGCCCTCGGCCGGACGCTCGAGGCGCAGATCGCCGAACGAGTCCGTGGTCATGGGCCCCAGCGTGCACCACGCGGAGGGGCACCGCACGCCCGCGCGAGGGGGGCGTAGGAGAAAGCGACAACGGCCGCCCCGGGATCGCGAACGCTGGACCGAGGGGACCCGGCACGCTGCCGTCCCGTGGCAGGGCCGAACGCAACCAGTCTGCGCGCCGACGTCGTCGAGACCTGGCGCGCCGCGGCCGAGCTGGCGCTCGCGCCGCTGCTGGTGCTCGAGCCGCTCGAGCGCTTCCTCGACGCGCACGACCTCGGCACGGGGCCGATCGAGGCGACGCCGCTCGGCGACGGCCACTCGAACATCACGTACCTGATCCGCCGCGCCGGCGGCGAGTGGGTGCTGCGGCGCCCGCCGCGCCCGCCGTTCCCGGCGTCGGCGCACAACGTCCTGCGCGAGTACCGCGTGCTGCGCTCGACCTTCGCGTCCGGCATCCGCATCGCCCGCCCGCTGGCCGCGTGCGAGGACGAGCGCGTGATCGGCGCGCCGTTCTACGTCATGGAGTACGTCGCGGGAACGGTCCTCACGACCGACCTCCCGCCCGCGCTCGGACCGCTGCAGGAGCGCCGGCGCATCGGCGAGGAGCTGATCGACGCGCTCGCCGAGATCCACGCGGTCGACTGGCGCGCGTCCGGGCTCGACGTGCTCGCGCCGATCGACGGCTACCTCGAGCGCCAGCTGCGCCTCTTCGTCCGCCTGTGGAAGCAGAACCGCACGCGCGAGCTCCCGCTCGTGGAGCGGCTCGGCACCCACCTGCGCGCCACGTGCCCGCCGTCCGGGCCGACGACGCTCGTGCACGGCGACTTCCGCCTCGGCAACACGCTCTTCGGCACCGGCGCCCCGGCGCGCCTCGCGGCCGTGCTCGACTGGGAGATGGCGACGCTCGGCGACCCGCTCGCCGACGTGGGCTACCTGACCGCGACCTGGGCGGAGCCGGGGGACTCGACCGGCCCGCTCGTCTCGCTCGGCGCCGTGACGGCGACGCAGGGATTCTGCAGCCGGGCGGAGCTGATGGAGCGCTACGCGGCGATCACGGGCCGCGCGGTGGAGGCCATCCACTGGTACCAGGCGCTCGCGCTGTGGAAGGCGGCGATCTTCCTCGAGGGCTCCTACCGGCGCCTGCTGCGCGGCACCACGCACGACCCGTTCTTCGCGAGCCTCAAGACGGGCGTCCCGGAGCTGGCCGAGCGCGCGTGGCACCTGGGCAACGGGGCCGGGGAGTGACGATGCGGGCGCCGATCCGGGCAGCTTGGAGAAAGCGACAAGGCCTCGCGCGAAATTGCGCTCGGGCGGTCGCGTTTCCTCAAGACTCGGCGTCCGAGGGGAGTAGTGGAGCTCCAACCGCAAGACGGGCGTGCGCTGCGGACACAGCGAGGACTGAGAGGAGAGCGGCAGTGACCATCTTCAACCGACGCGTTGGCGTCGCCGCACTTGCGGCATGCGCGCTGATCGTCGCGGGATGCGGCGGCAGCAGCGGCGGCGACAGCTCGAGCAACTCGGCGAGCTCCGGCTCCAAGCCGAAGAGCGGGGGGACCTCGGCCGGCGCCAACCAGACGATCACGGTCGCCTCGGGCGCCGAGGCGGAGAGCCTCGACCCGCAGAAGAAGGACGACGACGGCAACTCGATCGTGCTCTGGCGCGTGTACGAGAGCCTGTACGACTTCGACGTCAACGGCGAGCTCGTCCCGCTGCTGGCGGACGGCATGCCGAAGGCGATCGACGACACGACCTGGGAGGTCAAGCTCCGGCCGAACGTCAAGTTCAGCGACGGCCAGCCGTTCGATGCCAAGTCGGTCGTCAGCTCGATCGAGCGCATCATCGATCCCAAGTACGCCACGGGTTTCAGCGAGACCGCGACGATCAAGGGCGCGGAGGCCGTCGACGACACGACGGTCCGGATCACCACGAAGGGGCCCGACGGCCTGCTGCCGAACCGGCTCGCGATCGTGAAGATGCTGCCCTCCAAGTTGCCCGCGGACTTCCCGAAGACCGCCGTCGGCACCGGCCCCTACCTGCTCAAGTCCTACGAGGCCGGCGGCAACGCGCAGCTGGTCGTCAACCCCACGTACTGGGGCAAGAAGCCGCAGATCACCACGGTCAACATCAAGAACATCCCGGACGAGAGCACCCGCCTGCAGGCGCTCAACACCGGTGAGGTCGACGTGGTCCCGGGCCTCAGCCCCGACCAGGCCGACAAGGCGCCGAGCTCGGTGACGTCGAGCAAGGCCGTGTACGTCGGACTGCTGCGCGTGAACACCCTCAAGGGCCCGCTGGCCGACGTCAAGGCGCGGCAGGCCCTCGCGCATTCGATCGATCGGCAATCGATCGCCGACAGCCTGTTCAAGGGCAGCGCGATCCCGTCGTCCTGCCAGCCCACGCCGGTCCACGTCGGCAACCCGGACCTGAAGGAGTACTCGTTCGACCTCAACCAGGCCAAGCAGCTCGTGCAGGAGTCCGGCACGAACGGCAAGTCGGTGGACATGACGTGGACGACCGGCGTCTTCCCGCAGGACCGCGTGGTCGGCCAGGCCGTCGCGCAGGGGATGAGCCAGTCGGGCCTGAAGGTCAACCTCAAGCTCAAGGGCTACAAGGCGTTCCTGACCGACATCTACGCCCACGGCCCCGACGCGCCGCCCTTGGTGTTCACCGAGTCCGACAACAACCTCGGCAGCCCGGCGTCGAAGGTCGGCCTGTTCTACGCCAGCGACGGCCCGGTCAGCTCGGTCAACAGCCCGGAGATGGACGCGCTGCTCAAGGACGCGTCGTCGAAGGTCGACCCCGCCGAGCGCGACGCCGCCTACAACAAGGTCCTCGAGCTGGGCTGCAAGGACGCGGACCTGATCACGATCTACGAGCGCAAGGAGCTCTACGGGCTCGCCAAGCGGATCGAGTTCGCCCCCAATCCGGTCGCCTACAGCAAGATGTACTACGACCAGATGAAGGTCGTCACCGACGGTAACTAGGACCGTGAGTGACGTGACCCCACGCCCCGTGCTCGGCATCGAGCACATCGGCCTCCAGGTCCCCGACCTGGAGGCCGCGCTGGCGCTGTTCGTCGACGCGCTGGGCTTCGAACTGCGCTTCCGTGGCCTCGGCCCCGACGACGAGACGCCGGTGGCCTTCGTGGCCTGCGGCGACACCGAGTTCGAGCTCTTCCAGCGCGGCACCGAAGGCGCGCGGTTGGAGCACCTCGCGCTGCGCGTCGACGGCGACGTGGTCGCCGCCGGCGAACGGCTCGCGCGGGCCGGCGTGACCGCGACGGGCGGAGAGGTGCAGGGGATGCGCGGGACGCGCGCGCTCCTGCTCGACCAGGCCGCGACGCTCGGCGTCCGGATGCATCTGTCAACGGAGGTGCCAACGTGACCGTCACCGACAGCCGGCCGCTGACGGACTGGGAGCCCGCCTACCGCGCCCTCACGTGCGGCCGCGCCTTCGACGAGCTCGCGCTCAAGCTGCAGCGCCAGGGCGTCCTGGACTCCTACGGCGAGGCGCGCGGCCAGGAGGCGGGGCAGATCGGCACGACGATCGACCTCGGCCCCGAGGACATGGTCTTCCCGTCCTACCGGCAGCCCGCCGTCGCGCTCGCGCGCGGCGTGCCGGTCATCGAGCTGCTGCGCTTCTACGCCGGCGCCGACTTCTGCCCGTGGGACTGGCGCAAGCACGGCTTCGCGCCGTACTGCATCCCGGTCGGCAGCCAGGTCGCGCACGCCGTCGGGTGGGCGTGGGGGACGCGCCTGGAGGGCTCGGACGCGGTCACCGTCGTGTTCTTCGGCGACGGCGCCGCGTCGCAGGGCGAGGTGCACGAGGCGATGAACTACGCGGGCGTGTTCGGCGCGCCCGTGATCTTCGTGCTGGAGAACAACGGGTTCGCGATCTCGCTCCCCACCGCGCGCCAGACCAACGCGCCGGAGCTCTACGTCCGCGCGGCGGGCTACGGGATCGCCGGCGTGCGCGTCGACGGCAACGACCTGGTGGCCGTGCGGTCGGCCGCCGAGGAGGCGCTCGCGCGTGCGCGCGCCGGCGACGGGCCGACGCTGATCGAGTCGGTCACGTACCGCATGGGCGGCCACACGACCTCCGACGACCCGCGCCGCTACCGCGCGCCGGAGGAGCTGCTCGAGTGGGAGGCGCGCGACCCCGTGATCCGCTTCCGCGCGGCGCTGGCCGGCGTCCCCGGCTTCGAGGACCGGGCCGCGGAGATCGACCGCGAGGTCGCCGCCGACCTCGACCGCGCGACCGACGAGTTCCTGAGCGAGCGAGGCATGGCGTGACCAAGACAGCTCCCCGCAGCCGCACCGGCTTCACGATGGCCGACGGCATCCAGCGCGCGCTCGACACGGCGCTCGGCGAGGACCCGCGCACGCTGGTCATGGGCGAGGACGTCGGCCGGCTCGGCGGCGTGTTCCGGATCACCGCCGGGCTGCGCGACAAGTACGGCGAGCATCGCGTGATCGACTCGCCGCTCGCCGAGGCGGGCCTCGTCGGCACCGGCATCGGGCTCGCGCTGCGCGGCTTCCGGCCGATCATCGAGATCCAGTTCGACGGCTTCATCTTCCCGGCGCTCAACCAGATCTGCACGCACGTGTCGCGGATGCCGCTGCGGGTGAAGGACGAGGGCCTGCTGCCGATGACGATCCGGCTGCCCACGGGCGGGCGGATCCGCGCCTCCGAGCTGCACTCCGAGAGCCCGGAGACGTACTTCGCGCACTCGCCGGACCTGCGCGTCGTATCGGCTTCGACGGCCGACACCGCGGGAGCGCTGCTGCTGGCGGCGATCCGCAGCGACGAGCCGTTCGTCTACCTCGAGCCCAAGCGGCTGTACCGCCGCTATCGCGTCGAGCCCGAGCAGGAGGTCGCCGAGGTAGACCCGGGCAGGGCGCGCCTGCTGCGCGAGGGCGGCGACGCGCTGCTGGTGGTCTACGGGCCGATGGTCGACATCGGCCTGCAGGCGGCCGAGGCGGCCGCCGCGGAGGGCATCGAGACCGCGGTCCTGGACCTCGTCAGCCTCGCCCCGCTGGACGAGGCGACGGTGCTCGAGCAGGCCGCGCGGTCCGGCCGCGTGGTCGTCGCCGCGGAGTCGATCCGGCGCTGCTCGATCTCCTCCGACGTCGTGACCCTGCTGGCGACCGAGGGCTTCGGCTCGCTGCGCTGCGCGCCGCGGCTGCTGACCTCGCCGAACCGCCCGTACCCGCCCGCCCACGAGGAGGACGAGCACCTGCCCAGCGTCGCCGACATCACCCAAGCGATCAAGGAGGTGGCGGCATGACCACCGAGGCGAACGTCCGTGTCTTCAATCTCCCGGACATCGGCGAGGGCCTCGTCGAGGCGCGCGTCGTGACCGTGCTCGTCGCCGAGGGCCAGGAGGTCAAGCGCTTCGACCCGATCCTCGAGGTCGAGACCGACAAGGCGACCGTCGACCTCAGCGCCCCATGGTCGGGCACCGTGCAGGCGATCCACGTCGAGGTCGGCGAGTACGTCGAGGTCGGCAACCCGGTGCTCGAGATCGCGCTGGCTGCCGGCGCCGAGGTGGAGGAGGAGGCGAGCTGATGTCGGCGCCGGTGGAGTCCAGGACCGGCGAGTGGGTGCCGCTGAACCCCGTCGACCGCGCGATGGCGCGGCGGATGGAGCGGGCCGCGTCCGTGCCGCTCTCGACCGAGTTCACGCACGTGGACGTCGTCAAGGCGCAGGCCGCCGTCGCGCGGCTGCGCGAGGACGGGATCCGCGCGACGTTCACCACGCTCGTGCTGGCCGCCACCGCGCGCGGGCTGGCGGCGCATCCGAGGGTCGCCGCCGAGCTCGACTACGAGGCCTTCGCGCGCCGTATCCCGGTGTCGCCCGGCGTCGGCGTCGCCGTCGCGTCCGAGCGCGGCCTCGTCGTCCCCGTCGTCCGCGAGGTCACGCGCAAGTCGCTGGCGGAGCTCGCCGCCGAGCTCGAGGACGCGGTGCAGGCCGCGCGCGGCGGGTCCAAGGACGCCTCGCTGTACGCGGGCGGGCACTTCACGATCACCAACATCGGCAGCCTGCCGATCTACGGCGGCACGCCGCTGCCCAACACGCCGCAGATCGCCATCCTCGGCGTGAGCGCGATGTGGGACGCGGCGGTCGTGGTCGACGGCGAGATCCGCGCCTCGCGCCTCGTGCGGCTCACGATCGCGCTCGATCACCGGGCGCTGGACGGCATCACTGCGGCCCACTTCCTCGTCGCCGTCAAGGACCTGCTCGAGGCGCCGGAGCGGCTGGAGGAGACGGCGTGAGCTCGATCGTGGTACCCCGGCCATCGGCCGGCGAGCGCTGGCGCAAGCTCTCCCACGGCCGCTGGATCGGTTTCCTCGCGCGCCGCATCGCCTACGGGCTGCTGGTGATCGTGCTCGTCGCGCTGACCGTCTTCCTCGTCACGCGCATCCTGTCGGACCCGGCGCGCCAGATGCTGCCGCTCGACGCGACGCACGAGCAGTACGTCAACCTCAAGCACTCGCTCGGGCTCGACAGGTCGCTGCCGGCGCAGTTCGTCGACTACGTCGGCGACCTCGCGCGCTTCAACCTCGGCGAGTCGTTCTGGCAGAAGACGTCGGTCAGCGGCCTGATCGCGGACCGGCTGCCGAACACGCTCGAGCTCGCGGCGGTCGCGATCGCCTTCGCCGTGCTGCTCGGCGTCCCGCTCGGCATCGGCGCCGCGCTGAAGCCGGGCAGCAAGCTCGACCAGAGCCTGGCGACGTTCGCGCTGCTCGGGCTGTCGCTGCCGCAGTTCTGGCTCGGTGCGATGCTGATCCTGCTGTTCTCGGTCGTGCTGGGCTGGTTCCCGACGTCGGGCATGGGCGGGATCGAGCACATCGTGCTGCCCGCGCTCACGCTCGGGCTCCCGAGCCTCGGCCGGATCGCGCAGATCACGCGCACGTCGATGATCGACGAGCTGGCCTCGCAGCACATCCTCACGGCGCGCGCCAAGGGATTGAGCGGGCGCTACCTGATCACGCGCCACGCGCTGCGCAACGTGATGGTCCCGATCGCGACGATCGTGAGCTGGGAGACCGCGTACACGCTGGCCGGCTATTCGGTGATCGTCGAGACCGTCTTCGCGTGGCCCGGGCTGGGCTATCTCGCGATCCAGGCGATCCAGCGCGAGGACCTGATCCTGATCCAGGGGATCGTGATCGTGGTCGCGACGATCGTCGTGCTGATCAACATCGTCACCGACATCCTCTACACGGCGATCGACCCGAGGATCGAGCTCAAATGAGCCTCGACGCCACCGACGTCGCCACGATGCAGACGAGCGTCTCGCGCGGCCGCGCGCGCACGTCGCTCGGCACGCTGTGGCAGGACAAGGCCGCGTTCTTCGGTGCCGCCTTCCTGCTGATCCTGCTGATCGCGGCGATCTTTGCGCCGCTGGTCGCGCCGCACGAGCCGACCGCCGTCGACCTGTTCAACCGCACCAAGCCGCCGGTCTGGAGCGGGGGCACCTGGAGCTACCCGCTCGGCACCGACTCGCTCGGCCGCGACGTCCTCTCGCGCCTGATCTACGGCGCCCGCGTGTCGCTGCTGATCGGCGTCAGCGTCGTGCTCGTGTCCGGCACCGTCGGCACGTTCCTCGGCCTGCTCGCGGGCTACAAGGGCGGCCGCTGGGATCTCGTGATCATGCGGCTGGCCGACGCGCAGCTCGCGTTCCCGGGCCTGCTGCTCGTGCTGCTGGTGCTGACCTTCCTGGGCTCGAGCATCCCGGTCATCATCGGCGTCGTCGCCGTCTACGGCTGGATGATCTACGCGCGCATGATCCGTAGCCTCGTGCTGCAGTTGCGCGAGTCGCCGGCGATCCAGGCGGCCGAGCTGCTCGGCGCCGGAACGCCGCGGATCCTCTTCAAGCACCTGCTGCCGATGCTCTACTCGGCGCTGCTGACGCAGGCGATCCTCGAGCTCGCGCGCGTCGTGCTCGTCGAGGCGTCGCTGTCCTATCTCGGTCTCGGCGTCCAGCCCCCGAACGCGTCGTGGGGCCTGATGGTGGCCGAGAACCAGGGGGACCTGCAGGACGCCTGGTGGACCGTCACGTTCCCCGGCGTCGCGCTGGCGCTGACCGTGCTCGCCATGAACCTGCTGGCCAACTGGCTGCGCGTGCAGACCGATCCGCAGCAGCGCCAGCGGCGCTTCGCGCTCGGCTCGATGAAGCGCAACCGGCGCGGCGCGGGCTTCCAGACGGGCGGCGACGCGGCGGCCGTGACGGCCGTGACGGCGGAGCGCGGGGTGCACCCGCTCGTCTCGGTCAAGGATCTCGAGGTCCGCTTCCACTCGCTCGAGGGCGAGGTGCCGGCCGTCCGCGGCGCGTCGTTCGACATCCGTCCCGGCGAGACGCTCGGCATCGTCGGCGAGTCGGGCTCGGGCAAGTCGACGACGGCGCTCGCGCTGATGGACCTGATCCCGCCGCCCGGCCGGGTCGAGCGGGCGCGGCTGGCCTGGGAGGGCGAGGAGCTCGACCGCCGCCGGCTGCACCGGCTGCGCGGCTCGGAGATCGCGATGATCTTCCAGGACCCGATGACGAGCCTCAACCCGCTGGTCCCGATCGGGCGCCAGGTCGGCGAGGTGCTCGTCAAGCACAAGGGGATGAGCGCGCAGGCCTCGCGCCGGCGCGCCGAGGAGCTGTTCGAGCTGGTCGGCATCCCGTCGCCGAAGGAGCGGCTGGACCAGTTCCCGCACGAGCTGTCCGGCGGCCTGCGCCAGCGCGTGATGATCGCCACGGCGCTCGCGACCGAGCCGAAGCTCGTGATCGCCGACGAGCCGACGACGGCGCTCGACGCGACGATCCAGGCGCAGATCCTCGAGATCATCCGCGGCCTGCAGCAGCGGCTCGGGCTCTCGATGCTGCTGATCACGCACGACCTCGGCGTCGTCGCGCGCGTGTGCGACCGCGTCCTGGTGATGTACGGCGGGCACATCGTCGAGGAGGCCCCGGTCGACGAGCTGTTCGAGACCCCGCGCCACCGTTACACGCAGGCGCTGCTCGCCGCCGTGCCGCGCGTCGACCACGGCCGCGGCCGGCTCGCGACGATCCCCGGCCACCCGCCGGGGCGGCTCGAGGCGGTCGCCGGCTGCCCGTTCGCGCCGCGCTGCGAGCACGCGAGCGAGCAGTGCGCAGCGATGCCGCCGATGGCCGCCGACGGCGCGCGCCGGTTCGCCTGCTGGCACCCGACCGTGGAGGAGCTGGTCGCCCGATGAGCGAGACGAAGTCGCCGCTGCTGCAGGTCGAGGATCTCGTCGTCCGCTTCCCGGTCGGGCACGGCCGCGTGGTGCACGCCGTCGAGGGCGTGACGTTCGACATCCCCGCCGGCGAGACGCTAGGCCTGGTCGGCGAGTCCGGCTCCGGGAAGTCGACGACCGGCTTCGCGATCCTGCACCGCCACCAGCCGACGTCCGGCACCCTGCGCTTCGACGGGCGCGACATCACGCACGCGACCGGGAAGGAGCTGCGCGCGCTGCGGCGCGATATGCAGATCATCTTCCAGGACCCGTACGCGTCGCTGAACGCGCGCATGAAGGTCGGCGACATTGTCGCCGAGCCGCTGATCGTGCACGGCCTGGCAAAGCAGGGCAAGGAGCTGCGCGAGCGCGTCGGCACGCTGCTGGAGCAGTGCGGACTGCGCGCCGCGGCGATGACGCGCTACCCGAACGCGTTCAGCGGCGGCGAGCGCCAGCGGATCGCGATCGCCCGCGCGCTCGCGCTCCACCCGCGGCTGATCGTGGCCGACGAGGCGGTCAGCGCGCTGGACGTCTCGATCCAGGCGCAGATCATCAACCTGCTCGCCGACCTCCAGCGCGAGCAGGGCCTCTCCTACCTGTTCATCTCGCACAACCTCGCGGTCGTGCGCAATCTCGCCCACCGCGTGATGATCATGTACGCGGGCAAGGTGATGGAGCTCGGGCCGGTCGAGGAGATCTTCGAGCGCCCGCGCAACCCGTACACGCTGGCGCTGCTGTCGGCGGCCCCCGTGGCCGATCCGAAGATCGAGCGCCGGCGCGAGCGGATCGTGCTGCGCGGCGAGGTCCCGAGCGTGATCGCGCCGCCCACCGGCTGCCGCTTCAACACCCGC
>DASYEC010000051.1:0-107851 GCA_036499225.1 Conexibacter sp.
CTCCTCACAAGATCGTTGCATCCGCAATCATTTTAGCGACCCCGACGCGGCTGAGCGGCGCGCTCCCACCGACTACTCTGGCGAGCGATGGGACAGCTTCCGTCCACCTGGCCGCCGACTGACGGCGCCGACTTCGCCGGCGAGGTCGTGATTCGCGGCCGCCGTTTCGCCAACGAGGACAGCGGCTTCGCCGTGCTCGACGGCGAGTGGGAGGGCGAGCGGATCGCGCTCGTCGGGCCGCTCGTCCACCTCGACCAGGGCGAGCGCGCGAGGGTCTCCGGCACGTGGGCGATCGACCCCCGTTTCGGGCCGCAGGTAAGAGTCCGCGAGGCCCACCCCGCCGCGCCGGCCGGCGACGCTGTCACGGCCTACCTGCGCAGAGTCCGCCACGTCGGGCCGCGTCGCGCCGCGGCGCTCGAGACTGCCTTCGGCGAGGACGTGCTGAACGCGATCGACCGCGACCCGAGAGGCGCGTTCGTGCAAGCCGGCCTGTCACCGCTGAGGGCAGCCGAGGCCGCGCGCTCGTGGGACGCGCTGCGCGCGACGCGCGGGCTGCACCTGCTGCTCGCGCCGCATGGCCTCGCGCACCTCGCCGGCAGGATTCACCAGCACTACGGCGACCGCGCCTACCGCGTCGTGCGCGACAGGCCGTATGAGCTGACGAGCGTCTTCGGCGTCGGCTTCACCACCGCCGACACGATCGCAAAGGGCCTCGGCGCGCCGCTCGACAGCCCCGCACGGGCGCGCGCCGCCGTCCTGCACGCGCTCGGCGAGGCCGAGCGCGAGGGCTCCACCTGCCAGCCGGCGCCAGCGCTGCTGATGCGGGTGCGGGAGCTGCTGCAGGCTCCGGCGCCGCCGCCCGCCGGCTTCCTGAACGAGCTGGCGGAGGCGGGCGACGTCGAGCTCGAGCAGGATTCTGACGCCGTCTGGGTCTACCGCGCCGAGATCGCCCGGCTGGAGCGCGAGCTGGCGGAGCGTGTGACCGCGCTGCTGGACAGCCCGCCTTCGGACAAGCTGCACGAGCCTTCCGAGCCACCCGACGCCGGCGCCGACGGGGTCGAGCTGACCGACGAGCAGTGGACCGGCGTCCGCGACGCCTTCGTCCACCGCCTGTCGGTCGTGACTGGCGGCCCCGGCACCGGCAAGACCGCGAGCATCCGCATGATCGGCCAGATCGCGCGGGATCAGAAGGCGACGGTGATGCTCGTCGCGCCGACCGGGCGCGCGGCGCTGCGGATGACCGAGGCGACCCAGCTCGACGCCTCGACCGTCCACTCGGCGCTCGCGTGGATCCCGGGCGAGGGGCCGGTGCACGACGAGTCGATGCCGCTCAGATGCGACCTCGTGATCGTCGACGAGACCTCGATGGCGAACCTCGAGCTGCTCGTCACGCTGCTGCGGGCGATCGGCCCCGGCACGCACGTCGTGCTCGTCGGCGACGCCGATCAGCTCGCGCCGGTCGGCGCCGGCAAGCCGTTCGCTGAGCTGGTCGCCTCCGGGCGGGTGCCGACGGCGCGGCTGCAGCACATCTTCCGCCAGGCGGCCGGTTCGATGATCGTGCAGGGAGCGCACGCGATCCGCGTCGGCAACGCGCCGTCGTTCGTGCGCGCCGAGGGGATGCGCCACGACCTCTTCTTCATCGCGCGAGCCGACCCGGTCGCCGCGCGCGAGGAGATCGTCTCGCTGGTGAGCGACCGGCTGCCGCGCCATTACGGCGTCGACCCTCACGGCGACATCCAGGTGTTCGCGCCCGTCTATCGCGGCGACCTCGGGATCGACGCGCTCAACAGATCGCTGCGGACCGCGTTGAACGGCGACGGGCGTGAGATCGGAAACGGGCGGCTGCGGATCGGTGACAAGCTGATGCTGGTCGGGCGCAACCTGCACGACCTCGGCGTGATGAACGGGACGCTGTTGCGGCTGCTGGAGGATTTGCGGCCGAGCGGCGGGGCAGACGAGGACGAAGACGAGGCCGATGGGTCGGCGGGCGGGCCCCTTCGCGGCGGCGCAGGGGCGCGCGGCGGGAGCGGCGCCGGCTCCGATGATGGCGGCGGGGTGCTTGTTGCGGTCGATGGCGGCGCGGTCGTCCAGATCCCGGCGGCCGAGGTCGGCCAGCTTCAGCTCGCCTACGCCTGCTCAGTTCATCGCGGCCAGGGGATCGAGCTGCCGATCGCGATCGTCGTCGCTCACCCAGCTGCTGGCGGACGCTTCCTGCGCCGCGAGATGCTCTACACCGCGATCACGCGCTCGACGATCGCGACGGTTGTCGTCGGCACGCCGGAGATGGTCGCCCGCGCGGCGCGCACGACCGACGCGGGGCGGCGGCACAGCCGGTTGGGTGAGCGGTTGGAGGCCTTGCACAGCTAACCGGTGTGCTCCGACAATCTGCGGGGAGGCGAGCGATCGTTCGACACAGTCATCTGCCCGCTCCTGCTCGAAGAGGTCGGGGGTGAGCGCGGCGCACGCGCTTCCGCGCTTGGCGTCGGCATGCCGCTCTCATCGCCTTGCCCGTCCGAGCCGGAAGCCGATCAGGCCGGCGAGCAGGACCGCAACGGTGCCGACGCCCGCAAGCGCCCGGGGGTCGCGCAGCTTCGCGATCACGACGCCGACAATCACTTTGCCGATCGGGAGCGAGGTCTCGGGCTCGCTCGGCTGCAAGACCGGGGCGACGGGCTCGGGTCTGGGCGGTGCGGGCCCTGGTGTTGGGGCCGGGGGCGCGGTAGCTCTTGGCGGCGGAGGCGACGGCGGTGACGGCGGCGCATCGGCTCTTGGCGCCGGCGCGGCGGCGGCTGGCGGCGGCGGCGGTGACGGCGGCGCGTCGGCTCTCGGCGCCGGCGTGGCGGCGGCTGGTCTCGGGGGAGCCGGCGAGCTTGCCGCCGCGCTGTCGCCTTCGAGCATCGCCGCAAGGTTGTTCGCGAAGGTTTCGACGAGCCGGGCGGAGACGCCGGCGATCACGCCTTGGCCCATCGCGGCGACCTTGCCGCTCATCTGGACCTCGGTCTCCATCGCGGCGGCGGTGCCATGGCCGTCGTCGGTCAACGCCATGTGGACGTTGGCGTCGGCGGTCCCCTGACCGCGCGACTCCTTCGCCTTCACGCGCATCGTCGCGCGGTGGGCGGCGTCGTCGCGCTCGACGACCTCGACCTCGCCTCTGTATCTCATCGAGACCGGGCCGACGTTGACTCTGATCGCGACGCGGAAGGTGTCGTCGTCGACGCGCTCGAGCACCTGGGCGCCGGGCATGCACGGCGCGACCCGCTCGACGTCGAGCAGCGCGCTCCAGACCTCCTCGACCGGTGCCGTGACGGTGAAGCCATCCTCGAATCTCATCGCCTCTTCCTCCGCATCTCGTTCACGCTCCCGCCGCCGATCGCCGCGGCCACCTCGCGCAGCGCCTGCGCGCTGTGCCCGCTGACGAACGCGTCGCTGTAGGGCAGCGCGGCGGCCATCCCCGCAGTGCTCGGCTCAAAGCCGCGGCTCGCCTTGCGCGGGTTGACCCAGACGATTCGGTACGCCATCCGGCGGAGCCGCTGGAGCTCGCGGGCGAGCAGCGCAGGGTCACCGCGCTCCCAGCCGTCGGAGACGATCACGACGACCGCACCGCGCGCCATGCCCCGCCGGCCGTAGTCGTCGGCGAAGCGCTTCAGCGCCTCGCCGATCCGCGTCCCGCCCGACCAGTCGCGCGCGGCCGCTGTTGCCCGCTCGATCGCCGCGTCGGGCCGCGGCGTGCGCAGGGCGCGGGTGACGCGCGTCAACCGGGTGGCGAAGACGAACGCCTCCGCGTCGGCGCCGCCGACCGCGGCGTGCAGCAGTTGTACGAACGCACGCGCATAGGGCTCCATCGAGCCTGAGACGTCAAGCAGGACGACGAGCTTGCGCGGGCGCAACAGCCTTCGGCGCAGCACGCGGACGGCTGGGTCGCCACCAGTGCGGACGCTCGTACGCAACGTTGCGCGGACGTCGAGCCGGTCGCCGTGATGGGCCCGGCGGGACCGGCGCGAGCGCCGCAGCGGCGGGGCCAGCGACAGCTCGCCCATCAGCCGGCGCAGCGCGCGCAGCTCGTCGGCGTCGAGCTCGGAGAAGTTGCGTTTCGCGAGGCGTTCGAGGTCGCTGGCCGCAGCGATCGGGAGGTCGCGCTCGCGGCTGTCGGCGTCGCGCTCGGAGCGGTCCTCATCGATCAGTCGCAGAGTGGCGGGGGCGAGTGGTGGCCGGAGATGGGCGGGCCGCGTCTTCGCATCGAGCGGGCGGGCATGGTGCGGCGCGGCGCGCGGGCCCGGCGTCGCGCCCGGGCGAGCTGGGCCGTTGGGGTCGCCACGGAGGGGGTCGGAGGAGTCGGCGAGGCCGTCGAACAGCCAGGCAAAGAGGGCGTCGAACGCCGCCGCCTGCTCGGGTCCTGAGACGAAGACCGCGCGCGCGACCCAGTAGAGACGGTCACGCGAGGTAGGTCGCGCGAGCTCGACCGCACGCGCCAGCCGCACCGCCCGCTCTGGCGAGGTCGGCAGGCCGGCCTCGCGGCCGGCGCGCCCAAACGCGGCGGCGAAGGCCGGAAGGTCGAGCGGCTCGGAGCGGAGGGCGATCATGCGGCCGCCTCGGTTGCGGGGCGGTGAGCCGGGCAAGGCGCGGCGCGCGGCGATGCCGTGAACGAGCAGGTCGTACGCCTGCTGGACGCGGTCCCGGCCGCGGCGGCGTCGGTCGGTCGCGTCGTCATCACTCCCCCGCTCCGGCCAGCCAGTCGAGGCCGCGGTCGCGGACGAGTTGCTCGTCCTCGCGGAATTTCAGGACGGCGCCGAGGGTGCGGCTGGCGGCGGGGGCGTCGAGGCGCTCGACGCCGAGCAGACGCAGGGCGCCAACCCAGTCGATCGCCTCGGCGACGCCGGGGGGCTTTTGGAGGTCGGCGGCGCGCAGGCGGCTGACGGCGGCGGTGACGTCGATCGCGAGCTGCTTCGCCGCGTCTGGGACCCGGCGGCGGACGATCTCGATCTCGCGCGCCGGGTCGGGGTAGTCGATCCAGTGATAGAGGCAGCGGCGCTTGAGCGCGTCGTGGAGGTCACGCGTGCGGTTGGAGGTGAGGACGACCGCCGGCGGGTGGGTCGCGCGGATCGTGCCGAGCTCTGGGATCGTGATGCTCGCCTCCGCCAGCAGCTCGAGCAGGAACGCCTCGAAGTCGTCGTCGGCGCGGTCGAGCTCGTCGATCAGGAGAACCGCCGGGCGCGGGCCAGGATGCTCGATCGCCTGCAGCAGCGGGCGGCGGATCAGGTACTCGCCGGTGAAGAGGTCGCGCTCGCCAAGCGCCTCGCCTGACGCTTCCGCCAGCCGGATCCGTAACAGCTGCCGCGGGTAGCTCCACTCGTACAGCGCCTCCGCGGCGTCGATTCCCTCGTAACACTGCAGGCGGATCAGCGGCGTGTCGAGCACCGCCGCGAGCGCCTTCGCCGCCTCCGTCTTGCCGACGCCGGCCTCGCCCTCCAGCAGCAGCGGCTGCGGCAGCGCGAGCGCCAGCCACATCGCCGTCGCGAGGCCTTCTCCGGGCAGGTAGTCGATCGCGCGCAGGCGCTCGTCGAGCGTGTCGACGTCGGGGATCATGGTCATTGCGCTCGGACGGCTTGATAGTCCGCCCATGTGTCGACGTCGCGGGGGATGCGGCCGGGGATGGGGACGTCGGTGACGTCGCGCCAGCGCTCGTCGAGCAGGCGCCAGACGCCCTTGTCGCCGTGGAGCTCGGTCAGGGCGGGGAAGGTCTCGCGTGCGAATGCGAGCGGGTGGCCGGGGCCGTCGTCGTAGCGGCAGACGGCAAGCGGCGCGCGTCCGCGGCCGGCGAGCAGCGCAGCGACCGTGGCGGGCGTGACGCCCGGCTGGTCGCCGAGCATGAGGACGAGCAGGTCGCAGCGGTCGTCGAGGGCGTCGATCCCGGCAGCGATCGAGGAGGCGCAGCCGCCGCCGAAGGCGTCGTTCTCAACGACTTCGACACCGTCGAGGTCGACTTGCTCGCGGACCGTCTCGGCCGCGCCGCCGAGCACGCAGACCAGCTGGTCGAAATCGCAGGCACGGGCGGTGCCGAGCGTATGGTCGAGCAGCGTCGCCTTGCCGAACGGCAGCAGCTGCTTGGGCTGCCCCAAGCGGCGTGAGCCGCCGGCCGCGAGCACGAGGCCGGCGACACGGCTCTCAGCGCTGGGCGGCATCTCCGGCGAGCCGCGCGGCATACGCCGCGCGGCATCCCTCGCAGCAGAACCAGAGTCGCTCGCCGCCATGCTCGAGCGACGGCGTCGCCGGGGCGACCGCGACCGTCATGCCGCAGATTGGGTCGAGCGCGGTGGCGGCCGACGTGGCCGACGGGGCGGCGTCTGCGGCGGGGTCGAGCTCCGTCGGGCCCCCGTGAGCAACGGGCGCCGCTTCTGACACCGCCGGATGGGCGTGGCGTTCGGCGACGATCTCGGTGAGGATCGAGAGGGCGATCTCGGAGGGCGTGCGAGCGCCGACCGCCAGGCCGGCCGGGACGTGGAGCCGGGCGCGCAGCGCGTCGGGGAAGTCGAGCGCGTCGCGGACGGCGGCGCCGCGTCTGGGGCTCGCGACGAGCGCGACGTAGGGGACGCCGGCTTCGAGTGCAGCGGTCAGCGCCGCCTCCTCCCCCGCGCCGTGGGAAGCGACGACACAGGCGGCGTCGCCCGGCCGCGGGCATGCCTGCTCGCCGCTGCCGCGCGACACGCTGTACCCGGCGGCGCGACCGATCCGCTCGAGCGCCTGCGCGATCGGCGCGTCGCCGACGACGACCAGCCGGGGCGCTGGCAGCACCGGCTCGAGGAAGATGTCGAGCGCGCCGCCGCTGAGGCAGGGGTTGTGCGCGACGACGGTGCCTTCGAGCGGCTCGGCGGCGGCGAGTCCCGCGCTGCCCACCCCGATCGCCGCTCGGCTCGCTGGCTCAGCGGCAGTTGCGGGCCCCGGCACCAGCCGCAGCAGCAACGGCTCTCCGGTCTCAAGCACCCGCGCCGTGTGCAAGCGGACCGACGACTGGGCACACGTGCCGCCGACGAAGCCCTCGATCGTGCCGTCAGCGAAGACGAGGGCGGCGTCGCCGGGGTGAACGCTTGTCGGGTGCTGGGCGCGCACGACCGTCGCCACGACGAAGCCGACCCGCTCGGCGAGCAGCTGCTCGGCGTGCGCTCTCAGCGGGCCGCCGATCATTGCGGCGGCACCGCCCGGCCCTGCATCGCCTCCCACACGCGCGAGGGAGTGCAGGGCATGTCGATGTGGCGCACGCCATAGGGCTTCAGCGCGTCAACGATTGCGTTGACGATCGTCGGCGGCGAGCCGACGGTCGCGGACTCGCCGATGCCCTTCGCGCCGATCGGATGGTGCGGCGACGGAGTCACGGTGAAGTCCGTCTCCCAGTCGGGCACCTCGAGCGCGGTCGGGATCAGGTAGTCCATCAACGACCCGCCGAGGCAGTTGCCCTCCTCGTCGAAGGCGATCAGCTCCATCAGCGCCATCCCGACGCCGTCGGTCAAGCCGCCGTGGACCTGGCCCTCGATGATCATCGGGTTGATCCGCGTGCCGCAGTCGTCGACCGCGACGAACCGCCGCACGGTCACCTTCCCCGTGCCCGGGTCGATGTCGACGACGCAGAGGTAGGCGCCGAACGGGAACGTCAAGTTCGGCGGGTCGTAGACGGTCTCGGAGTCGAGCGTCCCCTCGACACCCTCGGGCAGCTCAACCGTCCCCGCAGCGGCCATCGCGATCTCTGGGATCGTCGCGCCCTGCTCGGGGTCGCCTCTGACGTACCAGCGGCCTGGCTCCCATTCGAGGTCCTCGGGCGCGACCTCGAGCATCGCAGAGGCGATCATGCGCGCTTTCTCGCGCACCTTGCGCGCGACGACCGCGGCCGCCGCGCCGCTGACCGGCGTCGAGCGCGAGCCGTACGTGCCGAGGCCGAACGGGGTGAGGTCCGTGTCACCGTGAACGACCTCGATGTCGGCGCTCGGGATCCCCAGCTCCTGGGAGACGATCTGCGCGAACGTCGTCTCGTGGCCTTGGCCCTGGGTCTGCACGCTGATGCCGAGCTGTGCCTTGCCGGTCGGGTGCACGCGCAATTCAGCCGCGTCCGCCATCCCAAGCCCGAGGATGTCCATGTGCTTGCGCGGCCCGGCGCCGACGACCTCGGTGAAGAAGCCGACGCCGATCCCCATCAGCTCGCCTCTGGCGCGCTTCTCGGCCTGTTCTCTGCGCAGCTCGTCGTAGCCGGCGATCTCCAGCGCCTTGCGCATCGCGCGCTCGTAATCGCCGGAGTCATAGACCCAGCCGGTCTTGCATTCGTAGGGGAACTGCTCTTGCTTGATGAAGTTCTTCAGCCGCAATTCCGCGGGGTCGGCGTTGAGCTCCAGCGCGAGCACGTCGACCATCCGCTCAACCAGATACACCGCCTCGGTGACACGGAAGGAGCAGGCGTACGCGACGCCGCCCGGCGCCTTGTTCGTGTAGACGCCGCGCACGTGACAGTGCGCCGCTTCGAGGTCGTAGGAGCCGGTGAAGACGTGGAAGAAGCCGGCCGGGAACTTCGTCGGCTGGGCGGTTGAGTTGAAGGCGCCATGGTCGGCGATCACGTCGACCCGCACGCCGAGGATCTTGCCGTCTCTCGTCGCCGCGACCTCGCCGTGCATCACGTAGTCACGCGCGAAGGAGGTCGCCATCAGGTTCTCCGAGCGGTCCTCCATCCACTTCACCGGTCTGCCCGTAAGGATCGAGCCGACGACGGCGCAGACGTAGCCGGGGTAGATGCCGACCTTGTTGCCAAAGCCGCCGCCGATGTCCGGCGCGATCACGCGGATCTTGTGCTCGGGCAGGCCGGCGACGAGCGCGTAGATCGTGCGGTGGGCATGCGGCGCCTGGGTCGTCGACCACAGCGTCAGCTTGCCGTTGACTCTGTCGAAGTCGGCGACCGCGCCGCAGGTCTCCATCGGCGCCGGATGGACGCGCGGGTAGAGCATCTCCTCGCTCACGACGACGTCGGCGCGGGCGAAGACGTCGTCGGTCGCCGCTCTGTCACCGGACTCCCAGTCAAAGATGAAGTTGTCGCTCTTGTCCTCGATGTCGTCGCGGATCACCGGAGCGTCGGGGTCGAGCGCTCTACGGGCGTTGACGATCGCTGGCAGCTGGTCGTACTCGACGTCGATCAACTCGAGCGCGTCGCGCGCGGAGTAACGGTCGTCGGCGACGACGAACGCGACCTCCTGCCCCTGGAAGCGGACCTTGTCGGTCGCCAGAACCGCCTGCGTGTCGGCCGACAGCGTCGGCATCCAGGCGAGTCTCAGGCCCTCGAGGTCTCTACCGGTGATGACCGCCTTCACCTTCGGATGCTGCTGCGCGGCAGAGGTGTCGATCGAGACGATCCGGGCGTGCGCGACCGGGCTGCGCAGGACCGCGCCGTGGAGCATCCCGGGCAGCTGGATATCGTCGACGTATCTGCCCTGGCCGCGCAGGAAGCGCGCATCCTCCTTGCGCTTGAGCCGGCCGAAGCCGATTGCCGCTTCTTCGGTGGCGGCCATCAGCTCACCTCCTCCGTCGCCTCGTGTGCGGCCGCCCATTGAATCGAGCGGACGATCGTCGAGTAACCCGTACAACGGCAGATCTGGCCCGAGATCGCCTCGCGGATCTCACCGTCAGTCGGGTGAGGGCGCTCATTCAGCAGGGCTCGCGCGGTGAGCATCATCCCCGGCGTGCAGAAGCCGCACTGCAGGCCGTGCTCCTCATGGAATCCCTGCTGAACCGGGTCGAGCACGCCATCTCTCTCGAGCCCCTCGACGGTCGTGATCTCATGCCCGGCGGCAGTCGCCGCGAGCGTCGTGCATGACTTCACCGGCTCGCCGTCCATCAGCACGACGCACGTGCCGCAGTTGGAGGTGTCGCAGCCCCAGTGGGTGCCCGTCAGCGCCAGCTCGTCGCGCAGGAAATGGACGAGCAGCAGGCGTGGCTCGATCTCGCGCACGTGCTCCTCGCCGTTGACCGACACGGTGACCTGCATCACGTCTCCTCTCGCAAGGCCCGCTCTGTCGCGCGACGCAGCGCCCGGCGCGTCAGCTCCGCGACGACGTGGCGCTTGTACTCGGCCGTGCCGCGCTGGTCGGTGACCGGCTCGGCGCCGCGCGCCGCCGCCAACCCGGCCTGCTCGAACAGCCCCTCCGACGGCGCGCCGCCGATCAGCAGCGCCTCCGCCTCAGGAGAGGTGACGCCGGCGTCTACGGCGGCGAGCGCGATCCCGGCCTCGGCGATCGTGCCGCCGTCCAGGCGGATCGACACGCCCGCCGCCGCGACCGCCCAGTCGCCGACGCGCCGCTCGACCTTCTCGTAGGCGGAGCCCGAGCCCGCTCTGAGCGGCACGCGGATCTCGGTCACCATCTCGCCCTCTCCGACGGCGGTCTCGTACGGGCCGACATGGAACTCCTCGAGCGTCAGCACGCGCTCGCCGACGGTGCCGCGGATCACGACGCCCGCGCCGGCAGCCGCGCAGACGGCCGACAGGTCTTCGGCGGGGTCTGCTTGGCAGAGCGCTCCGCCGATCGTGCCGCGGTTGCGCACGACCGGGTCGGCGATCACGCGCTCGGCGTCGGTGAAGATCGCGACGCGGCTGGCGAGCAGCTCGGACTCCAACAGCTCGCGGTGGCGCGTCATCGCGCCGATCCGCACCTCGCCGTTCTCCTCGCGGACGTAGCCAAGCTCGCCGGCGAGGTCGTCGATGTCGATCAGGTGCTCGGGGGTCGCCAGGCGCAGCTTCATCATCGGCAGCAGCGAGTGGCCCCCGGCGAGCAGGCGCGCTTCGGGCCCCAGCCGAGTCAGCAGCTCCAGCGCATGCTCGACAGATCTCGCGCGCTCGTAGGCGAACGGTGACGGGACTTGCACGGCCTCTCCTCTCAGATGGCCATCGCCAGAGGCCTCGCCGTCGCCGCGCAGTTGGCGCGGCCGAAAGGCCCACAAGCGGAGCATCGGGCGTTATCGTGGGGGCGGCAAGCGGGATTAAGCGATCCCTTATGAGAGGTCGTCGGCGGAGATGACGCTCGCGCAGTTGAAGTCGTTCGTGCTGGTCGCGCGGCTTGGCTCGGTGAAGGGCGCGGCGCAGGCGCTGGAGGTCAGCGAGCCAGCGGTCTCGGTCGCGGTCGGCGCGCTGCGCAGGGAGCTCGGCGACGAGTTGTTCGTCCGCTCAGGTCGCGGGATCGCGCTGACGCCTGGCGGGCGCCGCCTCGCCGCGCTCGCGGGCGAGATCCTCGGCCTGGCTGAGCATGCACGGCGCGCCGTGCGCGAGACGCCGGGGGCTGAGCGGCGCGTGGAGGTCGCGGCGACCGACCTCGTCGCCGAGCACATCGGGCCGCTGATCGACGCCTTCAGCGAGCATGAGGAGGCGGTCGACGTGGCGGTCGAGACGGTCGTCGGCTCCGTCTTTCCCGACCTGCTCGAGCAGCGCCGCGCCGACATCACGCTCGGCCCGCATCCCGGCCTGGAGCGCTCGGCGACGATCGCCTCCGTGCCGTTCCTACGCTGCCGCCAGCTGATCGTCGCGGCGCCGGGCCACCCGCTCGCAGGCCAGCGCGAGATCGGCGCGGCGGCGCTGGCGCGCGAGCGCTGGCTCATCGGGCCGCCCGCGATCGACCCGACGACCGGCGTCGGGCGGTTCTTCGCGCGCCACGGGATCGCGCCGGACGACGTCGGCGCCTACACCAGCCATGCGGGCGCGATTGCCGCTGCCGCGGCCGGCGAGGGGGTCGTGCTGACGCTCGCGCACTCGGTGATCGTCGAGCTGAGCCACCGCGCGTTGGTCCCGCTCGACGTGCGCGGCACGCCGCTGGTCGAGCTGTGGCACGCGAGCACGCTCGGCCTCGACCGTGCGCTGCCCGCGGCGCTCGCGCTGCAGCGGTTCGCGACGACGCCGGAGGCGATGCAGGCGATGTCAGCGGGACGCGTCGGGACCACATCCGCGCGCGTGCGACCGTCGGTCCATGTGACGCTGTGGCGCGGGGTCGGGCCCTGACGGCCCGCGACCGTTCCGCCCCGCCGCCCGCTCACCCGCGCGGCGACGAACGGCCGAGCCGCCGCTCGATCTCCGCCGCCGCGGAGAGCATCGCGGGAGCGACCTGCGCGCAGCGCTCATGCGTCATCCGCGCGGCAGGCCCGGAGACGCTGATCGCAGCGGGCGCCGCGCCAGCCCAGCCGCCGACGGCGGTGCCGATGCAGCGGACGCCGAGCTCGTTCTCCTCGTCGTCGATCGCGTAACCAGCGGCGCGCACGCGCGCGAGCTCGGCGCGCAGCGGCTTGAGCGCCACGATCGTGTGGCTCGTGCGCCGCTCGCGCGGCAGCCCGAGCGCGTCGGCCAGCGCACGCTCGTCGAACCGCGCCAGGATCGACTTCCCCATCGCGCTGCAATGCAGCGGCGCCTGTGCGCCGATCCGCGAGACGAGGCGGACCGACTGCGGGCTCTCGACCTTCGCGACGTAGACGACGTGGTCCTCCGCGAGCACGCCGAGGTGCACCGTCTCGCCGGTCTGCGCGACGAGGTCGTGGAGGACCGGCTCGGCGACGGCGCGCAGGTTGTCGCTGTCGAGCTGGGCGCCGGCGAGCTCGACGAGCTTGAGGCCGAGGCGCAGCCGCCCGCCGCCGTCGCGGCGCAGTGCGCCGATCTCCAGCAGCGTCGCGACGTAGCGATGCGTCGTGCTCTTCGCGGTCGGGACCTCCGCCGCCAGCTCGCCGAGCGCGATCCCGCCGGAGCCGGCTGCCGCGACGCGGTCCATCAGGTCGAAGGCGCGCTCGACGCTGCTCGACCGGCTCGGGTCTGTCTCGCGCGTCGCCATGCCGCGCGATGTTAGCTGGCGCGGGCAGCTTCCAATGCGGCAGCGAACGCGCGTGCCCGCGCGGCGATCTGATCCCATTCGCCCGCGGCGACGGACGCCGCCGGGCAGAGCGCGCCGCCCGCGCCCACCGCCAGCGCACCGGCGTCCAGCCATGATGCGACGTTTTCGGGGCTGACGCCGCCGGTCGGCACGACGGCGAGGTCGGGGAAGGGCTCGCGCAGCGCGCGCAGCAGCGCGACGCCGCCGACTCCTGCCGGGAAGAGCTTGACCGCGTCGACGCCGAGCCGCCGCACGCGCATCGCCTCGCTCGCGGTGTAGGCGCCGGCGAGCGTGACGAGGCCGGTCGCGGTCATCGCCGCAACGAGCTCGTCGTCGCTGCCGGGGCTGACAAGGAACTGCGCCCCAGCGTCGCGCGCGGACGCGGCCTGCGCCGGGTCGGTGACCGTGCCGGCGCCGACGAGCACCCCCGCGGCCGCCAGCCGCTCGATCGCGCGCAGCGCGTCGGGCGTCGTGAAGGTGACCTCGATCGCCGGCACGCCGCCAGCGACGATCGCCTCGCCAGCCGCGATCGCGGCCTCAGCAGAGGGCGCGCGCACGACCGCGATCACGCCGGCTTGCGCGAGCGCGGCCAGGCGATCGCTCATGCCGCCGTCACCCGCCCGTCGAGCGCCTGCACCGCGGACTCGACCTCCATCGCCGACGGATACGAGCGCGAGCAGCCCGCGGCGCGGCACGACAACGTGCCGGCGACGACGCCGTATGCGAGCGCCCGCTCAGGCGGCTGGCCGGCGGAGCGCATCGCGAGATAGGCGCCTGCGACGGCGTCGCCCGCGCCGGCCGCGTCGATCGCGACGACGGGCGGCGGCACGAGCGCGTGGCGCACGCCGCCAGCCAGCACGACGGCCTGCTCGGCGCCGTGTGTCATGACGATCTCGGCGGGGCGCCTCCCAAGCGCCGCGACGACGTCGTCGAGCCGCTCGGCGCCAAGCAGCGAGCGCGCGTCCTCGACCGACAGGAACAACACGTCTGCCGTGCGCGCGAACGCGAGCAGGCGCTCGCGGTCGGGTCCCAGCGACGCGCGGAAGTTGACCGCGAAGGCGACGGCGGCGCCTTGGGCCCGCGCGCGGGCCGCCGCGACCTCAGCGGCCCGCGCCGCCGCCTCCGAGATCGACAGCGTGATCCCGGTGATGTGCAGCACGCTCAGGGCGTCCAGCGCCGCCTCGCCCGCGTCCTCGTCGCTGAGCGCGCTCGCCGCCGAGCCGAGCCGGTGATAGCTGAAGCGGTGGGCGCCGTCCACGCCGCGCTCGTTGATGTAGATGCCGGTCGAGGCGATCGCGTCGACGCTGACCGCGTCGAGCTCGACCCCCTGCTCGCGCCAATGCGCGAGCAGGAGGCGCCCGGCGGCGTCGTCGCCGACGCGCGTGATGAGGCGGGCGCGGGCTCCCATCCGCGCCGCCATCACCGTCGCGTTCGCCGCGTCGCCGCCGAAGCCACGGCCGAGCGCGTCCGGCGGCATGCCCGGGTCGAGGCCGACTTCGAGCAGCCCCTCGCCGAGTGCGCCGACGACGCCCCTCCCCTCCGTGGGAGTGAACGCGAACATCTCAACCGGCACGACGCTCCCATCGCCGCGTATCCGTCCCTCGCCGCTGCACTAGAAGAGGCTGTTGGGGTCGTAGTACTGCTCGACGTTGTCCTTCGTGATCTCCGGCGCGGGCACGACCGTGTCCTTCTCGGCCTGCTGGCCGCCGAGGATGTCGACAAGGCGCTGGTAGCCCATGCGGCCGATCTTGTTCGCGTCGTTGGCGCCCGTCGCGCCATAGTTGGTGCCGTCGAGGATCGCCTTCAGCACTTCCTTCTGGCCGTCGGCCGAGACGAGGAAGAGGTCGTCCGAGCGGCCGGCGTCTCTCGCCGCCTTCTGCGCGCCGAGGCACATCGCGTCGTTCTCGCAGAAGATCGCGTCGATGTCGTCGTTCTTGGCGAGCATGTTCTCGGCGACCTGGACGCCGCCGTCAGTCGCCCAGTTGCCGAAGTCCGGCGCGGCGACCGTTCTGATCCCTGGGTCCGCTCTGAGGACCGACAGCATGCCGTTCGTGCGGTCGAGGCCGATTGTGTTATCGGCCGGGCCGCCCTTGATGATCCCGACGGTGCCGTCGCCGCTAAGGCGTCTCTCGATGTACTCGCCGGCCTGTCTGCCGATCGCGAGGTTGTCGGGCCCGATCCAGCTGGCGTAGTCGCCGCCCTTCAGTCTGCGGTCGACCATCACGACGGGGATGTTCGCCTGCTTGGCGGCGTTGAGCGCGGCCGGCGCCGCCTCCAGCGGGCCGCCGGAGATGACGATCCCGTCGACCTTCTGGTCGATCAGGTTCTGCACGTCGGTCGTCAGCTTCGTCGCGTCACTGCCGGCGTCGGTCACCTTCACGTCAACGCCGGCTCTGGACCCCTCGTCCTGGATCGCTCTCGACATCGCGATGAAGTACGGCGCGCCGAGCGTGAAGTTGGCGACGCCGATCGTGTAGTCCTTCCCACCGCTGGACGCGGTGGTCGAGCTGTCCGACGACGATGACGACCCGCTCGCGGAGCTGTCGTCGCTGGATGACCCGCACGCAGCAAGGCCCGACGCAAGCGCGACGGCCGCGAGTGCGGCAAGCACTCTCTTCATGAACCCTCCTCCTCTGATGTGTGTGACTTAATTCGTGTCCTGCTCGGTGCGACGCGCGAGCACGACGAACACGATGATCAGGCCCTTCAAGACCTGCTGCCAGTAGCTCTGAACGTCGTAGAGCGTCAGCAGGTTGTCGATCAGCGCCAGCAGCACGACGCCGCCGAGCGTGCCGACGACGGTCCCGCGACCGCCGGAGAGGCTCGCCCCGCCGATCACGCACGCCGCGATCGCGTTCAGCTCGAAGCCGACCGCGACGCTTGGCTGCGCGACGCCGACGCGCGACGCGAGGATCACGCCTGCCAAGCCAGCGCACAGGCCGCTGATGACATACGCGAGCAGCAGGTGGCGCCGCACGCTGATGCCGGCGAGCCGCACCGCCTCCTGGTTGCCGCCGATCGCGATGATCGCGCGGCCGGCGGCGGTCCTCGTGAGGAACAGCCAGATGACAGCGAACGCGGCGAGCATGATGATCGCCGAGACCGGGATCGGCCCGATCGTGTTCGTGCCGAGCGAGAGGAAGCCGATCTTCAACGGCGTGATCGGCGTTGACGAATAAACGTAGGCGAGGCCGCGGATCGTCGTCAGCGCGCCGAGCGTGACGACGAACGGGGCGAGCTTGAAGCGCGCGATGAAGAAGCCGTTTCCGACCCCGCACGCCCCGCCGACCAAGACCGCGAGCACCATCGCGACAGGAACGGGCATATGCGCGGAAAGCCCCGCCGCCATGATTCCCGTCAATGCGACGACCGATCCGACCGACAGGTCGATGCCGGCCGTCAGGATCACGACGAGCATGCCGAGCGCCAGCAGCCCCGTCGTGTTCATCTGCCGCAGGACGTTGGTGAGGTTTCCCTCCGTCAGGAACGCGTCGCTGGTGAAGGCGGCGACGATCACGAGCGCGATGAAGGCGACGACGAAGCCGCCGTTGATCAGCAGGCTGCGGTTGTGAACGCTGAGCTCGCCGATCCCGGGCAGGCGGCGTGGCTCGCGCGGGTCGCGCGGCTCACGTGGCGCGGCGACTGGCATCTCGGAGGACTCGCTGCGTGCACTCATCGCACGCCCTCCTCGACGCCGATCGAGTATGCGAGCAGCGTCTCTTCGTCCGTCTCAGCGCTCGGCAGGTCGGCGACGATGCGGCCCTCGTGCATCACCAGCACACGGTCGCTGACGCCGAGCACCTCGGTCAGGTCGGACGAGATCAGCAGCACGCCCAGGCCGTCGCGCGTCAGCTCGTCGATCATCGCGTAAAGGTCGACGCGCGTGGCGACGTCGACGCCGCGCGTGGGCTCGTCGAGGATCAGCACGCGCGGCTCCGACAGCAGCCACTTCGTCAGGACGACCTTCTGCTGGTTGCCGCCGCTGAGGTGGCGCACTGGGCGCTCGAGGCCGCGCGGGCTGATGTCGAGTTGCTCAACAAGCGTGTTGACGCGCTTGCTCTGGCGCTTTCTGTCGAGCATCCCCCAACGCGTCGCGGCGCCCATCGTCGCCAGGCCGGCGTTGTCGAGCACTGACATGTCGAGCACGAGGCCACTGCCCTTGCGGTCTTCGGTGACGAAGGCGATCCCGTTCCCGATCGCGTCCTTCGGCGTGCGATGCCGCACCTCGCGGCCGTCGACGCGGATCGTCCCCTCGCTCGCCCGCGCGGCGCCGAAGAGGCACTCGGCCAGCTCAGTGCGGCCGCTGCCGACCAAGCCGAACATGCCGACGACCTCGCCGGCGCAGACGCTCAGCGACGCATCGTGAACGACCCCCTCGCGACAGAGCCCGTCCACCCCGAGCAGCTCGCCGGCCGGGGCCGGACGACGCTCGGGATAGACCTGCTCCAGCCGCCGCCCCGCCATCAAGCGCACGATCTCTTCCTCGCTCGTCTCCTCGGGCGTCTTCGTCGCAACGACGCGGCCGTCCTTGATGACCGTCACGTGATCGGCGATCTCCATGACCTCCTCCAGCCGATGCGAGACGTAGAGCACGAGCACGCCGCCGGACTGCAGTGCGCGGATCAGCTCGAACAGCCGCTGGAGGTCCTCGCCGGCGAGCACCGCGGAGGGCTCGTCGAGGATCAGCATGCGCGGCTCGGAGGCGAGCGCCTTCGCGATCTCGACCATCTGGCGGCGCGCGACCGACAGTCGCCCAGTCCGCTCGCGCGGGTCGATCCCGGCGAAGCCGGTCCGCGCGAGGATCGTGGCCGCCCGCTCGTGCGCGGCGCCCCAGTCCACCATCCCGCGCGTCTGCGGAAGCTCGCCGAGCAGGATGTTCTCGGTGACGGAGAGATGCGCGACAAGGCTCAGCTCCTGGTGCACCGTGCGCACGCCGATCTCCTGCGCCGCCTTGGGGCTGAGCAGGTCGACGGCGTTGCCGGCGATGCGGATCTCGCCCGCGTCGCGCCGCACCGCGCCCGAGAGGATCTTGATCAGCGTCGACTTGCCCGCGCCGTTGGCGCCCGCGATCGCGAGCACCTCCCCGGCGCGCGCCTGAAGGTCGATGCCGTGCAGGACCTCGACGCGGCCGTACGCCTTGCGCACGCCGGCAAGCTCGAGCATCAGCTCCATGCGTCCATCACCACGATCGTCTTCTGCCGCGTCATCGTCATCAGCGTGTCGTGCAGCCCCTCGCGCGTTCCGCCGGTCAGCTTCACGCCGCCGAACGGCAGGTTCTCCGCGCGCAACGCGGTCGAGCCGTTGACGATCACGCCGCCGGCCTCGGCGCGGCGGGCGAGCGAGAAGGCACGCTGCACGTCACGCGTGAAGACCGCCGTGTGCAGCCCGTAGTCGGAGTCGTTGGCGAGCTCCATCGCCTGCTCGGCGCTCTCTACGGCGACGAGCGGCGCGACCGGGCCGAAGATCTCCTCGGCGATCGCGGGCGCATCGGCGGGCACGCCCGTCAGCACGGCCGGGCTGACGAAGGCGCCGTTGCGCTCGCCGCCGATCACGGTCGCGCCCTGCGCGGCAGCTTCGGCCAGCGACGCTTCGACGGCCTTCGCAGCGGCCTCGGTGATCAGCGGGCCGACGTCGGTCGCCTCGTCGAGCGGGTCGCCGACGACGAGCTTGCCGGCGCGCGCGATCAGGTTGGCGGCGAGCTCGTCGTGGACCGGCGCCTCGACGTAGACGCGCTTGACTGCGCAACAGATCTGCCCGTTGCCGCGCGCGAGGCGGCCGAGCACGATCGCCTCGGCGGCCCTGTCGACGTCGGCGTCGGCGCAGACGATCATCGCGTCGTTGCCGCCGAGCTCGAGGTGGACGTGCTTGAGCGTGCGTGACGCAAGCTCGGAGATCGCGCGGCCCGCAACCGTGCTGCCGGTCAGCGAGATCAGCTCGATCCCCTCAGCCAGCGCCAGTGCCTGCGCGACCTCGGGCCCCCCGCCGAGCAGCGCGTGAGCGCCCTCCGGCGCGCCGGCCGCCTCAACGATCCCAGCGATCTCGACGAGCGCGAGCGGGCACTTCTCCGGCGGCTTGACGAGCACGGCGTTGCCGCCCGCGAGCGCCGCCGCGGCTTTGTGCGCGTACAGCTCGACCGGGTAGTTGAACGGCACGATCGCGGCGACGACGCCAAGCGGCTCGCGCACGGTGAAGGCAAGGTTGTTCTCAAGGCCGGGGACGGCGTCGAGCGGGATCTGGCGGCCGAAGAGGCGCTTGGCCTCCTCGCCGAAGCCGCGGAAGATGCGGATCGCCGCCGCGACCTCGCCGCGCGTCTGCACGATCGGCTTGCCGTTCTCGGCCGCCACCAGGCGTGCGAGCTCCTCACTGCGCGCCTCGATCCCGTCGGCGACGCGCGCCAGCAGGGCGCCGCGCTCGTGGGCGGGCATCGCCGCCATCGTGCCGGCGCCGGTCCTGGCCCTCGCGATCGCCGCGTCGATCTGCTCGGTCGACGCGACCGGCAGCTCGCCGAGCAGCTCGCCCGTCGACGGGTTGCGGACTTCGATCGTTGCGATCGCGGTGGGCATTAGCTCTCCTCGTGGGATCGGGGTATCGGTCGGCCGAGGCGGCGCGCGATCTCTTCAGCGGCGGAGATCACCGCTGGCGCGACCTCGGCGCAGCGCTCGTGAGACATCCGTGCCGCGGGCGCCGAGACGCTGATCGCCCCCAACGACCCGGCCCGCGGGTCGACGATCACGGCGCCGAGGCAGCGGACGCCCAGCTCGTTCTCCTCGTCGTCGATCGCGACGCCAGCGACGCGGACCTTCTCCAGCTCGGCGCGCATCGCCGTCTCGTCAACGATCGTGTGGACCGTGCGCGAGGTGCGCGGGTGAGCGAGCGCGGCATCGAGCGACTCCTCCCCCATCCGCGCCATCAGCGCCTTGCCCATCGCGCTGCAGTGCAGCGCGACGCGCGCCCCCACGCGCGAGACGAGGCGGACGGACTGCGGGCTCTCGACCTTCGCGACGTAAACGACATGGCCGTCGGACGGGATGCCAAGGTGGACCGTCTCGCCGGTCTGCGCGACCAACTCGTGCAGCACCGGGTCGGCGGCGGCATGGAGGTCGTCGCCGTCCAGCAGCGCGCCGGCCAGCTCGACAAGCTTGAGACCGAGTGTCAGGCGCCCACGCGCGTCGCGCCGCAGCGCGCCGAGGTCGAGCAGCGTCATCACGTAGCGATGCGTCGTGCTCTTCGCGGTTGGGACGGCGGCGGCCAACTGGCCGAGCGCGATCCCGTCTGGTGCAGCCGCGACAAGGTCGAGCAGCTCGAAGGCACGAGCGACGCTGCTCGACGTGGCGCTGCGGGTGACGATCTCGGACATCTCTCCTGTACGAATAATCCGAACGGGCTTCGATTAGCTCGAACGTGTTTCGAGCATAGAGATGGCGGCGCGACGCTGTCAACCGTCTGCCCAGATCGCTTGACAACCGACCCGCGACGACGTTAGCTTCGCCGCGTCCCGTCCGAACTATTCGATATGCGTTCGGATAATCCGAGAGGAGAGCAGATGCTCAGACGGCGATGGGTGACCTCCGCGATCACCGTGGCCGCAATTGCGTCGGTGGCCGTGCCTGGCGTTGCGCAGGCCGCCACACCGCACTGGAAGTTGAAGTACTCCGAAGACTTCAACAAAGCGGTCGATACCGACTCAAGCCCGTGGATCCGTAACGACTACACCGATCCGTTCGACACGATCATGGACGACAACGGCGACTGGTGGAAGAACGACTACGGCTCCGCGTTCACCGACGCGCTCAACAGCTTCTCGACGTACCGCAAGGACGTTGAGTTCGGCAAGCACAGATGGCTGACCGCGTCACTGTCAGCGCGTGACTGGTCGAGCTCCGGCACCCCGCAGCGGGCGCCGAGAATCGCGACGTCGAGAGTGAGAGGCGAGGGCAGCGTGCTCGACCTCTCCTCGCCGGACTCCTATGACGGCGCGATGATCACCACGACCGACAAGCTGCCGGCCGAGTACCGGCTCGAGTATCACCTCAAGACGCTCGACTTCGGCGGCAGACGCAACGGGACGATCAACTACGACGGGAAGGTCAACGGCTATACGCTCAACCCGGGCGAGTGCAAGACGCAGTTCCCCTATGCCGAGGGCGTCGGCACGAAGGGGTGGAACAGCACGCCGACGACCAACCCTTGCGACTGGCAGAGCGACACCGAGGGCCCGTACGCCTACAACGCCTTCCACTACCTCGGGATCGTCGACTTCGCTCACCCGGAGCCGGCTAACCTGCACTTCTGGCACTACAAGCGCAAGATCCTGATGGACTCGTTCTCCCAGCACCCGGACCGCATCGGAACGGGCTCTGGCGGCAACGTCTGCGATCCGTTGACCGGCAGATTTTATAATTACAGCGACAGCACGTACAACGTCGTCGACATGTGGATCAACGGCCTGCCGAACTTCAACCCCGGCAGAGGCGGCATCACCGGCAACGGCCAGTACTTCATGAGCGACTGCTCCGGCGGCGTGGCGGACAACAGAGTCTCGCCGTCGGCGGCCGCGGAGCTGGTGCCGGAGATGATGCCCAACAGAGACTATGTCTTCGCGGTCGAGCGCGACGCGACCGGCTACACCGAGGAGGTCAGCGGCGACTTCCTCCACGGCGGCAGACGCACGATCAGCTTCCACCGTGACTTCATCGTCAACAACGTGCCGATCTGGCACTACAACAACACGCCAGACCAGTACGACGGGCGTTACAACAGAACGCTCACGCAGAACGGCGTGCTGAGAACCGAGCAGTGGCCCAACCAGTGGCCGGCCGGCTCTGGCTACCCGGACTACCCGGTGATCGGCGACCCGTACACGGATGCCGGCGAGGGCGACGCGACGATCGACTCGATCAAGCTGTTCGTCCCGCAGAAGTAACCGCGCCGTCATCCCCAGACCAGCGCAACGGCGGCCGGGAATGCTGGCTTCCCGGCCACCGCGCGTGCATAGGCGATGCGCGGCGCGTCACCCCGTCCGGATCGGCCCCGGGTTTCTGTTGTAGTGGTTGAGGATCCCGTCGGCGGCGCGGTAGGAGAGCGCGCCGACCGTGCCGGTCGGGTTGAAGGCGGCGTTCTGTGGGAAGTTCGACGCGCCTATGATGAAGACGTTCGGGAAGTCCCACATCTGCAGGAAGTCGTTGACGACCGTCTCGGTCGGGTCGTCGCCCATAATCGTCCCGCCGGTGACGTGGGTCGATTGATAGGCGACCGTGTCGAAATGCGGCGGCAGCATGCCCGGGCCGGCGGTCATCCGCGTCGGTCTCATCGCTCTCATTATCGGCGCGATCTTGTTGCCAAGGAAGGCGACCATTCTGCGCTCGTTGGGCTCCCAGTCGAACGTCACCCGCAACAGCGGGTCGCCGAAGCCGTCGTTGTAGGTCGGGTCGAGGTCGACGAAGTGCTGCCGGTAGGCGGGGCTCTCCGACTGTGCGGCTATCGAGGTCGTGCGGCGGAAGGTGTCGCGGATCGAGCGCTTCCAGTTAAGCCCCCATGTCGAGCCGTCCGGCGCGGGATGCTGGTTCTGAATCGGACGGGTGCCGTTGCTGGCAAGGCTGATGCTGCCGCCGCCAACGAAGCCGAGGCCTCTGTGGTTGAAGTTGTCGGCGTTGAACTCGTCTATCGCGATCCCGTTGGCGCCTGAGCCCATGAATATGTTGAATGCGTCCTCGTCGCCGAAGAAGCCCGACGCGCTCGCGCCAAACGTCTGGTAGGCGAAGTTGCGCCCCACGGAGCCTCTCTCCGTTCTCGGGTCATACGGCTGGCCCATTCTCGACAGCAGCAGCAGCCGAACGTTGTTGAACATGAACGAGGTGACGAGCACGATGTCGGCCGGCTGCTCGTGCGTCTGCCCGGCCGCGTCGGTGTACAGCACGCCGGTCGCTCTTCTGCCGTCGTGCTGGATGCGATGAACCCACGCATGCGTGCGCAACTCGAAGTTGCCCGTTCTCTTTGCAACCGGGAGCACCGTTACGGTGGGGTCCCCCTTCGCGCCGACCTCGCAGCCGAACCGCTCACAGAAGCCGCAGTAGAGGCAGTGGTTGCGCGAGACGCCGTCGGGATTCGTGTACGGAACGCTGAGGTTCGCCGAGGGCACGGGGAAGGGCGCGTAGCCGAGACCTCTCGCTGCTGTGGAGAACTTCTCTCCCGCGACCGAAGTTATCATCGGTCTGGTCGGAAAGTTGCCCGAGCGCGAGCCCTCGAAGGGATTGCCGCCGGGGATTCTTCTCCCTCTGATCACCCCGGCCTGACCGGAGATTCCGGACATGTCCTCGAACGTCGTGTAGTACGGCTCGAGCGTGTCATAGGTGATGCCCCAGTCACGCTGACGCATGTCGGTGGGGAAGATGTCTCTGCCGTACTTGTCGATGTAGTGCGTTCTGTAGACGAAGTCGCTCGGGTGGAAACGCCACGTCTGGCCGTTCCAATGCACGCCGGCGCCGCCCTCGCCGGTGCCGGGCAGCCACGCGCCGAGGTAGCGCAGCGGCAGCGCCTTCTCGCTCGTCGAGTGGCGCAAGGTCTGTGTCTCCACGGCGGCGTCCTGGAACAGCTCGCTGCGAACCGCGAAGCGCAGCTCGTCATGGTCGTCGGCGAAGTCTCTCTCACCGCGCGCTCTGCCGCGCTCGAGCGCGACCACTCTCATGCCGGCTCTGCACAGCTCCGCCGCGAGGATGCCGGCGGTCCAGCCGGCGCCGATCGCAACCACGTCGACGCTCGGATGTCTGATCGTCGCCATCGTCGCTCACTCCATCCCGTGGCCGACGCCGGTCGGCTGCACCTGATAATCGTCGTCTCTGTGCTGGAAGACGGTGAAGTAGTAGTCACCGTACGCCATCGGGTCGCCTGGGTACCCGACCCATCTCCACCCCTGCGTGTCTCTGTTGCCACCGTAAATCGGGTCGGCGAAGAGGCCTTCATTGACGTTCGCCATGAACATAGTGAAGAAGCTCCCCGAAGTGAAGCCGTTGGGGTCGTTGCCGAGGCCGATGTCGACTCTGCCGTTCTGCAGCGCCGTCATCACCGTGTCCTGCTGGGAGGGTGTGATCTCGGTGAACGATCTGCCGCCATATCTGCTTCTCGCGTAGGAGTCGACCACGGGCAGGACGCGCTTGTAGACCTCGCGCGGGATCAGCGACAGCTGATAGCCGTGGCCGCTCGTCTGCGGCTGCACGAACGGGCCCTGGCGGTAGAAGCGCTCGCCTGAGCCCCAGCCGCCGGCGAGCTGCTCGTCTAGGTAGTGGATGAAGCCGATCTCGGTCGCCGAGGGGCTGCTGCCGTCTCTCGGGAAGGCACGGTCAGCCATTGCTCCAACGATCTCCGCCTCCTCTCTCGTCAGCGCGCGCAGGCGGGTCGGCATCGTGCTCGCCTCTTGCGCCTCGGCGAGCGTTCCGGACGCGATGCCCGCAAGCGCGAGACTGCCGCCCGTCGCAGCCGCTCCGCGCAGCAGCTGGCGGCGCGAGATGCCCTTCTTGAATCGCTCCATCTGGCGTAGCTCCTACGGCATGTTGTGGTTCATGTGCATGGCTGGGTTCGGTCTCACGTTTCTGCGGTTGGCGACCTCGCTGACGTACGCCGCGACATCGGCGGCGTCCTGTCCTCTCAGCAGTCTGGGAGGCATCACCGCTCCCGGTCTGGCGCCTCTCATCCCGCTGGCGATCGTGTCCTTGACCTGGTCGACGGTCGGCTGGACGTAGTCGAGGCTCGGCCCGATTCTCGAGGTCGTGTGCGCTGCTTGAAGCGCATGGCAGATCCCACAGGTCGACGTGAACAGTCTCGCTCCGCGATTCAGGACAGCCTGGCTGGGCTGCGTCTGGGTGGTCGTCGTCGTGTTGCTTGTGCCGCCGCCTCCACACGCCGCGAGGACGGCCGCGACCACGGCGGCCGCCGCGATTGTGAGCAGGGCCCCAGGCAGTCGCGCGCGTTTGCGCGCGTGCGGACCTGCGCCTCTACAACGCATTCGCAGCCACCTCTTCTGTGAGCGGGTCTTGAACGGCGGGCGGCCCGGCGGCCGACCTCGGTGCGAGTGGCGAGCATGACCTCTCGCGGGCCGCACGGAACCCCGACCCAGCCCGATTCGTCAGACCGATAACCCACGCAACAAGATCAGGGCGTCCGCGCGCTCCAAGCCGCTTCTCAACGTGAGCAGCGCAGGATGAACTGGCAAGGCTCCCCTCAGGTGTGGCGCTGTGCGCCACAAGCCGACGCCCGGACTCGAACCGGGGACCCCTTCATTACGAGTGAAGTGCTCTACCAGCTGAGCTACGTCGGCACCCGCCGGCGACCGTGGCCGCCGGGGCGCACATCGTAGCCGACGGCGGCGTGTCGTGACACGCGAGGCGTCAGCCTCCATCGCCGCTGACGGGTGCCACCGCGCCTAGACGCTGATGTTACATTTTGACGCATGGTGTCACTTCGTCGCAGAGGAGCGCCTGAGGCGCGCGAGTCGGGGTCGCTGAACGGCGCGCGGCGGGCGCGCGAGCTGGAGGCGCTGGCGGGCGGCGAGGCGGTCGACCTGCTCGTCGTCGGCGGCGGCATCACCGGGGCGTGGGTCGCGCTCGACGCGGCGACGCGCGGGCTGTCGGTCGCGCTGGTCGAGCGCGGCGATCTCGCAAACGGGACCAGCCGCTGGAGCAGCAAGCTCGCCCACGGCGGGCTGCGCTACCTCGCCCACCTCGACTTCGGCGTCGCGTGGGAGTCGGCGAGCGAGCGAGCGGTGCTGATGGACGTCAGCGCGCCGCACCTGATCCGCGCGCTGCCGATGCTGATCCCGCTCGGCGAGCACGTCAGCCCAGCGGCCGGAGCGAAGCTCGAGCTCGGCGTCCGCATAGGCGACCGGATGCGCGCGGCCGCCGGCACCAGCCGCCGCCGGCTCCCGCCGATGCGGCGGATCTCGACCGAGGAGGCGCGGCGGCTCGCCCCGGCGCTCAGCGATCGCGGGCTGCGCGGCGCCATCCTGCACTGGGACGGGCAGATCGAGGACGACGCTCGGCTCGTGCTCGCCGTCGCGCGTACGTCTGCTGCGTACGGCGCGCGGATCCTCACGTACACGCGAGCGGAGTCGCTGCATGCTGACGGCGCGGTCGTCGTCGATGTGCGCAGCGGCGAGCGCCACGAGCTGCGCGCCCGGCACGTCGTCAACGCGGCGGGCGTCTGGGCCGGCGAGCTGAGCGACGGGATCGCGCTGCGCCCGAGCAAGGGATCGCACCTGCTCGTGCGCGCCGAGGCGCTCGGCGGCCCGCGCGCGTCAGTCAGCGCCCCGCTGCCGGGCAGCAACGGCTCGCGCTTCGTCTTCATCGCCCCGCGCCCCGACGGGCTCGTCTTGGTCGGGCTGACCGACGAGCCATGCTCGGAGGGGCCGGTCCCAGATGCGCCGCAGACGGTCGACGACGCCGAAGAGCGCTGGCTGCTCGACTCCGTCAACCGGGTGCTCGAGCGGCCGCTGCGCGGCGAGGACGTCGTCGGGCGGTTCGCGGGGATGCGGCCGCTGGTGTCGGGCGGCGGTCGGGACGGGGCGGCTCCTGGCGGCGACGGCGTGGGCCGCACGGACAGCGCGCCGGCTGACGACCCGACCGCCGACCTCTCCCGTCGCCACGCGGTGCTCGAGCACGACGGGGTGCTGACCGTTGTCGGCGGCAAGCTGACGACCGGCCGCAAGATGGCCGAGGACGCCGTCGACCGCATTGCCGCGCGGCCCGACGTCAGCGCGCGGGCGTGCATGACGAGACGGCTGCCGCTGATCGGCGCGGTCGGTGGCGTCGCGGCCGTGGCCGGCGAGCTGCCACCTGCGCTGGTGCGGCGCTACGGCGCCGAGGCCGAGCGAGTCGTCGCGTACGGCCGCGAGGATCCGGCCTTGCTGGAGCCGATCGCCCCCGACGTTGCGATCTCCCGCGCCGAGCTGCGCTTTGGCGTCGAGCACGAGCTCGCGCTCACGCCCGACGACCTGCTCGACCGCCGCACTCGTCTCGGCTTCGTCGCCGACCGCCGCGCCGCCGCGCTCGCCGCCGCGCAGGAGGCGCTCGGCGAGGCGCTGGTGTGAGCGACCGGCCGGCGCAGCGCCAGCGCAGCGCACAGCACGTGGTCTGACAGACGTCCAGACCGCGAGGAGTCCGGGTGCGGGCCGGGAATCCTGACCGCATGCGACTCATCCTCCCCCACCAGCCGCGACGCGCCGCCCGCGCCGTCATCGCCGCGGCAGCCGCCGCTGCCTGCCTCGCCGCCGTCGCGGTGCCGACCGCGAGCGCCGCCACGCCACGTTGCACCGTGCCCAACCTCAAGGGCTCGTTCAAGAACGCGTCGGCCGGCGCCGGCCAGCGCTTCGTCACGCTCGCGCTGAAGAACAGCTCCAGCACGAGCTGCAGCCTCGCCGGCTACCCGGGCGCCCAGCTGCTGAGCGCGAGCGGGAGAGAGATCGCGACCAACGTCGTGCGTGACCACAGCAAGACGCCGAAGACGGTCGTGCTGAGAGCGGGCCAGAGCGCGCTGTCACAGTGGCATTGGGGCGCGATCGCCGGCAGAGGCGAGCCGGTCACCGGAAAGTGCGAGCCGACGCCGTCGAAGATCGAGGTCACGCCGCCGAACGCGACGGGCCACCTCGTGCTCGCTTGGAGAGGCGGCCCGGTCTGCGAGCACGGCCAGATCACCGTTCGGCCGATGACGAAGTAGGCGAGGCGCTCAGGGCGCCAGGTAGCGGTCGAGCAGCCGCCGCAGCTCCGCGAGCTCCGGCTTGCGCGCCGCCTCGGCGCCCTCGGCGAGCGTCTGCAGCACGAAGCCGCGCAGCGACAGCTCGACCGTCCGCGCAACGATCCCCGGGTCGGACGCGACGATCGAGCCGTCCTCGACGCCGGCGCGCACCTGCTCCTCGAACGCGGCGACGACCGCGAGCTGGAACGTCCCCAGGCGGGTCGTGACATACGGCAGCAGCAGCTCGGGGTCGACGTCGACGATCCGCAGGAAGAGCGGGTTGCGCGTCAGCCGGTCGGCGCCGCCGACGGCGCCCTCGACGAGCCGCTCACGGGCCGTCGGGGCGCGCTCCGCCTCACCGTTCGCCTCGCCGATGATCGCGGTGAACTCGCGCGTCATCAGCGCCTGAATCAGCGACTCGACGTCGGGGAAGCGCCGGTAGAGCGTCATCCGGCTCACGCCCGCGCGGCGCGCGATGTCCGTCACCGTCGTGCGCCGCACGCCGACGGCGAGCACGCAGGCGCGCGCTGCGTCGAGCAGGGCATCGTCGTCGAAAGTGCGTTGCGACATCGCAGGCGGCCTTCTAGCAGACATCGCCTGCCCGGCGCGCTTGCGCTCGCGGCGCCGGGGCGCCAAGATCGCCAGTCGTGCCCTCCGACCAGCCTTCCGCGCGGCTCGACATGGACGTCGACGAGATCGTCTGCATCCTCAGCCGATACGGCGTCTTGCCGCTGCAATCCGTCGCGACGATCGCCCGCGCCGGCCATTGGCAGGACGGCTCGCCCTTTCGCCGCGCGCTCACCCGTGCTGTCGCGTTGAAGCGCGTTCGCTGTATCGGCAAGGACCTCTACGAGGTAACCGAGGATGCAGCGATATGAGCCGGCTCAGGACGATGCGCGCGCCCTCGGCGTGACCGACCGCGCCACGGCGTGGCATCCTCAGTGGCGATGAACAAGCGCTTGGGCCTCTTCGCTGTCCGCTACGGCATGCCGCTCGTGCTGTTGATCGTCGGCGGCTACCTGCTGCAGACGCGCACAGACAGATGGGCCGGCCTCGGGATCATGCTCATCGGCACGGCGATAATCGTCCTGATGATCAACGTCCTCTTCCGCCTCAGCGTCAGATCGAACGACGAGCGCGACCGCGAAGAAGAAGCGCGCGTCTACTTCGACGAGCACGGCGACTGGCCGGCTTGGTACCGCTGAGCGGCGCCGCGCCCTCCCGCCAGCTCCCGCAGGGTCTCGGCACGATCAGCGCCGCACGCCGACCTCCGCCTCCGGCTCGAAGCCGAGGACCGAAGGATCGCTGTCGCCGGCAACGAGCGATCGTTCGATCCCCACGCCGCCGCGCTCAGCTCAGCAGCCCCTCGAGCCGATAGGCGAGCGTCTCGAGCGCCAGCTCTTCGGTGACGTTGGAGCGCAGGCGGCGGCGGGTCTCTTCGACCAGCTCGACGGCGGCGCGCAGTCTTTGCGGGTTGCGGCCGTCAGCGTCTTGGGCGATCGCGTCGGCGCGGTCGGTGTGGTGGATCAGCTCCGGCGCCTCCCAGGTGATGCAGGCGACGTCGCGGAACCAGAGCGAGGAGAGCTGCAGGCCGAGGTCGAGCGCGCCGGTCTCGACGCGGCGTCTCGTGCGGCGGATCCGCTCGGCGTACTCGTTCTCGAGTCTGCGGCGGTCTCTTCTTGAGACGACCTCGAGCTCGTCGACGAGCTGAGCCTCCAGCTTGCCGACGGCCTCCTCGCCGCGGCGTCTCTTCACTGCCAGCAGCTCGCTCCACGGTCTGCTCTGCGCGACTGTCCCGGTCAGCGCGGCGCGCGCGAACCGCTCGCCGCCGGCGCGCAGCGCGGGACCGTCGCCAAGCGCCAGCTCGAGCGCGCGCTCGCCGTCGCCCAGTGCCAGCCGGGCACACGCCTGCGCCTGCTCGGGCGGGACCCCGTGACGTCCGACGCGCTCGGCCAGCTGCGCGAACGAGAGCGCGTCGAAGCGGACGAGCTGGCAGCGCGAGCGGATCGTCGGCAGCACCTCGGCGAGGCGGTCGGTCAGCAGCACGATGTGGACGAAGGCCGCGGGCTCCTCCAGCGTCTTCAGCATCTTGTTGGCGGCCTGGTCGATCAGCGTGTCGGCGCGCTCGATCACGAAGACGCGCCGGTTGGCCTCGAACGGGGTCATCGCCGCCGCCGCGACGACCGGCTCCTCGATGTCGCCGACGAGCATCTCGTGCGCGCCGCTCGGCGTCACCCAGGTGAGGTCGGGATGGGTGCCGTGGGCAACGCGCCTGCGCACGCTGTCGGGATCGGAGGCGCCGTCAACGAGCAGCTCGGCGGCGAAGGCGCGCGCCGCCGCTCGCTTGCCGCTGCCCGACGGCCCGTGGAAGAGATACGCGTGCGACGGCCGGCGGCCGGGCGCGAGGGCGGCGCCGAGCGTCGCGCGCGCGTTGGGATGGTGCTCAGTGCCAGCCAGCTCGATCATCGGGATCGAGCTTATCCGCGACTGCCCGCGACCCTCAGGCCGGCTTCGCGACCGCGCCCGCGTAGCCGTGCGGGCGCTCCTGGGCGAAGCGCCAGGCGTCGCCGACCATGTCGGTCAGCGACTTCTCTGGCGCCCAGCCGAGCTCGCTGCGGATCTTCGCGTTGGCGGCGACCAGCCTCGGCGGGTCGCCGGGACGGCGGTCGGCCTCCTCCACCGGCACGTCAAGCCCCGTCACTGTTCTGATCGCCTCGACGACCTCGCGGACCGAGTAGCCGTCGCCGCTGCCGAGGTTGAAGACGCGGTGCTCAGAAGGCCGCGCGCCGTCGAGCGCGAGCACGTGCGCCCGGGCGAGGTCCTCGATGTGGATGTAGTCGCGCACGGCCGTCCCGTCTGGCGTCGCGTAGTCGGTGCCGAAGATCTTCAGCGCCGGCTGCAGCCCCTGCGCGGCGCGCAGGACGTTCGGGATCAGGTGCGTCTCGGGCTCGTGGTCCTCGCCGAGGTGCCCGCTCGCGCCCGCGACGTTGAAGTAGCGCAGGCTGACCGCGCCGAGGCCGTGGGCGCGGCACTCGTCGGCGATCATCCCGTCGACCGCCAGCTTCGACGCCCCGTAGGCGTTGACCGGCCGCGTCGGCGTCGACTCGTCCATCGGCACGACCTCCGGCTCGCCGTAGACCGCGCATGTAGAAGAGAAGACGAGCCGCGGGACGCCGGCCGCGCGCATCGCGTCGAGCAGGTTGAGCGTCCCGCCGACGTTGGTGCGGTAGTAGCGCTCCGGGTGCGAGACCGACTCGGCGACGAGCGCGAGCGCGGCGAAGTGGAGCACGCCGTCGAAGCCCTCCGCGAGCGCGCCAGCGACCGCCTCGCCGTCGCGCAGGTCGACCTCCAGCAGCGGGGCGCCATCGGGAACAGCCTCACGGTGGCCGCGCTCGAGGCTGTCGAGCACGGTGACGTGGTGGCCCGCCGCCAGCAGCTGCTGAGCGACGATCGATCCGATGTAGCCGGCACCGCCGGTGACGAGAAGCTTCATGGCGGGTTTGTAACAGACGGGCACGCCGGCGCCCGGCGGTGACAGCGGCCCGGCCGGCGGGCGCGGTCGTCTAGCATCCTCCGCTCGCGATGACGTCCCGCGCCCGCATCCTCCGCGTGCTCGCGCTCGCGATCGCGCTTCTGCTGCTGCCCTCGGCGGCCGCGCGCGCCGATCGCGCGACGTTCGACCGCGTCTCCGCCGCCTACGCCAGCAACGCGGGGCAGCTCGACCCGTGCTGGTTTTCCCAGGCAGACCTCGAGTCGGCGCTCGAGGGGATCCCGAGATCGTTCGAGAGCGTCGTGCCCGACCTCAGAAGAGCGATCGAAGACGGGATCGCGGCGCAGAGAAGAGGCGACTGCAGAGGGATCGCCCCGACCGGCGGCCCAACCGCGACGACCGGGACGCCGCCCCCGACCGCGACGACGCCGCCGGCGGCCAACCCGGCGACGACGCCCGCGACCGGCACCCCGGGATCGACTGACACCGCCGCGGCGGTCCCGCCTGTAAGCACAGCGCCCGCCGGGACGCCGCCGCCGGCCGCCGTCAACCCGCAGCTCCCGACGACGACCCCCGGCGTCCAGCCGCCGGCGACGAAGCGCTCGACGAAGCCGCTGGTGATCGGCGCGGCGGCGCTCGGCCTGCTCCTGCTGCTGGCGCTGCTGGCGTGGCTGTGGGCGCGCCTGCGCGGCTGGGACTCGGACTGGGGCGCGCGCACGCGCCATGCCTGGGGCGAGGCCGCCTATCGCGTCAGCGCGA
Organism: Conexibacter sp.; assembly: GCA_036499225.1. Taxonomy (GTDB): domain Bacteria; phylum Actinomycetota; class Thermoleophilia; order Solirubrobacterales; family Solirubrobacteraceae; genus Conexibacter. The sequence continues at coordinate 31,837 of DASYEC010000051.1, forward strand.
CCTGGGCCGAGTTCACGGACTGGCTGCGGCTCGGCCGCTGAGCCAAACGAAATTCTGCCCTGTTTGCGGAAGCTCGGCCCGCCGCCGACCGCGCGCTTGGCTACCGTCTTCGGACGCTCTGCAACGCAGCCGGGGCGGCATTCCCGCGGAATTCGCTAAAATCAGTGATTTCCAGGGGATTTAATGCCGTCCGATGCACGCGAAACGATTCGTAACCCCCTTGAGCGGGCCGAGTCAGGGGAGCAGCGCGAATAGCGGGCAATAGTAAGGAGCAGGCAGGCATGGCGAATCTCGCGGACACATCCCCGTCGACTACGACCGGAACAGAACCAGGCGAGGCGTTGCGCATCGCTCGCCGCTTCACGTCCGCGGACCAGCATCCGTTCGACGCGGTCGAATGGGAGCTGCGAGACGCCCGCATCGGCCACGGCGACCGCGTCTCCTTCGAGCAGCGCGACGTCGAGTTCCCGGCGAGCTGGTCGCAGAACGCGACCAACATCGTCACCCAGAAGTACTTCCGCGGGCAGCTCAACACGCCCGCGCGCGAGCGCTCGGTCAGACAGATGATCGGCCGCGTCTCCGGCACGATCGCCGACTGGGGCCGCCAGCGCGGCTACTTCGCCTCCGCTGAGGACAGCGACACCTTCGAGGCGGAGCTGACGCACATCCTTCTTCACCAGCTCGCGGCGTTCAACTCGCCGGTCTGGTTCAACGTCGGCTTCGAGGAGCAGCCGCAGTGCTCGGCCTGCTTCATTCTCAGCGTCGACGACACGATGGACTCGATCCTCGCCTGGAACACCAAGGAGGGGATGATCTTCCGCGGCGGCTCCGGCTCGGGCATCAACCTCTCCAACATCCGCGGGTCGATGGAGCCGCTGACGAAGGGCGGCACCGCCTCGGGCCCCGTCTCCTTCATGCGCGGCGCCGACTCGTGGGCCGGCACGATCAAGTCGGGCGGCAAGACGCGCCGCGCGGCGAAGATGGTCGTCCTGGACGTCGACCACCCGGACATCCAGGAGTTCATCTGGTGCAAGGCCAGAGAAGAGGACAAGGCCGAAGCGCTGCGCGACGCCGGCTTCGACATGTCGATCGACGGCGACGGCTTCACCTCGATCCAGTACCAGAACGCGAACAACTCGGTCCGCGTCTCGGACGAGTTCATGCAGGCGGTCGAGCAGGGCACTGACTGGAATCTGACCGCGCGTAGAGACGGCGCCACCGTCAAGACGGTCGCCGCCCGCGAGCTGATGCGCGAGATCGCCGAGGCGGCGTGGCGCTGCGCTGACCCGGGCGTGCAGTACGACACGACGATCAACCGCTGGCACACGTCGCCGGTCTCGGGCCGCATCAACGCGTCGAACCCGTGCTCGGAGTACATGCACGTCGACGACTCGGCCTGCAACCTCGCCTCGCTCAACTTGATGAAGTTCCGCAACGCGGACGGCAGCTTCGACGTCGAGGGCTTCGAGCACGTCGTCGACGTCGTCTTCCTTGCGCAGGAGATCGTCGTCGGCGCCTCCAGCTACCCGACGCAGGAGATCGGCAAGAACGCGAACGCCTTCCGCCAGCTCGGCCTCGGCTTCGCGAACCTCGGCGCGTACCTGATGAGCAAGGGCATGCCGTACGACTCCGACGCCGGCCGTGACACGGCTGCGGCGATCACTGCCTTGATGACCGGCCGCGCCTACCGTCGCTCGGCCGAGATCGCGGGCGCGGTCGGGACGTTCGAGCGGTACGAGGAGAACCGCGAGCCGCACAACGCGGTGATGCGGATGCACCGTGACGCGTCGTACGAGATCCCGGACGGGTCGCTCGGCGACGGCGCGCTGCTGACGGCCGCGCGCCGCTCGTGGGAGGACGCCGTCGAGCTCGGCGAGACGAACGGATATCGAAACGCGCAGGCGACGGTGCTCGCGCCGACCGGCACGATCTCCTTTCTGATGGACTGCGACACGACCGGCGTCGAGCCGGACTTCTCGCTCGTCAAGTTCAAGGAGCTCGTCGGCGGCGGCCAGATGACGATCGTCAACGGCACGGTCCCGCTGGCGCTGAGCGAGCTCGGCTACAGCGAGGCGCAGATCGAGCAGATCTCGGCGCACATCAACGAGCGCGGCACGATCGTCGGCGCCCCCGGCCTCTCCGCCGAGCACCTGCCGGTCTTCGACGTGGCGGTCGGCGAGCGCGCGATCTCGCACATGGGCCACATCAAGATGATGGGCGCGATCCAGCCGTTCATCTCGGGCGCGATCTCCAAGACCGTCAACCTGCCGCAGACCGCGACGGTCGAGGACATCGCTGACGCGTACGTCCAGGCGTGGCGGCTTGGCGTCAAGGCGCTCGCGATCTACCGCGACGGCTCCAAGACGGCGCAGGCGCTGCGGACCGACGCGCAGAAGGGCAACGACGCGAAGCCCGGCGCGAAGTTCACGCAGGAGGACCTCGACAAGGCGATCGCCGAGACGCTGGCGACGGCGAAGGTCGCGACGGCCGAGGCGGCCTCCGCTCCGGCGCGCAAGCGGATGCCACGGGAGCGCCAGTCGCTGACCCACAAGTTCTCGCTCGCCGGTCACGAGGGCTACATCACCGCGGGCCTCTACCCGGACGGCACGGTCGGGGAGATCTTCCTCACCGACATCGGCAAGGAGGGCTCGACCCTCCGCGGGATGATGAACTCGTTCGCGACGATGGTCTCGATCGCGCTGCAGTACGGCGTGCCGCTCGAGACGCTCGTGCAGAAGTTCAGCTACATGCGCTTCGAGCCCGAGGGCATGACGACGAACCCCGAGATCCCGTTCGCCAAGTCGATGCCCGACTACATCATGCGCTGGCTCGCCTCCCGCTTCCTTGACGAGGAGATCCAGGAGGAGCTCGGCATCCTGACCCCGGCCGTCCGCGCCCGCAAGACGGCGCAGGACACGGCTATGTCGGTCAACGGCGACACAGCCGGCCCCTCGCTGCCGCCGGCCCCGTCGCCGTCGAGCACCGCGCCGACGCCGTTCGCGAGCGGGGCGGTCCAGCCGGCCGCAGCCGCCTTCACCGAGACGCCCCCCGTCCGCCCGGCGCGGATGGGCAACTTCGGCCTCGACCTCGGCCCCGCCTGCGAGCAGTGCGGCGGCATGATGCAGCGCACGGGCTCCTGCTACACGTGCTCGAGCTGCGGCAACAACACCGGCTGCGGCTGATCACGAGCTGACTCGAGCTGCACGGCGGGGATGACGCGCCAGGACGCGCCAGCACAGCTTCGAGCCATCAGAACGAAGCACACAGCGGGCCGCCCATCGGCGGCCCGCTGTGTGTTTGGGCCGGACCCGCTGGAGATAAGCCGCTGAGCTCCAAACAGCCGTCGCGCCTCGCCGGTCGCCGATCGACGCGCCCCGCGCGCGCATGATCGCAAGCGCGCGGCAACCCGCGCTCTCGGTGAAATCTCAGGCTCGTGCGAGGGTGCGCCGAGGGTTGGGCGTTGGAATGGGGCCCGTCAGTGATCCTCCAACGGAAGGGCCCACGTCATGCGCACACCCAAACCTCTCGTGGCAGCGCTCGCGGCCGGCACGCTGTTGATCGGCGGAGGCACCGCGTTCGCGGCGACCGGCGGGCCCGGCTCCGGCTCGGACAGCGGCTCCGGCTCCGGCAACTCCGGCACGACCACCCAGCAGGCCCCGCCGAGAGCGCCGCCGAACGGGCAGCGCGGCAGAGACGCCCCGCCGCCGTCGCCAAGAGACGGCCAGCGACCGCCGAGAGACGCCAGACCGGGCAGTCCGCCGCCGCGCGGGATACACGGCAGAGGCGACTGCCCCAGAGGCGCCCCGATGCCCCGCAGAGATGGCGACTCCAGCGACTCCTCAGGCACGGGCCGCGGCACCGCCGCGCCGACCGGCAGCGTCTAGCGCTCCGTGGCAGCTCGGGCGCGCGGGCGGCCGCGTGACGCCGGGCAGCGCGCGACCGCGCCGCCCGGAGCCGCGCGGGCGGCCGCGTGACGCCGGGCAGCGCGCGACCGCGCCGCTCGGAGCCGCGCGGGCAGCCGCGTGAGACCGGGCAGCGCGCGACCGCGCTGCCCGGAGCGGAAAGCCCGTCAGCCGCGGCGGTCGGCGAGCAGGTAGCTCGCCGCGCCGCTGACGGCCGCGACCGAGAGGACCGACGGCCAGGCGCCGACCTTCTTCGCGAGCGGATGGGAGGCGCCGAAGCCGGCGAGGTAGGTCGCCAGCAGGCCCGCGGCGACGGGCGCGCCCGCGCTGCGGGCCCATTGGCGCGTGCACCACGCGCCGGCGACGCCGAGGACGACTCCGCCAAGCGGGCGGACCCCCGTCTCGCGGGCGACGAGGTAGCCGCCGACCAGCGAGCCGGCGGCGATCGGAGCGGTAGGAACAGCCATACCGCGATCCTACCGCTGCGGTCTGGCGCGCCACCGACGCGCCGTTGCGCTCCGCCGACGCCGAGCGCCGGCGCAGGCTGCGCGCCCTGCCCCGGGGCAGCCTAGGGCAGCTCCAGCGTCCCAGCGCAGACCTCGCGCCCGACGTCGACGACGCGGCGGCGGTTGGCGCGGGCGTGGGTGCGCATTCGCTCGAAGGCGGTCCGCTCGTCGACCCGGTGGCGCTCCATCAGGATCCCCTTCGCCCGCTCGATCAGCGCGCGGCGCTCAAGCGCGCCCTCCAGCTGGTCGACCTTCGACTCCAGCCGCGCGAGCTCGGCGTGGCGGCGCAGCGCCAGCTCGATCGCGCTCTGCACCGCGTCCGGCGTCTCGGGACGGGCATACGCGTCGATGCCGCGGTCGGCGGCGCGCGCGACGAACTCGGGGCTCTCACGCAGCGTCAGCGCGACGACCGGCCCTCTGGCATAGGTCGCGATCTCCTCGATCAGCGCAAGCGCGTGATCGTCGTCGACATGCAGCACGACCATCGAGAGGTCAGGGTCCTCGCCGACGACCTTCGCGGCGACCTCCGAAACCTCGATCGCGAACGCGGCGACGCGGTGCCCCAGCTGGCGCACGGTCTCCCCCAGCCGCTCCAGCGCGAGCTGGTCCTCGTCGGCGAGCAAGATGGTGAGCGGCAGCGCGCTCACGCCCACTCCCCTTCTCCGCAGCCGTGCGAGATACACTGAAAGCGCTCGTACCGGTGGTTCATCACACCGGAATTATCGACGCGCCCCAGACCCCCGGCGCTGATTGCAGCAGCCGGAGGGTAAGCACGTTGGTGGTCAAAGACGACGGTCCCGTTAGAGAAGTTCGCGAGCGGTCGCATCAACGCTCGCGAGCCTACCCGCACCACGATGGGGACGAACGGCGCGTGATGGTCGAGCGCCACCTCGGCCTCGCGCATCACCTCGCGCGCCGCTACGCCGACCGCGGCGAGCCGCTCGACGACCTCGTCCAGGTCGCCTCGCTCGGTCTGCTGAAGGCCGTCGACCGCTTCGACGCCGAGCGTGGCGTCAACTTCGCCTCGTTCGCCGTGCCGACGATCCTCGGCGAGCTGCGGCGTCACTTCCGCGACCGCGGCTGGGCGATCCATGTTCCGCGCGACTTGCAGGAGGCGACGCTCGCAGTCGAGGCGGCGACGAGGGCGCGCACCGGCCGGCCGCCGACGCCGGCCGACCTGGCAAGCGACACCGGCCTCGACGTGGAGACTGTCCTGGAAGCGCTCGAGGCTGCCGGTGCGCACCGCGCGCTCTCGCTCGACATGCCGGCCGGCAGCGCGCGCGGCGATGGCGAGCGCGGCGGCGGTGAGCGCAGCTCGCTCGGCGACGCGCTCGGCCGTGAGGACGACGAGCTCGCACGCGCACGCGACCGCGTGACGATCGCCCAACTGGTGCGAGACCTCGACCCGCGCGAGCGGGAGATCCTTCGGCTGCGCTTCGTGGAAGACCTGACGCAAAGCGAGATCGGCGCCCGCATCGGCGTATCGCAGATGCACGTTTCGCGGCTGATCCGAACGGCGCTGATGCGGATGCGGCTCGCCGCGCAGGCCAACCAGGCGCCGCCGCGCGCGACCCGCCAATCGTCGCAGCGACAGGCGATCGCACCACCCGACCGACTTCCTTAATAACGCTTGATCTGCGATTGACCACGTGTTTTGCGGAGAGGACCACCATCTCTCTCATGCAAGAGACAGGAATGACCGTGGCAGCGATCGTCGTCGTGACGCTCGTCGCAGCGACATACGCGTTGATGATCTGGGCCTCAGCCCACCGCTCCTGACTCTCGCGACCCTTTCGCACGCCGCTACCCTCGAATAAGAACGAGACACGAAACGGGTGAGGCAACATGGCGAGCAAGGTGAGCAAGAGCGACAGTCAGTGGCGCGAGGAGCTGAGCCCGGAGCAGTACGCCGTCCTGCGCGGCAAGGGCACCGAGCGACCCTTCACCGGTCCTTATGTGGACGAGAAGAAGGACGGCACCTACCGCTGCGCCGGCTGTGGCGCCGAGCTCTTCTCCTCCGACACCAAGTACGACTCGGGCTCCGGCTGGCCGAGCTTCTCGGCCCCGGCCGCCGAGGAGGCGGTCGCCAACGAGCGCGACGCCAGCCATGGCATGATCCGCACCGAGGTGATGTGCTCGAGCTGTGGCGGCCATCTCGGCCACGTCTTCGACGACGGCCCGGCCCCGACCGGCCTGCGCTACTGCATCAACGGCGCGGCGCTGAGACTCGACGCCGACGCGGACGACGGCGAGCGCCCCAGCGCATAGCTGCCCGTCAGCCGGGAGCCCGGACGCTCGGGCCCCCGTGTGAGCCGGGCCACGGGATCACGGCGCGACGCTGTCGAGCCGATCGCCGCCGCTCACGCCTCCGATCCGCCCCACCAGCCGGGCACGACCTCCCAGTCGTTCTCATGGCGGGTGCCGAAGGCGACGAACTGCAGCCCCTCGGGCCCGCCCTCAAAGCAGCGCATCGCCTCGGGCGCCACTCTGATCACGTCGAGCGCAGACAGCTCGACGATCGTGTCGTCGACGCGGACGCGGCCGCTGCCGCCGAGCACGAGGTAGACCTCTTCGGCGTCGCCGTGGCGATGACCGAACGACTGCCGTCTGCCGGGGTTGAGCGTCTGGTAGCCGAGGCCGATGCGCTCGGTGCCAAGCGGTCTGGTCGCGAACCGCGCCTCGCCTGCCTCGCCGTAGCCCGCTGCCGCGGCGCTGTCCACGACGGCCGCAAGGTTGACGCAGGCGAAGCCGGCGCCAACGCGCGGCTCGGCTCTGTTGTCCTGTGCTGTCCGTTCCATTCGACGACGGTATTCGCGCCCACGCGACTGCGTCTTGGAAGAACGCGTCAGCCCGCCCGCCGGGCGTCCACGCGGCAATCCGGATGCGGTCCGCGGCAGGCCGCTACCGTGATGCTCATGCGAGCGGTCTCTCGGACGCTCAACCCAGCTATGACCACCGCCTGACAGAATTCCCGTACCTGATGCCTGGCGATTCTCCAGAGCGCCCCACCAGCGGCGATCGACTTCCAGCCGGAAGCGCTCCTCCGCGTGAGAGTGCGCCGCCCCGGGCGCCCCAGCGCCCCGGAAACGGGGCGCCCCCGGATTGGCGCGTAACGCCTGCCCCGAACGGCCGTGGCGGCCCAAGCGGCGGCCCGCCCCGTCCGCCCGTGCGCGGGCGTAGATGGCCCGGCGGCCGCTGGGGGATAGTGATCTTCGTCGTCGTGCTGCTCGGCCTCAACTGGTGGATCTCCTCGCGCGCGCTGTCGCCGACCGAGCGCGTCAAGGTGCCGTACAGCCCGACATTCCTTCAGCAGGTCAGAAGCGGAAACGTCAGAGACATCTCCTCGACGGGCGCCTCGATCCAGGGCGACTTCATCAGATCGGTCACCTATCCGGCGAGAGGCGAGACGGACTCGATGACCTCGAGAGAGTTCTCGACCGAGGTCCCGGCCTTCGCCAACACCGACTCGCTCTCCAACCTGCTGACGGACAACGGCGTCGTCGTCAACGCGAAGCCGCCGGACAACGGGCCGTCGCTGCTCGTCTCGATCCTGCTCGGCTTCGGCCCGGTGCTGCTGATCATCGGCCTCTTCGTGTTGCTGTCGAGGCGAGTCGGGGCCGCCGCCGGCGGGGGCGTCATGTCGTTCGGCCGCTCAAGAGCACGGCGCTCGGAGGGCGGCGAGGCGCGCGTCACGTTCAGAGACGTCGCCGGGATCGACGAGGCCGAGTCTGAGCTCAACGAGATCGTCGACTTCCTCAAAAACCCGACGAGATACCAGAGACTCGGCGGCAAGATCCCCAAGGGCGTCCTGCTGAGCGGCCAGCCGGGCACCGGCAAGACGCTGCTGGCGCGCGCCGTCGCGGGCGAGGCGAGCGTGCCGTTCTTCTCGATGTCTGCGTCTGAGTTCGTCGAGATGATCGTCGGCGTCGGCGCTTCCCGCGTGCGTGACCTGTTCAGACAGGCGAAGGACGCCGCTCCCGCGATCATCTTCATCGACGAGCTCGACGCGATCGGCCGCGCGCGCGGCGGCGGTCGCGGCTCGTTCGGCGGCAACGACGAGCGCGAGCAGACGCTCAACCAGATCCTGACCGAGATGGACGGCTTCGAGCCGACGACCGCGGTGATCGTGATCGCGGCGACCAACCGCCCCGAGATCCTCGACCCCGCGCTGCTGCGCCCCGGCCGCTTCGACCGCCGCGTGACGGTCGCGCCGCCTGACCGCAACGGCCGCGTGATGATCCTCAAGGTGCACACGCGCTCGGTCCCGCTCGCCGACGACGTCGACCTCGACGCGCTCGCCTCCTCGACCCCGGGCATGGTCGGGGCGGACCTCGCCAACCTGGTCAACGAGGCCGCGCTGTTGGCGGCGAGGCGCAGCCACGCGATCGTCAGCGGCGCCGACTTCACCGACGCGCTCGAGAAGGTCGTGCTCGGCGCTGAGCGCAAGGTGATGATGAGCGACGACGACCGCAGACGGACCGCCTTCCACGAGGCAGGCCACGCGATCGTCGGGATGCTGACGCCAGGCGCGGACCCCGTCCGCAAGGTCTCGATCATCCCGCGCGGCCAGGCGCTCGGCGTGACGTTCTCCTCGCCTGACGCGGACAAGTTCAACTACGACGAGCGCTACCTGCTCGGGAAGATCAAGGTCGCGCTTGGCGGCCGCGTGGCCGAGGAGGTCGTCTTCGGCGACATCACGACCGGCGCGGAGTCCGACATCCAGCAGCTGACCGGGATCGCCCGCCAGATGGTCGGTCGCTGGGGCATGAGCCCGGCGATCGGCCCGATCGCCGTGATCCCCTCCGACGGCCACGGGCCGCTGCTGCCAGGCGTCTCGGAGACGTCGGAGTCGACGCAGCGGCTGGTCGACGAGGAGGTGCGACGGATCGTCGACACCGCGTACGGGGAAGTGACGGCGCTGCTGCACGACCATCGTCACAACCTCGACTCGCTCGTCGCCGCGCTGCTCGAGCGTGAGACGCTCGACGAGGTCGACGCCTACCGCGCCGCGGGCCTGTCTGAGATGCGGCCCGAAAAGGAACCGGCGACGTGAACGACGGCCCGTTGTCGACGGGCGTCGATGAGGGTGTGTTCGGGCGCGGGCCGGCGCGGGAAGAGCCGGAGCCTGAGCCGCCGAGTGAGCCGGTCACGTATGAGCTGGCGAGCTGGGGCGTGCGCGCCGCGGCGTACCTGCTCGACTCGGCCCTGATCGCGGTCATCCCGTTCGCGGTCGGCGTCACCGTGCTGCTCGCCGACGGCGACACTGACGACTCGCGCCGGCTGATGCAGACGCTCGTCTACGCGGTCGGGATCCCGATCGCCGTGCTGTACGCGCCGCTGCTGCTGATGCGCAGAGGCGCGCGCAACGGCCAGACGATCGGCAAACAGGCGCTCGGGATCCGCGTCGTGCGAGAGAACGGCGAGCCGGTGTCGCTCGGCAACGGGCTGATGCGCGAGGTGATCGGTCGGCAGCTGATCGTCGCCTTCACGTACGGCATCTACGCGATCGTCGACTACCTGCTGCCGGTCTGGGACAGACGCAGACAGTGCCTCCACGACAAGGTCGTGCAGACCCGCGTCGTGCGGCTGACGCCCTCGACGACCAGCGGCGCCACGCTCTTCACGACGAAGCGCAGCAACGACCGTGCGTCGTCGCCGGTGCCCGTTATGCCGAGCGGCCTGCCGCCGGCTCCGCCGCTGCCACCGGCGCGTCCGGAGGACGACCTGCCGGTGCGGGGCGGCTGGCTTCCTCCACGTCCGGACCGCTGAGCGGCCCGCCGCTCGCCGCCGGGCCGTCCGGTCCGGCGCGCAGGTAGGTCGTCAGGAAGGTCAGCGCGGTCACGCCGATGAACAGCAGCTGCGGCCCGGAGTCGTTGAACAGCGAGCCGGTGATCGAGGCGGCAAGGCCGCCGACGAGGCACGCGCGCCAGACGGGGTCGCCGGCGATCGTCAGGCCGTAGACGCGGCGGCGGTGCATGACGGCGTAGGTCACCGCGAGGATGCAGAGGAACAGCAGGAGCGGCGAGTAGCCGCCGCGCAGGACGTTCCATGCCAGCTCGTACCGGCGCTGGAGCGTGTCGATCTGGTCGCTGAAGCTGCCGTGCAGAACGGTGCGCGTGAAGTGGCCGTCGCCGCCGGTTGCGAGGTCCAGGCCGGCGAGCGCGGCGAGGCCGATCACGGGCGTCACGATCGCGAAGCCGACGGCCTTGCGGGTGATCCCGCCCGGCAGCATCATCAGCGTCGCGACGGCCGCGCCGCCCGCGAGCGTGAAGATGCCACCGACGTCGGCGCCGAGGCGGCCCGACCCCATCACGGCCGCGAGCACGACGCCGGCGAGCGCGAACGCGAGCGCCCCGCGGCCCGAGCGCTCCCGTCTGCGCAACGTCGCCGCGACCGCGATCAGCATCAGCACCGTCAGCGTGATCTCCAGCTCGTTGCCGAGGCCGTAGAAGCGCGAGCCTGAGCGTGGGCTGGGCCCCAGCAGCGAGCGGATCACGAAATGCGAGTGGTTGGCGAGGTCCGCCGCGTAGGCGACGAGGCCGACAAGCGCCGGGACTGCGGGCGCGCGTGGCCACGGAACCACGCGGTCAGTCAACAGCGCGAGCAGGAACGCGCCGCCGGCGATGATGAACAGCTCGGCTTGGCGCGAGGGCTGGAAGGCGCCGGAGACGAGCACCATGAACGGCAGCCAGATCATCGCCAGCCCGCCGAGTCGCACGCCGAATCGGACGCCGGCGCGGTCGCGCAGGATGCCGCCGAGCAGCACGACCGCCAGCCACGTGAAGAGCATCGTCTCCAGCGCCGGGATACGGCGCGCGGAGACGACGCTGAGACGGTCGTCGAGCCGCTGTATCGCGACCGCGTCACGGGTGCCGGCGAGCCTGATCTGCTGGCCGCGGACGCCGGACGGCACGGGCACGTCGAGGTGGTCGAGGATTGTCGGCAGCAGGTCGATCCCGGCGGCGACGCCGTTCAGGTGAGTCGTCTCGGAGGTGAAGCTGCCGCCGCTGCCGTGCTGCAGCCCGGCGACGCCTGTCCACAGCAGCTGGGGGCTGGAGGCCGGTGGCGGCGCCTCCTCGGCGATCAGCAGCTGGTCCGGTCTGCGCTCTCTGATCAAGCTGTCGAGCTCGCTGTCGCCGTTGGCGCCCGGCGGCAGCAGCGCGACGACGAAGCGGTGTCTGGCGAGCATCGCCGCCGTGCGCTGCGCGACCGTGTCGCCGCGGCCGATCGAGACCGACGGGATCGCGCCCCGCTCGTCGGTCGCGATCACCGCCTCAAGGTTCGTCACGCCGCGGACGCCGACGTAGCCGGCCCCGCCGGGGACTGAGCTGGCGAGCAGGCCGGGGACGATGTCGGCCGGTGCGCTGTCGGCGCGCTGGACGGCCGCGAGCCAGTTGACGATCAGGCCGCCCCTACCGTCACGGATCAAGCTCAGCGGCGGCGCGCCCGACGGCTTGTAGGTGCTCTTCGACGTGCGCGTTCCCGAGGTCACGTCAAGCAGCGCCTGCTCCTGGCTGTAGCCCGACTGCGTGGCGCTGATCGCGCCGAGCGCGAGCTGTGGATGGCCGTTGAGGTAGTCGAGCACCTCTGGCAGGCCGTAGGCGTTCGGCGGTGCGGGCGGCGGCTGGTCGGCAGAGCCGGCCGGCTGGCTCGGGGTCTGGGGCAGGAGCGCCAGGACGGCGGTCGGGGCAGCTTGCGCGCGCGCCGGCAACGCGGCGGCGAGGCAGCAGGCAAATGCGGCGACGGCGGCGAGCAGCAGGTGCGCGCGCAAGCGCGGATGGCGTGCGCGGGCGGGGAACGGCATGGGGGGAAAGGCTAAAGGTCGCGGTGGTCGGGCGGCGTTGGGAGGCGTCGGGGCGCGGCGCGCGGCGCGCCGGCGATCAGCCGTCGTGGTGGTCGGACGGGTCGGATGGCGGCGGCGGAAGGCGCAGCGTGAAGGCGGCGCCGGGCGGGCCGGCCTCTTCGAGCACGAGCGAGCCGCCCATCCGCTCGGCCAGCTCGCGCCCGATCGCGAGGCCGAGGCCGAAGCCAGCGCCGCCGGAGCCGCTGCCGCGGGCGAAGCGCGCGAAGACCCGCTCGCGCTCGTCCGGCGGGACGCCGGGCCCGGCGTCGCGGACCGTCAGCGCGGCCGGGCCGCCCTCCGGGGCGGGGCGCACGCTGACGTGGGCGGGCGCGTCGGGCGGGCTGGCGCGGACGGCGTTGTCGAGCAGGATGCGGATGATCTGCGCGACCGCGCCGGGGTCGCCCTGCGCCCAGACGGCGCCGCTGCCCGCCCGCGGGTCGCCGCCGTTGTCGTCGCCCTCGTCGAGGACTGGCGCGGCCGGATGATCCCCGGGACCTCTGCCGAGCTCGAACTCGGCGATCACGACGCGCGATAGCTCGCGCAGCTCGAGCTGCTCGGACCGCAGGGCGACCTCCGCGTCGATCCGGCTGAGGTCGAGCAGGTCGGCGGCGAGGCGCCCGAGGCGGCGCGCCTGCGCGAGCGCCCGAGCGACCTGTACCCGTGCGTCGTCGATGTCGACGTCGCCGTGGGCGAGCTCGTCGTCGAGCAGCTCGAGCATCCCGCGCAGGGAGGCGACCGGCGTGCGCAGCTCATGCGAGGCGGTCGAGACGAACGAGCGCCGCGCCTCCTCCTGTTGGAGCAGCCGGCGCTGCATCTCCGCGAAGTTGCGCGACAGATCGCCGACCTCGTCGCGGTTGCGGTCCTCGGGCACGTCCTCGACCGGGCCGCGCTCGGCGAGCCGGACGGTCGCGTCGCGCAGCCGGCGCAGCCGCCGCACGAGCGTCGCCGCGAGGCCGAGGCCGACGAGCAGCGCGATCAGCAGGCCGCTGAGCGCAGCGGTCGCGAAGGCGCGGCGGACGACCGAGACAGCGTCCCTGACCTCGCTGATCTGTTTGCGCGCCGCGAGCACGTAGTGTCTGCCGTTGATTGTGATCGGCACCGCGACGCGGACAACCTCGTCGCCCTCGAGCGTGCCGCTCCCGGCGACCGGTCTGCCTGTCTGCAACGCCTCCGTGACGTCGTCGAAAGGGTCGCCGGCGGCGGTCTGACGGTTGGTCGTCCGCAGCCGCAGCGCGTGCGTGGAGTCCAGCAGGTAGACCTCCTGCGCGCCGCTCGTGTGGACGAGCTCGAGCCCGAGCTGCTGCAGCGGGTTGGACTGAATCGCCAGCTCGTGGTCGGACAGCGACTGAAACGACGCTCTGACGTCATGCGCCTTGGAGACGAGCGTGGAGAGCTCGGCGTTGCGCAGCCGCCGCTCCAGCGGTGGCAGCAGCTCAAGCGCCGCGACGACGAGCGTCACCGCGGCCGTCAGCATCAACGCGCCGACGATGCGACCGCGCAGGCCGAGCGCGCCGAGGCGCCACATTGCCCTCAACCAGCCTGCAGCCGGTAACCGGCGCCGCGGACGGTGACGATGTGGCGGGGGTGGTCGGGCTCGGGCTCGAGCTTCTCGCGCAGATGGCGGACATGCACGTCGATCGCGCGCGGGTCGCGGTACGCGCTGTCGCCCCAGATCGCGCGCAACAGCTCCTGGCGGTTGCGCAGGCGGCCGGGGTCAGACATCAGCGCCTCGAGCAGCTCGAACTCGGAGAACGTGACGTGAACCGGCTCGCCGTGCATCAGCACCTCACGGCGGGCGCGGTCGAGCTGGATCGGGCCGACCGTGACGATGTCGCCGCTTCTCGCCATCGGCCGCGAGCCAGCGCGGCGCAGCACCGCGCGGATGCGGCTGCGCAGCTCCGCGAGGCCGAACGGCTTTGTCACGTAGTCGTCGGCGCCGGCCTCGAGGCCGAGGACCGCGTCCGCCTCGCTGTCCAGCGCGGTCAGCATGATGATCGGCACGACGTTGTGCCGCGCGCGCAGTGTCCGGCAGACCTCGTAGCCGTCGGGCCCGGGGCCGAGCGCAACGTCGAGCAGCACGATGTCGAACGACTCGGTGCTCGCGCGGTCTGTCGCCGTGCGCCCATCGGCGACGGCGACGACCCGGTGCCCCTCACGCGAGAACGACCGCGTCAACATGTCGCGCAGATCGGACTCGTCGTCGACGACGAGGATCGTGAGGGAGGTATCCGCGCCGTTGTGCCATGAGGCGTGGGCGCCTGCCGGGTCCTGCATGGGTGCGACTGTAGAAGATTGCGGTGGCTTGGCGGCCCCGGCCGCCCGACCACAGTTCCAGCATCGGCGGCACGACATCTGCCCGGCGGGCGCGTTAGCGTCTGCGTCGCGCGGTCGAGGGCCGATCGGCGAGGCGCCCTCGATGGTCTTTAGTTCTACGACATTCCTCTTCGTCTTTCTTCCCGTGACGCTCGTCGCGGTGTGGCTATCGCCCGCGTCGATCCGCCGTTTCGTGCTGCTGGCGGCCAGCGTCTGCTTCTACATCTGGGGCGTGCAGGAATTCGTCCTCGTGGTGATCGGCTCGACGCTGCTCGACTGGGCGATCGCCCTCGGAATCCGCCGGGCCCACGAGAGGGAGCGGCGTACGCTCGCGGCCGCGCTGTTGACGCTCGGCATCGTGCAGAACCTGGGGCTGCTCGCGTACTACAAGTACGCGGGCTTCCTCGCCGAGCAGATAGACAAGCTCTCCTCATGGCTCGGCCATCCCGGTACGCTCACAGTCTCGGTCCTGCTGCCGATCGGGATCTCGTTCTTCACCTTCGAGAAGATCTCCTACGACATCGACGTCTGGCGACGGGACGTCGATCCCAAGCGCGACCCCACCCAGGTCCTGCTGTTCGTCTTCCTCTTCCCGCGCTCGATCGCAGGGCCGATCGTGCGCCTGCGGGAGATTCAGGACGACCTGTGGCGCCCGACGCCGCGCGTCGAGCAGATCAGTGACGGCGCGACTCGGTTCGCGTGGGGCCTGGCCAAGAAGGTGCTGGTCGCGGACCAGATCTCGGCGATAGCCGACAGCGCGTTCGCGAGCGCCGCGACCGGGACGCTGACGACGCCCGCCGCGTGGATCGGCGCGCTGGCTTACTCGCTGCAGCTCTACTTCGACTTCTCCGGCTACAGCGACATGGCTATCGGCATCGGGATGATGCTCGGCTTCCGGCTGCCGGAGAACTTCAACCGGCCGTACTCGTCGGTCTCGATCACCGACTTTTGGCGGCGGTGGCACATGACGCTCTCACGTTGGTTCCGGGACTACGTCTACATCTCGCTCGGCGGCAACCGCCATGGCGAGCGCGCGACGTACCGCAACCTGATCGTCGTGTTCGTCCTGACCGGGTTCTGGCACGGGGCAGCGTGGGCGTTCGTCCTTTGGGGCCTCTATCACGGCGCGTGGATGCTGATCGAGCGGCGGATGGAGTGGCGAGCGGTCGACGGCGCCGTCCGCATGCCATGGTTGCGGCGGGCGACGACCTTCCTGATCGTCCTGCTTGGCTGGGTGTTGTTCCGCGCCGAGTCGCTCCCGCTGGCGGGGCGCTACTACCACGCGATGTTCGTGCCGGTTGGCGGGATTCCCGAGACGGTGCGCGCTGCCCTGAGCCATCAGTCGGTCACTGTGCTCGTGCTCGCGTCGGTGGTGCTCCTGCTGCCCGGCTCGATCTCGGGCGGCCGTTGGATCACCGAGCGGCTCGGCGCGATACCGTCGTTCGCCCGCTTGGCGACGGTGGGGCTGGTTCTTCCGCTCGCGCTCGTCTTCGTGATGTCGAGCACCTTCCATCCCTTCCTCTACTTCCAATTCTGAAGTGCGCCGGTGCATTCCAGCCGCTTGGCTGCTGCTGCTGCTCCTTGTGCCTGCGATCGCATGGGTCGCGGGCGCCCGCCAGCCTTTGCTGGAAGACCGGTCAAAGGAGCCCTTCCCCGCCGTCAACACCGCGTCCCTGCAACAGCCATCAACGTTCGCCCAATTCGACACTGCGTTCCTCGACCGCTTCCCGGCGCGTGACAAGGCGCTCCAACTCCATGCGGACATCGCGCTCGACCTCTTTCGCGACAGCACGAGCCCAGACGTCGCGCTCGGACACAACGGCTATCTCTATTACTTGCGCGAGCTGTCGCCGTGCACGGACTACGCGCCGACCGGAGATCCCGGCGACGCTGTTGACGTCCTTTCGCGCGAGCTGATCGCGACCGGCCGCCGGCCAGTCGTCGTGCTTCCGCGGGCGAAGGTCTTCGTCCATGACGCCGACATCCCTGCCCTCGACGACTCGAACAAGCGCTGCGACGCAAGGCTTGAAGAGGGGATCGAGCAACGGCTCGCCACCACACCCGGTGGCCTTGCGATGTTCGCGCAGCAGCGCGCGCTCGAACAAGCTGGCAAGGCGACCTTCCTGAAGACCGACACGCACTGGAACTGGCGTGGCCGCGAGCTGTTCGCGCGCGACGTCCTCAACCGCATCCGCCCTGGCCTGGCTGATGAGGTCGGCCTCCAGGTCGGAGCGCCGTACGGTCGCGACACCGACCTGACCGCAATGCTGGGACGGCCCCGCACTGAGGAAGACCTCTCCGTCGGCGCGACTCGCACGCCACGCGAGGCGCTGCAGCATGTCCTGCTGATCGGCGACTCTCAGCTCACCGAGACGTTCCTCGTCCCTCGCGGGCCGTTTCAGCCGATCCGCGACGTCGCGCTCCCCGGCTCCCAATACTGCGACTGGGGGACCGTCGCGACGAGCGCCTGCGACGACGCGATCACGAGCTCGAAGACGATCGTGATCGAAAAGGTCGCACGCGACATGAAGGTCGTCACGGACACCTGCTGGCTGCCGCTGGCGCTGACCGCTGGCCCCCTGCGCGGCACGCCGGCCAGTTGGGAGCGGGTTGACGGCGGCACGCCCGCGCAGTCGACGTCGCTCGTCCTGCCGGCCAGCGGCGAGGTCACCGTCCGGGTCCGCTCGAACGCCGCGGACGCCGAGCCGACGCCGCGCCTACTGCGCCTGCCGCTCGAGCACGTCACCCCCGCGCCCGACAACACGCCTGGCGCTGTCGCGCTCGCGCAGGAACCGCAGGAAGGCCCGCCTGCTCCGTGCGCCAGCCCGCAGCAGTCCGGCAACGGCAACGCTCTGTTCCTGCCGGTGCCCGCGAACCGCAGGGTGTCGGACTTGGTCATCAGGCTGACTGGGCCGCCAGGAACGGTCATGGGCGCCCCACAGGAGATCCTGCTCGACGGCAGGCCGGTCGCCGGCGACGTGGCGACGGGCCGAGCCAACCACTGACCGGCCGGCGCTCGAACGGGCGCCTTCGGGGCGAACGCGCTACCGGCGCGCGGCGCGCGGGACCGGCGAGGTGACGACCTCAGCCCCGACGAGCGGGACGTGCCGGCCGTCGCCGCTGCCGTTGCTGCCGTCGCCGCCCTCGCGTACCGGCACTCCGACTCTCCCGGCGGCGCCGACGGCCCAAAGCAGCGAGAGCCAGGTGATCGTCGCGAGCGTGACGTGGACCCAGACGAAGTCAGATGGGAGCTGAAGCGCGTACTGGACGCTGCCGACGAGGCCCTGGGCCGCCATCAGCACGCCCGTGAGCGTGAGCGCCTCGACAAGGCCGGCGTTGGTCGTGCGGCGGCGAGCCATGAACCACGCGAGGATCACGCAGAGGCCGAGCACGGTCGCGGCCGTGCCATGCCGGTGGACGAGCCAGACGAGCGTGTCGGCGCCCTTGAAGTCGAACCGTCTGACGAGCTCGCCGTTGTTGTCGCCCGGGTGCGGGCCGGCGCCGGTCGCCAGCGTTCCGCAGACGATCACGATCGCGCCAAGCACGGCGCAGAGCCTCACGATCCAGACGGTCCACACATCCTCGCTCACGGGACGGTCCGCGTCATCGTCGTAGCGGGCGCGCCAGACGAGCCAGATGACGCCGACGAGGATCAGCATCGAGAGGCAGAAGTGCGACATCACGTAGCCGGGCGCGAGGTCTTCCTTCACCGTGATACCGCCGAGCACCGCCTGCGCGATGCAGCCCAGCGGCAGCAGCAGCGACAGCCAGACAAGGTCCATGCGGCGCGGCGTGCGCCGCAGCGACGCTATGAAGACCAGCAGCGAGATCACCGTGATGATCCCGGAGAAGACGCGGTTGCCGTACTCGATAAAGGTGTTGAGCCCCAGCGGCGGCACCACGTCGCCGTGGCAGGCCGGCCAGTCCGGGCAGCCAAGGCCAGAGCTCGTCAGCCGCACTGCCGCGCCGGTCATGACGACGACGGTAAGAGCGAAGAGCGCGACCCAGGTGAGTTTCCGGAACTGCGCAGGCGTGAACGTAGGCAGACGGTTCAGCACGGTCCTACAGGATGACGTACTTGCGGCCCCGGCGTCTTCGCGCGGGCCCTGAGCGCCTG
Source organism: Conexibacter sp. (assembly GCA_036499225.1). Taxonomy (GTDB): domain Bacteria; phylum Actinomycetota; class Thermoleophilia; order Solirubrobacterales; family Solirubrobacteraceae; genus Conexibacter. The sequence goes on from DASYEC010000051.1 coordinate 50,518, forward strand.
CGCGTCCGTTAGTCTGCCGCGGATGCTCACGAGTCTCTCAGTCGTTCTCCCCGCTTACAACGAGGAGGAAAATATCGAGACTGCGGTCGGCCGCTGCATCGAGGCCCTGCCGGCGATAGCCGAGCGGTACGAGGTGATCGTTGTTGACGACGGGAGCCGCGACCGCACCGCTGAGATCACTGCGGACCTCGCGGCCGCTCACCCGGGCAATGTGCGGCTCCTGCGCCACCGCAGAAACCTCGGCTATGGCGCCGCGATCGCGAACGGCTTCAACGCCGCGAGGGGCGACTACCTCTTCTACACCGACGCTGACAACCAATTCGACGTCAGCGAGCTCGCCTGGTTCGCACCGTTGATGCAAGAGGTTGACGCGGTCGTCGGGTTCCGCGTCTACCGCTACGACACCGCCTTGCGCTCGATCGTCTCGTGGTGTTACAACCGCCTCGTCAACGTGCTGTTCCGCGTTCGCGTTCGCGACGTCGATTGTGCGTTCAAGCTCTTTCGCCGTGAGGTGATCGAGAAGATCGACGTCGAGTCGCGCGACTTCTTCATCGACACCGAGCTCGTCGCCCGCACGCGCAAGTGGAATTTCCGCATCGTCGAGAAGGGCGTGCGCCACTACCCGCGCACCGCGGGAGAGACGACGGTCAAGGTGAGCGACGTGCCGCGGACGCTCAAGACCGTCTGCCGGATGTGGCAGCGGATCTACTACCCGCGCCGTGCTGACACGGAGCTGCTCCGCGCCCGCCGTGAGGAGATCGCGGCGTGGGTGTACGAGGAGACGCCGACGTCGGTCGTCGCGATCTGAGCGCGACCGCATAGCGCCAAGACGCCGCATATACTTGCCCGGTGTCGTCGTCCTCTTCCCGCCGGACGCATCCGGAAAGACTCAATGTCACCGCACCGAACGCTCAGACGATCGAGCTCGCGCGACAGTCTGGCGCGCGAGTAATCGCCGAGATCGGTGTTTACGAGGGCCACACCTCTGTAGCGCTCGCGGAGCTCGCTACCGAGCGCGGAGGGTCGCTGCATCTGTTCGACTATCAGGAGCGGGTTGACCCGCTCGTCGAGCGGTTGCATGCCGCCGGCCACACCCATGTTGTCGGCCATGGCAACTCTCAGAAGCTGATGGACTCCTACAACTGGAGCCTGATGGAGCTGATGCGCTCCGACGCGCCGCCGACCTTCGACTACGTCTTCATCGACGGCGCACACGTCTGGGGGATCGACGCGCTCACCTTCTTCCTCGCCGACCTCATGCTGGCCGACGGCGGCCACGTCGATTTCGACGACTACACCTGGTCGCTCGCCGCATCCGAGACGATGAACCCTGACGTCTTCCCAGCGACTGCCGAGCTCCACACCCCCGAGCAGATCGAGGAAAGACAAGTCGGCCTGATCGTGGACCTGCTCGTTCGGCGCGACCCGCGTTATGTCGAGGTGCTCCCGAACAAGGCGTACCGAAAGGGACCGTCACAGCGGAGCGCGCGCAGCCGATTTCGTTTTCGCGGTTGATGACGCCGGGCGTCCGGCACCCGCGAGCTCGGCGCGCCTCGATCTCGGTCATTTGCCCGACGCAGCACCCTGGAGCTCTTGTCGCGGCCGCAATCTCACCGCTGCTCGCCATCGTTGACGAGATCGTGATCGCCGCTGATGCCCGCGTCGGCGAAGAGGACCTCGGCTGGTACGCCTCTGTCGCCGACACGCTCTTGCGCTATGAGCACATTGGCGCCAACCGACATTACGGCTGGCTGGCTGAGCAGGCGAGCTGTGATTGGCTCCTGCTACTTGACGGCGACGAGATAGTCAGCGACGCGCTGCTCCAGGCGCTGCCGGAGCTCGCCGCCGACCGCAAGATCGAGCAGTACTCGAGCCCGATCCACTGGCCGTGGCCGACTCCGGTGGAGCGCCTCGTCTCTGAGCCGTGGGCGAGCGACCGCCGGCTGCGGCTGATCCGCAACGACGGCCGCCTCGCCTTTCACGGCCGTAAGCATGCGTTGGCGCTCGATGACTTTCCGACTCGCCATCTAGATCAAGAGCTGGCCGTCCACCACCTTGACCTGCTGCTCGCCTCTGAAGGGCAGCGCGCCGCAAAGGTTCTGCGCTACGACGACGAGGCCTTCGGGATGATGACCGCCCAGGGCCGCCCATTCAACGAGGCGTTCTACCTCCCGGAGCGGGCGCCTTCGACAGAGACGGCGCCCCTTACGGCAAGCGACCGCGAGCGGATCGCGGCGGCCCTCGCTCGCGTCGGTGAGGCACCTGAGCCACCGTCGCGCGTAGATCCGCACGAGCTCGCCCTTTCCAAGCGCAACGAGATCAATCGCTTCTGGGCACTCGCTCGCCCCGACGGCTACGCCGGCAGCGTGCGAGTCGAGCAGCCGCTCCCCCGCTTCACCGCCGGCGCGACGATCGAGAACATCTGGGTTCGTGTCCGCAACGACGGCGACTGGCCTTGGCGGTGGGGTCTCGACCGTCCTCCGCTCGTGCGTCTTGGCGTGCGCTGGCGCCGCGAGGACGGCGAGATGATCGAGATGCCGAGCCGATCCCCGTTCCCTTGCACGGTCGAGCCCGGCGCTGTGGAACTGGTCGCGGTCTCGGTGCAGGCACCAGATGAGCCAGGACACTACGAGCTGCTGATCGACGTCGTCCACGAGAACGTGCGCTGGTTCGACGTAGGGACCCCGGAGCCGGTCGAGGTCGCACCATCGGTCACCGCGGAGTTGGAGGTGCTCGCACTGGTGAACGGGCATGTAGTCTCGCTCGAGTCGGTGCGAGCGCTGCGGGCCGCCGCAGGCAGGCCGAACGCGCTCCTGGGCGCGCTCGCCGGCATGCCCGACGCCGCCGTCAGCGAGCTTGACCCAGCGCTGCGGGAGCTGCTTTGCGACCACGGGTCCGACCCGTGGGCGCCCGACGTGGCGACGCTTGCCGAGATCGCGGCACTCGTCCGCCGTACGCGACCAGGCGCGGTCCTTGAGCTCGGCAGCGGCGTCACCACCGTCCTCCTAGCCGCGCTGATGCGCGAACTGCACGCCGAGCGGGCTGTTGGCGCCGTGGTCGCGCTAGAGCACGACCCGCACTGGCGCAATGTCGCGCGGGATGCACTTGCGGCCCGCTGCCTGGCGGGCGTCGCCTCGGTGCACAGCATCCGCGCGCCGGCGGCAGGGAACTCCACGAGGGCGGCGTACGAGCCGACCGAGAACGCCATGGCCGCGTTGCGCGCAGCTCCGCCGGAGCTGGTGATCATCCACGGGCAGGATGCCGCGCGCGCTACTCACATCCGTTCTCTCAGTCTCGCGCAGCAGTTCGCGCGCGCCGACGCCACGCTGCTGCTCGACCACGCGCTTCGTGACGCCGAGCTGCTGCTCGCCGAGCAGTGGTCGCACCGCGACGACGTCGTCGTCGAGGGAATCGCGTTGACCGGCAACGGAATCCTCATCGGCCGGCTACCGGGACGGCCGGCGGCAAGGTCGGCGCGTCGGTTGCTGGGGCTGTTGCGGCGCGTTTCCGCGCGCGCCTAATCAGCGGTTGCCGTCAGAAGCCTGGCCGCTGCGACCGACTCGGCGGCCGACGCGCCGCAGCCGATAGCTCGCGCCATACGCCGCACGCACCGTTCCGAACAACGGGGCACGCAGCGACTTGCGCGTCGCGAGCGCAAGCAGTGGCCGGCGCATGTCAGGCGGGACGGCGTCAACGAGGTGCTCCGTGTCGGTATCCAGCTTGGCGCGCAGCCCGTAGTAACCCTGCTCGAGCTGGAGGTAGCGCGCGTCGGAGACCACCCGCTCGGCCGCGTAGGCTTCGGCGATCCGGCGGGCCTCGCGTGCTGGCTGGCGTGCGACACCTCGGTAGACGTCGGTGAGCTGCTGCGCCGCGCGCCCCCACGTCAGCCGCGCCGCGGCCGCACGCACGCCAGCGACATGATCGCGTCGCAGCTGCTCGGAGCGGAGGTGCCCGATCACGCGCTCGGCGGTGGCGCTGGCGTCCCACCGCTCGATCAGGTCCTGTGCCGGCAGCAGCTCGGCGAGCGACGTCTGTGCAGCAAAGAGGCAGAACAGACCGGCATCGGCCGCCTCGAAGGGGACGAACCCGAAGCCTTCGTGCACGCTTGGGTAGACCATCGCGGTCGCGTTCATCATGAGCCAGCGTTTCCCGGCGTCGTCGACGGCGGCGACGTCGACGACCCTGTCGCGCAGCTCGGGGTGGTGGGTGATGAAAGCCGCTTCCTCAGGCGCCGAGGAGCCTTGCGCCACATGTGGTCCGGCAAACACGAGAGACCCATCCCACGCGTGCTGCGTGCGCAGCGCATGGAGCAGCCGCAGCGCGAAGACGCGGTTCTTGTGCCGGAAGTCGGTCCCAAGGCAGAGGAGGAACGGCCGGGCGCCGACGGGCTCGATTCCGCGCGGTGCGCGCGCGTCGACCGGCTGCGCGTCTATCTGATGGTCAGTCCCGAGGTAGACGACATACGTGCGGTCTCGCTCGACGAGGCCCTGAGAGACGGCCTCGTCGGCGGCGGTGCGCGAGATGAACGAGACGGCGTCCGCCAAGCCGAGAGTGTTTTGCGTCAGCCGGCGATAACGAGCCCACGCTTCGTAGTCGTCGTGGTAGCCGGGGTTGTTGAAGCCGATCAGGTCGAGGTGGCTGACGACCACGCGATTGCCCATCGTCGCGAGCAGCACGAGGTCCTCCGGCGAGGAGACCTGGTAGGGACGGTGTGCGATGTCAGCCGGCTCTTCAGCGTCGACAGCGTCCACGGCGATCATCCGCACGCCGAGCGAGCCAAGAATGTCGGCGGCGTAGCTCCCGAGATCGTTCGGCACGACGACGCTGATGTCGAGTTCGCCGCGTCGATGCAGCGCGACGATCAACTCTAACGTCGCGACTTGTGTTCCGGTGACGATCGGCGTCAGGCAACGACCGTCGATGGCGACCGTCAGCCTCCGGAACGACCGCTGAGCGATCCGCAGCGCAAGCGAGAACGGGCCGCTCTCATCGAGCTCGGTTTCTCTCACCCAGTCGTAGTAGTACGGGTACCGCACTCCGATCATCCGGTCGTGCTCCGCCTGCAGCTCCGTGCGCTCTGGATGCGACGAGAACGAGACCGATCCCTTGTGGACGACAAAGGCGTCGTCGGCCACGACATGCACGAGGCCGTAAAGCGTGCAACGTTGCGCGAAATCGACCTCTTCGCCGTAGCCGGGGCTAAACGCGAGGTCGAACTCGCCGACGAGGTCGAGCGCGGAGCGCTTCACGAGGAAACAGTGGCCGACGAGCGTCGGCACTCGCGGGTAAAGCCTCAGGCTGCCCGCCGCGATGTCGGCCGCGACGAGGTCTCCAGTCGTCGTCTGCGGGACGTTAGGCTGCGAGCGGTTGCGGTGCGGCAGCGAGAGGATCGTGCCGTGGTTGGTGAAGACGCTGACCGTCGCGACGAGAGTGTCGGATTCACCGGCGCGGCGCAGCGCCTCAAGCCATCCAGCGCTGACGATCACGTCCGAATTAACGACGGCGACGTCGGCCGGCGCGAGGCGCTCGAAGGCGTCGTTGACGTTGGCGACGAACCCGAGGTTCGGCGCCTGCCGAAGGTAGAAGACGGGGTGGCCGAGCAGCCCTGCGGCGTCGAGGCCCTCGACGTGACGGCGCGAACGGTCGTCCGGGCTCGCGTCGTCGCTGATCAGGATCGGGACGTCGGACGGCGTGTGCTCGAGCACGCTGCTCAGGCATTCGACGAAGGCGTCGTGCCCGCCGAAAACCGGCACGCACACCGCAACGTCGTTACGTTTGAGATGAAGCGAGTCGGGGGCTTTGAGGATCGTCAGCGGCACGTGTTCGCGATTCGGACGAGCCGCGCATCGCACGCCTCCCGGGCAGGGGCCGGACGCTAGCATGTGCGCCCTGATGACGCCCGAACCGCACGCCGACCCAATCGCCGGGTCCGCGCCAGAAGCGAGCACGCCGCGCGCCCACGACGCGCGCACCTGGCTCGTGGCGCACATCGACGAGGCTGCGCAGCAGGTGATCGACTTCATCGAGGCTGACGGCGTCGCGCTCGCCGGCAAGACGGTCGCGGACATCGGCAGCGGCGACGGGCTGATCGACTACGGCGTCTTCACGAAGGCCAAGCCGGCAAAGCTCGTCGGTTACGACGTTCGCCCGACCGACACCGACACGCTCCAGCGGCTGCTGGCATCTGCCGGCCGGGACACGGTACTGCCCGGTCCCGACGAGCTCGCTTTCGCCGAGTCGCAGACCGACCACGTGCCGGCACCCGACGACGCGTTCGACGTCGTCTTCTCCTGGTCGGTCTTCGAGCACGTCGACCAGCCGATCCAGATGCTGCGGGAGGTCCGTCGGATCCTCAAGCCGGATGGCTGGTTCTTCCTCCAGCTCTGGCCGTTCTTCGGCTCGGAGCACGGAGGCCATCTGTGGCAAAGCGTCGAGGGATCCTTCCCGCACCTGCTGCGCTCGCCGTTCGAGCTCAACGACTTCCTGCGCGGGAAGGCGGCGACGGACCCGACGCGGGCGGCCGACGATGAGTTCCGCAGCCTCAACCGCATCACGCTCGACGGGCTGCAACGCGCGATGATGGCGGCGGGGCTGCGGGTCTCGAAGGTTCAGCTGCTGTCGGAGACTATCCACATTCCGCCGCAGCTCTCGCACCTGCCGTTGACCGATCTCGCGGTCAGCGGGATCAAGCTGCTCGCCGTCCCCGCGAGCTGACCCGGCGGTCGCTCAGGGGGTCGGCTCGGCGCGCGCGAGCCACAGCGAGGTCGGGCAGAGCCCTGGCGAGAACGAGGTGTCCACGCGGTCAGCGGCAGCGCCCTCCGGGATCCCGAATGGCAGTGTCGCTGCGCTTCTGCTACCCAGCGAGCTGATCGCGATCGGCGCTCCGCCGCCGACCAGCCCCGGCGCCACCGAGCCTGTCTCACCTGGACGCCCGGGCCGCGCGAACTGGGCGACGACGACGTAGCCCGGCTCGCCTTCCTTCGGCGCGCTGAGGGGCCGTCTGAGTCTCAGCTCGAACGAGACCTGGTCACCGGCAGAGCAGCTTCGCTGCGTCGTCGAGCCGATCGGGAACGCCTGACGGTCGGTGAGCCGAACGGACACGAGGTGACCGTCGTCGGCGACCGCGTCGAGTCGCTCGCGGTATTCGCCGACCGGGAGGTGGCCGACGAGCGGCGCGACGTTGGAGACCGTGTTGAACCCGGCGAGCCAGCTTGGGACGACGCTGTCGGGCAGCGTCCGCTCCAACAGCCCTGGCTGCGCGTCGCGCGGCAGACGCGACTGCTCGGCGACATCGTGTCGCAACGTCGCCAGGAACCCCTTTGGCGTGTTCGTCTGCGCCGTCCAGTCGTGCTGGGCGTCGGCGATCGAGTTCGTGGCCAGTACTCCGTAGAGGACGACCGCCGTGGCCCCGGTCGCCACGAGTGGCGTACGCCAGCGCGGCGCCGCCAGCGCCGCGTCGCCCGCCCGCCCCGCCACGAGGCGCCCTTCCTGCCGGCGCAACACCGCCGTGAAAGCGCAGGCGGCGGCGATAGTGAAGGCAAGCGAGGGCTGGATGAAGTAGCGCAGGTCATAGACGACTCCCGGGCCGAACTGGACCATCCGCTCCCACACCACAAGGCCGATGTTCAAGACGTAGACGATTGCGAAGCCGATCCAGATCAAGATCGTTCGCGGGGCGAGCGCGATCGAAGCGATGACCAGCCCGCCGACCACGACGACGGCGGCGACCTCGCCGAGCGTCGTCGCCCCCTGAGTTGGGCGCACGCCCGCGGTGGCGGGCAGGAAGACGTCAAAGACCGTCGTGATCGTGCGCCGCACCGCCGGCATGACACCAGGGGGCGTCGACAGCGCGACGTCGGGCACGACCCGGTAATAGAGCAGCAGCGCCGCGCCCAGCACCACGAACCAGCCGAGATGACGCCAGCGCATCGCCTGCGGCTTCACTCTCGCGGCGATCGGCAGAAGCGCCCGGTCGGCGACCAGCAGCCGCAGCAGGACCAGGAACAGAATCGCGAGCGCCGCCGACTCGTTGCAGAGGCAGGCGCCAGCGAACGACGCGACGGCCAATCCGAGGTGGAGGCGCCGTTCCGACCGCAGGAAGAGGACGTAGAAAAGGCAGGCCAGAAGGATGAACGTCGCAAACGGGTACGCGGTGTAGGCGGCAGACCACCATCGCAGCGCGCCCTGCGCGAACAGGCTGATGCCGGCGAACCCCGTCGCCCCAACCGCGACCCAGGGCCGCTCCGTCAATACCTTCACAAGCGCATAGACCGTCAAGGACGTAACGAAGAACGTCGCGGTCACAAGCAGTTGCGTCACGGTCCAATTGAGCCCTACCGTGTTGAGCAGGGCCCAGGTGGTGAACCGCTGCAACGGCAGCAGGTGCTGGAAGGTCAGCAGGCCGAGGTAGTGGTATCCGAGCGTCGCGGAGTGCGCCTGCCCGAACAGCATGAAGTCGTCCACGAAGAACGAGCCCGACAGGTCGATCGCCAGCAGCACGACGCACTGCACGAGCACGAGCACGAGCACGACGAAGTCGGCAGCGCCGAAACGCGCGAACGCGAACTGCCGGCGCGTTCGTTGAGCAAGGCTTGCGACCATGTGCGGCGTGGATGATGCCAAGCTTCGCGGCCGAAGGCGCTTTACCGACTAGCGGCCAGTCGGAGAATCGCTCCGCTACGGTGTCGAATGATGTCCGCCACAGAGCGCCGTACCTTGCGGCAAACCGCCCGCAGCGCGTTGCGGCACGCGATTGCCGCGCTGCCAGCTGACCTGTTGCCCGAGCAAGATCCGACGGCGGCGCCTCAGCCGAACGCGGCAAGCTTCGCGCGCGAGGCACGTCCCGGCAGGCTCGCCATCGAGCAGCAGCGCGCGACTTCCCGGCTGATCTCGCGGCTCGACGCGGGTGACATCACAGAAATCGAGCGTCGCATTGCCGAGCACCCGCAGATGCTCGAGGCCTACCAGGCGACCGACCGTGCCACCAGACGGCATCTGCTGCTGCACCTCGGTATCTACCTGCTGGTACCAGCGGTTTACGAGAAGACCGGCCTGCGCCTTGGCAACCCGCCGGGGGACGTTCACGCGATGGCACGCGGGCCACTGTCGTCGGCAGGCGGCGTGTACGAGGCCGACCTGGTCGCCGACGCCCTCGCCAGCGCGGGAGTCGACATCGCTCAGGTCACCGCGGGGCTCGACTTCGGATGCTCGTCTGGTCGCGTCGTGCGCGTCCTCCACGGCGCCTTTCCGGACGTCAGATGGGCCGGCTGCGACCCAAACGCCGAGGCGATCGCCTGGGCGGGCTCCCACCTCCACGGGATCGGCTTCGTGCGCAGTGGCGATGACCCGCCGTTGCCGTTCGAGGAAGGCTCGTTCGAACTCGTCTACGCGATCTCGATCTGGTCGCATTTCGAGCCGGCTCTCGGGATGCGCTGGTTCGACGAGATGCGCCGACTGCTGGCGCCGGGCGGCCACCTCGTCTTTACGACGCACGGGATCACCTCAATCGACTACTACGCGAGATCAGGCGCGCGTCTTCCCGAGCAAGCGCAGGAGATCAGCGAGGCGCTCTACCGGCAAGGCTGGTGGTACAAGGCCGAGTTCGGCGAGGCAGGTGACTGGGGCGTCGTTAACCCCGCCTGGGGCACCGCGTTCCTGACCCCCGAGTGGCTGCTGACAGCTCTGACGCCGGCATGGCGGGTACTCGAGTTCGCCCCGGGGCGCAATCTCGACAACCAAGACGTCTACGTGCTGGAGCGGCGTTAGAGGATCTCGCCACGAGCCGCGAACGGGCGGCTCGGCTGCTAGCGTTTCCGCCACTTTGGCAACGATCGCATCGCACGCCGCGCAACCCGTGGTCCAGCGGCGGAGCGCCACGCCCGCCGCCACCGTCGACCACGTCAGCAAGGCGTTCAGACTCCCTCACCAGCAGTACCACACGCTGAAGGAGCGAGTCCTGCACCCCTTCCGCTCGCGCACGTTCGACGTGCTGCAGGCGGTCGACGACATCTCCTTCGACGTCGCCGAGGGCGAGTTCTTCGGGATCGTCGGGCGCAACGGCAGCGGCAAGAGCACGCTGCTGAAGTGCCTCGCCGGGATCTACGACATCGACGAGGGCAACCTCGCGGTCAACGGGCGGCTGTCGCCGTTCATCGAGCTCGGCGTTGGCTTCAACATGGACCTCACGGCGCGCGACAACGTGCTGATCAACGCGATCATGCTCGGGCTCACGCGCCAGCAGGCGAAGGACCGCTTCGACGAGATCATCGCCTTCGCCGAGCTCGAGGACTTCCTCGACCTGCGGCTGAAGAACTACTCCTCCGGGATGACCGTGCGGCTCGCCTTCTCGGTCGCGATCCAGGTCGACGCCGAGGTGCTGCTGATCGACGAGGTGCTCGCGGTCGGCGACGCCGCCTTCCAGCAGAAGTGCTTCGCGGAGTTCCAGCGGATGAAGGAAGCCGGCCGCACGATCCTCTTCGTCACGCACGACATGAGCGCCGTCGAGCGCTTCTGCGACCGCGCCGTCCTGCTGGACAAGGGCAGAATGGTCGACCTCGGCGCGCCAGCGGCGATCGCGCGGCGATACAACGAGCTGAACTTCGGACGCACGGTGCATCAGCTCGCCGAGGGGGTCGACGACAGCGAGGAGCGGTTCGGCGACCAGGCCGCGGAGATCACCGACGCCTGGTTTGAGGACCTCGACGGCAAGCGCATCGCCGAAGCCGCCCACGGCGTTCCGTTCCGTGCCGCGATCGAGGCGCGCTTCAACGAGCAGATCGACGACCCGATCTTCGGCTTCACGCTGCGCAACGACGTCGGCGCGACGATCTTCGCCGTCACGACCGACATGACGCACGGGCCGACCGGCAGCTTCAACGCCGGCGAGACCGTCGTCGTGCGGATGGAGTTCCAGAACCTGCTCGTGCCGAGCGAGTACCGCTTGACGCCGTCGATCGCGCGGGCCGGCTTCGGTGCCGACGCGATCGACCTGCGCGCCGACATCGCGTCGGTGATCGTCCACGGCGGAATCTTCACGGGCGGAGTCGTCAACGTCCCGCACGACTTCCAGATAGAGCACGTGAGATGAGCGCAGTCACCACCAAGCGCCGCCATGCGCCGTCAGCCTTCGGCGATGACCTGCGGCGCTTCTGGAACCTGACCGTGACGCTTGCGTCGACCGACTTCAAGCTGCGCTACTTCGGCTCGGTGCTCGGCTACTTCTGGTCGCTCGCGAGACCGCTGCTGTTCTTCGGCGTCCTCTACACCGTCTTCACGCAGGTCCTGCGCTTCGGCGGGGACGTCCCGCATTACCCCGTCTACCTGCTGACGTCGATCATCCTGTGGACCTTCTTCGTCGACACGACGAACGGCTGCGTCGTCTGCCTTGTGTCACGCGAGGGGCTGCTCCGCAAAATGCGCTTCCCGCGGCTCGTGATCCCGTTGTCGGTGGCGCTCACGGCGCTCTTCAACCTCGCCACCAACCTGGTCGCGGTGCTCGTCTTCGCGCTCGTGTCGGGCGTTCCGTTGAGCTGGACGTGGATCGAGCTGCTTCCGCTCGTCGCGCTGCTGGCCGTCCTCGCCGTCGGCGTCGGGATGTTGTTGTCGGTCCTGTTCGTGCGCTTCCGCGACATCCAGCCGATCTGGGAGGTCGGCTCGCAGATCCTCTTCTACGGCTCCCCGATCCTCTACGTCTCGACCCAGTACAAGCAGTTCGAGCAGGTGATCGTGATGCTCAACCCGATCGCGGCGATCCTCACGCAGATGGAGCGCGCCTTCATCGACCGCTCGGCGGGCGGCGTCGTCGGGGCGACCGGCGGCTGGGCCCAGGCGGCCGTGCCGCTCATCATCATCGGGCTGATCTTCGCCCTCGGCCTGTGGGTCTTCTCGCGCGAGGCGCCCCGCATCGCTGAGAACCTTTAGGGGTTCCAACCCTCGATGGCGACTTCCACGAAAGCCGAACAGCAAGAAGAGATCGAGCAGTTGCGCGCACGCGTCGCGCAGCTCGAGCAAGAGCTCGTCGATCAAGCCGCGAGAACGAGCCGGATCGTCGCCGAGTCCCAAGAGCGGATGTACTGGCTCGAGCGCTGGCACATCGACCTCAACACGGTGATGCAGAAGCCGGGGGCCGAGGAGTTCCGCGCGCTGGTGCGAGCGCTGCGCGCCGTCGCGCGCAAAGCCGTCGCGATCCGGAACAAGCTGACGCGCCGCTCGTGAGCTCGGTCACCGCCGTCATCCCCGTCAAGGACGGGGAGCGCTACCTCGCCGAGCTGCTCGCCGCGCTGCAGCGCGAGGGCGTCGAGGAGGTCATCGTCGTCGACTCCGGCTCGACCGATCGCTCGCTCGAGATCGCGCGCGCTGCGGGCGTTGAGCCGCTCGAGATCCCCGCGCGGGAGTTCGGCCACGGCCGCACCCGCAACCTGGCCGCCGAGCGCGCCACGGGCGAGCTGATCTGGTTCCTGACGCAGGACGCAACGCCGGCTGTCGGAGCGCTTGCCGCCTACCGCGACGCGTTCGCACGCGACCAGCGGATCGGTGTCGCCTATGGACCGCACCTGCCGCGCCCGGACACGAGCCCGATGATCGCGCGCGAGCTGACCGAGTTCTTCGCCGGCTTCGAAGGGCCGGGCGGCGTCATTGCGGTTCAGGGCCCTGGGGACCCGACCTTCCTCTCCAACGTCAACGCCTGCTACCGCAGAGACTGCTGGGAGGAGGTCCGCTTCCGCGACCTCCCCTACTCCGAGGACCAGGCGTTCGGACGCGACGCGCTCTCCGCCGGCTGGCTGAAGGCGTACGTGCCCGCCGCCGCCGCGCTGCACGCGCACGACTACGGCCCGCTCGAGTTCATGCGCCGCTACTTCGACGAGTACCGCGGGCTGCGCGTCACGCAGGGTCACGTCGAGCGCTTCCGGCCGCTCGAGGTGCTGCGCTGGGTCGGCTCCGCGACGGTCGCCGACGCGCGCTGGATGGCCGCGCAGGGAATCGGCCCAGGCGAGCGGGCCCGCTGGACGGCGCGAGCGGCCGTCCATCACGGCGGCCGACGCGTCTTCTCGTCGCTGGGCTCGCGCGCCGAGCTGCTGCCCGCGCCGATGCGGCGGCGGATCTCGCTGGAGGGGCGCGATGACGGGACGCTCAGCGCCGGAGACGTGGTGCTTCCGGACGCGCCGCCTCAGCTGCCGCCAGCTGAGCACGTCGGGCCCCAACGGCAGAGATCCGACTACGCCGACTTCGCCCGCGTCCTGCGCGACGGCCCGGCTGCGCTGCTGCCGCCCGTCCCGGGCATGGCCGGACGCGAGCAGCTGCGGATCGCGATGGTCGTGCCGCCGTGGGCGCGCGGCAGCGGCGGCCACAACACGCTCTTCCAGCTGATGTCGCGGCTGGAGCGGCGCGGCCATGTCTGCAGCGTCTGGCTCGCCGATCTTTATGGCAACCAGGGCCATGTCTGGCCGGCGGTGCTGCGCGGCCAGATCAACGAGTGGTTCGCGCCGTTCGACGGGCCGGCCTACTACGGCTTCGAGCATTGGCACGGCGCTGACGTCGTGCTCGCGACGGGCTGGCAGACCGTCCACCCAGCGCTCCTGCTCGAAAGCTGCCGCGCCCGCGCGTACGTCGTCAACGACCACGAGTCGGAGTTCTTCCCTACCTCGACAGAGTCGCGGATCGCCGAGGACACCTACCGCCACGGGATGCATTGCATCGCGGCGAGCCCCTGGCTGCGCGACGTCGTCGCAGAGAGCTACGGGGCCTCTGCCGATGCCTTCCAGCTCGGCGTCGAGCACGGGCTCTACCGGCCGCTCGACGTCCCGCGCCGGCGTGACACCGTCATCTACTACGCGCGCCACTCGACCGACCGTCGCGCGGTGCCCGTCGGGCTGATGGCGCTCGAGGAGCTTCACCGCCGACGCCCCGACACACGGATCGTGCTGTTCGGCTCCGACGAGCCGCCGGAGACCTCGTTCCCCTACGAGAACCTCGGGATCCTCACGCCTGCTCAGCTCGGGACGCTCTACAACGAGGCGACCGTCGGGCTCTGCCTGTCACTCACGAACTTCTCGCTGATGCCGAAGGAGATGCTCGCCTGCGGCCTGCCGTGCGTCGAGCTGGCAGGCGTCAGCGCGGAGTCGATCTTCGGCGCCGACGGGCCGCTGCAGCTCGCGCCGCTGGAGCCCGTCGCGCTCGCCTCGGCGATGGAGCGGCTGCTCGACGACCGCGACGAGTGGGAGCGACGCTCCGCGCAGGGAATCGACTTCGTCGCCTCGCACACCTGGGAGGTCGCGACCGACGAGGTCGAGGCCGGCATCCGCCACGCGCTGCGCGAGCGCGAGGCGACGCTCTAGCGTCGGCGGGCCGCGGTCAGCAGCCGTCTGCCCAGCGTCAACTTCCGCGACGGCTGCGCGATCGGGTAGGGCATCGCTCTGCCGTCTGCGCCGTCGATTCTGAGCTGCAGCTGCAACGTGCCGGCGCCGAGGCGTCTCGCCGCGCGTAACGACAGCAAGAGTGCCGTCCATCTGCCGTATGGCGCGCGCACGGAGAGGCCGACGCTGTGTGAGCCGCGGCCGCAGCGTTCCCCGCACGACACATGCGTCGACGCAGCGGACGCGCGCGACGGCCAGCTGCCCCTGCTCGCGCCCGACGTGCGCGCGGTATCTGATCTGGGGCGACCTCCCGGGCGGGATGCAGTCGCCGGTCGGGGCAGGGCCGGGCGCGATCGGGCCGACCCCGTCAGAGACCATCACGGCCGGGCCAGGGCTGAGCGGCGTGACCGCTTCCGGCGAGCTGTATCCGACGTCCGCGAACACCGCGATGTTCGCGAACCGCCGGTCAGCCGCCCGCAGATACCAGCCCGTGTATCGCTGGGGGACCGTCGTGTACCCCAGCTGACACGTGTAGTAGTAGTCAGCCGAAAGCGTCACACAGCCGTTGCCGGCGGCGTCGCGGCACGCTTGCAGCTGCGTCATGTCTCTCTCGCTGCCGAAGCCGCCGTTCCAAGTGCCGAGTGTGACGCGAATCTGCGCGCCGACGCGTGGGTCCCCAACGACGGCCGGCGGAGCCGTTCCTCGCAGCGGCCCCATCCAGGGCGTGGAGGTTCCTATGCGACCCGTGCTGTCGGACACGATGAATATGTCACCGACCTGCGTGTCGGCAGGCACGGTGAGGCTGCCATGCGCGGTCGCGTCGCCGAGGTCCGTGCACTCCGGCGTCGCCGCCCCGCGGCAGCGCTTGATGTCGATCGTCGCGCCGGTCGTCCAGCTCACGACGCCGACTGTGCTCGTGCCGTCGTCGTTGACGCCGTACGCGATCCAGTCGGCTGGAGCGGGCAGCGACATGGCGCTGGCGCCGGCCGGCACGAGCGCCGTTGCGAGACTTACGAGGGCGACGAGGATGACAGTCGATCGAGCGCGCATTCGGGCGACCATATCGACCACGCGCCAACCGCTCAACGCATTCACAGCATCCCCACAGCCATGAAACCTGTCTCTGGCGCTAGAGGTAGTACCGCTGGACGGTCGTGGCGAGCGCGACGACGGTGTAGAGGACGAAGGCGCTCGCGAGCACGCCGGTCACGAGCGGGCGGCGACGCGCCGGGACGCCAGCGACGCACGCGCCGACGGTGACGGCCCACAACGGTGCGAGCGGGAAGATGTAGCGGCCCTCGATCCCCGACGCCCCTGTGCCAAGCCCGTACTGGTAGTCGGCGACGACCAGCGCGCCGAGGAAGGCGAGGGCGCAGCCCGCGGCGACGAGCGGCGGACCTGGGCGACGGCGCACCCGCGGCAGCAGCCAGCGTGCCGCGCCGAGCGCGACGAGGGCGACGAGCAAGAGCGCGAGCGTGGCCCAGCCCGACGGGAGGCCGTAGTCGTTCCACCAGCCAAGGCGCGACGTCGAGCCTTTGACCAGCTCGTCCCAGACCGGCGGGGCGCCGCCATTGGTTAAGCGCAGCTGCATCGACGGCAACGCCGGGAGGAAGAACTGCCAGACGTGGCTCAGCAGCCGTCCCACGCCGCCGCCTTGGACGCTGTACGCCGCCTGCCGGAACGTCGTGGTGCGATGCCACGCGACGTCGTCGACGAGCACGTAAAGGCCGAGGAGCGCCAGCGCGACCGCGGCCGCCCCGGCCAGCCGCAGCGCGGCCGCCCGCCGCGCTCCCGCCCCGGCGCCCCACCACAGCGCGCAGACGGCGAGCGCGATGCTCGGCAGCAGCAGCAGGAAGTTGACCTTCGACAGCACGCCGACGCCGGTAAGGGCGCCGAGCGCAAGCGCGTGCGACGTCGTCAGGCCACGCCTCCATGCGCGCGCGACAACGAGCGCGACCGCCGCGGCCACCGCGACGACGAGCGCGTCGGAGTTCACGCCGGACTCGTTGAACATGAAGATCGGCTGCAGCGCGAGCGCGAGCGCCCCGGCGCGCGCCGGCCAACGCGAGCCGGGGATCAGCTCCCGCACGAACAGGTAGGCGCACGCAGTCGCGACAGCAGCGAGGATCACCGACAGCATCCGCACGAGCAGCAGCCGGACCGGCAGCGAGGCGCCGTCCCCGAGGTGGTAGAAGGGCGCCGCGAGCAGGTAGTACGCCGGCGGCTGCAACGCCTGGTACTGCGCCCCGTCGGCGCTGCGGGGAAGGCCGCCGCACGCACTCGTTGCGCCCGCCAGCTGTGCCGCCGTCTACGGCGGCCGTTGGGACGGTGCCCAGCGCACCCGTTGCAGCGCCAGCTGGTTGGCCCAACAGGCGGACTCGGCGGAGACCACGCCGGTGTCGGCGATCTGCCGCGGCGGGTGGCCGGTCTCGGCTACGGCCTGCACGTGGGCGAAGTGGGCGAGCTCGTCGGTCGGCTGGAAGGCCGGCGTCAGCGCCGCCCAGCAGGCGCCGATCGCCAACGTCACCAGCACGACGAGCGTGACGTCGCGGCGGTCGCGCCCGCCCAGGAGCGCGAAAAACGCGAAACGCCGACGCTGCCGCGTCCGGACCGCGCCCGCCTCAGCCGTGGACATCGTCCTCGCGTCGCCACAACAACGCGACAGCCGCGACGAGCGCCGCCAGCAGGCCGCCGGCGACGAGCCACGGCGCCGCGTCCACGCCGGTGGCCGAGCTGTCGCGCTGCGGAAGGTCGCCCACGACGCTCCACAGCGTCGCGGGCCGCGCGCTCGCGAGCTGGTCAAGCCGGACCCGGCCGCTAGCGTTCGCGTCCGGTTGTCCCGCTTGCGCGATCACCAACTGGTCGGCGGGGCCGGTCTGCGCGCCGGCAAGCACCAGTGTGGCTGGGCCGCGATTGGCGATGCACGCGTCGACGCTGCGGTCCTTACCGCCAGCGACCGGGAGCACGATCGGCTGGCCGGCCGAAACCGCGACGGCAGCGCCCTGCACGCCGCCGACAGTCGCCGAGATCTCGGCGTTGGGGCCCTCGAGCCACCCGTTGACGGACAGCGCGCGCGTCGGCGCCGCGATCAGCTCATGCGGCTGACAAGCCCGTGCACCCGGCGCCAAGCGGGCGACCTCGGTCTGCACGACGACGTCGCTTGTGCCTGCGGCGCGCGGGGCGCTGCGGCTCATCGTGGCGACGGCGATCAGCGCGACGAGCGCGATGCCGCAGAGCAGCACGACGCCTGCGCGTGCCCCCGTCACCCGTCTGCCCATCTCCCTCACTGCTCCCCTGCCCCGTTGTCCAACTCGGTCTCGGCTAACTCGCCTCGAGCCAGTCGAAGCTGCCGCCGCAGAGCGACTGCCATTGCGAAAGCGGAAGGGTCCTCAGCGCCCCGGCCTCAGCCGACGCTGGCTCGAGCACGATGTCGCCGATGTTCGTCGCGTCGCCGTTGCCGGGCTGCAGGTTGCCGCCTCCGCGCACGAGCTCGATCGAGTGCGGCCCCGGCGTCAGCGTGACCTCCCCGAACTGCAGCGTGTTGCCGTCACCGCCGGACTGCGACTGGACGCTGCCGGCGGGTCTGCCGTCGACGAACGCTTGCACGCGGCGGCCGGTCGTGCCCTGCGTCCACAGCCGGTAGGCGCCGGCAGTCGGGACGTTGACCGTCGCGCTGAGCGAGCCGGGCCCGGACCACGACGCCATCGGCGGGGAGAAGACAGGGTTGAGCGTCACGTTCGTGTCGAGCTTCGCTCGCGTGAGGTTGACGAGCGCGTCAGGCTGGCGCGGCGCAACGGTGAGCTTGGTCGCCCCGGCAGCTCTCGCCTGCTGCGCGAATCTGCGCACGACGCGACAGCTCGGCGTGCCTGACGGCTGGACCGGGTTGCCGAGGCCGAGGTGCAGCAGCGGCGCCTTGGCCGCGTCGTCGCGCTGCCAGACGTCGTAGAAGTCGCCGCTGAAGACCCGTCTGTAGTCACTGGGCGGGCGGCTCTTGGAGCCGCCGCGGCGAACGACGATCAGCTTCGACTCCTGCACGTCTCTGTCTGGCAGCTGGTCGAGGTCGACCGTGTGGCCGTAGGGGATCCCGCTGCCGTCGGTCAGCATCCATGGCACGAGGCGGCGTGCGTTGCCGGGCCCGTCGGGCGCCAAGTCGCGCAGCAGGTACAGCGCGTACTCGTCGAAGTCGGGCGTCAGCGTCACCTGCTGCGGTCTTCCGGCCGGGTCCGTCGGGACCGCTCCCGCGTAGCGCTGCCCGATCTCGCGCAACTCGTTGAACCGCGTCGTCGGGGCGAGGCCGGTCGAGTGGTAGAGCAGGCCATCGGACGCGAGCACGCCGCCGGCGATCGCCACGGCCAGCAGGAGGCCTTCGACGCGGCGGCTGCCAAGCCGTCCGAAGGCGCCGACAAAGGCCGTCAACAGCACGACCGGAGAGAACAGCACGAGCAGCTTCGCGGCCGTCCAGGTCGTCGCGCGCGGTGTCAGCACGAGCCACACGAGCAGCGAGATCCCGATCCACACCAGCAGCGACCAGCGCCGCTGGCGCACGAGCCAGACGAGCCCGAGCATCGCGCCGACCGCGACGATGCCGATCAGCGCGTACGTCTGCGTCATGTGCTCGGACGGGTCGACGCGATGTGAGGGGCCGAGCCAGACGCCGAACAGCTGCTGGTCGAGCAGCGGCCGCAGCAGGTTGCCCGGATCTGCGGCAGCAGCTGCGTTGGCGTTGGAGACGCCGCGCGCCTGGTCGATCGAGGTCTTCAGCGGGCCGATCGTCGGGATCGCCAGCAGAACGGTCGCAGGGATGAACCACAGCAGCCGCCAGCCGACCGCACGCGCCCGCGCAGGCCAGTCGGTGCCGAGCGCGGGCAGCCCGAGCACCACGACGGCGATCGCCGTCAGCGCGAACCACGGCGCAAAGGCGAGCCCGATCGTCCCCATGCCCGCCGCGCCAACGACTGCGAGCGGGATCACGCCGCGTGGCCCGCGCTCGAGCTGTTCGCGGCTGAGCAGGACGAGCGCGCCGAGCACCATCAACGTCGGCAGCAGGGCGATCTCCTTGATCGAGCCCTGCAGCAGGTAGGCGTAGACGAGCGCCGGCACAGCAGCGACACAGCCGGAGACGGCGGCGCTCCACGCCGGCAGGCCTGCCCGACGCGCGATCCACGCGAGCGACAGCGCCGTCAGCGCGAGCATCGAGGCGAGGAACGGCGCATACAGCCAGATGTAGTCGACCGGGACCAATCTGCCGAGGCCGCCGAGCGCCGAATGCGAGCCCGACGGGTAGCCCGTTCCGAAGTAGCCGAACAGCTGCAGCGCATAGCCGGAGGGCGGCGTCGCCGTCCAGTTCTGGCCGTGCGTGATGATCCGCTCGGCGCCCATCAGCTGCACCGAGCCGGTCGTGTCCTGCAGGTAGCCCGGGAAGGTGGCGCGCCCGGCGAGGATCACCGGCATGTCGGCGATCAGGTAGGCGACGATGCCCGCCGACCAGCCCCACCACCAGCCGCTCCGGCGCGCACGCCAGCGCGTCAACAGCGCCCGACGCGTGACGGCGAAGCCGCCGAGCCCCACGACGAGCAGGATCCACGGCGTCGCGGGCGCGATCGGGTCGATCCACGTCGTCAGCTGGCTGACGCCGACGATCGCCGCGAAGCCGATCGCGGGGAGCAGCAGGGCCGGGATGCTCCAACCGGCCAAGCGCTCGACAAGCAGCCCGAAGCCAAGCGAGAGGATCGCCAGCAGCAGCGGGAACGCGAAGACCGCGAGCAGGTACGTCATCGACTGCGGCCCGTCAGCTGTTCGGCCGGCGCAGGCCGAGGATGCTGAGCAGGAACGACGAGAAGAAGATCTGGATCCCGACGATCATCAGCGTCATCGCGATCACCGCCAGCCGCTCCTCGCCGAGGCTCCCAAACCCGCGCGTTATCCACTCGATCACGATCACGAGCGCGGCGACGAAGCCGGCGAACGCGACGCCCCCGCCTATCAGCAGGCCGTGCTCGAGTCTGAAGCGCGCCCGCATGCGGTCGAACCAGGGGTCTCGCTCGTGCATGAAATAGGTGCCGTACGCATGCGCGCACAGCCCGAGTGCGACGACCTGGGTGCCGACGATCAGCAGCAGCGAGCCGCCGATCAGGGCGTGCAGGTCCCAAGCGCGTCCGAAGATGTTCGCCTGGATCAGCACGAGCAGCGCGACGATCGCCCCGGCGAACGCGAGCACCGCCCCGGGGACGATGAAGAGGTGGGTCGGCGAGTGAACGAGCAGGAAGCGCAGGTGGCGCCAGCCGTCACGGAAGCTCGAGAGCTTCGACTCGCCGCCGCGCGGGTGGTACTCGATCGGGAACTGGCGGATGTCGAGCTTCTCTTTCGCCGCCCGGATGACCATCTCGGAGGCGAACTCCATGCCCGTCGTGCGCAGCGCGAGCTGCGGCAGCTTGTCGCGGCGCACCGCGCGCATCCCGCAGTGCGCGTCGCTCACGCCGGTTCTGAACAGCAGGTTGAGGAAGCCCGACAGGAGCGGGTTGCCGACGTACTGGTGCAGCCACGGCATCGCGCCCGGATGGATGTTCTGCATCCGGTCGCCGATCACCATGTCGGCGCCGTCCTCGAGCTCGCTGAAGAATCTCGGGATCTCGTTGAAGTCGTACGTGAGGTCGGCGTCGCCCATCACGATGTAGTCGCCGCGCGCAGCGTCGAAGCCGGCCAGATAGGCGCTGCCGTAGCCGCGCCGCGGCTCGCTCACGACGCGCGCGCCGGCCGCCTCGGCCAGCTCCGCGCTGCCGTCCTCAGAGGCGTTGTCCGCGACGACGACCTCGCCCGCGATCCCGTTGCTCTCAAGCGCCTCGCGCGCCGCTCGGACGCAGACCTCGATGTTCTCCGCCTCGTTGAGGCAGGGGATCACGACCGAGACGCGCAGGTGAAGGCGGTCTTGCGCAGCCGGCGCAACGCTGATGGTGTCGTCGATCGCACTCATTGGAGTCGCGACGCCCTGACGCCGCTTCCATCGGTTCGTAACGCACGCTCTCCGCAAAAGTCGCGCGATTTCGACGCGGAAGGCTAGCGCAAGCGTCGGCGCGCTCTCTCGACGCCTCTTGGCTAGGGTGGCTCGGCGCATGCGGATCTGCCTCGTCTACGACTGCCTTTTCCCCCACACCATCGGCGGAGGGGAGCGCTGGTACCGAGCGCTCGCCGAGCGGCTCGCACGCGAAGGGCACGAGGTCACCTACCTGACGCTGCGGCAATGGGACCGCGGCACCAACCCCGACGTGCCGGGCGTCGACGTGCGCGTCGTTGGGCCGCAGATGGAGCTCTACGTCGACGGCCGCCGGCGGGTCCTGCCGCCGCTCGTCTTCGGCCTCGGCGTGCTGCTGCATCTGCTGCGCCACGGCCGCCGCTACGACGTCGTCCACACCGCCGCCTTCCCGTACTTCCCGCTGCTGGCGGCGGCCGCGGTGCGGCCGCTGCACCGCTACGGCCTCGTCGTCGACTGGTTCGAGGTCTGGTCGCGCGCCTACTGGCGCGACTACCTTGGCCGCGCTGGCGGCGCGGTCGGCGCGCTCGTGCAGCGCCTCTGCATTCGCGTCCCGCAGCGCGCCTTCTGCCTCTCGCGGCTCCACGCGGCGCGGCTGCGCGCCGAGGGGATGCGGCGCGACCCGACGCTGCTCACCGGGCTCTACGACGGCCCTTCCAGCGGCTCTGCGCCGCAGCCGGCCGAGCCGGTCGTCGTCTACGCCGGCCGGCACATCCCGGAGAAGCAGGTGCCCGCACTGGTGCCGGCGATCGCGCGAGCGCGCAAGGCCGTGCCGACGCTGCGCGGAGAGATCTTCGGCGACGGCCCCGAGCGCGACAAGGTGATCGCGGCGATCTCCCGGGAGGGCGTCCGCGACGCCGTCGAGGCGCCCGGCTTCGTCGAGCGCGGACGCGTCGAGGCGGCGATGCGCGGGGCGCTCTGCTTCGTGCTGCCCTCCACGCGCGAGGGCTACGGGCTGGTCGTCGTCGAGTCGGCCGCGCGCGGCACGCCCGTGATCGTCGTCGCCGGCGAAGACAACGCCGCGACCGAGCTGATCGAGGAGGGCGTCAACGGCTTCATCGCCGCCTCGGCCGCGCCGCAGGACCTCGCCGACGCGATCGTGCGCGTCCACGCGGCCGGCCCGGCGCTGCGGTCGTCGACCGCCGCCTGGTTCGCGCGCAACGCCCGGCGGCTGTCGCTCGAGCACTCGCTGCAGACCGTCCTGGACGCGTACTCGCCGACGTCCCGGGACGGATAGGATCGCCGCCTCGTGACGCGCGTCCTGATCACCGGCGTGACAGGCCAAGACGGCGGCTATCTCGCCGAGCAGCTGCTCGCCGCGGGCGACGAGGTGATCGGCACCGTCCGCACCGACGCGCCCGGCACGCTTGACGCCGCAGGCCTCGGCCATCTCGACGGCCGCCTGACGTTGCTTGCCGCCGACCTGCTCGACCCCGCCTCGGTGCGACGGGCCGTGTCGGAGGCGCAGCCGCAGGAGGTCTACCACCTCGCCGCGCCGACCTTCGTGCCCGACTCGTGGGATGACCCGACCGAGGTCGTCACCGCCGTCGCCGGCGGCACCGCAACCGTGCTCGCCGCCGCCGGCGCGCTCGGCGACGACGTCCGCGTGCTCGTCGCCGCGTCGAGCGAAATCTTCGGCGACGCTGGCGTCTCTCCCCAGTCCGAGCAGGCGCCGATGCGGCCGCGCAGCCCCTACGGCGTCGCGAAGCTCGCCGCGCACGGCCTCGTCGGCACGCTGCGCGCCCGCCATGAGCGGTTCCTCGTCTCGGCGATCACCTTCAACCACGAGTCGCCGCGGCGCCCCGAGCGGTTCCTGCCGCGCAAGGTGACGGCCGGCGTCGCGGCGATCGCGGCGAGACGCGCCGAGACGCTCACGCTCGGCGACCTGGCGGCCGTGCGCGACTGGTCGCATGCGCGTGACGTCGTCGCCGGGATGGTGCTTGCGCTGCGCCACAGCGAGGCCGGCGACTACGTCTTCGCGTCAGGCGTCCCGCACACTGTCGGCGGCCTCGTCGACGCCGCGTTCGCCGCCGCTGGCATCGAGCGCAACGCCCGCGACGGCGCCGGAGGGCTCCGCGACCGCGTCGTCGTCGACCCCCGCTTCGTGCGACCGCCGGAGCGCTGGCCGCCGGTCGGCGACCCGTCGAAGGCCCGCTCGGTGCTTGGCTGGCAGCCGCGCACGAGCTTCGAGCAGCTCGTCGCGGAGATGGTCGTCGCCGACCTCGCACGGCTTGGCATCGCCACGCCCTCCCGCCGCGGCGGGGCGGCGTAGCGCGGGCATGCGCGTCGCGCTCAACCTCGTCTACTTGGTTCCTGGCGAGACCGGCGGGATGGAGGTCTACGCGCGGGAGCTGCT
The DNA here is from genome assembly GCA_036499225.1 of Conexibacter sp. Lineage (GTDB taxonomy): Bacteria > Actinomycetota > Thermoleophilia > Solirubrobacterales > Solirubrobacteraceae > Conexibacter. Next base: position 74,252 of record DASYEC010000051.1, read on the forward strand.
GCCACGGCTCGCGACGCTCCCCGGGCTCGAGCTCGTCGCGATCGTCAACGAGGTCGCCGCGGAGGACAGAGCCGCGCCATGGAACACCGTCGTCCAGTCGGTCGTCGCGCCGGTCGACGCGCGCGACCGCAAGCAGTGGGTCTGGGGCGAGCAACGCCACGTGCCGCGGCTGGCGCGATGGGTCAGAGCGGACCTTGTCCACAGCCTCGCCTCGACAGGGCCGGCGCGCTGGGCTGGTGGGCCGCCGCGCGTCACGACCGTCCACGACCTCCACTACGCGGTCGCCCCGGAGGCCCATTTCGGACTGCGGGGGCTGGGGATGCGCATGCTCGTGCCGGCAGCAGTGCGCGCCTCGCAGCGTGTGATCGCCGACTCGACCTCGACGAAGGACGACATCGTCAGATTCATCGGCTCCGACCCGGCCGCGATCGACGTGGTGTTGCTGGCGACGACGCTTCCGCCAGCCGACGCCCCGGTGACGCCCGAGCCGGAGCTGCGCGAGCGGCTCGGGCTCGGCAACCGCGAGCTGCTGCTGAGCCTCGCAGCGAAGCGGCCGCACAAGAACGTCGAGGGGCTGATCGACGCGCTCGCCCAGATCCCCGCCGAGCGGCGGCCGCTGCTCGTCGTCCCCGGCTATGCGACCGAGCACGAGCCGGTGTTGCTTGGTCGTGCGGCGGAGCGGGGCGTCGCCGACGACATCCGCTTCCCCGGCTGGCTGTCGCGCGCCGACGTCGAAGGGCTGTGGCGCGCCTGCGTCGCGCACGTCTTCCCCTCGTTCTACGAGGGCTTCGGCCTGCCGGTGCTGGAGGCGATGGCGCGCGGCGTCCCGGGCGCCTGCTCGGACCGCGCCTCGATGCCCGAGGTCGCGGGCGACGCCACACTGCTGTTCGACCCAGCTGACTCCGCCGCGATCCGCGGCGCAATCGAGCAGCTGCTCGCCGACTCGCAGCTGCGTGAGCGGCTGCGAGCGGCTGGGCTCCAGCGCGCCGCGCAGTTCTCGTGGGAGCGCTCGGCGCGCGAGACCGCGGCGAGCTACGAGCGGGCGCTGGCGTAACGCGAGCGCCCGCGGCGCTGCTACTTCGCCAGCAGCTCCAGGTCGGCGCGCGTCATCAGCCGGATCAGCTCTTCGAAGGTCGTCTCCGGCACCCAGCCGAGTCTCTCCTTCGCCTTCGTCGGATCGCCGATCAGCAGGTCGACCTCGGCCGGTCGGACGAACTGCGGGTCGATCACGACGTATCTCTCCCAGTCGGAGAGACCTGCCTCGTCGAAGGCGACCTGAACGCACTCGCGCACAGTGTTCGTATGGCCTGTCGCGATCACGAAGTCCTCGGGCTCGTCCTGCTGCAGCATCAGCCACATCGCCTTGACGTAGTCCTTCGCGAAGCCCCAGTCGCGCTTGGCGTCGAGGTTGCCGAGCGCGAGCTGATCCCTGATTCCGTGCTTGATCGCCGCCGCGTGCCACGTGATCTTGCGCGTGACGAACTCGAGGCCGCGACGCGGCGACTCGTGGTTGAAGAGGATGCCGCTGGTCGCGTGGAGGTTGTACGACTCGCGGTAGTTGATAGTGATGAAGTGGCCGTAGACCTTCGCGACGCCGTAGGGCGAGCGCGGGTAGAGCGGGGTCTGCTCGTTCTGCGGCACCTCGCGCACCTTGCCGAACATCTCAGAGCTCGACGCCTGGTAGAAGCGCGCCTCCGGAGCGGCTTCGCGCACCGCCTCGAGCATGCGCGTGACGCCGACGCCGGTGAAGTCGGCCGTCAGCGTCGGCTGGACCCACGACAGGGCGACGAAGCTCATCGCGGCAAGGTTGTAGATCTCCTGCGGCTGCGCGGCGCGGAGCGTGTCGACCAGCGAGCGCTGGTCAAGCAGGTCGCCCTGGTGCAGGGTTATGCGATCGCGCAGGTGCTCGATGCGGTCGAACTTCTCCGTCGAGGCGCGCCGCACCATGCCATGGACCTCGTATCCCTGCTCGAGCAGCAGCTCAGCGAGATAAGAGCCGTCCTGGCCGGTGATGCCGGTGATGAGAGCGCGTTTGGCGGATGACATGGGATCGCAGCCTAAGGGAAGGCGCCTGTGGTCGTCGTCATCGCGCCGGAACTGCCTTCCCAATCGCGCGCTCGTAGACCGCGAGCGTCGCGCGCGCATTCTCTCCCCAGCTGAAGCGCTCCGCCCGTGCCGGCCCTGCCTGTCTGGCCGCTCGGTCCACTAGCGCGGCGTCGATCGCCGCGGCGGCGGATCGCGGGTCGTGGGGGTCGAACCAATGCGGCACGTCGCCGCCGACCTCGTGGAGCACCGGCAGGTCCGACGCGGCGACCGGGACGCCCCGTTCGAGCGCCTCCAACACGGGCAGCCCAAAGCCTTCCGCCAGCGTCGGGAAGGCGCCGCACGCGGCAAGCCGCCACATGCCCTCTAAGTCGGCGTCGGGGAGGTAGTCGACGAATTTGACGCGGTCGGCGACGCCCGTCTGCTCCATGAGCGAGCGCAGCTCGGCGTCGTAGCGCTCGGGGTGCCCCGCGAGCACGACGAGCACGTCGTCGGGCAGGTGGTGGATCGCGCGGATGAGCAGCTCCTGGTTCTTGTGCGGTCGCTTGGCGGCGACGCACAGCACGACGCGGGCGTTACCGAGCTCGTACCGTGCCCGGACCTCAGCCTCCGGCGCCGGGACGATCGCGCCGATGTCACGGCCCGGGCCCAAGGGGATGACCGTGAGATCGTCGCGCGCAAAGCCGGCGATGCGGCAGATGTCGTCGCGCGCGGCTCCCGAGATCGCGATCAGCACCTGCGCCCGCCGTGCCGCGGGGACGACCGTCCAGCGCATCGCGGTCGTCGTCAGCCACGACATCGTGCGGCGCTCGAGGAACAACAGGTCGAGGACGGTCACGACTGACGGCACGCGCGCGCGGATCGGCGCGAGGTTGGCGAGGCTGTGGACAACGTCCCACCGGCGCCGATGCGCGAGGTCGGGCAGCCGCACCTGTTCCAGCACGAGATGCCGCAGCCGCTCTCCCTCGTCGAGGGGCAGCGCGTGAACCCGCGCGAAGTCGCGCCATCCATCCGCCACCAGCGCAGCGGCCCCCCGCCGCGTCGTCGCGATCTCCAGTTCCACCCCCGGCGCCTCGGCCGCGATCGCCGGCACGAGCTGGCGCAGGTAGGTCTCCGAGCCACCCGAGACGCCGGGGTCGAGATAGAGGGCGTTGAAACCGATGCGCGTGAGCCGGGACATCGGGCGCATGGTAGTTGGCGGTCGTCTTGCCCACGATCGCCATTGGCCACTTGCTCGCGCGCATGGCTGCGGCGTGCTGCCGCCGGTTGTGGACCCACTGTGCGCCCGAAATGAGTCGGGCCTGCCGCGTGCCCGGGCCTCCGGCGTGCGATCAGCGCATGGTCCGCAGCCGACGGACCGCTTCGACGGTCCCGACTGACCTGTCGATCCCGTTCGTCGGCAGGCGTGAAGAGCCGCGACCGGCGGCACGCCAGCCGGCATACCGGCTGCGCAAAGGGTCGAGCGAGCGATGACGCACCGCGCCCCAACCGACCACGAGCGTGTCAATCAACAGGGCGCGCAACACCGCGCTTGAGCGCAACACGCCCCATCGGCGCAGCAGGAACCCTCGGGCGAAGCCGCCCAGCAAACGCTGCTGTGGCGAGTCAACGCCGATCGTCGCACCGCCGAGGTGGATGCCACGCGCGTCGGCTGCCGCAGCCGCCCGCCACCCCGCCGACCGGATTCGCAGGAGGAGGTCGACGTCTTCCCCGTAGGCGATGAGCGTCTCGTCGAAGCCGCCGGCCGCGACGAACGCAGAACGCCGGTAGGCGGCCGCCCCACCGCTCGGGCCCGCGAGCGTGCCGATCTCCTCCTCGCGCTCGTCAGCTCGCTCGACGGGCGCGTTGCGGAGGCGGTTGTAAGCGGCGAGCCCCGCGTCGAGCTGGATGCCGAAGGCGTCGACCCGCTCGCGGCCCGGCATCAGCGTCAGCCCCGCGACCATCCCAACCGTCGCGTCCTCACGCAGCGGCGCCAGCAGCGCGGCGACGAAGCCGGGGTCGGCGTCAACGTCGTTGTTGACGAGCACGATCGCCTCGCCGTCGCCAACGGCGGCGCCGGCGTTCACCGCAGCTCCGAAACCGCGGTTCTGCTCGAGCTCCAGAAAGACGAGGTCCGGGAAGCGCTCGCGCATTAACTCAGCCGTCCCGTCGTGAGAGGCGTTGTCGACGACGATCACACGGTGGTGCTCGGTCTGCCGTTCCAGATGCTCCAGGCAAGAGCGCAGCACGTCGCGACCGTGCCAGGTGACGACGACGATGTCGGCTCTCATGCCAACAGCTCGTCGTACGCCGCTCGAAGTCGAGCGGCTTGCGCGCCATCCGAGTAGCGCTCCAGCCGAGCGAGGTCGGGCGCTCTGCGCGTGCCGGGCTGCGCAGCAATCGGACCGTCGGCAAGCACGTCCGCAAGCCCAACCCAGTCACCGGGCGAGAAGAGCGTCCCGCTCTCGCCGACGACCTCGGGGATCGCGCCGCTCGCGGCCGCGACGACCGGGACGTGGGCAGCCATCGCCTCGACGAGCACCATGCCGAACTGCTCTTCCCAGAAGGGAGTGCCGAGCGAGCCAAGCACGAGGCACGAGGCCTGGGCGTAGACAGACGGAAGCTCGTCATGGTCGACGAAGCCACGCAGCTCGACGACGTCGCCGAGGCCGAGATCGCTCACGACGCCGCGCAGCCGTCTCTCCTCGGGCCCCTTCCCGACGATCAGCACGCGCAGGTCGTCGCGGCCGCGGGTTCGCAGCAGAGCGACCGCGCGCAGGAGGTCCTGATGGCCTTTCTCCCACACCAGCCGTCCGATCGACAGCACGAGGTGTCGCCCGTCCGACGGGGGATCTGCCGTCCGTGCCGCCTCGAAGCGACCGACCGCGATGCCGGGTGGGGCGACGGTGACACGCGCGGCATCGGCCCCCTCCAACAGCAGCGCATCGCGTGCGCGCTCGGTCGTCGGGAGAAAGCGGTCGGTCGCCGCGAGCACCTCCCGGCGGTATCTGCGCGTGCGGACGTTGCGGTACGCGTCAACGAACGGGAGCGTCTCCCAGACCGTCAGCGCGAGCTTGAAGCCCATCTGCCGCTTGAGCCGCGCCGCCTGCCACGAGAACCAGTAACCGAGCTCCGCCGCATGCACGAGGTCAGCGCCGCGCAACGCCTGCTCGAGATCGAGGTAGCGTTCTCCGATCGCGCGCGTCGCGAGCGTGCCGACCGGGCCGCTGGGCATCCGCCCGCCGACCGTGCGGACAGGGATCTTCGGAAGCTGCAGCCCCCGCACGTCGTAGGCGTTCGCGTCCGGGACGACGACCGCGACCTCGTACCCGTCGCCGAGCGCTTCCCAGGCGCGCAGCTCCCACACGTTGGCCGCCGTGCCCCGCAACAGCACGATGCGGCGTGGTCGGGATGACGTCATCGGCGGCAGGGTAACGGCCGGGTGCGGTCGGCGGGCCGCCGCGCGGAACAGCTCACAGCAGGATCAGCCGCGAGCGCGGGCGAGCACGTACCACTGGCCGACAGTGAACTCCGTCGAGCGGCCCGCGGTCAGCCGGTCCAGCGCGCGGGTCCGCTGCAGCGCCGGGTGCGAGACCCGCTCGACGGCCCAGCCGGCTTGCTCGACCGCGTCGACGATGTCCGAGCGCGTGAACCAGCGCAGGTGCGTCGAGTCACGATGGCCGTGCTCGGTGTACCCGAACGTACCGCGCACCATCAGGTCCCAGACGAGCGAGAGGTGGCGGGCGTTCGGCACCGACACCTGCAGACGGGCGCCGTCGACGGCCAGCGTACGGAGCGCCCGCAGCGTGGAGATCGGGTCGACGAGGTGCTCGAGCACGTCAAGGCAAAGGATCGTGTCGAAGCGCTCGTCGTCCAGCTCCTCGACCGCGTCGTCGATCGAGCCGGTGACGACGCGGTCGAGCAGCTCAGCCGCGCGCGCCGCCTGCTCAGGGACGTACTCGACGCCGACGACGCGCGTCGCGCCCAACGGCTTGAGGCTCGCCCCGACGAGCCCTGCGCCGCAGCCGACGTCCAACGCGGCGCCGAGTGGCCGAGGCACCCCGGCGATCACGTCGGCGCGCACGTTCTCGTAGTACCCCGACTGCTTCGCCGACGGGGTTGTCGAGGCCGCTGCCTGCTGCCGCTCTTCGTTTGATCCGCCTGTCAACGCCATGTGACCGCACCTTGCATTGTCGAAGTCCCGAGTTCCCGTGATCGCGTTTATTCACGCTCAAACTCAGGGGAGTCTCGTGTTTCGTCCTCGTCGCCGTCGGCCTGCGTTGTGACGCGGGGGCGCCTCGCGGCCGCACCGGCGTCGGCGCTCGCCAAGCCATCGGCCGACACAGCGTACGGCTCGCTCGCGGTACGGGGTGATGACCCCGTCATCGGTGACGCGGATGCCGCAGGCAGCGACATTCCCGACTGAACGGCTGCCCCCAGCGGCCACGGCGCCTCAGAAGTAGCCTTCGTCCGATGACGGATGACGAGATCCCTGGCATGCAGGAGCCCAGCACGCAAGCGGAACCCCCCCCGCTCTCACCGTTCGTGGCAAGGACTGGCGCGCTTCTGCGCCGCTTCCCAATCGTCGCCCGCTCGGGGCTTGGACCGGCCTATCTGCGGCTCCAGCGGCGGCGGCGGCGCGCGGCGCGCCGCGCCGCGGAGGGGCACGGCGACTTCTCTCGCTCGCGCCCGGCATTCAACGGCATTGACCGAGCTCTCGAGCCCTACATCGGCGACGTCCAGCGCGGCTTCTTCGTCGAGGCGGGCGCGAACGACGGCTTCACCCAGTCGAACACGTATCACCTCGAGCGCGAGCGCGGCTGGTCCGGCCTGCTCGTCGAGCCGGTCCCCCACCTCCACCGTGAGGCGGCCCTCGAACGGCCGGGATCGCGCGTCGTCCACGCGGCGCTGACCGAGCCCGCGGGCGAAGGACGCGAGGTGACACTGGAATACGGCGGCCTGATGACGGTCGTGAGCGGAAGCCGCGGCTCGCGCGAAGCGGACGCAACGTATGTCGCGGAGGCGTTCGCGCTCGGGCTAGAGGCTCCGATGACGGTCACGGCGCCGGCGCGCACGCTTTCGGCGCTGCTCGACGAGATGAGCGCCCCGGAGATCGACCTGATGTCACTCGACCTCGAAGGTTTCGAGCCGACGGCGCTCAGAGGCCTCGACCTCGCTCGCCATGCTCCGCGCTACCTGCTGGTCGAGGTGCGCGAGCCTGACAGCCGCGCCGCCGTCGAGTCCGTGCTGGGCGAACGCTTCCGCTTCGAGCGGATGCTGACCCATCACGACGCGCTGTACGCGCGCACGGACCAGCCGACCGACCGCTGAGGCGCCCGGCTACTTCCCGTCAGCCGGCGCAAGCCCGCGTCTGCCGAGCACCGCGGTGAACAGCTCCAGCGGCACGACGCGCAACGCGAGCGCGAGCGCTGCGTAGACAATCACGGCGATGACGGCGTTGACGGCGTCGGGCGTCGGCAGGAAGGCGCACGCCCCGCCGGCCGCCGCGGCCAGCAGGAGCTTCGGGACGTAGCGCAGGTTCGGTCGCAGCGCTGGCCGGGCGTGAGCGAGCATCGCCATCGCCGCGATCGCGAGCGAGACCTCGCCCGCGCTCGCGGCGAGCGCCGCGCCGTTGGCCTCAAACAGGGGGATCAGCGTGAAGCCGAGCACGAGCACGATCACGAGCGCGAGCAGGTTGACGAGCATCAGCTCCCGCTGGCGCTGCACGGCGATCAGCCCGAAGGTGCCAACCTGCGTCATGAACGCGCCCGCGATCGCGACCGACTGGATCCGCAGTGGGTCGGCGGCGCCGGCGAACTCGGCTCCGCCCAGGATCTTCACGATCGGCTCGGCGCCAACCGCCAGCACGAGGCCGAGGCCGAGGCCGACCAGCAGCGACGCCTCGCCGATCCGCTGGATCACGAAGGCCATCCGCCGCTCGTCGGAGGCGTTGGCGTGGACGAGGATCGGGAAGGCGGCGCCGAGCATCATCTGCGGCACCCCGAGCAGGATCTCCGAGACGCGGTAGGAGGTCGAGAACAGGCCCGTCTCCTCGGCGGTCGCGACCAGCGAGCTGATGATGATCAGCGCGCGCACATACGTCGTGTTGACGACCGAGCTGAGCGCGACCGGCAGCGCCTCGACGAGCAGCGGCTTCCACTCCGACCACGCAAAGCGCGGCGCGATCCGGGCGCTGGGCCCGGTCACCGCCAGCGCGACGAGCAGCGCCACGACGCCCGCGACGCCGTAGACCCCGAAGAACGGCACGAGGCCCGCGCCAGCGGCGACGAGCACGACGATGCCGGCGACGATCACCAGCTGGCGCGAGAGGTCGACGGCGGTCACGGCGCCCAGCCGCAGCTCGACAGCCGCAGGCATCACCAGCGTGGTCGAGACGACTGCGAGGACGATCCCGATGCCCGCGAGCAGCGTGCCGGTGACAAGCGCGTTCGGGTACCCGGCGACGAGCGAGAACGCGATCCCGACGAGCACGCCAAGCGGCGTCAGCACGAGCCGGATGCCGACGAGGTCGGCCAGCAGCGTCTTGCGCCGCTCGGGGTCGGCATGGACGTAGACGCGCTGGCCGACGACGGTGAGGCCGCCGTCGGTGAGGCCCTGAACGACCGTCACAATCGCGACGACCGTCGTGTACTGGCCGAAGCGCACGACGCCGAGATGGCGCAGCAGGAATATCGACGCGACCGCCGTCAGGACGAGCCCGAGGCCATAACCGCCGACACGCACGATGCCGCCGCGGATCGCTCTGTGCCCCGCGTCGGGGGCGGTCAGCGCGGCGTGCTGGTCGGAGCCTTCGGGAACGCTCATCGGCCCGCGCACGGTAGCGGACGCCGTCGCTCCACCGAGGAGCCCGCTCGCTACGCTCTCGCCGGTGAGCACGGCAGTCCCCGCCCCAGCGGTCTCGAACGCTCGCGTCTGGCCAGCCTGGCTCCCGCTCGCCGCCATCGTCGTGCTCGGCGCGCTGCTGCGGTTTGTCACCTTGGGGGTGCAGAGCATCTGGTTCGACGAGGCTGCCACCTGGCAGCTGACGCGCCTGTCGTTCGGCGACATGCTCAGCGCGCTGCCGCACAGAGAGAGCAACCCGCCGCTCTTCTACATGCTCGAGTGGCTGGTGACGAGAGCGTTCGGCGACGGCGAGGTCGCGCTGCGCTTGATCTCTGCGATCGCTGGCACGCTGCTGGTCTGGGTCGCATACGGGATCGGCAACCGCATCGGCGGCCGGCGCGTCGCGCTTGCGACGGCGGCGCTGGCCGCCGTCAACCCGCTGCTCGTCTGGTTCTCGCAGGAGGCGCGCAGCTACGAGCTGGTCGCGCTGCTCAGCGCCGGCTCGCTGCTGCTGTTCCTGCGCGCGCTCGACGACGACCGGCCGCGCACGCTCGCGTGGTGGGCGCTGCTGTCGGCGCTCGCGCTCTCCACCCACTACTTCGCCTGCTTCGTGCTGCTGCCGCAGGGCGTCTGGCTGCTGTGGCGCCACCCCCGCCGTCGCTCCGCCATCGCCGCATGCGGCGCGCTCCTCGTCGTCTCGGCGGCGCTGCTGCCGCTGCTGCTGGCGCAGCGCGGAAACCCGTACGACATCGCGAGCGACGCGCTCGTCGTGCGGCTGCTGCAGATCCCCAAGCAGTTCCTGCTGGGGTACCACGGCCCGCTGCCGCTGCTGTTCGGCATCGTCGGCGCGGCGCTCGTCGTGACGGGGGCGTGGCTGCTGGTGCGGCGCGCGGGCGGGGCGACACGAAAGCGCGGGCTGCTCGTCGCGGCGATCGGTGCCAGCGGGATCGCGCTGCCGCTGCTCGGAGCGCTCGTCGGCTTCGACTACGTCAACGCGCGCAACCTGATCCCGGCGCTCGTGCCGTTGCTGGCGGCGCTTGCAGCGGGCTTCGGGGCGCGGGCGAATACGGAGGCCCGCTCTGGCGCGGGCTTCGGCGCTGGCGCACCGGCTGTCGGGCGGCGGGCACCCGGCGTCGCGACCGCCGCGCTGACCGCGCTGACCGCGCTCTGCGCCGTGTCGCTCGCGATCGTCGTCGCCGTCGCGGCTGATTCCAACTACCAACGGACTGACTGGCGCGGCCTCGCCCAGGCGCTCGGCCACGCGAACGGCCCGCGCGTCGTGGTGATCTCCCCCGCCAACGGCTTCGCCGCGCTGCGCTACTACCGCCACGGCCTGAGGCTGCTGCCCGCCCCGGGCGTCCCCGTCCGGGAGGTGGACGTCACCGGCGTCGCCGACTCCAGCGACCCGGGCGCCAGCCCCCGTCTTCCCGCGCTCGTCGGCACGCGTCTGCCGATTGCCAGCTTCGGCGGCGGGCAGCGAGCGTCGAGCTCCCGCTGGACGATCCTCCGCTTTCGGCAAGGCGCGCCGGTCGTGGTGCCGACGGTCGTCGCCGCGCAGGTGCGCTTCTCGCAAGATCCAGCAACGATCGCGCTGCTCCCAGCAGGCAGATGAGCGCCCGCCGCGCAACGCGTGGGCGGCGCCTTGCAAGTTTTCGCCGGACGCTGGACTAGACTCCAGCGCGTCAAACGGCGACGGGCTGCCCGGCCGGGCGGCGCCGAGGGGCTCTTGGGAGCTACAGCGCAACCTTTTGCCGTTTGCACCGTTGACGGTGTCGGAACGATTTCCAACCCCGTCGCGCCGGCACCATGTCGACCTCCCCCTTCGAAGTCATCCTTCCCTCTTCGCCCGCCGGCAGCGCGCTCGCGCCGCCGCAAGGGGCCGAGCTGCCCGCCGTCGAGCAGGCCTCCGTCGTCGGCGTCCGGCTCGCCGTGATCGACTACGAGGGCGTGCTTGACTGGATCGACGCCGCCGTCGCGGCGAGAGCGCGCGAGTACGTCTGCGTCGCGGCGGTCCACACAGTGATGGAGTCGCGTGACGACACGGCGCTGCGGGACGCCGTCGACAGAGCCGCGTTCACGGTGCCCGACGGCCAGCCGCTCGCATGGGCGCTGCGCGCGCTGGGCCATGACATCGACAGCCGCGTCTACGGCCCTGAGCTGATGGCGCGCGCTTGTGATCGCGCGACGGCCACTGGCCAGCGCCACTACCTCTACGGCGGGCGCGACCAGAGCGCGCTGTTCAAGCTGACGCTGAGGCTGCGCGAGCGCTTCCCCGGCCTGCGGATCGTCGGCGGCTACGCGCCACCGTTCCGCGCGATGTCGGAACGCGAGCTCGACAAGGTCGCGGCGGACATCAACCGCGCGAGGCCGGACGTCGTCTGGGTCGGCATCGGCGTGCCCAAGCAGGAGAAGTGGATGGCGGCGATGCGCGACCGTCTCGACGCCCCCGTGCTGGTCGGCGTCGGCGCCGCGTTCGACTTCCACGCCGGCCTCGTCCCGCAGGCGCCGCCGTGGATGCAGCGGCACGGCCTCGAGTGGCTGTTCCGCCTCAAGCAAGAGCCGCGGCGCCTGTGGAAGCGCTACGCGCGCCACAACCCGCGTTTCGTGCTCGGTTTTGCGCGCCAGTGGGCCGCCGACCGCGCAGGCCGCCGCGCCCGCTAGCCTCTCGCGGATGAGCGCCCAAGCCCCCGACGTCGCGGTCATCGGCCTCGGTCGCATCGGCCTCCCGCTCGCCCTGAGCTTCGCCGACCGCGGTCTGTCCGTCGTCGGCGTCGACAAAGACCAGGCCCGCCTCGGCGCGATCGCCGCCGGACGGATGCCGTTCATGGAGACCGGCGCCGACGAGCTGATCGAGCGCGTCCACGCCTCCGGGCGGATGACGACGAGCACGAGCGTCACCGACGCGGCGGCCGCCAACGCGATCGTGCTGACGCTCGGCACGCCGTCGCTGGCGCACATCGAGATCGACATGAGCGACATCCGCTCGGTGCTCGACGACCTGCTGCCGCTGCTGCGGCCCGGCCAGACGATCGTGCTGCGCTCGACGATCGCGCCCGGCACGACCGAGTTCGTCGCCGGCTACCTCGAGCGCAAGCGCGGGCTGCGCGCAGGCGAGGACTTCTTCGTCGCACATGCCCCTGAGCGGATCGCCGCCGGTCGCTTCCTCGAGGAGATCGACACGCTGCCGTGCATCATCGGCGGCGTCGGCGAGGCCTCCGGCGAGCGCACTGCCCGGCTGTTCGAGGTCTTCGACGCGGAGATCGTGCAGACGACGCCGGTGCAGGCCGAGCTGGCGAAGATCTGGGCGAACATCCTGCGCTACACGACCTTCGCGCTGCCCAACCTGCTGATGATGGACTGCGAGCAATACGGCGCGAACGTCTTCGACGTGATCGACCTCGTCAACCGCGACTACCCGCGCGGCGGCCTCGCGCAGCCCGGCTTCACGGCCGGCACCTGCCTGCGCAAGGACTTCGCCTTCTCCGAGGAGCGCTCGAACGCTCCCGGCATGCTGCTCGCTGTCTCACGCGTCAACGAGTCGGTTCCCAACTTCCTCGTCACCGGCATGAAGCGGCGGATACCGGAGGGGACGCTGAACGGCCGCAAGGTCGCCGTCCTGGGCCTCGCCTTCAAGCGCGACACCGACGACGAGCGCGACTCGCTCGCGCACAAGCTCGTGCGCCTGCTCGAGCGCGAGCTCGCCGACGTCGCCGTCCACGACCCGCTCGTCGCCTCGCCGACGCAGCCGCTGGAGGAGGCGCTGCGCGACGCCGACGTCGTCGTCGTCGCGGCCAACCACACCGCCTTCAGCTCGTCCGCGACCGTGCAAGCGATCGCGGCGCTGGCCGCTGACAACGCGCTGGTCGTCGACCCGTGGAACTGCCTCGGCAGCGGCCAGGTGTTCGCGTTCGCCGACGAGCTGGCGCTTCTGCCCGGAACGGAGTCCTCTCACTCATGACGCGTGTGCTCGTCACTGGCGGCGCCGGCACGATCGGCGCCGCGGTCGTCCGACGCCTGATGCGCGACCCGGCCTACGAGGTGCGCGTCTCCGACCAGCGCCAGGCGCCGCTGTGGATGCGCGAGGCGTGCGAGATCCACACCGGCGACCTGCGCGACGTCGAGCAGGCGAAGGCGGCGATGGACGGCTGCCCGCTGATCATCCACCTCGCTGCGATCGTCGGCGGGATCGGCAACTTCCACAAGCTGCCGCACACGCTGACCGAGGTCAACAACGGCCTCTACAACGCCGTCTTCCGCGCCGCGCTCGACCTCGGCGTCGAGCGCTTCACGTACGTCTCCTCCTCGATGGTGTTCGAGAACGCGACTGAGTACCCGACGACCGAGGCGTACCTGCCGCACTGTCCGACGCCGACCTCGGCGTACGGCTTCTCGAAGCTGACCGGCGAGGTCTACTGCCGCGCAGCGCACGCCGAGCACGGCCTGCCCTACACGATCTGCCGCCCCTTCAACGCGTACGGCCCGGGCGAGATGCCCGACCCCGAGCCGGGCATCGCGCACATGGTCCCGGACGTGATCAAGAAGGTCCTCAGCGGCCAGAAGCCGCTGGAGATCTTCGGCTCCGGCAGACAGACGCGCACGCTCACGCACATCGACGACATCGCCGACGGGATCGTCGTCGCGATGGGCCACCCCGCCGCGCTCAACGAGGACTTCAACGTCTCCGCCTCCGAGGAGCTGACGATCGCCGAGACGGCGCGGGTCATCTGGGAGGCGTGCGGCGAGGACCCCGCCGCGTTCGAGCTCAAGCACCTGCCGACCTTCGAGGTCGACGTCGTGCGCCGCTGGCCGTCGGTCGAGAAGGCGCGCGAGCTGCTCGGCTGGGAGGCGAAGATCTCCGTCCGCGACGGAATCGCCCAGACCGTCGCATGGCTGCGCGACCAGGACCTGACCCAGTCGAGCCACCTCAGCTCGTTGGGGAAGTAACCGCCCGGCGCGATGAGCGACCCGGCCGCCACGGTCGTCGTGCCGACGCGGGGGCGGGCGGGCTACCTCGACGTCGCGCTCGCTTCGCTGGCGCCGCAGGCGAAGGTCGCGGGCGCCGAGCTGCTCGTCGTGCTCGACGGGCCCGACGCGACGAGCGCGGCAGTCGCCGCGCGACACGGCGCACGGGTCGTCGAGCTGCCGCAGCAGCGCGGCCTGAACGCGGCACGCAACGCGGGTGTTGACGCAGCGCACGGTGAGCTGATCGCGTTCGTCGACGACGATGTACAGGCGCCGGCTGGCTGGCTGTCAGCGCTGCTCGCCGCGGCCGCCTCGACGCCCGGCCGCGACGTCTTCACCGGGCCGATCCGCGCAAGGCTGGAGGGTGGCGGGCCGCATGCCTGCGGGCGCGAGGAGCCTCCGATCACCTTCTTCGACGCCGGGCCAGCCGACCGCGACGTGCCGCTCGCGTGGGGCGCCAACCTCGCGATTCGCCGCTCCGCGTTCGAGACGGTCGGCCGCTTCGACGAGTCGATCCACAACGGCGGCGACGAGGAGGAGTGGCAGGAGCGCCACGCCGGCGCCGGCGGCCGCGTCCGCTACGTCGCCGCTGCCGGGCTCGACCACCGTCGCACCGCCGCCGACGCGACGCTGCGCAAGCTGTCGCGCGCCGCGTATCACCGTGGCCGCGCCGGCCGCCGCAACGACGTCCGCAAGGGCGTCGCGCCGTCGCTCGTCGCCGAGCTGCGCACGCTCGCCGGCTGCGGTTGGCACGTCCCGCGCCGCCTCTGCCTCAACGGCGTCGTCCTGGCCGCGCACAGCGCCGGCCGGATCGCCGAAGCGGTGAGACGGTGAGCGACGACTTCGTCTCCGGCGAGCTCGGCGTCGTCACGGGCCGGCGGCGCGAGCTGCGCACCCGCATCGAGGACGCGCTGATCGACGTTCGCCGCAGCGCGTTGTTGGAAGGGCCGCGGCTGGCGCGCGCGGCGGCGACCGCTCCGCCGCGCCGGCGCGTGCTTGCGATCGGCGTCACGCGCGACGACCGGCCGAACCTGATGGCGCAGTCGCGCGCCGAGCTGCTGCGCTCGCGCCACGACGTCGAGGTCGCGACCTGCGACATCGGCGGGCGCGGCAAGTTCGAGAACCTCAACGCGCTGCTAGAGGCCAACGACAACGCCGCCGGCCGCGACTGGCTGATCGCGCTCGACGACGACGTCGAGCTGCCGCGCGGCTTCCTCGACCGCTTCCTCTTCCTCGTCGAGCGCTTCGACCTGCGGCTCGCGCAGCCGGCCCACCGCCGCCGCTCGCATGCGGCGTGGCGCGTGACGCGGCGTCAGAGCGAGACGGTCGTGCGCGAGACCAGCTTCGTCGAGATCGGCCCGGTCAGCGCCTTCCATTCTTCGACGTTCGAGACGCTGCTGCCGTTCCCGCCGCTGCGGACCGGCTGGGGGCTGGACTCCCACTGGTCGGCGCTCGCGCGCGAGCGCGGCTGGCGGATCGGCGTGATCGACGCCGTCCCGATCCGTCACATCTCGCGGGCGATCGCTGACGACTACCGGCATGCCGACGCGATGTCGGAGGCGCGCCAGTTCCTCGCCCAGCGGCCGTACGTGACCGCAGTCGAGGCGCAGCGGACGCTCGCGGCGCATCGCCGCTGGTAGCAACGGCCGTCGCGCGTGCCGCCCGCGCGCCAGCGGGCTCGCGCTGTCGCGGCTCACGCTCCGGATGTCAGTCCGGAGACAGGCTGAGACGCGGTGTTTTTCGTATCTCAGGGGCTCGGGTACCAGCCGGTCAAGGTGTTCTCCCGGCCCGGCGCGCCTCGGGCCGGGAGGCGCCTCATGCCGCGCTGGTCCTGGTCGGCGGAGGCCGCCCCCGGTCCCGGGCTTCCGTCGCCAGCGCGGCATTGCTTCGACGTGCGGGGGAGGAGCGCCGCCGACCCGCGGCGCCCCTCCCCGGCGTCGGAGTGCGGTGGAGGCGGCCGTTCGCGCAACTTCCCCTGCACGCGGCCGTTTGAACCTGCACGGCCCACCGCAACCACGTAGCGAGGTTTCGGACACGGCCCCTTGCTAGCGTTGACGGCCGCGGGGGCCGGCGAGGCCCCCGTTCCTATGCGCAAACCGCTGACTTTCATCCTTCTGCTCGCCGCGATCGCGGCGCTTTCGGCCGTCTTCACGTCGGCAGCGAGCGCCAACGCCGTGATCGACGACTGCACCGGCTCGCCGACCGGCGAGCTGCAGGGCAGATACTCAGAGGCCGCGCTGAGAAGCGCGCTCAAGCAGCTCTCCGGCGACACCGCCGAGTACACCAGCTGCGGCTTCGCGATCAAGAAGCAGCTGCGCCAGATCAGCTCGGCCCCCAGAGACGGCGGCAGCGACGGTGGCGCGAACGGCGGCGGCCAGGACGGCTCGCCCAGCGGTGGCGGCGGGGTCGGCGGAGACACCGGCAGCGGCAGCGGCGGCGGCTTGGGCGGCGGCGCGAGCACCGGCGACAGCAACAACAGCACCGGCACCAGCGGGACCACAGGCGCGGGCGGCTCTGCCTTGACGCACGGGACCGGCGCGGGCGGCGCCCCCGCAACGCCTCCGGCGACGGCCGCCCCGCCGCCGGAGCAACCAGGCAGCGACACGCCGGTCAAGCTCGCTGGGGTGACGGTCACACCTTCGATCCCCGCGGCGCTGGGCGAGAGCAGCACGACGCTGCCGACCGCGCTGATCGTCTTCCTCGGGCTGCTCGGCGCCGGCGCGATCGCCGTCGCGGGAACCACGATCGGGCGACGTGTCCTCGCTCGCAGACGCAGCTGAGGACGAGGCCGCGCCGATGACGCCGGCGGCAGACAGCCGCCCCGTCATGCGCCGGCCCGGAGAGGGACCGCCGTCGCTGCGCGAGCGGATCGCGGCGCGGCCCGACCCGCTCGTCACATTGCTGCTCGGCGCGATCCTCGCCGCGGTCGCCTTCTCGACCGGCGGCGGCGGCGCGCTCGACGCGACGACCGTGCCGGAGATCGTGCTGACGCTGCTCGGCGCCGTCACGGTCGCGGTCGCGACCGTCCTCGCCCCGCCCGGCCAGCGGCTGTGGGGCGGCATCACGCTCGCGCTCTTCGCCGCGCTGGCGGCGCTTACGGCGATCTCGATCACGTGGTCAATCGACCCGGCGTCGTCATGGAACGCCGCCAACCTGCTGTTCGCGTACCTCGGCACGTTCGCCGCCGCGATCGCGCTCGTGCGGATCTCGCCGAGACGGTGGGCCGCGGTCGTCGGCGCGGTCGTGCTGGCGACCGTCGTCGTCTGCGGCTGGTCGCTGCTGTCGAAGGTCTTCCCGGCGCTGACGGACTCCGACGTCGGGCGCCTGCGCGCCCCGTTCGACTACTGGAACTCGGTCGGGCTGATGGCCGTCCTGGGGATGCCCGGCTGCCTTTGGCTCGGCACGCGGCGCGACGGCCACGCCGCGCTGCGCGGGCTCGCGATCCCGGCGCTGACGCTGCTGCTGACCGCGATGATCCTGTCGTTCAGCCGCGGCGCGGTGATCGTCACCGTGCTGACGCTCGTGCTGTGGGTCGCGATCGTGCCGCTGCGGCTGCGCAGTGCCGCTGCGCTGATCTGCGCCGCGCTGCCGACGATCGTGCTCGGCGTTTGGGCTGCCTCAAACGACTCGCTCACGCAGGACGGCCTTCCTGACGACGTGCGCGTCTCCGCCGGCCACGAGTTCGGCCTGCTGCTGCTGACCGTTTCGATCCTCGCGCTGCTCGCCGGCCTCGCCTACGCCTTTGCGACATCGCGGGCGCAGATGCCGCCCGCCAACCGCCGCAACGTCGGCGCCGTCCTGCTCGTGCTCGTCGCGCTGGTGCCGGTCGCGGGGATCGGCAAGCTGGCGACCTCCGACCGCGGCGTCGGCGGCTCGGTCTCGCACGTATGGAGCCAGCTGACTGACCCGAACGCGATACCGCCGTCGAACGACCCGAGCCGCCTGACCTCCGCGGGCAGCCTGCGGGCGCGCTATTGGGACGACGCCCTGAAGATCTGGAGATACGCGCGCTGGAGCGGCGTCGGCGCCGACGCGTACGACACGGCCCGGGCACCGATCCAGGCAGACCGCCTGCGCGCCGGGCACGCGCACGGGTACGTCTTCCAGACGATCGCCGACCTCGGCATCGTCGGGATCGGCGTCAACGCGCTGCTGCTGCTCTCGTGGCTGGTCGCGGCGAGCCGCTCGACCGGCCTGCGCCCGCGCCGGCGCTACGGCGCGTGGCTCCTGGCGGTGCTGCGCTCGCCAACGGTCCGCCTGCCGCTGGAGCGGCGCGAGCCGGTGCCGTGGACGCCCGAGCGGGTCGGCCTCGTCACGCTGCTGCTGACGGCCGTCGCGTTCGGCGCGCACTCGGCGATCGACTGGACGTGGTTCATCCCGGGCAACGCGGTCGTCGGGCTGTTCGCGGCGGCCTGGGTCGCTGGCCGCGGCCCGCTCGTCGCAAATGCCGCTGAAGCCGCGACAGCCACCGCAACACCGCGGCGCCGCCGCTCGCAGATCGCCGCTCCGACGCGGCTGGCGCTCGCGACGATGGTCGTGCTCGCCGGGCTCGTCGGCGCGTGGACGATCTGGCAGCCGCTGCGCTCGCAGAACGCCGACTTCGCCGCGTACGACGCGCAGGCCTCCAACCATCTGCAGGACGCTCGCGCCGACGCGCAGCATGCGATCGACCTCAACCCGCTCTGGATCGACCCGCGCGTGACGCTCGCGGGGATCCAGGAGTCGCAGGGCAGAGCGGACGAGGCGGTCGCGACGCTCGAGCACACGGTCGCGCTCCAGCCAGCCAGCAGCCAAGCCTGGCTCGCGCTCGGCGACCTGCTGATCAGGCAGCGCGACTTCTCCAGAGGCCTCGGGGCGTTCGCCGCCGCGGTCTTCCTCGACCCGAGAAACCCGGCGGTGCAGACCGAGCTCGCGAAAGCGCAGCAAGCAGCGCAGACCGCGGGGGCCGCGCCGTCCACGACCTCTTCCACGCCGCCGGCCAGCACGACCGCGCCCTGACACGCGCGGGGTAACCCGCGCCGCGTAACGAACGCCGCCGCTTAGTACGCCCCGCGGCGCAGCAGCACTGCCGGGATCGTCTTCAGCAGGATCACGAGGTCGAGCGCGACCGACCAGCGCTCGAGGTAGACGAAGTCGAGTCGCACGAGGTCGTCGAAGTCGAGCTCCGAGCGGCCCGAGACCTGCCACAGGCCGGTGATCCCCGGCAGCACGAGGTAGCGCTTCTTGTGCCACTCCTCGAGCTTCTCGAAGTCGCGCAGCGGCAGCGGCCGCGGGCCGACCAGCGACATCTGCCCGCGCACGACGTTGATCAGCTGCGGCAGCTCGTCGAGCGAGTAGCGGCGGAGGATCCGACCGACCTGCGTCACGCGCGGGTCGTCACGGATCTTGAAGAGCGCGCCACCGGCCTCGTTGAGCCCTTCCAGCTCGTCCTCGGAGAGCGCGTGGTCGTCGACCATCGTGCGGAACTTCAGGCAGGCGAACGGCATCCCGCCGATGCCGGGCCGGATCGAGCGGTAGAAGACCGGCCCGCGCGAGGTCAGCTTGACCGCGAGCGCGCAGACGATCAGCAGCGGTGACAGCACCAGCAGCGAGAGCGAGGCGACAAGCAGGTCGAACGACCGCTTGAGCGCGAAGTCGATCCCCTCGAAGACCGGCGGCTTGAGCGTGAACAGCGGCAGCGACTGGCCGGGCATGAACTCGGCGCGCTGCACGAGGATCTCCATCGTCGAGGGCGCGACGTGGACCTCGATCCCGCGCCGGTGGCATTGGTCGACCAGCTCGACCGCGTGCTCCTGCGGGAAGTCCGGGTCGGCGATGATCACCTCCTGCACGCGGTCGCGGTCGAGCACCGTGCCGAGGTCCGCCAGCGACCCAAGCGAGCGCAGGCCGTTGTCAGGCCGCGGCGTCAGCGAGATGTAGCCGACCGGATGGATGTCGCGGCCGGGCGTCGCCGCCAGCGCATGCGCGACCTGGTCGATCTGCTTGCCGCTGCCGACGAGCAGCGCGCGGCGCGCGTAGCCGGCCCGGCTCAGCATCCAGCCGGTCACCTGCGTGTGGAGCCAGCGCAGCGACGAGACGTAGACGGTCGAGAAGGCGAACGACGAGTAGAAGACGTAGTAGCTGCTGAAGTGCTGCCCGCTGAGGATCGCGAAGACGAGCGCGACGACCGTGACCTGGAACAGCGAGGCGACGATCCGCGGCAGGCCGGGCCGCCGCGAGCGGTCGGAGTAGAGGTCCGAGCGCGCGAACAGCAGCACCGTGAGGAGGTACGCGAACGCGAGGAACTGCCGCGTCTGGCCGGCGGCAAGGTCGACGCTGGCGCCGAAGCTGTGCTCTCCCTGGACGACGAGCTTCAGCAGCAGCGCGGTGTAGAGAGCGGCGTAGACGCCGGCGAAGTCGAGCGCCAGCAGCGAGACGATCCGCAGGAAGCGGCGCAGCGTCGCCAGCCGCAGCAGGAACGACAGAGCCGGCGGCCGCTTGCGGCGGACGTCTCTGTCGGACATGAGCGGCACCGCCGCTCTCTGTCCCTGCTGCTGATCGACGTTCAGCGCGCCGTTCGCCACTCGATGCATGACCTCCCAAGGTCAAACGGGCCGGGACTCCCGAAGTTCCGGCCTTTTGCGGGGCGGCTCAGCGCGGCGCCCCGATCAGCGCCTCGGCGCCGGCGTCGGCGATCGTGCGCTCCAGCCCCTCGCGCAGCCCCACCTCAGGCGCCCACTCAAGCAGCTCCGTGGCAAGCGAGATGTCGGGCCGGCGGACCTGCGGGTCGTCGGTCGGCAGCTGCTCGTGGACGATCTCAGAGCGCGACCCGGTCACCTCGATCACCGTTTTCGCCAGTTCGAGCAGCGTGAACTCGTCCGGGTTGCCGATGTTGACCGGGGTGTGGACGTCGGACTCGGCCAGCGAGACGATGCCGCGGATCAGGTCCGCGACGAAGCAGAACGAGCGCGTCTGCGAGCCGTCGCCGAAGACCGTGATCGCCTGGTCCTGCAGCGCCTGGCGCAGGAAGGTCGGGATCGCGCGGCCGTCATGCGGGCGCATCCGCGGGCCGTACGTGTTGAAGATGCGGATGATCGACGTGTCGACGCCCTGCTGGCGGTGGTACGCCATCGTCAGCGCCTCGGCGTAGCGCTTCGCCTCGTCGTAGACGCCGCGCGGGCCGATCGGGTTGACGTGGCCCCAGTAGCTCTCCTTCTGGGGGTGCTCGCGCGGGTCGCCGTACACCTCGCTCGTGGAGGCGATCAGGAAGCGCGCGCGGTGGCGCTTGGCGAGGCCGAGCGTGTGGTGCGTGCCGTGCGAGCCGACCTTCAGCGTGTGCAGCGGCAGCCGCAGGTAGTCGATCGGCGACGCCGGCGAAGCGAGGTGATAGACGAAGTCCACCGGCTCGTCGACGAAGTAGGGCGTGATGATGTCGACGTTCAGATGGACGAACTCGGGACGGCGAATGTGCTCGATGTTCGCCAGCGAGCCCGTCTCAAGGTTGTCGACGCAGATGACCCGATGGCCGCGCCGGAGCAGCTCGTCGCAAAGATGCGATCCGAGAAACCCCGCGCCGCCGGTCACGAGACAGGTAGACATTCCCGGCAGGATAGCCCTGCAACCGGCTCGTTTGCCGCCCCCCATCTCCTCTACGATCGCGATTCCCCATTTCGCAGCGTCGTTCGCACGGCGCTGCCGGAGCCCTCAACGAGCCCGCGATCAAGGAGACACCATGCCTGCCACCCGTTTCGTCGACCGTCTCAACGAACAGATCGCCTACGAGTTCGCCGCTTCCCAGCAGTACATCGCGAACGGCGTCTATTACGACGGCGAGACGCTGCCGCGGCTGGCCGCGTTCTTCTACGCGCAGGCGGTCGAGGAGCGCAACCACGCGATGATGATGGTCCAGTACCTGCTCGACGCCGACCAGCAGGTCACGATCCCGGGCGTCGCTGCGCCAGAGACCGCCTTCGACGACGTCGTCGCGCCGGTCGCGCTCTCGCTCGACCAGGAGAAGCGCGTCAGCGACCAGATCGGCGAGCTCGTCGGGATCGCACGCGAGGAGGGCGACTTCCAGAGCGAGCAGTTCATGCAGTGGTTCCTGAAAGAGCAGGTCGAGGAGGTCGCCTCGATGTCGGACCTGCTGACGATCGTCGAGCGCCTCGCCGACCGCCCGATGGACATCGAGGACTGGCTCGCGCGCGAGCAGCCCGGCGACGGCGGCAGCGACCCGACGGCCCCCAAGGCCGCCGGCGGCGCGCTCTAAAGCGACGTGGCGGCCCGCTTCTCCGACGCCCTGCGCGCCGCCGCCGCGGAGGTCTGGGAGGCGCAGCATGCCCACCCGTTCGTGCGCGGGATCGGCGACGGCACGCTCGACGCGGAGCGCTTCCGCCACTTCGTGCGGCAGGACTACCTGTACCTGATCGACTACGGCCGGCTGCTCGCGCTCGGCTGCGCGCGAGCGCCCGACCTCGACACGATGGGCCGTCTCGCCGAGCTGGCACAGGCGACGCTCGTCACCGAGATGGGCCTGCACCGCGCGCTTGCGGCCGAATGGGGCATCTCCGCCGCCGAGCTGGAGGCCGAGCGCCCGACGCCGACGACGCGTTCCTATGCCGACTTCTTGCTGCGGACCGCCGGGCTTGGCGACTTCGGCGAGCTGGTCGCGGCGCTGCTGCCGTGCATGTGGGGCTACGCCGAGGTCGGCGAGCGGCTCGCTGCCGCCGCGCCGCCGCCCCACGCCGGCTACGCCCGCTGGATCGCGGCGTACGCGGACCCGGCCTTCCAGGCGCAGGCCGTCTGGTGTCGCGAGCTGACCGACCGCGTCGCCGCGGGGCTCGACGACGCCGGCCGCGCGCGGCTGCGCGCGGCGTTCGTCACGAGCAGCCGCCATGAGCTGGCGTTCTGGGATGCGTCGTGGCGCCTGGAGGGGGCTGGTCGCTGAGCGGGGCTCGGCGCGACGGTCGGGGGCGGCTCCGCGAGCGACCGTTACGGCGTGGGCGGCCGGGTGGGCGGGCGGGTTCCTTCTACCCACGTCGCCTCGCCGCCCTCGACCTCTTGCTTCCAGATCGGGGCGGCGGCCTTGATGCGGTCGATGATCTCGCGCGCGCCGTCGAACGCCTCGGGACGGTGCGGCGCGGAGACGGCGACCAGCACCGACGCCTCTGACAGCGGCACCGTGCCGACGCGGTGCTCGGCGGCGGCGGCGCAGAGCCCGTAGCGGTCGATCGCTTCGCGCACGATCGCGTCCATCTGTCTCAGCGCCATCTCGGCGTACGCCTCGTACTCGAGCGAGGCGACGTCGCGCGTGACGCCCGAGAAGGTGACGACGGCGCCGGCGCGCGGGTCGCGGACATGGGCGATCAGCGCGTCGAGCGAGAGCGGCTCTTCAGAGATGCGCACATGTGGCTCGGCGGCCGTCTCCCCCGCCCCACCGGAGACCGGCGGCACGAGCGCGAGCTCGTCGCCTGGCGCCAGCACCTGCTCCTCGTCGGCGTACTCGCGGTTGACGGCCATCACGAGCGACAGGCCGCCGGCGAGGGCGACGACCTGGTCGGTCGCGAGCGCGTCGCGCACGCGGGCGCCGTCGGGCAGCTCCAGTTGCAGCTCGCTCGCGCCGGCGCGCTCGCGCAGCATCGCGAAGAGGCGGACTCGCACGTTCATCCCTCAAGCGTACGACGCTCGCCGCCGACCGGTCCGAGCGCCTGACCCCAGCGCGGCGCCCACGTGTCCGCGCACGCCGGATCGGCGGTCTTTGCGAAAGGCGCGAAGTAACCTCGCACGCATGAGCGTGACCGAGGACCACCGCTTTATCGCCCCGATCGTCGGCCCCGACGATCCGCGCCGCTTCACCGACTCCGGGATCGAGGTCAAGCAGCGATACGACGCGCAGGACGTGCCCGAGCAGCTCCAGCTCGGCGAGCCCGGCGACTTCCCCTACACGCGCGGCGTGCACGCGGAGATGTACCGCAAGCGGCTGTGGACGATGCGGCAGTACGCCGGCTACGCGTCGGCGAAGGAGTCAAACGAGCGCTACAAGTACCTGCTCGCGAACGGCTCGACCGGTCTCTCGATGGCGTTCGACCTGCCGACCCAGCTCGGCCTCGACTCCGACGACCCTCGCTGCCTCGGCGAGGTCGGCCGCACCGGCGTCGCGATCGACACGATCGACGACATGCGCACGGCGTTCGACGGGATCCCGCTCGACGAGGTCTCGACCTCGATGACGATCAACGCGCCCGCCGCGGTCCTGCTGCTGCTCTACCAGCTCGTCGGCGAGGAGCAGGGCGTCGCGCCCGAGCAGCTGCGCGGCACCGTCCAGAACGACATCCTCAAGGAGTACATCGCGCGCGGGAACTTCATCTACCCGCCCGAGGGGTCGATGCGGCTGACGACCGACCTGTTCGCGTACTGCAAGCAGCACGTGCCGAGATGGAACACGGTCTCGATCTCCGGCTACCACTTCCGCGAGAAGGGCTGCTCGGCGGTGCAGGAGGTCGCGTTCACGCTCTCCAGCGGGATCGCGTACGTGCAAGCGGCGATCGACGCGGGCCTCGCCGTCGACGACTTCGCGCCGCGCCTGGCGTTCTTCTTCAACGGCCACAACAACGTCTTCCAAGAGGTCGCGAAGTTCCGCGCAGCACGCGCGATGTGGGCGACGATCATGCGTGACCGCTTCGGCGCCAGAGACGAGCGCTCGCTGAAGCTGCGCTTCCACACGCAGACGGGCGGCGTCACGTTGACCGCGCAGCAGCCGGAGAACAACATCGTGCGCGTCGCGCTGCAGGGCTTCGCGGCCGTCTGCGGCGGCACGCAGTCGCTGCACACCAACGGCTTCGACGAGGCGCTGGCGCTGCCGACCGAGCGCGCCGCGAAGATCGCGCTGCGCACGCAGCAGATCATCGGCTACGAGTCGGGCGCGTCCGACACCGTCGACCCGTTCGCGGGCTCCTACTTCGTCGAGGCGCTGACGGGCGAGATCGAGCAGCGCGCGACCGAGCTGATCGCGAAGGTCGACGAGCTCGGCGGCTCCGTCAACGCGATCGCGTTCATCAAGAACGAGATCGAGGAGTCGGCGTGGGGCTACCAGGAGCGCTACGCGCAGGAGCAGGACGTCGTCGTCGGCGTCAACCGCTTCGTTGACGGCGCCCTGGAGGTGCAGGAGCTGCTGCGCGTCGACCCCGAGTCCGAGCGGGCCCAGGTCGGCCGCCTGAAGGCGTTCAAGGAGAACCGCGACCAGCAGCTCGTCGCTGATCGTTTGGCCGAGCTGCGCACCGCGGCGGTCGGGAGCGACAACCTGCTGCCCGTGATCCGCCAGGCGCTGAAGGACCGCTGCTCGATGGGCGAGGTCTGCGGCGCCCTGCGCGACGTCTTCGGGACGTATCAGGCAGAAATCTGAACCGTCGCGCGCGTTTCGCCTGGAACGCGCGCGTTTGCCACTCCTTGCCTGCGGGCATGCAGTGCGTCCAAGGACGGCACCCGACGGGTGCACCGAACGTCGCAAGGAGAGGTGAGAAATGAGGCTCGTCCCCCTGCGAGCGCCGGTCGGGGCGCTCGTCGCAGTGCTGCTGTCGTGCGCGTTCGCGTCGAGCGCGCAGGCGTTTGCAATCCCCGACGGCGCTGTGAACGTCGGCCCGCGCGTCCCGACGGGCACTGAGCCGGTCGGAGCGCTGCCGTCGCGGAGCGCCGCCGGAGCGCACCCCGTGATGGACATCACGATCCCGTTCGACGACGTCGGCGACCCAACCGCCGACAGCGTCGACTCGGTCTCGATCCATCTCGCGCCGGGCGTCGTCGCGTACGTGGACCACGTGCCCGCGTGCACGACGTGGGATGCAACCACGCCCACCAGAACCGGCTGCCCTGACTCGGTCGTCGGCTCGACGTCGACCTCGGTCACGGCGCAAGCGGTGCCTCCGATAGTCCCGGTAGCGAGCAGACTTCCGTTGACGCTGCCGGGCACGATCTACCGGATTCCCTCGCCAGACCCCGTGACGATCCCGGCGGCGTTCGGGATCGAGATTCCGTCGGCGCTCGGCGGTGCTCCGATCAAGCTCGTCTCGCCGATCACGGTCGACCCGCATGACCTCGGGCTGACCGCGAAGCTCAGCGGCCTGCCGAACACGGCGGAGATCCCGATGCTCGGAACCATTCCGATCCACGTCGACAGAGTCACGCAGACGCTGTTCGGCTACACCAGCAGAGGCGGCTCGTTCTTCACGAACCCGACCTCGTGCATCCCGGCACCGATCACGGTGACGGCGACGTCGCACGGCGGGCAGACGACGAGCGGCTCGGGCACCTACACGCCGACGGACTGCGACAGAGTGCCGTTTGACGTCTCGCTTGCGACGACCGCCGAACCGGCGACAGCCGACTCGACGTCTGCGATCAGCTTTGATGTGAAGCCGTCGGCGAACGACGTGCCGCTCGCGACCTCCCACGTCCGCACGACGACGGTCATCGCGCCGCCGGGCGTGCTGCTCAACCCGGCGCTCGCCGCACGGCTGGACGCGTGCACCGACGCGGGCTTTGCGCAGAGCGACACGGCGGTCGCCGCGAACTGCCCGGCCTCCTCAGAGGTCGGCTCGATCGAGTTCGTCTCGCCGATCCTCGGGCCGTTCCCCGGCAAGGTCTACTTCGGCACGCAGACGCCGACCGACCGGCTGCGGCTGTTCCTCGACGTGCCGCTGTTCGGCGCGCACATCAAGGTCTCGGCGACGGTCAACCCGGACTACACGACGGGGCAGGTGACGACCGTCTTCAGCGAGCTGCCGCAGATCGCGTTCACCGACTTCAGACTGACGTTCAACGGCGGCCCGCAGTCGGCGCTCGTCACGCCCACAACCTGTGGCGAGAACGTCTCGACCGCGATCGTCGGGCCGTGGTCGGGCGGTCCTGTCGCCAGACCACAGGGCTCGTTCACGACGACCGACTGCAGTCGCGCTTTCTCGCCGTCGATGACGACGGCGGTCTCCACCCCGCAGGCTGGCGCGAGCCCCGCCTTCACGCTGACGTACGACCGGCCCGACAGAACGGTGCCCGTCGGCAGAGTGGCGTTCAACCTGCCGCCTGGCCTGCTCGGCTCGCTGGCGCTGAGAGGGCTGACGAAGTGCCCGCTGAGCGTCGCGGCGACCGGCGGGTGCCCGGGCTCCAGCCGCGTCGGCAGCGTGCAGGCGGTCGTCGGCTCCGGCGGCGAGCCACCGACACTGCCCGGCTCCGCGTATCTGACCGAGCCGCGGCAGGCCGGCGACATCGCGGGGCTGCTCGTCGTCGTGCCGGCGAAGCTCGGGCCGGTCGACGCCGGGACGGTGATCGTCGGAGAGCGGCTGGTGCTCGGCAACGACGGCCACCTCGACGTGATCAGCGACCCGATCCCCGCGCTCCAGCTCGGGATCCCGCTGGCGATCCGCAGACTGACCGTCACGATCGACCGCGACGGCTTCATGCGCAACCCGACCAGCTGCGGCACCAAGCAGGCGAACGGCACCTTCACGCCGCTCGACGGCGGGCCTGACGCGGGCGCGTCAAGCACGCTCGACATCAACGGCTGCGACAGGCTCCCGTTCGCGCCGAGCATCGCCACGACGATCGGCGGCAGAGGCGCGACGAAGCTCAAGACGCACCCGGCGCTGACCGTGAGAATCGCCCAGTCAAGCGGCCAGGCGGCGATGAGATCGGCTGTCGTGACGCTGCCGCGCTCGCTGTCGACGAACCTCGAGACGCTCAGGCACATATGCGACCCCGCGCTGGTCTCGAGCTTCAGGTGCCCGACCGCCTCGTACGTCGCGAACGCAACGGCGGTCAGCCCGCTGATCGAGAGACCGCTGACCGGGCAGGTCCACCTCGTCAGAGTCGGGACCGGGCTGCCAAAGCTCGTCGTCCAACTGCGCGGCGAGGCGTCGATCGACCTCGACGGCCCGATCACGATCAACAGAACGAACCAGATCGTCACGACGTTCGCCTCGATCCCCGACGTCACGCTGTCGAGCTTCACGCTCGCGTTCAGAGGGCCCCACGGCGTCTTGACGACGATTGGCGACCTCTGCACCCAGTCGACCGTCGTCGCCGCGTTCTCCGGCCAGAACGGCAAGTCAACGAGCGCGAAGCCGAGACTGAGCCTGCAAGGCTGCACGAGACCGACCGCGAGCGGGTCGCTGAAGATGCGCGGAGGCCGCGGCACGCTGAAGGCAAGCGTGAAGGTCCCGAAGGGCGGCAAGCCGCTCGCGAGCGTGAAGCTGACGCTCTCCAAGGGCCTGAGCGCGAGCGGCGCGAAGCTCACGGCGAAGGCCGCCGGCAAGCGCGTCGGCAAGAGAGCGGTGAAGGCGAAGGGCCGCACGATCACCGTGAAGCTGCCCAAGCGCGGCGCGAGATCGCTCGTGCTCACCGCGCGCGGAGTCAGCGCCGGCTCGCCGAGAGTCGCGAGACGGCTGGCGCTGCGCAGAGGGAAGGCGACGCTCGTCGTCGGCGCACGGCAGACCGATAACGCCCGCACGAGGCGTGCCGTGAAGCTCAAGCTGCGCTGACACACCCCCCGTTTCAGCGCACATCACGCCGTCGCGGTGCGGGAGCCGCGACGGCGTGAGTTGTTCTGACTGGCCAAGGATCCCGGAATTGAGCCGATCGCCAATCCGGTAATTAGGTGAAACATACGTGTTTGCCATCGCTTGACGGCAGGCCTATAGTGCGCCTCGTTCAACGTGGACGGCCTGGGTTGCGGGCCGTCTCAAGGAGAGGTGAGATGAAGCTCGTTCCCGCGCGAGCGCTGTTAACAGCGCTCGTCGCTCTCGTCTGCGCATTTGCGTTTACCGCGAGCGCGCAAGCGTTCTCGATCCCGCACGGCGGGGTCACGGTGACGACGGAGGCATCAACAGGCGCAATGCCGGACGCCGGCCCTAACACAGCCGGAGCCCATCCTAACCAAACAACAACAATCGACTTCGGTGACAACGACGTTCCGAATGCAGACAGCGCCAGAGACCTTCAAATCCACTTCGGGCCCGGCATCGTCGCGTACGTCAACAACGCGCCTCGTTGCTCGGCTGAACAGTGGGGCGCCGATGACGCGTCGCCGCCGACGTGCGACGCGGACACGCAGATCGGCGAGACGAGCACGACCGCGGGATTGTGGTTCGGGCCCGTCAAGCTCGGCCCGGTCACGCTGCCTGGCCAGCTCTACAACATCGATGCGCCGGCCGGATCGCCAGCGGAGTTCGGGCTCTACCTCCCCTCGTTCATGGGCGTGAGCGACCCGCTCAAGCTGCTCGTCCCAATCACCGTCGACCCGCACGACCTCGGCCTGACCGCGACGCTGAGCGGGCTGCCCTCCGTCGAGCCGGGAGGATTCAACGTTCACATCGAGACGATCACGCAGACGCTCTACGGCTACGTCGGCGGTAGACCTTTCTTCACCAACCCGACCTCGTGCGTCCCGGCCGCGGTGACGATCACAGCGAAGTCCCAGGCGGGCGCCACGAGCAGCAGCTCGGACAGCTACACCCCGACCGACTGCGCCGGCGAGCCGTTCGGCGCCTCGCTGACGACGGCCGCCGACCCCGCGACCGCCGACTCGACCTCTGCGATCAGCTTCGACGTGCAGCCGAGCGCCGACACAGAGACGCGGATCGACTCGCATGTCCGCTCGACGACCGTCATCGCGCCGCCCGGCGTGCTGTTGAACCCGGCGCTCGCCGCACGGCTCGACGCCTGCACCGACGCGGGCTTCGCGCGGTCCGACACGGCCGTCGCGACAGACTGCCCGGCCTCCTCCGCTGTCGGCTCGATCGACTTCAGATCGCCGATCCTCGGCGACTTCCCCGGCACCGTCTACTTCGGCACCCAGACGCCGAGCGACCGGTTGCGGCTGTTCCTCGACGTGCCGCTGTTCGGCGCGCACATCAAGCTCTCCGCCTCGGTCAACCCCGACCTCAGAACCGGGCAGGTGACGACGGTCTTCAGCGACCTGCCGCAGATCGCCTTCACCGACTTCAGACTGACGTTCAGAGGCGGGCCGCAGTCGGCGCTCGTCACCCCCACGACCTGCGGCGAGAGCGTCGCTACCGCGATCGTCGGACCGTGGTCCGGCGGCCCCACGGTCCAGCCGCAGGGCTCGTTCACGACGACCGACTGCAATCGCGCCTTCACCCCGTCGATGGCGACCCAGGTCAGCACCTCACAGGCGGGCGCCAGCACCGGCTTCACGCTCTCGTTCGAGCGGCCAGACAGAACGGTCCCGGTCGGCAGCGTCGCCTTCAGCCTGCCGCCCGGCCTGCTCGGCGACCTGGCGCTGCCGGGGATGACGAAGTGCGCGCTGCCAGTCGCGGCGATCAACGCCTGCCCGGACACCAGCAAGGCTGGCAGCGTGCGGGCGACGATCGGCTCCGGCGACGAGCCGCCGACGCTGCCCGGCCAGGTCTACCTCACGGAGCCCAAGCAACCGAGCGACATCGCCGGGCTGTCGATCGTCGTGCCGGCGAAGCTCGGCCCGGTCGACGCCGGAACCGTGATCGTCAACGAGCGGCTCGTGCTCGCCAACGACGGCCACCTCGACGTGATCAGCGACGCGATCCCGGCGCTGCAGGACGGCATCCCGCTCGCGATCCGCAGGCTGGTGGTGACGATCGACCGCGACGGCTTCATGCGCAACCCGACCAGCTGCGGCACCAAGCAGGCGAGCGGCACGTTTACGCCGCTCGACGGCGGGCCCGACGCAAGCGCCTCGAGCACGCTCGACATCAACGGCTGCGACAGAGTTCCGTTCGCGCCTCAGATCACGGCGACGATCAGCGGGAACAACGCGCTGAAGATCAAGTCCCACCCCGCGCTGGCGGTGAGCATCACCCAGGCCGCCGGGCAGGCGGCGATGAGAACGGCCGTCGTCACGCTGCCGCGCTCGCTCGCCGCCAACCTCGAGACGCTCAAGCACGTCTGCGACCCGTCGCTCGTCGCGAGCTTCAGATGCCCGCGGCCGTCGTACGTCGGCACGGCGACGGCTGTCAGCCCGTTGATCGACAAGCCGCTCACCGGCCAGGTCCACCTCGTCAGAGTCGGCACCGGGCTGCCCAAGCTCGTCGCGCAGCTGCGCGGCGAGGCGTCGATCGACCTCGACGGCCCGATCACGATCACGAGAAGCAACCAGCTCGTCACGACGTTCCCAGCCGTCCCCGACATCTCGCTGTCGCGCTTCACGCTCAGTCTGAGAGGGCCCCAGGGCGTGCTGACGACGATCCGTGACATCTGCGCTCAGCGCGTCGTCACCGCCGCCTTCACGGGGCAGAACGGCGGGCGCGCATCGGCGCGACCGAGCCTCGGCGCGCAGGGCTGCAAGCCGATCGTGAGCGGGTCGCTGCGGATGCGCCGCGGGCGCGCCACGATGACGGCGAGCGTCAGCGCGCCGACGGGCGCCAAGCCGTTCACGAACGTGCGGCTGGCGCTGCCGACCGGCCTCGAGCTGCGCGGCGCGCATCTCGTCGCGAAGGCCAGCGGCAAGCGCCTCCCCGCCAGCGCGGTGAGAGCGAAGGGCGGCCGGATCACGCTGTCGCTGCCCGCGAATGGCGCTGCCAACGTGTCGGTCAGCGTCAGCGGCATTCGCGCCAGCTTCCCGAAGCTGGCGAGACGGCTCGCGGCGCGCAACGGCCCCGCGCCGCTCGTCGTCGGCACCTTGGAGACCAAAAAGGTGCATCAGTCCAAGACGGTGCAGCTGAGACTGCGCTGACGTCGCACGACGCCGCCGCGGTGACGCAGCCGCGGCGGCGCTCGGGCGGGCGCCGAGCGCGTCGTCGCGCTTGACCCGACGCCCCGCGCCAGGACGTCGGCACGGCTGACGTTTCCGCCGGCGGCGGCGACGCGGCCCATCAGCGCCGTCGGGTAGCGTGCACGGCATGACCACTCCGGGACATGTCGACTTCTACGCGATCGTGTTGTTCATCCACATCGTCGCGGCGGTCATCGCCTTCGGGGTGACGTTCGCGTACCCGATCATCGACGGCGTCGCGCGCAAGCTCGACCCGCGCTCGATGCCCTCCGTCTACGAGGCGCAGATGGCGATCAGCCGCCGTCTGACGGCGCCGGCCGCCGTCGTCGTGCTGGTCGCTGGCATCTACATGGCGACCTCGGACCGCTGGAGCAACTCGTCCAGCGGCTGGTGGAGCGGCGCGCTCGTGCTGCTGATCGTGATCGTCGGCCTCGACCACGGCTTCATGGTCCCCAACGCCCGCAGACTGCGCGACCTCGCCGCGCTCGAGCTGCAGCGCAGTGGGAGCGGGAGCGGCGACACGGTCACGTTCAGCGCCGAGTACGAGAGACTGCTCAGACAGCGCGCCGCCATCGGCGCGGTCATCTGGCTGCTCGTCGTCGTCGCGCTGTTCGTGATGGTCGTCAAGCCTGGCGCCTAGCCGGCTGCGTCGCACCACCGCCCCAGACGCCATCGGGGAGCCTCGCGCGGGCGGGGGCGTAACATCGCCGTCCGCTATGCGTCAAAAGGCTCCAGAAACGTTCGAAGAGAAGCTCGGCCAGCTCAACGAGCTGCGCGAAGAGGCGATTCACTCTGCCTCCGCCGCCGCCGTGGAGAAGCAGCACGCGAGGGGCAAGTACACCGCCCGTGAGCGGATCGAGAAGCTGCTCGACCCGGGCTCCTTCCAGGAGCTGGACACGTTCGTGCGCCACCGCACGCACGACTTCGAGATGCAGAAGAACCGGCCGTGGGGCGACGCGGTCGTCACCGGCCACGGCACGATCGACGGCCGCCGCGTCTGCGTCTTCAGCCAGGACTTCACGGTCGTCGGCGGCTCGCTCGGCGAGGTGATGGCCGAGAAGATGTGCAAGGTGATGGACCTGGCCGCGAAGATCGGCTGCCCCGTCATCGGCATCAACGACTCCGGCGGCGCCCGCATCCAGGAGGGCGTCGTCTCGCTCGGCGGCTACGGCGACGTCTTCTTGCGCAACGTCAAGTGCTCGGGCGTGATCCCGCAGATCTCGCTGATCATGGGCCCGTGCGCGGGCGGCGCGGTCTACTCGCCGGCGATAACCGACTTCATCTTCATGGTGAGAGAGACCTCTCACATGTTCATCACCGGCCCAGACGTGATCAAGACCGTCACCGGTGAGGAGCCGACGTTCGAAGAGCTCGGCGGCGCGATGACGCATAACTCGAAGTCCGGGGTGGCGCACTTCGCCTCCGACGACGAGGACGCCTGCCTGGAGGACGCGCGCTACCTCTTCTCCTTCCTGCCGTCGAACAACCTCGAGCAGCCGCCGCGCGTCGCGCCCACCGACGACCCGCAGCGGATGGACGCGGAGCTCGACACGGTCGTGCCCGACTCCGCCAACAAGCCCTATGACATGCGCAACGTCGTGCGCCTGATCGCTGACGACGGCGAGTTCCTCGAGGTCCACGAGCACTTCGCGACGAACATCATCTGCGGGATGGCGCGGCTCGACGGCTTCCCAGTCGGCATCGTTGGCAACCAGCCGGCGTCGCTCGCCGGCGTGCTCGACATCAACGCCTCCGAGAAGGCCGCGCGGTTCGTCCGCACCTGCGACGCGTTCAACATCCCGATCGTCACCTTCTGCGACGTCCCCGGCTTCCTTCCTGGGACCGCGCAGGAGTGGGGCGGGATCATCCGTCACGGCGCCAAGCTGCTGTACGCCTATGCCGAGGCGACCGTCCCGAAGGTCACCGTGATCACGCGCAAGGCGTACGGAGGTGCGTACGACGTCATGAGCTCCAAGCACATCCGCTCTGATTTCAACTTCGCCTGGCCGACGGCGGAGGTGGCGGTGATGGGGCCTGAGGGC
>DASYEC010000052.1:0-2149 GCA_036499225.1 Conexibacter sp.
CCAGGCCGAACGGCGGACGATCATGGTCGAGCAGCGGGAGCGGATCCGCCATCAGCTCCGCGAGCTGCGACTGGCCCTGGAGGCGACTGAGTTCAAGATCCGCGTGTACGGCGGGCATCCCGAGGACTGAGTCGGCGTCCGCAGATGGCAGCGCTGATCGCTCCATCGTCACCGGCGACTCACCCGGCATCGACCCCGCGTGAGTCCGACGTCGGGTGCGCAGCAGCGGCCGCGATCACATCGGCGGCGGTCGCAGCGCCGTCGCGCGAGCGGGTCTCGACACCGATGCGGCGCGCTGCGGCTTGCACCTGCCGATCGGTGAGCAGACGACGCGCGGCTTCCCGGATGCGTGGCGCGCTCGCCGACTTCGGCAGCGACATTCCCACCCCCAGTGCCTCGACCGCGCGCCCGATTGCCGGCTGGTCCATGAGCGGATGCATCGGCATCACCAGCACGGGGATGCCGTGCCCCAACGCTCGAGCCGTGGTGGCGTGGCCGCCGTGCCCGATGACCAGCGAGGAGTGCGGCAGCAACTCGGCGTGGTCCTGACGGCGGACGATCCGAGTATTCGCCGCCGGACGCAATGTCGCCGGGTCGACAGCACCGGAGGTGACCGTGACCTGCACGTCCTCGTCGGCGAGAGCGTCGATCACGCGCTGCAGGGCGGTTGCTTGGCCGGGGAACGTCGTCGTGCTGAAGCTGACGAGCACATCAGGGTGCTCCGAGGGGGTCGCCTCGACCGGTTCGCCCTGCCAGACGAAGCCGGTGTGCGGATTCGCGGCCGGATCGTCGCGCGGCGGCTCGAAATCCGCCCGGGTCGTGATGAGGCGCATGGCTGCATTGCGGCTCGCGAGCGGGTCGGCGCCACGCAGCCGCGCGAGCATCCCGAGTGGACCGCGCGCATTGCGGTCGAAGAAGTCGGCGCGGCTGTGCACTAAGGAGACGACAGGGATGCCGCTGCTCGCGACGAGTTCGCCGGTCGCGCCCCAGAGCAGGCAGTCCACGATCAGGATGTCAGCCGGCTCCGGGCGCAGCAGTTCGAGAGCGTCCTCGGAGATGCCGCGGTCGGCGAACAGGCCGACCAGTCCGAGCACGCCGCCGACCGTGCCGCGGGGCTCGGCCGAGACGTAGTCGCGTCCCCGCACGAATGGGTGGAACTCGAGACCGGCCGCGTCGATCTCGGCGCGCTGGATCTCGTGGCCGAGAACGCGGACCCGATCGCCGCGCCGCTGCAACTCACGCGCGATGCCGAGAGCGGGCGGGAGGTTGCCGCCCCCGTCCCAGGTGACCATCAGTGCGCGCATCAGCGGGCCGCCGTCTCTGTCGAGTGGGGCGCGTAGGCGCTGAGCACGGCATCCGTCAGCGCGGCGATCCGCTGCCGTGTCTGGTGGGGGGAGAGTCCGCGGTCCAGGCGCAGCAGCTTCCAGGTGTACAGATCGGTGGCAACGACGAGCAGGTCGGTGAGCTCGGCGCCGTGCGGTTCGAAGACCTCGGTGACCCACCTGCGATGCAGCAGGCGACCGGTCGCTGTGACGGTGGCGGCGTCTTGATCGGCGTCGTCGCGGCCGCCCTCGTACGCGAGCAGCCGCAGCATGAACTGGCCCCAGCGCTCGTAGCGCTCGACCAGCAGAGCCAGGGCTCCTGGGATGTCGCCCGGAGCGGGAGGCCGCCGATCGGCAGCGACCTGCGCGCTCCCGCGCTCGATGGCGACCTCGAGCAGCCCGTCGCGGGAACCGAAGCGGCGCAGGATCGTCTGCACACTGCGCTCCGAGCGCTCAGCGACCTGCTCGAGCGAGAAGTCCAGCGCCTGCCTGTCGAGGGCGAGCGCGATGGTCGCGTCGAGGATCCGGTCTCGGGTGGCATCGGCGGCGTCCGCGCGGGCGGACATCGTGTAGCTGCGGGGGGTCATGCGGCGAGGTTAGCCGCGCGTCCCATTTCATGTCAATGACACTTACACTAAATTAGTCGGCTGCTACGCCATCGTCACCGAACGCTGATCGCGCCGACCACGCGACCCGCGTCATCCCGCACCGACGCGCGCGGCAACCGCGCCGCTTCGTCGGCCGTGAGCGCCCCGTCGCGCATCAGCAGGTGCACCAGACCCTCCTCGGCCGCGATTCGCGAGCCGTCGATGGCCTTCGAAGCGACC
>DASYEC010000053.1:0-5521 GCA_036499225.1 Conexibacter sp.
GCGGTCTCGCACGACCTGCGCACACCCCTCACCGGGATCGGGACCGCCGGCGAAGCGCTCGCCTCGCCGAACCTCACCGGGCAGGAGCGCGTCGAGCTGGCGGCCGCCGTCACGTCCGAGGCGGACCGGCTCGCGCGGCTCGTCGACAAGCTGCTCGACCTCTCGCGCCTGCAGGGCGGCGTCGCCGACCCGCGGCCGGAGTGGTCGAGCGTCGAGGAGGTGCTGCGCGTCGCGATCTCCGAGACGCCGCACCCCGCGGGCTTCAACGTCGGGATCGACCCCGACCTGCCGCTCGTGCGCGCTGACGCTGCCCAGCTCGAACGGGCCTTCGCGAACCTGCTGGAGAACGCCGCCCGCTACAGCGGCGACAACCCGGTCGCGGTGCGCGCGCGGGTCGTCGGCCATCGCATGCTTATACGGATCGTCGACCGCGGCCCGGGCATCCCCGGCCGCGAGCTGGAGCGGATCTTCGAGGCGTTCCACAGAGGACCGCGGGCGCGCGGCGTCGAGACGCACGTCGGCTCGGGCCTCGGCCTCGCCGTCGTGCGCGGGTTCGTCGAGGCCAACGGCGGCCGCGTGTGGGCCGAGTCGCTGCCGGGGCAGGGCGCGACCTTCGTCGTAGAGTTGCCGCTCGAAGCAGCACAGGTACGGGAACAGGTCGCCGGAGGAACGGCATGAGCGGACGAGTCTTGGTCGTCGACGACGAGCTGCAGATCCTGCGGGCGCTGAAGGTGATCCTGCGCGACGCCGGCTATGAGCCGGTCGCCGTTGCGACCGCCGAGGAGGCGCTCGACGCCGCCGCGACGCGCCCGCCCGACGCCGCGATCGTCGACCTCGTGCTGCCCGACGGCGACGGGATCGAGATCTGCCGCCAGCTGCGGGCGTGGAGCGAGATGCCGATCATCGTCCTCTCCGCGCTCGGCGAGGAGGAGCAGAAGGTGCGCGCGCTGGAGGCCGGCGCCGACGACTACGTCACCAAGCCGTTCGGCGCGCGCGAGCTGGTCGCGCGCCTCGGCGCCGCGCTGCGCCGTGCCGGCCGCGGCGTCGACGAGCCGACGATCGCCGTCGAGGGCCTCGAGCTCGACCTCGCCCGCCGCGTCGTGCGCCGCGACGGCAGGGAGGTCCACCTGACGCCGATCGAGTACGACCTGCTGCGCGTCCTCGCCCGCAACCGCGGCCGGTTGATGACCCACCGCTCGCTGCTGACCGAGGTGTGGGGCCCGGCCTACGGCGACGACATCCGCACGCTGCGAACCCACATCGCCAACCTGCGCCACAAGATCGAGCCCAGCGGCGACAGCCCGCGCTACATCCGCACCGACCCCGGTGTGGGGTATCGCTTCACCGGTTAAGCAGGAAACGATCGGCGCCCGGCGGGCGCGCCGCGTGACAGCGCCGATGTCGGGCGCTATGGAACGGGGCTTAACGCGATCTTGACGACACCCGGGTCAATCTTGACCCGCAGTGGGCGGCGCGAGACCGACCCTGATGGCATGGACATTCTCGCCATCGCGCTCACGGTTGTGTTCTTCGCCGTGATGCTCGCACTGATCGAAGGGCTGGACAGGGTATGAGCTTTGGCAACGCGCTCGGCCTGATCGTCTCGATCCTCGTCTTCTTCTACCTCGCGTACGCGCTGCTGCGAGGGGAGAAGCTGTAAATGAGCGTTCAGGGCTGGGTCCAGATCGTCGTCTTCCTGGCGGTCTTGACGGCAATCGTCCCGCTCTTGGGCGGGTACATGGCGCGCGTCTATCAGGGCGAGAGAATCGTCCTCGCGCGTGTTCTCGGCCCCGCCGAGCGCGGTTTTTACCGCCTCATGCGGGTCGACGCGACGCACGAGCAGAACTGGAAGCAGTACGCCCGTTCAGTCGTGATCTTCAGCATCGCTTCATGGTTGTTGCTGTACCTGATACTCCGGCTTCAAGGGTCGCTGCCGTTCAACCCGTCGCACTTCGGGGCGATGCCGGCAGACGTCACCTTCAACACGACGACGTCGTTCGTCACCAACACCAACTGGCAGTTCTACGCCGGTGAGACGACGCTCTCCAACTTCAGTCAGATGGCCGGCCTGGCGGTGCAGAACTTCGTCTCCGCCGCCGTCGGCATCGCGGTCGTCATCGCGGTCATCCGCGGCGTCTCGGGGCGCAACCTCCAGACGCTCGGCAACTTCTGGCACGACCTCACCCGCACGCTGCTCTACGTCCTGCTGCCGATCGCGATCATCGGCTCGCTCGTGCTCGTCTCCCAGGGCGTCGTCCAATCGCTCTCGGGCCTGCAGCACTACACGACGATCGAAGGCGTCAAGCAGGCGCTGACGCTCGGGCCGGTCGCTTCCCAGGAAGTGATCAAGCTGCTGGGCACCAACGGCGGCGGCTTCTTCAACGTCAACTCGGCGATGCCGTTCGAGAACGCCAACGGCTTCACGAACGTGATCGAGATGATGCTGATGCTCGCGATCCCCGCGTCGCTGACCGCGACCTACGGGCGCATGGTCGGCAGCCGCCGGCAGGGCTGGTTCATCTACGCCGCGATGGGCACGATGTTCATCGCCGCCGTCGCGATCGTCTACGGCGCTGAGGGCCACGGCTCGGTCGCGCAGCACCTCGCTGGCATCGGCGGCGGCAACCTCGAGGGCAAGGAGACGCGGTTCGGGATCACCGACTCGAGCCTCTTCAACGCGGTCTCGACCGTCACCTCGACCGGTGCCGTCAACGCCGCGATGGAGTCGTTCACCGGCCTCGGCGGATCGATCCCGATGGCCGACATGATGACCGGCGAAGTCGTCTTCGGCGGCGTCGGAACCGGCCTCGCCTCGATGCTGCTGTTCGTCATCCTCGCCGTCTTCATCGCCGGCTTGATGGTCGGCCGCACGCCCGAGTTCCTCGGCAAGAAGATCGGCGCGCGCGAAGTGAAGCTGGTGATGATCGGGACGCTCGCGGTGCCGTTCGCCATCTTGATGGCCGTCGCATGGTCGATCGCAAGCAAATACGGCTTGAGATCGATCTTCAACGGCGGGCCCCAAGGCTTCTCCGAGACGCTCTACGCTTACACGTCGCAGTCGCAGAACAACGGCTCGGCGTTCGCCGGGTTCACCGGCTTCGTCCAGCCCAACGCGCCTGGCAACTCGGGCTCGTTCGGCTTCACCTTCGCCGACCTGCTCGGCGGCGGCGCGATGTTCTTCGGCCGCTTCGTGACGATCATCCCGATGCTCGCCGTCGGCGGCGCGCTCGCTGGGCGACGGCTCACGCCGATAGGCCCAGGCACGATGCGCACCGATAGCGGCACGTTCGTCGTGCTGTTGATCGGCGTGATCCTGCTGGTGGCATTGCTGACCTTCGTCCCTGCCCTTCTGCTCGGCCCGATCGTGCAGAGCCTCTCAACCCAACTGTTCTGATCATGCGCGCACTTCGTAAGGAACTGCTCGCGTCCGCGATCGCGATCGTTGTCTTCACGATCGTGCTCGGGCTCGCCTATCCGTTGTTCATCACAGGCGTCAGCCAGGTCGCGTTCAAAAACAAGGCCCAGGGGAGCCAGGTCACCTTGAACGGCAGAGTGATCGGCTCCCGCCTGATCGCCCAGGACTTCCAAAGACCGGTGATCGGGAGAAACGGCAGACCCGAGGTCGACAGAGACGGCAACCCCGTCCTGACGCCCGACGTCAAGTACTTCCAGAGCCGCCCGTCGCAGTCCGGCTACAACCCGTCCGCGACGGCCTTCTCCAACGCCGGCCCCAACGGCGCCGACACCAACGCGGCGATCAGAGCGAACGCGAAGGCCTACCTCACGCTCGAGCGGAGATACGACCCGAGCCTGACGCTGAGCCAGGTCCCGCCAGACGCGGTTCAGACCTCGGCCTCTGGCGTCGACCCCGACATCACACTCGACAACGCCCACATCCAGGCGCACCGCATCGCCGACGTGCGCGGGCTCTCCGCCGATCAAGTCAATCAATTGATCAACGACAACACCAACGGGCGCGGCCTCGGCCTCTTCGGCGAGAAGACCGTGAACGTGCTGGACCTCAACCTGGCGCTTGACAAGGAGACCTCGCAATGACCGAGCGGCGTAAGGGAGCGCCCTCAGGCGCCACGAGCCGCCAGCCCGGCGGCGCGCGTTCCAAGGGAACGCCCTCAGGCGCCACGAGCCGCCAGCCCGGCGGGGCGCGTTCGCCGCGTTCACTGTTGGAGCCGGCGATCCTGCGCACGGCGCTGATCGACTCGCTGCGCAAGCTGAGCCCGCGCGCGATGCTGCGCAACCCCGTCATGTTCGTCGTCGAAGTCGGCGCCGTCCTGACGACCTTTGTCTGGCTCGTGCAGGCGTTCGGCGGCTCGATCGCTGGCGCCGGCAACGACCCGGCCTGGTACACGTTCGTCGTCACGATCTGGCTGTGGCTGACGGTGATCTTCGGCAACTTCGCCGAGGCGATCGCCGAGGGCCGCGGCCGCGCCCAGGCGGCAACCCTGCGCTCGATGCGAAGCGAGACGCTCGCGAGAATGCAGGACGGCAGCACCAAGGCCGCCGACGCGCTCGTCGTGGGCGACGTCGTGGTCGTGCCGGCTGGCGAGGCGATCCCGGGCGACGGCACCGTCATCAGAGGCATCGCCTCGGTCGACGAGTCGGCGATCACCGGCGAGTCCGCGCCCGTCATCCGCGAGGCCGGCGGCGACCGCTCGGCCGTCACGGGCGGCACGCGCGTCCTCTCGGACCAGATCGTCGTGCAGATCACGCAGAAGCCGGGCGAGTCGTTCCTGGACCGCATGATCGCGCTGGTCGAGGGCGCCGAGCGGCGCAAGACGCCGAACGAGGTCGCGCTCGGGATTCTGCTCGCAGGCCTGACGCTGATCTTCCTCGTCGTGATCGTCACGCTGCGCCCGTTCGCCAACTACGCCGGCACGGCGACCTCGCTGGCGACGTTGATCTCGCTGCTGGTGGCGCTGATCCCGACAACGATTGGCGCGCTCCTGAGCGCGATCGGCATCGCCGGGATGGACCGCCTCGTGCGTCGCAACGTGCTCGCGCTGTCGGGCCGCGCGGTCGAGGCCTCGGGCGACGTCGACGTGCTGCTGCTGGACAAGACCGGCACGATCACGCTCGGCAACCGGCAGGCGTCGGAGTTCGTCCCGATGCCCGGCGTGACCGAGCGCGAGCTGGCCGAGGCAGCGCAGCTCTCCTCGCTCGCCGACGAGACGCCCGAGGGGCGCTCGATCGTCGTGCTGGCAAAGGACAAGCTGGGCATCCGCGGCCGCGAGCTGGCCGAGCACGAGGCGAGGTTCGTCCCGTTCACCGCGCAGACGCGCATGAGCGGCGTCGACATGAACGGCACGCGCCTGCGCAAGGGCGCGGGCGACGCGATCGAGCGCTGGATAGCGGCCGAGGGCGGCACGGCGCCGGCCGAGCTGAGAATCGCGATGGACCGCATCGCACGCGACGGCGGCACGCCGCTGGCGGTCGCGCGCGACAACCAGGCGCTCGGCGTCGTGCACCTCCAGGACATCGTCAAGGAGGGCATGAGAGAGCGCTT
>DASYEC010000054.1:0-8302 GCA_036499225.1 Conexibacter sp.
CTCGATGCCGAGCTGCTCGCCCGCCGACGCGGGCCGTTGGGGCCGCTCGCGCGCGGGCGCGTCGAGCAGCTGCGGCGCCACGGGCTGCTCGACGGCGACGCCGACGCCGACGCGTCCCAGGGCGAAGAGGAGCTGCTCGTGATCTCCGCGACGTACTCAGTACACGCGCCCGCGCGCGCGGAGGAGGATCAGCCGAGATTTCGCCCCACCCGCGTGACGCCCTACCGCGACGGCCCCTATCTGCTGCGCGGCGACTTCGAGCTGACCGACCAGGACGGCAACCCGATCCCGGTCGGCCGCAGAACGGTCGCCCTCTGCCGCTGCGGCCGCTCCCAGATTCGCCCGTTCTGCGACGGGACCCACAAGCTGGTTGGGTTCCGGGCCCAGAGCGGGGCTGAGCGGCGGGGCGGCGACGAGGCGGATCGATCCTGACGGCCCTCCGCGTCCCGCCTCAGCTGCGCAACGAGCTGACCCCCGCCTTCCACGCGCCCACCCAGCACACGGGCGGGCGCCTCAGCTGCGCAACGAGCTGACCCCCGCCTTCCACGCGTCCAGCACATGGGCGGCCCAGCGCGCGTCGAGGGCGAGCAGGGCGCGGGCGCCGAAGAGGATGTCGGGCGCGAGCGCCGGCTCGGCTGCCGCGAGGCCGCCGGCGAGGTCCCATGCGGCGATGTTCTCGTGGACCGCGTCGGCCTCGACGTGCTCGTCGAAGAAGTCGGTCGCGCAATCGTCGAAGCCGAGCCGGCGCAGCGCGTCGCCGTAGCGCCGGTTGGGCAGCGACGAGGTCATCTCGAACGCCGCGAGGTGGCCGACGATCGCGCCGCGCAGCCGCCGGTGCAAGCCGAACAGCGACATCAGGTTGACGGTCGCGAGCGTCGCCGCGGGCAGCCGCGCGATGTAGGCGCCGTAGCGCGCGTCGAGGCCAACAGCCGTCATCGCCTTCGCGAACAGCACCGCGTGGATGCGGTCGGCGTCGCCGCCGCCGTACTCGTCGTTCTGCACCTCGACGAGCGCGGCCTTCGGCGGGCCGACGAGCCGCGGGATCGCCCACGAATGCGGGTCGGCCTCCTTGAGCTGGTAGGCCGAGCGGTGCATCAGCAGCTCGCGCACCTGCGTCAGGTCGGCCTGCGTCTGCATCCAGCGCGACAGCGACGGCCCGTCGTCGGCCGCGACGAGCTCTTGCAACGCGGTGCCGACGGTCGCGGGATCGACTGGGTCCAGCCCGCCGGTTGCAGGGCCGGCCGGCGCCCGGGGCGCCGTTCGCGGAGAGTGCTCGAACTGGCGCTGCGAGCTGGCGGCGCTCGGACGCGCGACCCGACGCACCGACGCCTCGAACGGCCGCTCCAAGCCGGCCCGGAAGGCGAGCAGGCCAGGGTCCCACTCCCAAGCGGGATCGACCCGCGCGATCCCGCTGTAGTGCAGCTCGTAACAGAGGTACAAAGCGAGCTGAAGGTCGTCGTCGACGAGCGCGTCGGCAGCGCGGTCGGGCAGCTCGCCCGGGTGCCGCGCCAGCGGCGTTCCGGGCGGCTGGACGAGCGTGTGGCAGAGCATCTCGGTGAGCGGGCCACGCGGCGTCGGCAGTCGGATGACCCGCGGTCTGGCGGCTGGGACAGCTATCGCCATGTCAAATACCTACGCGCTGTGTCGTCGGCTCAAACCGAGTTTCCCGACGCCCGCCGGCCACGTTCGCGC
Source organism: Conexibacter sp. (assembly GCA_036499225.1). GTDB lineage: Bacteria > Actinomycetota > Thermoleophilia > Solirubrobacterales > Solirubrobacteraceae > Conexibacter. Next base: position 1,693 of record DASYEC010000054.1, read on the forward strand.
TTGGAGGTTGGCCGCAGCGGTCATCTACCGGCCATGGCGACGTACGCGACGCTGCCCAACGGAGCAATGCTGCACCGGCTTTTCGAGCGGACCGGCGGGCTCACCGTCGGCGTCGAGGAAGAGGTGATGCTGCTCGACCCCGTCACGCTCGACCTTGCCCCGGTCGCGCGGGAGGTGCTGGCGCGCCTGGACGGCGACGCGCGCTTCAAGCTCGAGCTGCCGGCGGCGCAGCTGGAGATCGCCACGACGCCGACGCCGTCCGCGCTTCAGGCAGTCGGCCAGCTCCGCGCCGCGCGGCGAGACCTTGCTGCCGCGTGCGACGGCCTCGCCTTCCCTGCGGCGGCCGGCCTGCACCCGTTCGCTGCGCCGGAGGGGCCGCTCAACGACGGTGGCCGCTACGACGAGATCGCCCGCGAGTACGGCCCGATCGCGCGGCGCCAGCTCGTCGCGAGCCTTCAGGTCCACGTCGCGGTCGGCGGCGCCGATCGCACGCTGGCGGTCTATAACGCGCTGCGCTGCTTCCTGCCCGAGCTTGCCGCGCTCGCCGCCAACGCGCCGTTTTACAGTGGTGTTGACAGCGGGCTGGCGTCGATGCGGCCGACGCTCTGCCAACAGCTGCCGCGCCAAGGGGTTCCGCCGCGGATCGCGGGCTGGCAGCAGTTCGCTGACGAGTTGCGCTGGGGCGTGGCGACGGGCGCGCGGTTCGCGCCGACGCGATGGTGGTGGGAGCTGCGGCCGCACGTCCGTCTCGGCACGCTCGAGCTGCGCGTGCCCGACGCGCAGACGACCGTGCCGGAGGCTGCGGGCGTGATCGCCTTCGCCCAGGCGCTCGTCGCCACGCTCGCCGACGACTACGACGCGGGCGGGCCGCTGCCCGACGCGCCGAGCTGGCGGATCGAGGAGAACCGCTGGTCGGCGCTGCGCCACGGCCTCGACGGCACGCTCGCCGACCTCGACAGCGGCAAGCCGGTCCCGACGCGCGAGCGGCTCAACGCGCTCGTTGACACGGTCGAGCCGGCGGCACGCCGGCTGGGCTGCGGCGAGCTGCTGGCGCAAACGCGCGGGCTGATCGAGCGCAACGGCGCGCTGCGGCAGCGCGACGCCGCAGCCGAGCGCGGCGGGGTAGACGGCGTGGCTGCGTGGCTCGCGGGTCGCTTCCTCGCGGGCGAGCCCTAGCCGCACTACCCCGCCCGCGCGGCGCCCCGTCGCACCGAACGCAGACGCGCCCGCGCGGTGCCTGTCACACCGAACGCAGACGCGCCCGCGCGGTGCCTGTCACACGGAGCGCAGACGCGCCCGTGCGGCGCGCCGCATCTAGGACATGCCGCGGGTTGTGTCATGAAGCGGACGACGCCTCCGCTCAGCCTCTAGGCGGGGCGCCCGCGTTAGTACGATGCGTCTCGAACTTCCTTCCCGCTGAGCCCACTCTCCGCGCGCCCACCTCGAGCCCAACTGGGACAGAACATGCCCTCTCAACCACCAGCCGCGCAAGCTCCAGCGGTTGCCCGGCCGCATATCTCGACCGGCGTCATCCTCGCGATCGCCTGTCTGGCGCAGTTCATGGTCGTGCTCGACACGACGATCGTGAACGTCGCGCTGCCGGCGATGCGCGAGGACCTCGGCCTCTCGACCGTCGACCAGCAGTGGGTCGTCGACGGCTACCTGATCACGTTCGGCGGGCTGCTGCTGCTCGCGGCGCGCGCCGGGGACCTCTTCGGCCGCCGGGTCGTGTTCGTGACCGGGCTCGTCGTCTTCACACTCTCAAGCCTCGCGGGCGGCCTCGCTGACAGCGGCACGGTCCTGTTGATCGCCCGCTTCGTGCAGGGCGTCGGCGCCGCGGCGCTCGCGCCCGCGAGCCTCAGCCTGATCACCGCCTCGCACCCAGCCGGCCCGTTGCGCACCCGCGCGCTGTCGATCTGGAGCGCGACGGCGGCGTCGGCCGGCGCGGTCGGCACGGTCGTCGGCGGCCTGCTGACGACGCTGAGCTGGCGCTGGACGCTGATCGTCAACGTCCCGATCGGCGCCGTGCTGCTCGTCGCGACGCTCCTCTGCCTGGTCGGCTACACCGCGACCGAGAGCAGACGGCGGCTCGACATCCCAGGCGCGCTCGCCGTCACCATCGGCGTAGGCGCGCTGGTGTTCGGGATCTCGCAGGCGGTCGACAAGGGATGGGGATCGGGCGAGGTGCTGGGCGCGATCGCCGGCGCGGTCGTCTTGCTCGGCCTCTTCGTCATCATCGAGCAGCGGACGGCGCAGCCGCTCGTGCCGCTGTCGATCTTCCGCCACCGCAGCCTGTCGGGCGCGAACCTGATCATGGCGTGCGTCGGCATCGTGCTGACGGCGGAGATCTTCTTCCTGTCGCTGTACCTGCAGCAGGTCGAGGGCTACAGCGCGCTGAAGGCGGGGCTGTCGATGCTGCCGCTGCCGGTGATGCTCGTGAGCGGCTCGCTGCTCTCGCGCGGCCTCGTCCCGCGGGTCGGGCCGGGGCGGATGATCGTCGGCGGCGCGCTGATCACGGCCGTCGGCGTCGGCTGGCTGTCGCGCCTGCCGGACCAGTCCGACTACCTCGGCCACATCTTCGGCCCGATGATCCTGTCCGGAATCGGCATGAGCCTGCTGTTCCTGCCGATCACCCTCGCGGGGACCTCCGACCTCGGCCCGCGCGACGCTGGGCTGGCATCGGGCCTGATCAACATGGGCCGCCAGATCGGCGGCGCGCTCGGCCTCGCGGTGCTCGTCACGATCGCCGCCTCGTCGACCAGCCGCAGCGGCCTGACGGGCGCCGACGCCACGATCCACGGCTACCGCGACGCCCTCCTGATCGCCGCGATCGTCGCCGCTGTCGCCGCCGTGATCGGCCTGACCTTGCCGCGACCGGGGCGGGTGCGGTTGGCGGCGCAAAGCAGCGCGCCGACGCAGGGCGGCGCGCCCGCAGCGGCGGATCGGGCCGCATAGGGCAGCGCAGGCGCAGGCGGCGGCCGGGCGGACTTCGCCGGCCCCCGCGCTGTGGGCGTGCCCGAGCGGTGACGCCGTACTGGGCACGCCGCTGCCGCGCGAGCGATACGCAGCGTGGTTTGCACCGCAGGAAAGTAGGCTTGCCGAGCCGCGATCCCAACGTCTCGCCCAGCCGCCGCACCGGCGTCCGGAGCGGGCGTTCCGGGTAGTTGGCCGATCAATGACCCACGTCGTCGTCATCGGAGCCGGGCACAACGGGCTCGTCGCCGCGATCCACCTCGCGGCGCACGGGCTCGACGTGACGGTCGTCGAGCACGCGGCCGAGCCAGGCGGGGCGACGCGCTCGGTCGAGGCGACGCTGCCCGGCTTCGTCCATGATCACTGCGCCGGCTTCCTGCCGATGACCGCCGCCTCGCCGGCGATGCGCGAGCTGAGACTCGAGCGGGAGGGCGTCGAGTGGATCGACCCGCCGGCCATCCTCGCCCACCCGTTCGCCGACGGCCGCGCGATCGTGCTGCACCGTGACGTCGCCGCGACGGTCGCCTCGCTCGGCGGCGCGGCCGGCCGGGGCTGGGAGGAGGCGATGGAGCGGATGCTGCCGCTGGCGACGCCGCTGGTCGAGAGCATCCTCTCCCCGCTGCCGCCGGGCCGCCCGGCGCTGCGCCTCGCGGCGTCGCTGCGCGCGGACCTTGGAGAGTGGTCGCGCCGCCTGCTCGCCTCAGTCGAGGCGCTTGGCCTCGACCTGTTCGACGGCGACCGCCGCGCGACCGCCTGGCTGTCGGGCTCCGCCCAGCACTCCGGCCTCCCGCCGGCGACGACCATCAGCGGCGCCTTCGGCTTCCTGCTGCAAATCCTCGGCCACTCCCACGGCTGGCCGATCCCCCGCGGCGGCGTCGGCACGATCGCCAACGCCCTCGTGCGGCGAGCTGAGCGCGAGGGAGCGGTCGTGCGCTGCGAGGCGCCGGTGGCGGAGATCCTGATCGCAGGCGACGGACGCGGTGGGGGGCGCCTCAACCGCGCGGCACGCGGCGCCCGCGTCACTGGCGTCCGTCTTCAAAGCGGCGAGGAGCTGGCTGCCGACGCGATCGTCTCGACCGTCTCGGCTGGCGTGCTCGCGCGCGTGCTCCCTGCGGGGGCGCTGCCCGGGACGCTCCATCGCCGGCTGCGCAACTGGCGCTACGGGACCGGGGCGTTCAAGCTCGACTACGCGCTCTCCGGGCCGGTCGCGTGGCAGGCGGCGGAGGCGCGCGAGGCGGCGGTCGTCCATGTCGCCGGCGAGCTGGAGGAGCTGACCGCGGCCGCGCAGGAGGCCCATCGCGGCGAGGTGCCGCGACACCCGGCCCTCGTCGTCGGCCAGCAGTCGCTGTTGGACCCGACGCGAGCCCCCGCCGGCTCGCACACCCTGTACGCGTACGCGCACGTCCCGGCTCGCTACGACGAAAGCGACGAGTGGGTCGCCGACCGGATCGAGCAGCAGCTCGAGCGCTTCGCGCCCGGCTTCCACTCGCTCGTCCTGCACCGCTCCGCGCGGCCACCCGTCGAGACCGAGCGCGAGAACCCGAGCCTCGTCGGCGGCGACCTCGGCGGCGGCTCCTACGAGCTCGACCAGCAGCTCGTCTTCCGCCCGTCACCGAGCCTCTGCCGCTACCGCACCCCCGTGCGCGGCCTCTACCTCGCCGGCGCCTCGACCCATCCCGGCGGCGCCGTCCACGGCATCAGCGGCCGCGCCGCCGCCCACGCGCTCCTGCGCGACCGGCGGCTGCGGCCGTGGCGCGCGCCGTAGCGACTGCCACGGCTGCCCGCCGGGCCGCTCAACCACCCGGCCCGGCTGCCCGCCTACCCCGGCGCCGCCGGTCTGCTGCTCCCTCTCACTGCCCCGTCGGCGGCGTGCGGCTCACGCGTCGGCACCTCGCCGCCAGGGATCTCCTCATGCCCCTCGGCGAGCGCCTTCAGGCGCCGCAGCGACTCGTGGTTGCGCAATCTGATCAGCGGGTCGGTGAGCGGGTTGAACGCGAGGCGGCTGCGCTGGTCCGCCGCGCGCTCGTCCATCTCGACGACCGTCCGGCCGTGCTCGGCGCCCCGCACGCGCAGCGTCACCCACGCCTGCGTCAGCGGGCGCGCGTTCACGAGCATTCTCAAGAAGGTCGGCCGCGCGCTCTCAACCACGCGCGAGTGGTCCTTCAGCCGCAGCGGCCCTATTCCGACAGCGTGGTCGAAGGCCGCGCCGGGCGCCGGCCATTCGGGGTCGGCGCGCCGGATCGCCTGCGAGCCGACGACCCAGCGCGCGAACGAGCGCGGGTCCGAGAGCACGTCGAAGACGGCCTCCGGCGGTGCCTCGATCTCAATCTCGTTCCGCGCCAAGCGATCTCCTTTCCGGACTGGTACAGCCGTGTGTGAGCAGTACCCGCGATCACCGATCGCACGCCCAGCCCGCGGCGCAAGCGAGCGGCGCGGGCGCGTCCGCGCTCGGTCGCTCGCCGCGTCAGCCAGCCCGCCGCGGGGTAGCCCCTTGGCATGGAAATCTGGGACATCACCAAGCTCGACATCCAGCCTCATCACCCCGAGGTGCTGCGCAGCGACGACGGCGCAGCGCGGGTGGTCGCGATCACCCTCCCGGCGGGCGAGCGGCTCGACGACCACGAGGTCCATGAGCATGCGTGGCTGCACGTCCATCACGGCGCGGTCGAGGTCGAAGCCGACGTCAAGACGGAGCAGCTCGGCGCTGGCGCCCTGATCCACTTCAGCCCCGCCGAGCGCCACGAGGTCCGCGCCTCCGAGGACTCCCTCCTGATCCTCTTCCTGGCCCCCTGGCCCGGCGAGGGCCACCCCAGCCTGCGCAACGCCTAGCCGCGGGCGGGATCGCCCGCGGCGCGACGGGCCCGCCTACCTGCTCGCGCCCGCGCCGCCCGACGCGACGGCCACGCCGTTATGCGCCGCCGCGGCCTGCTCGACAGCCACCGCGTCGTCTTCGTCGTCATGCACCGCTCTGCCGCCGCGCATCAGGGAGGCGAGCGCGGCTATGAGGCAGGCGACGATCGCGAAGATGAACGCCACGTGGAGGCCGTCGCGGAAGGGGTCGGAGATCAGCGTCGGGAAGAAGCTGTTGCCGGCCAGGATCGCGTGGTTGTGCGGCGAGAGGCCCGACAGCACGTGCGCGGGGACGAGGTGCGCGATCGGGTTGTAGCCGAGGAACGCGGCGAAGAGGATCGAGACCGGCGGCAGGCTCGCGACCTGGTGGGCGGTCGCGGCCGGGACGCCGTGGGCGGTGAGGCCGGCCGACATCGTCTGGGGCAGGGTCGCCGCGAGGCCGACGATCATCAGCGTGAAGAAGATGCCGATCGACAGCACCTGCGCCGAGTTCTGGAAGGTCTGGTTCATCGCGCCGCCGGCGCCGCGGGCGTTGCGCGGGAGGCTGTTCATCACCGCCGCGCGGTTGGGCGAGGCGAACATCCCCATCGAGGCGCCGATTAAGAAGAGAACCGCGCCGAAGACCGGATAGGAGAAGTTGGTCGGCAGCAGCAGCAGGAAGAAGAATCCAACGGCGGTCAAGACCATGCCGACGGTCGCGAACGGGCGCGCGCCGAAGCGGTCTGAGAAATAGCCCGAGGTCGGCCCCGCGAGCAGCAGCCCGATCGTCAGCGGCAGCATGTAGATG
>DASYEC010000055.1:0-8264 GCA_036499225.1 Conexibacter sp.
AGTGCGGCGGGCGTGGGGCCGCCCGCCTTGCCGCCGAGGTCGCTCGCAGCGCTGAGCGCGGTCAGGCCGACGACGCGCCGGCCGGCCTCTTGCGTCAACGCTCTGCGCAACGCCGTGCCGGGGTTGACGAAGCCCGAGCCGGGAAGCTGAAGCCCCATCGCCTCGACGAGGAGCTGGTTGGAGTTCGCGGTTCCGTAGAAGGTGCAGGTGCCGGCCGCGTGGTACGCCGCCGACTCGGCGTCGAGCAGCTCCTCGCGCCCGATCTCACCGGCGGCGTGAAGCTGGCGGACGCGGCTCTTCTCTCTGTTCGGCAGGCCCGACGGCATCGGCCCAGCGCTCACGAGGACGGCGGGCAGATGGCCGAACGCGAGCGCCCCGATGAGCAGCCCGGGCACGACCTTGTCGCAGACGCCCAGCAGCAGCGCGCCGTCGAACATGTCGTGCGAAAGCGCGATTCCGGTCGCCATCGCGATCGCGTCGCGGCTGAACAGCGACAGCTCCATACCGGCGCGCCCCTGCGTGATCCCGTCGCACATCGCCGGCACGCCGCCGGCCACCTGCGCGACGCCGCCAGCGGACGTCACCGCCCGCCGGAGCACGTTCGGATACGTCGCGAACGGCTGGTGCGCGGACAGCATGTCGTTGTAGGACGTGACGATCGCGATGTTCGGTCGCGTCCCGCCGCGCAACAGCGCGCGCTCGTCGTTACCGCACGCGGCGATCCCATGCGCGAGGTTCGCGCAGCCGAGCTGCCCGCGCGCGGGCCCCTCCTCGGCGGCGGCATGGATCTGCTCCAGGTAGGCGCTCCGGCTGGCGGCGCTGCGGGCAGCGACAGCAGCCGTCACCTGCTCAACGGCGGGGTGCATGGCGCGGCATTATGCCAATGACTACGCATAAGTCAATGAGTCGCCATACAAAAGAATCCTGATCGCTGGTCGAATAAGCCGAGGCGACCGGACGGCGTGCTGGCACTCACGACCTTCCCGGCGAGATCTTCCAGGCGCCGCGCAGCTGGGTCGAGCGGGCCTATCCCACCCTCGTCTCATACAACAAGGCGGTCGACGGCGGCCACTTGGCCGAAAGCACTGGGCGACATAGCCGGCGTCGCTGCTCAGCTCGCGCAGCGGGTTCGCGACGCCGATCGCGCGGAAGCTTTGCTCGCGCAGCGCGCGGATCGAGCCGGCAAAGCCGCTGTTGTCGGCCCACGCGCCGTGAACGAACACGATCGCCGGCTTGGCAGCGCTTCCTTGTCACGCTCGTCTTGGCGCGTGGCCGCGAGGCGTAGGAGTTGCGTCATTGAGCGCCTGTCCGGCGCAGCGGAGCTCGCTCCGTCTTGCAGTGCGTGGGCGACTTTGTCACGCTAGTCAAAGGCTGGGGTCGCGAGCGCCTCACAGCGCCGCCGACGCGAACGTGACGCTCCCGATACCTCTGCCTGGCCGAGGCCCAGAGGAGTCAGAGCAATGGAAAGACGTGTTGGCAAGACCGCGGCACTGGTGTCGTGGTCTGCTGGCGGCCGGTTCTATGGCGAGCGGTGCGCCGCCCGGGAGCGCCGCCGCAGAGGCGCGATCCGGCCAGAGCTCGCTGCTCCGTGGCCGAGGGGGCTGACAGGACGCGATCCGATGATGAGCCGCGGGAGGCTGACTGCAACCTTTCGAAGGAGGTCGACATGCTGTCGGACGACATGACAAGGCTGGCGGCTCGGGTGAGAGAAGCCGAGGATCATGCTGCAGCGGCCCAAGCGAAGAGCAAGGCGGATGTGGAGCGGGAGGTGGCGACCGCCCGCGCGTCGGCTGAGGCTCAGGCCGACAAGCTGCGGCAGGCCGCGGAGGAGCACAAGGGCAAGATCTCCGTCTGGTGGCGTGACGTGCAGCACAGCTGGAGCGATCACATCGAGAAGATGCGCGACGACATCGACGCCAAGCGCGCCGAGCACAACGTCGAGCGCGCGCAGAGCCGCGCCGAGGTCGCCGAAGACGACGCTCAGTTCGCAATCGACTTCGCGTTTTCCGCGGTCGAGGAGGCGGAGTACGCGGTGCTCGACGCGACCCTCGCGAGAAAGGAAGCTGACGAGCTGGCGCAGCAGTCGGCCAGCAGCTGAGCGCAAGTGGCCGAGTCGTCGAGAGCTCGTCGTTGCTCGGCCAACGAGCCGTCCGGAGCACTCGATGACGGGCGTACGTGTCACGCGTACCGTTACAGGGCTGTGGAGATTCGCGATCGGTCTGCCGCGATGCGCATCGCCGCGTTAACCGGTGGCTCTCCCGCGTTGGAGGCGCGATGACAGCCAGCGCCAACCCCTCGCCGCGCGTGCTGACCAAGCGCGAGTCGCGCCTGATCCGCGAGGCTGACGCCTTCGCGGCGGCCCGACACGCGGGGCAGGTGCGCGCTGGTGACGGCGCGCCGTTCATCGAGCACCCGCGCGAGGTTGCAAGATCGGTCGCGAAGCGTCGCGCGCGCGGGGCCCTGATCGCCGCTTGCCTCCTGCACGACGTCGTGGAGAAGACAGAGACGTCCCTTGCCGAAGTTGCTTCGGCGTTCGGCCCGGAGATCGCCCGTCTCGTCGCGTCGGTGACCGAGGATCCGACGATCGGCGATTACGGGGAGCGCAAGGCAGACCTGCGCCGCCGAGTGGCTGCGGGAGGCCGCGAGCCCGCGATGCTGCTTGCCGCCGACCGTGTCTCCAAGCTCCCCGAGCTGGGCCCCGACACGCCGCCCGAGCGGCTGGAGCACGAGCGCCAGTGCCTCGCCGTGCTCAAGCAGCTTATCCCGCGCGACCCGCTGATCGAACAGCTGCGCGCGGGCCTCGCCTCCGCGCAACCACCGGCAGCCGCCGAGAGCTGACCCTTCAGCGTCGGGAACGCGTCGGGGCGATAGTCAGCGGCAGCCGCGGGAGGAGCTGGCCGGCGCCTCGACAGCGCCGGCCCCCCCTCGTTGAGGTCCTAAAGCCGAGAGCGGCTTGCGGAGTAGGGTTAATTGTCGTGCGCGTAGCGGCGGGCGTTTTGGCAGGTCTGGTCGGTGCAGCGCTGGCGTGTGTGTTGACGGCCTGTGGCGCCGGCGGGTCTAGCGAGTCACTGGATCTGTCGGCGGGCTCGACGCCGCCGCGCTCGCCCGGCTCGCGGGTCGTCGTGGTGGTGCTCGAGAACAGGGAGTACGGCAACGTGATCGGCAGTCCCGACGCGCCCTACCTCAACGGGCTCGCCCGCCGTTACGGGCTCGCGACGCGATCCTACGGCGTTCGCCATCCGTCGCTGCCGAACTATCTGGCGCTGACGAGCGGGTCGACTCACGGGATCGCGTCCGATTGCACCGACTGCCACGTCGCGACGCGCAACCTCGCCGACCAGCTCGACGCGGCCGGCGCCTCGTGGAAGGCGTACCTGCAGGGGCTCCCGAGACCCTGTTTTGAAGGTGGCTCCGCCGGCCGATACGCGAAGAAGCACAACCCGTTCATGTACTACGACGACATCGCCGGGAACCCGGCGCGCTGCCGCCGGGTCGTGCCCTACGCGCATCTGACGGCGGACCTGCGCAGCGGCTCGCTGCCCGCTTTCGTATGGATCTCACCGGATCTCTGCGACGACGCGCACGACTGCCCCCTCGCGACCGCCGACCGCCACCTCCGGCGCCTGCTGCCGCCGCTCCTGCGCCAGCTCGGCTCGCACGGCTTCCTCGTCGTGACGTTCGACGAGGGCACGACAGACGAGGGCTGCTGCGGCGGCGAGGCGCACGGCGGCCACATCGCAACCGTCGTCGCAGGTCACGACGTGCGACCCGGCGCGCGCAGCAGCGCGCCGGTCGACCACTACGGCGTGCTGCGGACGATCGAGGACGCCTTCGGGCTGGTGCATCTCGGCGCCGCGGCGCGTGCGCGCAACGGGTCGCTCGCTCCGGTCTTCAACACGCCGCCACGCGGCCTGCCAAGACGCTAGACGAGAAGCGGTCGCCGATCCCGCCTAGCAACGAGCTTCGGCGCCGTCTCCGACGTGGCAAGGTAGTGGGGGAAAGCCCGGGAGCATGTCCGTATGCCGTAGGAATTGACGGCGCTCCCTTCCGCCCGCCCGCTCGTGTTTGGGAGCGTTCGTGACGACCCGCCAAGATCGATCGGCCGTAGCTCGACGGAGTCCTGGTCAGCAGCCCCGCGTTCGGGGTGCCGGTGCAGGTGGGCAGCCCACGCCTACGCCACCGGTGCCGGAACCGCCTCCAGGAATCCCAACACTCGGCGCCAGGCATCTGCCGAGGCGTCGGCGTACTGCTCTTGGGAGCGGTCGAAGAAGGAGTGCGGAGCGCCCGGGTAGACCACGAACTCGTGGTCCGCGCCGGTCGCCGTCAACCCGCGATCCAGCTCGTCGCGGTCCTCCGGCGGGATGCTCGCGTCGTCGCCGCCGTAGAGCGCGAGCAGCGGGCCGCGCAACGTCTCGAGTTGGTCGAGCGGCGACGGCATCCCCGGTCGGCCGCGACTGAGGCCGCCGTAGAACGGGATCGCGCCCGCCAGGCCGAGCTGCTCGTTCGCCGTCGCGAGGATCGTCTGGCGACCGCCGAAGCAGAAGCCGACGATGACGACCGGCACGTCGCCGACCCGGTCGCGCATCGCCGCGATCGCGGCGGCCGTGTCGGCCTGGATCTGCTCGGGCGTCGTCTGCGCGATGTGTGGTCCGTAATCGAACTCGTCGTCGCGCGGCGCGAGGCCTGCAGTGCGACCGAAGTAGTCGATCGCGATCGCATGGCGGCCCGCCTGCGCGAACCGCTCGGCCAGCTCGCTGTAGAAGCGGTAGAGCCCGCGCACGTCCGGGAAGATCACGACCGCCGGCCCGGGCAGCGGTTCGGGCGCTTCGGCGAACGCGGCAGAGAAGCGCGCACCGTCAGCCGAGGTCAGCTCGAGCTGTTCAGCCGGCGCGCCGCCGGCGATCGGGCTCCGCAACATGTCGGCGGGCAGTTCGGGCGGGACAGCGTCGAATTCGAAGCACATGAACCGAACATACCCACGCGGCGGGGCGCCGATCGACTGCGGTCAAGCGACGGCGACCCAGCGCGACCGCCGTTCGCGTTGCGGCGCTTGGACGTCCGTTCCCGCTGCGCGGCGGTCGTGTCGAGCCATGCAATCTAGCCCTGGTAGGCGATGTCGGCTGCGGTGAGGCCTTCGAGCGCCATTCCGTAAGGCACGTCTTGCGTGATCCGGCGGCGCAGGTTGGCGTTGAGCGTCTGCTTCTGCAGTGAGCGGTAGAGCGCGGGCTTGGCGGCGAGCTGGCGAGCGATCTCCAAGCCGCGCTCGACCGCCCTTTCGTGCGGCACGACCTCGGCGACGACGCCCCACTGAAGGGCGGTCTGCGCGTCGATCGTCTCGCCGGTCCATAGCAGCCACTTCGCTCGGGCGGTTCCCGCGACCTCCTCCCAGACGACCTGCAGGCCGTCGCCGCCGGTGATCCCGAACGCGGGGTGCGGGGCGTCGGCGTAGGTGGCGCGCTCGGAGGCGATGTGGACGTCGGAGAGCAGCAGGTACTCGGAGTGGACCGTCGCTGGGCCATTGGCGACGCCGACGACGGGGAAGGGCAGGTCGAGCAGGCGTTGGACGACCTTGGCGCCCTCAGCGCGGGTCTTCTCCCACGTTGCGGGTTTGAAGATCTCGCCGAGGCTGGGGCCGTCGATCTGGTCCATGAACGAGTCGCCGGTGCCGGTCAGGACGGCCGCCTTGGTGTCGCGGTCGAGCGACATCTCTTCCAGCGCGACGGGGAGGTCTTCGTGCGTCTGGCCAGTGAAGACGATCGGGCCGCCGTTGGTGTGGAGGCGGAGCAGGAGGACGCCGTCGTCGTCGCGGGAGAACGCGAGGTTCTCGTACTTGTCGAAGTAGGAGGGCTGGGCCATGGGGTTCCCTTCTTGGCGTAACTACACTGATCTGTTCAACCAGGAAGTGTTCAGACGAGGCGGCCCTACGGGATGACACGCACCGAAGTGCGCTCCACCCGCGCCGACAGCCACCTCGGCCACATGTTCTAGTTGCGGCCTGCCATGACACCGCCGTCAACGTTGAGGATGGCGCCCGTGATCCAGCTCGACGCCGGCGAGAGGAGGAAGGTGATCGCGGAGGCCAAGTCCTGAGGGGTCCCGACTCGTCCGAGCGGGTGCAGGCCGGCCAACTGCTGCAGGGTGGCATCCCGCTGGTCGGCGGGAATCCAGTCGAAATGGGGGGTATTCGTGACGGCGGGCGCCACGGCGTTCACCCGGATGCCCTCGCCGGCGAGCTCGATGGCCAGGTTGTGCGTGAGAGCGTGAAGCCCGGCCTTGGCCATCGAGAATGCCGATGACGGCGTCGCGGCGAGCGCCTGATGCGCCCACATCGCGCCGACGTTCACGATCGCGCCACCCTGACCGCCGGCGATCATAGCCCGGGCGATGGTCTGAGTAAGGAAGAAGGTCGCCCTGTTCAGGTCGTGATACGCGTCGTAGTCCGCGACCTCGTGGTCGAGGAAGGGCTTGAGCCGGACGAGTCCCGCCGAGTTGAGAAGGAGGGTCGCATCAGCGTGGTTCTCCTCCAGTTGCTTCTGCGCCTCGGCGACCTGGTCCCAGTCCGTCAGGTCGGCCGCGATCGACCATGCGCTGCCGGAGCGCGACAGGCTCGCCACGGCGTCGTCGAGCTTCGGGCCTGGGCGGCCAACGATCACCACACTGCCGCCCTCAGCGATTACGTCCTCCGCGGTTTTGAAGCCGATGCCGCTGGCGCCGCCGAGCACGACGATTTTCTTGCCTTCGAACTCTCTGGCCATGCAAATCACTCTCCATTAGGGACGAACACCCTTAGGTCTTCTGCCCATGCATCAGGACTCTTCCCCCCAATCGATCAGAGCCGGTTGCCTTTGAGACACATGCGAAGCGTCTGCGCATCGACGACATGCGCACGATCGGGCTCATTGGCGAGTGGGACGGAGTGAGCCGTTGCTGCGAACGCGTACCCGTTCGGCTTCCTGCTTCGGCGTGACGGCGAGCGAGCCTTCGGCTACGCTACCGGAACCGGTTCCAGCCATACAGCTGGGCGTTGTGCAACCGGCACGTCGCGATATCTGCGATCGCCGTATCGACGAGAGGGAGGAGAGCATGCGCAGTTCGGATGCGTGCGACGGCTCGGTGGCCGGCGTGCACCATGTGGGCGCCTCGGTCGCCAGCCTCGACGACGCCGTCCGTTTTTGGAAGGGGCTCCTGGGGCGGCCGCCGCGCTTTCTCGGCCGCCTCGAGCGGCCGTACCTCGGTGAGTCCGTCGGGTACCCGGGCGTCGTGATCGACGCGGCCCTGTTCGACCTGCCGGGAGGCGGGTTGTTGGAGCTGCTCGACTACCAGGTCGACGGCCGCACGGGCGCCTCCGAGGAGAGCTTCAACCCCGGCCATGTCCATCTCTGCCTCGCCGTCGACGATTGCGACGCGGCGTGGCAGCGGGCGGTCGAGCTCGGGGCCCGCCCGCGCCGCGAGGCGGGGCCGGTGCGCGTCGACGCCGGGCCGAACGAAGGGGCGCGCGTCGCCTACCTCCGCGTCCACGACGGCATCTCCGTCGAGCTCTACCAGCCCGCCGCGCCGCGCGGCTAAGCGCGAGCATCGGGCTGCCTACCACCACCACGATCGGGAGGACACGATGGACTGGAACGTCGGAGCCGGGCTGGGCGATAAGGGAGTGATCGTCACCGGCGCCGCGGGCGGGATCGGGGCCGAGGTCGTGCGCGCCTTCGCCGCGGCCGGGGCCCGGGTCGCCGCCGTCGACGTCGACGCGGCTTCGGTCCGGGAGGTTGTCGGCGCTCTCGACGGGGCCGAGCGCCACCTCGCCCTGGCAGCGGACCTGCGCGACGTCGGCGCGCACCCGCGGCTCGTCGAGACCGTGCGCGACGCGCTCGGCTCGGTCGACGTGCTCGCACACGTAGCCGCTGTGCTGCGCCGACGCTCTGACATCGACGAGATCAGCGAGGACGACTGGGACTTCCAGCACGACGTCAACTTGCGCGCGACCTTCTTCCTCAACAAGGCAGTGGCGAGAGCGATGCGCGACGCCGGCCGCGGCGGGCGGATCATCAACTTCACCTCGCAGGGGTGGCTCACGGGCGGCTTCGGCGGCTCAGTCGCGTATGCCGCGACGAAGGGCGGCATCGTCTCGCTTTCGCGTGGGCTCGCGCGGACGCTCGCGCCGCATGGGATCACCGTCAACACGGTCGCCCCAGGCGCCGTCGACACGCCGATGATGTGGAGCGGGATGACCGAGGCCGACATGGCGGAGTTCGTCAAGCAGATCCCGA
>DASYEC010000056.1:0-1869 GCA_036499225.1 Conexibacter sp.
ACGCGACCTTCCTGAGGCGCTAGGCTCGCCGCGCGCGGCGCCGGCCCCGACCCTCGGCGCGCGCCCCCGGCGCGCCTTGGTGACAGGGCGCGCCGGACGCTTTGCACCCCACGGGAACGTCAGCTGCCGGCATTCGACGCAGAGCTTCCGCCGCTCGCCCGCTGGTGCGCGAACGAGGGTCGCCTTACTGCCGCAGCCCTCGCAAGGCCGTCTCCTCATACGTGAGAGGTTGGGGGCGCCGGGTCGGTCGGCGGGACGCTGCTTCCATCGGCGGCGTCGCCACGCTCGAGCAGCACCTCCGCGACGGCGACGGCATCGATCGAGATCTTGTCGGCGTCGACGGTCACGTGATCGTGCACGAGGCCCAGCAGCTCCACCTCGTTCAGCATGGGGTAGCGCTGGCTGAGCGCGACGGAGACGGCGACGGCGATCCGCGCCTGAGCCCCGTCCCAGGCCTCGCCCTGTAGCTTCTTCAGAGCATCGAGGAACACCTGTTGCAGCTCGAGCCCGAGTTCCATCGCCCGTTGAGTCGGCACCCCCATGTCAACCCTCCAATGCTCGCAGCCAAGGCAGCGAGCTCATCGCATCACGACGTCGACGCGCTTGCACATCCAGGAAAATCACGCCAGCGAGAATGCTCCGCGAGAGCGTGAGCTTAGAGATGCTGGTGCGGACGCCGCCGCGGGAAGATGGCCCCAGCTGCATCACGACGCGGCCGTTCTGACCCCCTTCGCGCCGGAACAGCGCGACGCTGTAGCCGTTCGCCTCCGCCCAGCCGATCGCGAACTGGGCGCCGGCGTCGCTTTCCTCTCGTGCGAGCCGCGCGGCGGCCAGGCGCTTGTGCGGTTTGACCTTCATTTCAAGAGCTCGAGTTGACCGCCCGCATGGACGGCGATCTCCACGCCGTCGCGGTAGCGCACCACGTGGAAGCTGCCGCAGTCGATCCCGCCGTCGAAGATGTCGACGTCGCGCGCGAGCGTGAGCCCGTCGGGGCCGCTGCCGGTCAGCAGCCGCTGGCACTCGGGGCACCGCAGGATCTCCGTTGGAGGGCTGACGACCGCGCCGTCGCGCACGGCGAGCAGCCGCTCGAGCCTGGCGCACGCAAGATTCCGCGCTTCCTCCAGCCAGCGATCGGTCAGCGGGAACCCCGGCTCGAGCGTGACGGGTCGCGAGGCGCCGTTCCAACCGTCGGAGGCGTCGGTGAAGCAGAAGTAGATGCCGCCCACGGCGATGTCCACGTGCGCGGTCTCGTCGCGCAACACCTCGGCATCGCGGTCGCGTGGGCGCGCCGTGGCCGGGATCGTGTTCGTGGCGCAGAAGGGTCGGCGGTTCTCGGGGTGGAAGTCGTCGACGCCGCCGCGCGCGGCCACGGCGCGGCGCGCCGCCGCCGCGAGCCGCCAGCCTTCCTCGGTCAGCATGAAGAGCGGACGCTCCACCGTGCCGCGCCAACGCATCAGCTTCGCCAGCGCGAGGTCGTGGAGGCAGTCGTAGTCGTCGTGGTCGACGACTACGGTGCCATCGCGCAGGGCCGACCCATCGCCCGGCGCCCAAAAGGGACTGCCCTCAACACGTCGAAGGGGATGCGTCTCGGGATTGCAGCGAAGCCTCGAGACGTCGACCGGTGCGCGCGCGACCTCCGCGTTCTCGAGGACGAGCAGCATCTGCCAGTGGTGCGGGCCGAACTTTCCGAGCGGGGGCCGTTCGGTGACGGTGGCCATCAGTTGACCCCGCCGCCGCCCGTTGCGACCTGGCTGAACGCGCCGGTATCGTCGACCCACGCCATGATGACTACGAGCGCGTAGCGAGGGCCGTGCTGGTTCAGGGTGTGCTTCACGCCGGCCGCGAAGGTGTCCAGGTCCGCGGGCGTGG
>DASYEC010000057.1:0-33852 GCA_036499225.1 Conexibacter sp.
GGCCACCGCGCCGACGCCGCGGCGCCCGCCGCGCCAGCAGGATCAGGACGGCGGTCGCGGTTGCGCTCGGTCACGAACCAGACGGCCGCGACGGCAAGCACGAACAGCGCGACAGGGCCGCCGCCAAACCACCAGCCGCCGTGCGCCCAGGCGGTCACGACGACGATCGCGATCGTGCCGAGGGCGACGAGGCCGACGACCTGGACGAGACGGTTCGCCCGCCCGCTGCCGATCAGCGGATGCTGCTCGCCCTCCTCGGGCATCAACAGCCATGCGGCGACGTACGCGACGACGCCGAAGCCGCCGAAGACGACCGAGGCGATCGTGAGCACCCGCACGAGCAGCGGGTCGACGTCGAAGTGGCGCGCGATGCCGCCGCAGACGCCCGCCAGGACGCGCTCGTTGCGGCTGCGCTCAAGCCGTTGGCGCGGTGGCCGCGGCGGCTGCGCGTTGGTCTCTGGCTGGGTGGTGGACACGGCGCTCATCGCTCCTTGGGGTGGTCGTTCGAGGACGTACACACCCTCTCGCCCAGCGCGCGCCGTGCCTATTGGGAATGGCCCCTAGGGGAGACCCTCAGCCGACCTGCCCGGGCGCGTGCGGGGTTGGGGCCGGGCGCTCCCGCCTATCATTCGCCTCCGCATGCCCAGCGATCCCACATCGGTCGCCGACGTCGCAGCGGGCCTGCGCGCGGTCGGCTATCTCCCCGGCGAGTCGACAGCGCTCGTCTCCTACCTCGCGACGAAGCTCGGCAAGCCGATCCTCGTCGAAGGCCCGGCCGGCGTCGGCAAGACCGAGCTGGCAAAGGCGCTGGCGAAGTACCTCGGGCGCGAGCTCGTGCGCCTGCAGTGCTACGAGGGCCTCGACGAGGCGAAGGCGCTGTACGAGTGGAACTACCGCAAGCAGCTGCTGCGGATCCAGGCGGAGGCCTCCGGCACCGGCTGGGACGCCGTCCAAGAGGACATCTTCGGCGAGGAGTTCCTGCTCGCGCGCCCGCTGATGACGGCGATCGCCTCTGAGCAGCCGGTCGTGCTGCTGATCGACGAGATCGACAAGACCGACCAGGAGTTCGAGGCGATGCTGCTCGAGCTGCTGTCGGACTTCCAGATCTCGATCCCCGAGCTCGGGCGGATCGACGCGCGCACCCAGCCGGTCGTGCTGCTGACCTCGAACAACTCGCGCGAGCTGACCGAGGCGCTCAAGCGCCGCTGCCTCTACCTGTGGGTCGACTACCCGGATGCCGGCCACGAGCTTGAGATCGTGCGGCTGCACACGCCGGACCTGCGCGAGTCAGTCGCGCGCAAGCTGGTCGAGGTCGTCCACGAGGTGCGCGAGCTCGACCTGAAGAAGCCGCCGTCGATCGCCGAGTCGATCGACTGGGCGCGCGCGCTGCTGCTGCTCGGCGCCGACGACCTCGACGCGGAGATGTTCCGCCAGACGATGAGCGTGATCGTCAAGCACCGCACCGACCTCGAGCTGGTCGCCGCCCGCGTCGGCATGAAGCTCGAAGGAGCGCCCGATGGCGCCGTCGGATCCCAGCGCGGATGAGCGCGAGCCGGGCAGGGGCCTCGACGCGGAGCTGATCGGCTTCGCTGAGCAGCTGCGCTGCGAGCAGATGTCGATCGGCACCTCGGAGCTGCTCGACGCCTTCGCCGCGCTGCAGCAGATCGGCTGGACCGACCGCGTCGACTTCCGCGAGGCGCTCGCGGCGACACTCGCGAAATCTCCTGAAGACCGACGCGTCTTCGACCTCGTCTTCGACCGCTTCTTCTTCCGCGCGGTCGAGCAGCAGGCCGCGCGCCACGACGTCGTCGAAGGCGCCGGCTTCGACGGCTCCGAGCAGATCGACCTCGAGCAGCTGCGCCAGCAGATCGCGCAGGCGCTGCAGGAGGGCGGCGAGGGCGGTATGCAGGACCTCGCGCGGCTGGCGATTGCCGCCTTCGGCGACCGCGGCGACGGCTCGGGCGTGATCGGCGTCGACGTGCAGCGGATCCGACGCCAGCTCGGGCTGAGAGCCGAGCCGCAGCCGGAGCTGCCCGAGGGCGACCCGCGCCGCGACGGGATCCCGCGCGACCAGCTGCGACGGTTCGAGCAGGCGCTGCGGCGCGAGCTCGAGCGAGCGCTGATCGAGCGCACCAGAAGACTGCCGGCGGCAAGGCCGCTCAGCGAGCTTGACCGCAACCTGCCGGGCGGCCCGATCCAGGACCTCGCGGCGGTCCACAAGGTCGTCACGCAGCTCAAGCGTCGGCTGGCGACGCAGGGGCAGGAGCTGCGCGGCCACCGCCGTCACGCCCATGTGGACGTGCGCCGCACGATGCGCGCGTCGCTTGAGACCGGCGGCGTCCCGGTCGTCTTGAGATACCGCCCCAAGCGCCCACGCCGCCCGGAGATCTTCGTGCTGTGCGACGTCTCGACCAGCGTCGCCTCGGCGAGCGTCTTCTTCCTCTCAGTGCTGCACGCGCTCCACGACGCGTTCCGCAAGCTGCGCTCGTTCGTCTTCATCGAGCGCATCTCCGAGGTGACCGAGGTCTTCGAGCATGAGCGCGACTTCCGCGCCGCGAGCGTCGCGATATCGCGAGACGCGGGCGTCGCCGACGTCTCCGGCTACACGGACTACGGCCGCGTCTGGACCGAGTTCCTGACCGAGGTCGAGGACGACCTGCACCCGCGCGCGACCGTGATCGTGCTCGGCGACGCGCGCACCAACGGCCGCCCGCCGCGCGAAGACGCCTTCGCCGCAATCGCCGCCAAGGCCGGCCGCACCTTCTGGCTCAACCCCGAGCCGAAGCTCTACTGGAACTACGGCGACTCCGTGATCGCCGCCTACGAGCAGTACTGCACCGCCTTCGAGTGCTGGACAACCGCCCAGCTCGAAGAGTTCGTCAAAGCCCTCACCAGCTCCACCACCGACGTCTCGCGCTAAGCGGCCGTCAGGCCGCCGCGCTAAGCTGGGCGACCTTGACGAGACATACAGGGGGGCTGGCGGGAAGCCGGCTGAGATAGCGCCTTTCGCGTGGTATGCGACCCGGCGCTGACCCTTCGAACCTGTGGGGTAATGCCCGCGGAGGGAGCAATGCAAGAGATAACCGAGGCTCCCGCAGAGGAGCCTCGATCTGTTGGAGCCGGCGCAGCCACGTCGATCGGGGTGCGCGTCGAAGGCGTCGGGCGGACGTTCGCCGGGCGACGGGGCGCCGTTGAGGCGCTTCGCGGGATGGACCTGCGCGCGCGGCCGGGCGAGATCGTCGCCGTCGTCGGCGCCAGCGGCTGCGGGAAGTCGACGCTGCTGGAGCTGGTCTGCGGGCTGCAGCAGCCCGACGCGGGGACGGTCGAAGCCGATCCCGCCGTGCTGATGCCGCAGCGCGACCTGCTGCTGCCATGGGCGAGCGCGCTCGACAACGCGGCGCTGGCGCTACGAGCGCGCGGGGTCGGGCGAGACGAGGCACGACGCGCTGCGCAGCCGTGGTTCGACCGCTTCGGCCTCGCCGGCTTCGAACGCGCGCGGCCGGCGGCGCTGTCGGGCGGGATGCGCCAGCGCGTCGCGTTTGTCCGCACGCTGCTCGCGGGCAAGCCGGTGCTCGCGCTCGACGAGCCGTTCGCTGCGCTTGACGCGCTCACGCGCCAAGAGGTGCAGGCATGGCTTGCGCGGACGCTGCACGAGGAGCCGCGCACCGTCGTGCTCGTCACGCACGACGTCGAGGAAGCGGTCCTGCTCGCCGACCAGGTCGTCGTGATGTCGCCGCGCCCTGGCCGTGCCGTCGCGACGCTCCCCGTCGACCTTCCCCATCCGCGCAAGCGCACCGACGCCGCCGTCATCGAGCTGCGCGAGTCGGCGCTCGGCGCATTGGGGGTAGCGGCGTGAGGCGCGCCATCCGCATCCTCCCCGCCCTCCTGATCGTGCTCGCGCTCGCTGGTGCGTGGGAGCTGTACGCCGACCTCGGCAACGTCGACTCGCTGCTGCTGCCGGCGCCGCACGAGGTCGCGACGTCGCTGTGGCAAGACCGCGCGCTGCTGTGGTCGAACTTCCTGACGACTGCATACGAGGTGCTGCTCGGGATCGTCGTCGCCGCCGTTGCTGGCCTCGCCTGCGCGGTCGCGATCCATCTCTCCGCCACGCTGCGGCGCGCCGTCTATCCCCTGCTTGTCGCCTCGCAGACCGTGCCGATCCCGATCGTCGCCTCGCTGCTCGTCGTCTGGCTCGGCTTCGACCTCGCGCCCAAGCTCGTGATCATCGGGCTCGTCTCGTTCTTCCCGATCGCCGTCACAACGCTCGACGCGCTCGCCAGCGTCGACCCCGAGCAGCGGCGCTTGATGCGAACGCTCGACGCGAGCCGCCTGCGCACCTTCCGCTTTGTCGAGGCGCCTGCCGCCCTTCCGGGCCTCTTCAGCGGGGCGAAGATCGCCGTCGCGGTCGCAGTGATCGGCGCGGTCTTCGCCGAGCAGTCCGGCTCCAGCAGCGGCCTCGGGCATCTCGTCCAGCAGGCCGTCCCCCAGTTGCTCACGGCGCGCGCCTATGCGGCCGTGCTGATCCTGTCCGCCTTCGCGATCGCGCTGTTCGGCCTGCTGACGCTTGCCGAGCGGGTGGCGCTGCCGTGGGCCTTTGAAGAAACCCGAGGAGGAAGCAGTCGATGAAACGCGTCTTTGCCGTCGTCGCCGCGCTCGCGGCGGTCATCGGCCTGACCGCCTGTGGCGAGAAGACCGAGCAGACGACGAGCAGCGTGCCGACGCGCACGATCACGTTGATGCTCGACTACCTGCCGAACGCCGACCACGTCGGCCTCTACGAGGCGATCGCCGCGGGCGACTTCGCGAAGGCGGGGATCGACGTGAAGGTCGAGACGCCCTCCGACCCGGCCGAGCCGCTCAAGCTGCTGGAGGCCGGCAAGGTCGACATGGTGATCTCCTACGAGCCCGAGGTGCTGCTCGCGCGCGACAAGGGAGCCCAGGTCGTCTCCGTCGGCGCAATCGCGCAGACGCCGCTGACCGCGCTGATGTCGACGAACCGCAGAAAGATCAAGACGGCGGCGGACCTCAGAGGGACGAACGTCGGCACCGCCGGCATCCCCTACCAGAGCGCGTACCTCAGAACGATCCTCGCGCACGAGCACGTCCCGGCCGACTCGGTCAAGGAGACGAACGTCGGCTTCAACCTCGTCCCGGCGATGCTGTCGAGAAGAGTCGACGCGACGATCGGCGCCTTCTGGAACGTTGAGGGCGTCCAGCTGCGAGAGCAGAGAAAGAACCCGCGCATCATCAGAATGGAGACGGTCGGCGTGCCGACCTACAACGAGCTCGTGCTTGCCTCGCGCAAGAACTACGTCGGCCCGCAGGGCGACCTCGTGCGCGCCTTCGTGCAAGCGGTCGGGCGCGGCTATGAGGCGGCGAGAGCCGACCCTCAGGCGGCGACCGACGCGCTTGTCAGAGCGAACCCCGACCTCGACCCGAGACTGACGCTCGCGAGCGTGAAGGCGTCGCTGCCGGTCTTCTTCCCCAGAAGCGCGAGCAAGCCGTTCGGCTGGCAGGAGCCGGGCGAGTGGACACGCTACGGCGACTGGATGTTCGACCAGGGCCTGCTTGACGCGAGACCGGACGCGGGCGCCGCCGCGATCACGAACGAGTTCCTCGCGGGCCAGTCGGGGGTCGGCTCCAACAACTAGGCAAACCGCAGCGCCACCGGACGGCGGCGGGCTTCCTGCGCCCGCCGCCGTCCGGCGCTGTGCTCGCGCGCTGCGTCTCAGGTCGCGGCGGCCGCCGCGTCCGGGTGGATCTGAAGGGTCTCCTCACCGGACTCGCCGGTGCGGATCCGGTACGCCTGCTCGACCGGGAGGACGAACACCTTGCCGTCGCCGATCGAACCGGTCCGGGCGTGTTTGAGGACCGTGTCGACGATCGTCTGCGTGTCCCCGTCGGCGACGACGCACTCGATCTTGATCTTCGGCCGCAGGTAGTTGGTCACCCGCGAGCCGCGGTACTGCTCGGTGATCCCCTTCTGTCGGCCCGAGCCCTTCACCTCGACGATCGTCAGCGACGGGAAGCCGAGGTCGAGCAGCTCCAGGCGGATCGGCTCGAACGCCTCGTGCCGGATGTACGCCACGACGAGCTTCATGCCGGCACCTCCGTGGTGCTGCCGAGTGGGACCGCGGGGCTGCTGACGCGCGGCTGGACGGTCCCGACGCCGATCAGCTCCGGCGCCGGAATGAACTGCTCGGGGTAGCCGTACATGCCATGCTCGGCCATGTCGAGGCCGGCGTCCTCGTCCTGCTCGGTGACGCGCAGGCCGATCGTCGCCTTGATCGCCTTGAACGTCGCGAACGAGAGGACGAAGACGACGCTGAAGGTGAACAGCACCGCGACCGCCTGGACGCCGAGCTGCTCGAAGCCGCCGCCGTAGAAGAGGCCGGGCTTGCCGATTCCGTTCAGGTCGGCGAGGCGGGTCGAGGCGAAGAGCCCGCACGAGAGCGTGCCCCAGATGCCCGCGAGGCCGTGAGCCGACAGCGCGCCGACCGGGTCGTCGATCTTCTTGTCGATCGCGAGCACGCCGGCGACGACGAGCAGGCCGGCGACCAGGCCGATCAGCGGGGCGGCCCACATCTCGACGTAGCCCGAGGGCGCCGTGATCGCGACGAGACCGGCTATCGCGCCGTTGCAGATCATGCCGACGTCGAGCTTTCTCTGGAGCATCCAGATCAGGAACATCGCGCCGATTACGCCGCCGATCGCGCCCATGTTCGTGACGGCGATCACCTCGGCGAAGCTGTTGTTGGCGGTGCCGAGCGTCGAGCCGCCGTTGAAGCCGAACCAGCCGAGCCAGAGGATCAACGTGCCGAGGCCGAGCAGCGGCATGCTGTGGCCAGGGATCGCGCGAGGCTTGCCGTCAGGCCCGTACTTGCCCTTGCGCGGGCCGAGCACCAGCACCGCCGCGAACGCCGCGGTCGCGCCGGTGAGGTGGACGACCGACGAGCCAGCGAAGTCCTGCACGCCGTTGCCGAGCCTGGCGAGCACGCCGCCGTTCCACGCGGCGTGGGCGATCAGCGGGTAGATGATCGCGGAGAAGACGACCGCGAAGATTATGTACGCGCCGAACCTGATCCGCTCGAGCGTCGAGCCCCACACGATCGCGAGCGAGACGCACGCGAACATCAGCTGGAAGACGAAGAAGCCGAGCTCCGCTGAGTCCGCAGGCGTCCCCGCGACGCTCGTCCCATGACCGATCAGGAAGCCGCTCGTGCCGAGGATCTCGCCGCCTCCGCCGAAGCCGAAGCCAAAGCCGACCGCCCACCAGATCAGCGTGCCGATCGAGAAGTTGACGAGGATCTTTGCAATGCCTGTGCCGGCGTTCTTGCCGCGCGACATGCCGATCTCGAGGAAGGCGAAGCCGGCCTGCATGAAGAAGACGAGCGCCGCGGCGACCATCACCCACGTGGTGTTCAACTGACTCGTCACGTCGCTGAGAGACGGCGTGTCAGCGGCAAATGCCGACGAGGGCAAGAGAAGCGTTACGAGGACGCCGAGTGCAGCGGCGCGCGCCAAACGGGATTTCGGCACTGCAGACCCTCCTGAGTTGTTTGCGAGCATTGCCGATCCTGCGCGCAAGGAGGGGATGAGACATTGGACCGGTGTCGAAGATTCGCCGGTGTTTCGTTGTCCACGCGGTAGATCGGCGCTGGACGGAGCTGCCAGCCCGGCCAGCAGGCGGCCGAGCCTTCAGGAGCTTTTGCAAGGGTTTCCGGCTACGCCGCTGCCGCGACAGCCTTCAGCTCCGGCGCAGCGCCGCGGAGCGCGTACGCGCCGGCAAGTCCAGCCCAGCGACCATATGGGGCGAAGAACGAGCGCACGTCCTGCTCCTCGACGCGGGCGCGCGGGTCGCCCGTCAGCAGCCGCCCGACGAGCTTGCGGTAGGCGAGGTCGCCCGCCGGGAGCTGGTCCATCCGCCCCTGCCCCAGCAGCGCGAGCACCTCGATCGTCCAGCTGCCGATCTCCGGGATCGCGCGCAGCCGCCGCCAGCCGGCCTCATGGTCTGCGGCGTGGAGATCGACGCGGCCCGTAGCGATCTCGTGCGCGGCGCGCCGCAGCGCAAGCGCCCGCTTGGGCGCGAGGTCGAACGAGCACAGCAGCGCTGGCGCCTGCGCGGCGAGCTTCGCCGGCGCGGGCAGGTCGCGCAGGCCGCTACGCGCGCAGCGGCGTCCGAGCCGCCCGACGATCCGCCGCTGTATCGCGGCCGCCCGCTCGTACTCGATCAGCTGCTCGGTGATCGCCCACGCGAGCGCCTCAAACGGCTCGGGCCGGCGACGCAGCCGCATCGCTGGCTTGGCGCGCACGGCGCCGCCGATCAGCGGGTCGTCTCTATAGCGGTCGTGAAACTCGCGCAGGTCGTCGTCGACGCCGAGCGCGAAGCGCATCCGTTCGATCCCCCATCTGGCGGCCGCCTCGTCGTCGGCTTGCGCGCCGAACAGGACGCGGTCGGGCGCGGTCTGCGCGACGCGCACGAGCACCGGCTGCTCGCCGTGGTGCAGCAGCCGCTGCAGGACTCCGGCGCGGCAACGCTGGACGCCGTCCATGCCCCCTGCGCGCGGCAGCCGAAACGGCCACGGCGGCTCAACCTCGACACGCAGCTCCAGCGCCCAGCCGCCGGGGCGCAGACGTTCGCTCATTCCCTGCCGAGAAAGTGGATGTCGAGCAGCACCGAGCGCGTGCCGACGATAGTGAAGGTGTCGGCGGCGAGGCCGCGACGTCTGGCAGCGGGAGCACGCAGCCCGTTGCGGCGTCTTGCGCGGCGGGAGATCGCGACGACCGTCGCCGCGCCGGCGACGAAGCCGGTCGCCGCGACCGCAGCGGCCTTCACGGCCGGCAGCTGTGTCCGCGACCGCTCAAGCGCGCGCACCTCGTCGACGACGGGGACGGCGTCAACCGTCTCTTCTTCGAGGGGCAGCGGATGGTTGTCTGCGGGTGTCTCGTCCGTCATCAGGCCTGGCGCATCGTGACAGCGCCGCCGGTCGTTGCCGCGTCGGCTGCGCTCACCCACGCTAGCGCAGGACCGCCGTGGAGCTCCCGACATCTCTCCTCGTTACGATTCCCGTCGACTGATGACGACCACCACTGACGTCTTCGAGAAGGCGCGCACCCACGAGCGCGTCCTGCAGTTGAAAGCGGCGCGCGAGATCGACGCGGTCCCGTACTTCCGCCGGCTTGAGTCCGCTGCCGCCCCTGTCGTCGAGATGGAGGGCGAGCGCCGCATCATGCTCGGCTCCAACAACTACCTCGGCCTGACGGGCGACCCGCGCGTGATCGAGGCCGCCCATGAGGCGATCCGCCGCTACGGCACCGGCGTCACCGGCTCGCGCCTGCTGAACGGCACGCTCGACCTTCACCTCGAGCTCGAGCGAGAGCTCGCCGAGTGGTTCGAGACCGAGGACGCGATCGTCTACACGACCGGCCACCACGCCAACCTCGGCGCGATCGGGACGATCCTCGGCCCCGGCGACACGGTCGTCGTCGACTCCGGCGACCACGCCTCGATCCTCGACGGCGTGCTGTTGTCGCGGGCGAAGATGCGCGTCTTCCGCCACAACCGGCTCGACCTGCTCGAGAAGCGGCTGCAGCAGGCGGAGGCCGACGGCGGCGGGATCCTCGTCGTCGTCGACGGGGTCTTCTCGATGGAGGGCGACGTCGCCCCGCTGTCGCAGATCGCCGACCTCAGCGAGCGCTACGGCGCGCGCCTGATGGTCGACGAGGCGCACGGCCTTGGCGTGCTCGGCGCGCGCGGCGCCGGTGCCTCGGAGCTGCTCGGCGTCGAGGAGCGCGTCGACCTGCGGATGGCGACCTTCTCGAAGTCGCTCGCCTCCTGCGGCGGCGTGATCGCCGGGCCGACCGACGTGATCGACTACCTGCGCATCCAGTCGCGGCCGTTCCTGTTCACCGCCTCCGGCGTGCCCGCGGCGGTCGGCTCGGCGCTTGCGGCCGCGCGCATCTGCCGCACCGACGAGGGCAGACAGCTGTTCACGCGCGTGCTCGCCAACGCCGCCTACCTGAACGACGGGCTGCGCTCGCTCGGCTTCCACGTCGTCGAGCCACACGCGCTCCCGGACGGGTCGAGAGTCGCGACGCCGATCGTCCCCGTGCTGGTCGGTGACGACTGGAAGGCCGCGCTGCTGTGGAAGCAGCTTTACAAGGCCGGCGTCTACGTCAACGTCGCGTTGCACCCGGCGGTGCCGCCGGGCGGGGCGCTACTGCGCACCAGCGTGATGGCCACCCACGAGACCGCGACGCTCGACCAGGCGCTGGCCGCTTTCGGCGAGGTCAAGCGCGCCTTCGAGTCCGAGCACGGGCCACTTCCTCAGCCGGTATGAGCGGCGGCTGCGGGACGGCGCTTCTGTGCGCCAACAGCGACTGCGGACGCGCCGTTCATCCCGGCCTCAAACCTTCCCCTAGGAACTGGCGCTCCGGTGTTCAAGGCAGAATCCGGTGTGCAGAAAAAGCCCGCTCCTAGCGAGTGTCCGAACGGTTCTCCATTGACCGTCGCCTCCGCGCTGGCATAGCGTCCCCCGGGTCAGACCGGGTGGCTTCGCACGACGGCCAACGCGCCCTTACGAGGGAGGGCGCAGGTGCCAAGGACGGTGCCGGATGACATCCGGGAACTCGGGCGGCTTCCGCTCCCCTCACAGGCGGGGCTGTTGAGGCCTACTCGTATCGGAGGCAGGGAGAAAGAGTGCAGATGAACGGGTTGCCGACGATGTCCCCTGGGCCGCAGCACCTCCGGGCCCTGGAGCGCGCGAACCGCGTGCGCCTCGCTCGAGCTGAGCTCAAGCGACGTATCGCCGACGGGGAGATCTCTGCTGCGGAGGTCGTCTTGTCCTCGCCATGGGAAGCGCGCAGCATGGCGATCGGGGATGTCCTCATGAGTCAGCGTCGTTGGGGCAGCACGCGCTGCCGGAAGTTCCTCATCGCATTCCGGATCGCGGAGACGAAGAGAATCGGCTCGCTGACCGAGCGTCAGCGGCTGGCACTCGCAGCGCAGCTGGAGGCGCATGCCAGCAGCGAGAGCAGCACCCGCAGCGGGAGCGCAGCGGCGCTCATCAGCGTCTGACGACGCTCACTCACGGTCAACGGCGACGCGTCGCGCGTTCGAGTCTGCACGGCGGACACGCGGCGCGCCGCACGACGCACGTGCGGCGACCGATGCTCAACCGACGCCGTTGCCGCGCGAGAAGCCAGGGCCGCGCGTGGCGATCTCGACGATGTTGCTGTCGGGATCGCGAACGTAGATCGAGCGGAAGTTACCGCGGTCGAAGACGTCGGTGCAGTCCACCCCGCGCTCTCGCAGGTAGTCGCGCCAGGCGAGCTGCTCGTCCGCGCTCTCGACGACGAACGCGACGTGATGGACCGAGCCGGCGCCGACGACGCCGTCAGGCAGCTGGGGGTACTCCATGAACGTGATCAGCGTTCCGGGCGCGCCGCCCTCGTCGCCGAACCAGAAGTGGCGGGTGCTCGGGTCGTCGTCGTTGACGCCCTGCTCAATCAGCGCGAGCCCGAGCACGTCGCGGTAAAACGCGGTCGTGCGGTCAAGGTCACGGCAGATCGCTGTGACATGGTGGAGGCCAGTCAGCCTCATCCGCTGCTGCGGATCACTCGGTGGGTCGACGGCCATCGGCGGGAGCATAACGACGCGAGAGGCGGCCTCGGGCCGGGTGGACCCGAGCGTGGGCGAGCAGCGCCCGCGCGCCGCTCACCGCAGCTTCACGCCAAAGCCGCCCGAGCGCTTCTTGAACAGCGCGCGGAAGGCGAGGAAGGCGGCGGCGAGGACGCCGGCAGCGATCGGCAGCATCGTCGTTCTCGGAACGTGTGCGAAGAACAGCACTGCCATCGTCGCGACCGCGACCGCCCCCGACAGCAGCAGCGTGTGGGAGCGGTAGCCGCCGATGTGCTCGCGGATGGCGACCTCCAGGCCGGCGACCGCGCCCATCACGACCGCTCCGGTCAGCAACACCCCGCCGGGCCGCCCGCCGACGATCAGCCCGACGATCGCCAGCACGATCGCCGACAGCACGCACAGCCCGACAAGCGGAAACCTCCCCCACGGCGGAGTCGGCGCCTGCTCGCGGCGGCTCGCCGGCTGGCGAGCGGCGGGCCGGCCGCGGGCCGCGGCGTTCGCGCGTGCGCCGCGCGTCTGTGCCCCACCATCCGCCTGGGCTCGCCTGCTCAGGCGCGCCGCATCGCTACCGCGCTCGTCGGCCGTCGAGGCGGCCTGGGCTGACGGCGCCGCGCGGGCCGTCGGCGCGGCGCGCGGCGCGCCCTGGGCTGACGGCGCCGCGCGGGCTGTGGGCGCGGCGCCCGGCGCGCCCTGGGCTGACGGCGCCGCGCGGGCCGTGGCATCGGCGCGCGGCGCGGGCGGGCGCATCTCTCGCTTGCGGCTACGGCGACCCATCGCACGCGAGCCTAGTGGTCTGTCGCGTCGCGTGAGCCGGCACGGCTCACGCGGTGGCTAGCGGGCAGCCGGAGGAGATCTTGATGTGCCACCAGCCGGCGAGCATGCCGATCAGGCCGAGGCGCGGCCGCGACTCCCACGCGCCGCAGCCGGGCTCGCCGGCGTCGGCACGCGTGATGCGGACGAAGCGGTGCTCGGCTGGGTCGCGCAGCATGCGTGCGAGCTGCGCGCGCTTGGCAGCCTCACGGGCAGCGCGCGCGTCGAGGATCACGCGGGCTTCGTGCAGCCGCTCGGCCAGCTCGTCGCGCGTCTTCTCCAGCTCGCCGAGCGTCAGCAGACGAGGCCCGGCCGGGCCGGCCGAGCGCGGCAGCGCCCAGTCGATCGCGTCGGCGCCTCTCGCGCTGCGCGCCAGCCTCGCGAGGTCGCCCTCGAGCTTGCCGATCTGACGGCGCAGCGTGCGGCGCGCAGCGGCCTCGTCGACCGGCTCCACGACCTGCTCGCACCACGTCACCTCGTCGAGGACCGTCATCGCTCTCCCTCCTCGCGTTCGTGGGGCGATTCTACCCGCGTCACGCTGGTTTGCGGTGTGGAACCGGCTAGGAGCGACGGCGCTCATGAGAGCAGCGTCTCCCCGGCGGCCCACAACGCCTCGTCGACCTCGATCGCCTCGACGCCGTCGACCCGCACGGCGAACAACAGCACCCGTCGCGTCGCGCGCGTCACAACCCGTTCCGTCGCCGTCTCGCCAAACAGCAGAGCGAGCGGGGCGCGCTCGTCGCCGACGACGATCCGGCCCGGCGGCAGCGGCATCGCGCCGTCGCCTTCCCCCAGGCGCTCGGCGGCGCCGCTCAACCTCAGCCCAGGCTTGCCTGTGACCGTGTCGGCGTCGAGCGCCCAGACGGGGACGCCGGTCTCCATCACCGCGATCGTCAGCGCGTCCTGCAGCAGCCCCTGTGAGGGAAAGCCACCATGCAGCAATCGCTTAACCGCCGCTGCCTCGGCCGGCACGCGCGTGACGTCTGGGTCGAGGCCGATGTGACGGAAGAAGACGCGGTAGGCGTGGGGCACCGGGCGTTGGCGAAGCACGACGGCGTCGGCGCCGCGGAAGCGGTCGGCCATCAGCGCAAGCCGTTCACGAACCGCGCGCGGGCTGCGCCCGAGCGCTCGCTTCAGCTCGACGGTCGCCAGCGTCAGCCCGAGCTTTGGGAACTCCTCCAGCAGCCGCTCGGAGACCCAGCCGCGCTTCGTCGCGAGCTCGCTCACGCCTTGCCTCGCTGAAGCGCTCGCAGCTTTTCGGTCATCCCGGCCGGCGTCGCGACCTGGTCGCCGAGCGCCGTCTCCATCACCTCGCCACCTCTGTAGGCGAGCACGACCGTCGGGCATACCGCCACGGCATAGAGGTTCGAGACGGCGCCATCGCGGTCCTGCGCGACCGGGAAGCTCCAGCCATGCCTGCGCACGAGCTCTTGGAACTTCGTGCGGCTGCCCTTGATCCCGACCGCCGCGAACGACACGTTTGGGAATCTGCTCGCGACCGCCTGCATCGTGTTGAGCTCGTCAACGCACTTGTTGCCGTCGTCGGTGAGGAACGCGAGCACGACCGGGCCACGCTGCTCGAGCGTGCAGATGTTCAGCGCGCGCGGGTCCTTGACGTCGCAGGCAGGCTCAGCGCCGGCCTGGCCCTGGCCCGCTCTCGTCGCGACGTTCGCGTCGCCGACGAGGTTGCTCGTCACCAGCGGCGCGGCGAATGGCATCAGCCGCTCGCCGGGCTGCAGCCCGGTCGAGCCGGGGCCGTTCGTGCGCAGCGTGTTGATCGAGATGTAGATCACGACGATCAGCCCGACCGCTCCGACGACCCAGCCGTACCGTCTCGGCCGCGCTCTCGGGCGCTGCCCGGCCCCGGTCATGAGACGGGAGATCCGGGGCGCCGGCCGGCGCGACGGCGAGCGCGCGGCAGGCGGGGGGCGAGCCGTGCGAAGGCGCCGCGCTCGGCAAGCACCAGCACCGAGGGCAGCACGATCAGCACGCCGAGCAGCGAGACGGCGAGGTCGACGACGGTCACGATGCCGAAGTCGCGCAGCATGCGGATGTCAGAGAAGGCGAGCACGCCGAAGCCCGCAATCGCGGTGACGCCCGAGGCGATCACCGCGCGCCCGGTCGAGCGATAGGCCCGCGTGAGGGCGTCCGCAACCTCACGACCGGCTGCTCGCTCCTGGCGGAAGCGCTCGGACAGCAGCACGCTGAACTCGGTCGAGATCGCGACGACGAGCGCGCCGAGCGTCGCCGAAAGCGGGTTGAGCGGCACCTGGGAGGCGAACAGCACGAGCGCGGACCAGCCGGTCGCGAACGCGATCGGCACGAGCGGAACGAGCGCGCGCGAGGCGCTGCGGAAGACCGCAAGCAGGACCGCGCCGACAGCGAGCAGGCCGAGCACGACCGTCAGCAGGCGGCGGCTCGCGGAGGAGAGCTGCGCGTTCGCCTGCGCGGTCACGACCGGCAGTCCGGCCAGCTGCGCGTCGACGCCGTTGGGCGGGTCGAGCTCTGCGCGCATCGCATCGATCACGCGCTGCTGCTCGTCGAGCGGCATCAGGCGGATCCCGAAAGCGAGCGTCGCGGCTTGGCGGTCGGGCCGCAGCACGGCTGAGGCGAAGTACGGCGGGACGGTGTCGAGGACCGCGTCGATCGCTCTCTGCGAGTTGGCCGGGCTGCCGTCGAACAGGTCAGGCAGCGACAGCGCGGGACAGACGCTCGCGCTCGCGCAGCCCTGCGCCGCCGAGTAGCCGAGGCGTCTCAGCACGCGCGCCTGGTAATCGCCCATCCAGGCGAGGACCGCTGGCGTCGCGACGTTGCTCCCTCGCACGACGACGTCGATCTCGCCTGAGGATCTCGTCGCGTCCTGCACGGCTGTGAGATCGGCGAGCGCGGGCATGTCGGCCGGGACCAGCTTCGTCACGTCGGAGACGACGTCGGTCTGCGTCTCGACCGCCCAGCCGGCGATCGCGAGCACCGCCGCGAGGGCGAGGATGCGGCCCGGGCGCCGCTGGGAGAGCGACAGCAGCCGCCGCGTGGCACCGCCGCCGAAGCCCGAGACGATCTCGTCAGCGCCTGCGAGCGAGGCGTCGAGCGGGTTGGGCACGCGCCGGCGCGGCTTGCGGCGCGGCGCACGCCGTCTGCCCAGCGCCAGCGCGGCCGCCCCGCCGGTCAGCGTCACCGCAAAGGCGACCGCGATACCGGCGACGAGCAGCAGGCCGAAGCCGCGCACCATCGGCACCGGGGAGAGCAGCAGCACAAGGAAGCCGACCGCGGTCGCGAGCGCGGCGGTCGCGATCGTCGGCGCACCGACGCGAGCGGCCCGCGCGACGGCGTCGCTGCCCTCCAGCCCCTCAGCCCGCGCCTCCTGAACGCGCGACTGGAACTGGATCGCGTAGTCGACCGCGAGGCCGATCAGGACCGGCAGGACAGCAATCGAGGCCATCGTCAGCTGGACGCTGGCAAGTCGCATCGCCCCGAACGTGATGCCTGAGGCGGCGAGCGCGATCACGAGCGGCAGGAGCCGTGGGCGCGCGCGGAAGATCAGCAGCAGGACGAGCGCCATCGCCGCGACGGCTGCGCCAAGCAGCAGCGTGAGCTGATGCGTGACAGTGCCCGCCAAGTCGTCGACGACGACCGGCACGCCCGAGACCGTGTACGTGCCGCCGTGGCTCAATCTGAACATCGGCATCCGCACGGCCGCGCGGACGAGCGAGATCGTCCGCTCGCGCTCCTGCGACGAGAGGTCGGGCCGCAGCCGCACCTGCACGAGCGCAGAGTCGGGGCTCGGGAAGAGGTAGGCGAAGCGGGCCTTCGGCACGTCCGCGCCGATCGCCGGGTCGAAGACGACCTGCGAGACGAACGCTCTGTTGTCGAGCTGCGGCGCGCCGTTCAGGCCGCTCGTTTTCATCAGCTGCTGGAGGTTGATCAACGCGCTGTCGGCGGCGCCTTTCGCGGCGGCGTCGCCGGCACGGCGCTGCTGCGCCGCCGTCCAATGCTGCTGCTTGGCCCGCGCGACCGCCGCTCTGCGCGCCTGCTCGCTCGCCGTTCTCGCGGCATCGATCTGCGCGAGCATCTCGTCCTGCAACGCGTTTGACGCCTCGTTGAGGAACGTGCCCGGGCCGTAGACGACCTGCACCGGCTTGAGCTGGGCGAGCTGGCCGCAGGCGCTGTTCGCGCCGCCGTAGGGCGTCGCGCCAGACGGGATATTGCCGCCGAGGCAGCCCTCGAGCTGCAGCATCCGCCCGAGGTCGTCGGTCAGCACGAGGTCGGAGACGTGCTCTCTGACGAGCACGAGGATCGCGTCGTCGCCGAAGTCGCGGTGGTAGTCGGCGGTCGCCTTGCCCGTTTCCGACGAGCGGCTGGCGAACGAGTCTGCGCTCGTGTCAGCGTGCAGCCCGAGCGCGAGCAAGCCGCCGCCGAGCGCGAGCAGCGCGACGAGGAGCAGCGTCACGACCGGCCGCCGGGCGGCAGCGCGGGCGACACGCTCCAGGACGGCTCGCATCCCCACGCTCACACGGCGTCAGCGCCGCGCCTCGCACCTCGCGGCGGATGGCTGAGCGCGGCGTTAGTCGCGACGGCCGTCATCTCGGCGGCTCGGCGACGACGTGCGGGAAGTCGCCGCTGTTGTAGCCGGGGAAGTTGCCCTGCGTGCGGCAGGCTGGCGCCGGGACGTCGGTGAAGCTGCCCGTCGTCGTTCTTCCCGTCGTCGTGTCGAGGTTGAAGCGGAAGGCAAGCAGGCGGATCAGGTCGCCCACGTTGGGCGAGACGCCGCCGATGATGCTCGCGACGTCTTCCGGGAGGTATGGCGTCGGGCGCGGGCCGTTCGCGCATTGGCGCTGCTCGAAGGTCGTCTGGCCCCGCTCGCGGTCGGCCGGCCCGCTCGTGCCCGGCGCGCGGTATGCGTTCGGGCGGTTGTACGCAAGCCGCTGCGGATAGCTCGCCAGCGCCTCCGGCATGATCGGCGCGAGGCCGCGCAGGAATCTCGAGCCGTTGCCGCCGCCCGGGAGCGTGTTCGTCGCGGCCGTGAAGTTGCCGAAGAACGAGTCGATCTCCGGCAGGTAGTCGCCGATGAATCTGAGGACGGGGTTGAACGTCCGCGTGAACGGGTCGAGCTGGCCGAGCGTCGGGCGCAGGTCGTCGAGGAATCTCGAGAACGCCGGCAGGCCTCTGTAGGACGCGGTGATCAGCGGGCCGAGGTTGACGAAGAAGTCGCGGAACGGCGGCGCGACGCGGGCGAGCGACTGCAGCGTCGGGCTGAGCTGCTCAGCGACCGGGCGCAGCTGCGTCACCAGCGGGTTGGTCTCGTGCGCGAACCTGTCTGCCCGCTCGACCGTCAGCTTTGACTCCCGCTCGAAGGTCGGAAGGATCTTGAAGACGTCCTCGAGCGCCTGGTTACGGTCAGCGACAGTCCCGAAGACGGTGTTGGAGGCGGTGATGAGCTGACGCAGGTCGGCGGTCCGGTCTCTGAAGACGCTGAAGACGTCGCCGGTGTTTCTGATCAGCCCGCGCACCTCGGGCGACTGTCTGTTGAGAATGTCGAGCAGCTGATCGGTCGAGCTCGCGAACGGGGCGAGGTTGCCGAGCGCGTCGTTGAAGTCCTGGCCGCGGCCTCTGAGGCCGGCGGCGACGGACTGCATCCAGACCTGGAAGTCGCGGCGCGTCTGGTCGTCGAAGGAGCGGAAGATCTCGTCGAGCTCGACGGTTCTCTGCACCTGGCCGAGCGGCAGCGACCCGCCTTCTCTCAGCGTGCCCGAGCTCTTGTTGCCCGGTGTCAGCTCGACGTAGGTCTCGCCGAGCAGCGTCTTCGCGCGCAGCATCGCGCGGGCGTCTCTCGGGATCGGCGCGTAGCGCTCCTGCAGCTGGATCGTCGCGTCGGTCGTGTTGCCAGGACCAAGCTGGACGTTGGCGACCTTGCCGACCGGGATGCCGGAGATGCGCACGTCAGCCTGGACGGCGAGCTGCGCCGCCTCGGGGAAGTACGCGTGGAACTGGTAGCCCTTTGGCTTCAGCGGCACCGCGCCGCCGAATGAGATCCACAGGTAGAGGAACAGCCCGAAGCACGACAGCGCGAACGCCGCCATGACGAGAATGCGACCGAGTGTTGGCGCCTGTTTCTGCATCTCAGAAGGGGGACGGCGGGCAGTAGGACGACGAGTCCGGGACGTTCGTCATCTGCGTCGCGAGCGTCAGCGCGTATGCGGCCGGGACGTTGCCGTTCTTGACGCCGGCAAGGCCGATTCCAGCGCCGCACTGGACCATGAGCACGGAGCGCAGCATCGCGCCCATCGCGTCCTGCGTCGCCAGCGCCGAGTTCGCCGTATGGCCGAGCCAGTCGAGGTAGAAGAGGTAGCCCTCGGATCTGCCGGGCGGGTTGTATGCGAGCGCGTTGAAGAACTCGTTGAAGATCGAGAACCCTCTGATCAGGTCAGGCGTCGCCGCGGCAAGCTCTCTGGCGGCCGGCCGCAGCGTCTGGACGACCGGCGTCGCGGCAACCGTGAACGGCCGGATCTGGTCGCGGATGATCGGCGTCGACTCCGTCAGGAAGGGACGCGTCGCAGTCAGCGCCGGGCCGAGCGCGCGGGCGAACGGCTCCAGCGAGCTGAGCGCCGGCCCCAGCTGGTTCGCGAACGCTCTTGTCGAGGTCAGCGTCGACTGTGCCTGGCGCAGCGTGCCGGGGAGCAGCTGCAGCGACGTCTCCAGGTGGTCGCCCTGATCGGCGAACCGTCTGAGGACCGCCTGCGAGCTGTCGACGAAGCTGGACAGCTTCTGGTCGTCTCTGCCGAGCGCCTGAGCGAACTTGCCGAAGTTGGTGACTGCCCGCTTGATGTTTCTGCGGCGGGAGACGAGTAGCTCGGTCGCGCGCTTGCCGTCGTTGGCGAGCGGGTCGAAGCGGCGGAACGCCTGTGCGAGCTTGTCGCCGTTGCCTGTCAAGCCGACCGCCGCGCCCTGCAGCAGCAGCTGCAGGTAGCTGCGCGTGTCGGCGTCGAGCGAGGAGAGGATCTCGTCGAGGTTGACGTCCGGCTTTGTGTTGGAGACCGGCAGCGTCCCGCCGTCCGGGATCCGTCTGGCGCCGTCTCTCGGGGAGCCGGGGTCAAGCTCCACGACCATGTCCTTGAGGCCAGTCTTGGGCCGCAACAGCATCGTCGCGTTCGAGTAGACGTGGTCGTATCTCGGGTCCATCCGCATCGTCACGACGGCGCGGCCGTCCTTCAGCGCGACGTTGGAGATCTCGCCGACTTGGACGCCGGCGATGTCGACCGTCTGCCCCTGACCTGGCGTGACCGCCTGAGCCGTCTGGAACTCGCCTTTCAGCACGAACTCGTCTCTGCCGAGGACCGGCAGCCAGCTCGGGAAGGCGATGCGCTGGTGCGCGAGCACGTAGCCGCCGACGACGGCTGCGACCACGACGAGCCCGATGATCGCGACGAAGTCACGCCAGTGCTTGCGGATCGCGAGCTTCATCTGCCGCTGCCTCCAAGCGGGTTGAGACGCGAGAGAAGCTGCGCCCCGAGCGACGGGGCTTCCGCCGCGTCCCGTCCGCCGACCGACGTGTCAGCCGTGTCGGAGGCCGTCGCCGTGCCCGTCGTCGGGGTCGTGGCCGTCGGGGTCGTCGCCGTGGTCGTCCCGGGGCCTGTGTAGACGTACGGCGGCGGGGTCGGGACGACGTGGCTCGGCGGCGGCGTTCCTGGCCCCGACTCGGGCCCGTTGAGGTCGGGCAGTGCGCTGGCGCGGCAGGGAACGGAAGTCACGATTCTCGGCGGGCTCGCGGGATAGAGCGGCCGCGGCCCGAGCGGTCTCTCAGTCTGGTTCGCGATCAGCATCTGCAGGTCGGGGCCGTGTTCCGCCTCTTTTTGGAGGACCGACATGCCGACCTCTGTGTTCCACTCGCCGCCGCCCGCCGCCGCGCGCAGGTAGGGCCCGTTGCCGTCGAAGCCTTGGGCGGCGCTGTTGATGCCGACGAGGCCGTACCAGAACTCCTTGTAGCTCTCGACGACGCTGCCGTCAGCTCGGCGGTTGGTCAGCCCGCCGTCCTGCAGCCCGATGTCGCCGGTCGGCAGGATCGTCTTCGCGAAGCACTCGGAGAAGTCGTCGATCTGCGGCAGCAGCCTGATCGAGCTCGCCGTGAGCGCGGCGAGGTCTCTCGTCGTCGGCGTCAGCTCTCTCATCAGGCCCTGCAGCTCGTCAGGGCCGAGCAGCGCCCGCGTCTCTCTTATCCACGGGAAGGAGGCGTTGACGGTCGCGGCCGTCTGCTTGACCCCGGGCAGGATCTCCTTCGCGAAGGCACGCGTCGGCGGCAGCGCCGCGTCAACGCTCTGCAGCGCGTCCCTCGCCGTCGACAACGTCGGCCCAAGCAGGCGGATAGTGTCGCTCAACGCGCCGCTCTGGTTCGCGAACGCGGCCGCGGTCAAGTTGAAGTTGACGATCAGGTCTTGCAGCGCGCTCTCGCGGCTGCCGAGGCCTCTCGACAGCTTCGCGATCGCTGCGATCGTGCGGCTGATGTCGCCGGGATCCTCGCCGAGCAGCGCGTCAGTGACGACGGCTCCGCCCTTCAGGGCCGGGCCGGCGTTGTCGTAGGAGCGGTTTATCGCCTGCGCGCCAGTCAGCCCACGCACGGAGGGCGGCAGTCTCGCGTCCTGTGCGCCGGTCGGCTTGTCGTTGAGCGCGGCGCCGTACTCCTTCAGGACGTTCTGCAGGTCTTCGCGCGAGTCGGACTGCAGCGCTGTCAGCACCTCGTCGAGCTGGACCGGCGTCGAGGTCTGCGCGTCGCCGACGGTGCCGCCGCTCGGGACGTCCGGCGAGCCGGGCGTGCCAGGTCTGACGTCGACGAAGAAGTTGCCCTCGAGGAAGATCCGCGGCCGGATCTTGAACGTCGCGTCCGTGTGGATCGGCAGCCCCTCGTGGCTGATCTCCATCTTCACCTGCGACAGGTTCGTGTCGCGGTAGCGGCTGACCGACTTGACTCTGCCGACGTTGACGCCGGCGATCCGCACCGGCGAGCCGGGCCGCAGGTTGTTCGCCGATCTGAAGACGGCGTTGACCTGATAGCCGTGCGTGAACGGGATGTCCTTCGCGAACGCGAGATAGATCGGGATCACGAGCACGACGATCGCGATCAGGCCGATCGTCAGACGGCTCCACTGCTTGCGGCGCGTCGGCGGCACAGCGCGCGCGTCTCTCTTCTTCGGCGCTGCCATCACGGCCACCCTGGGAGCGTCTTGGACACTGAGGCGGTCGATCTCGGGCTTCTGCCCGAGACGGGCGGGTTGCCAATGACCGTTCTGCCTGCGATGTATCTCTCGTTGCCGGCCATGCAGACGCCGTTCTGGCCCGGCGCGCCGACGAGCGGGTACGGGTTCGCATGGAGGTGGTTCGTCGGCGGCTGGCCGGGGAAGGTCGTCGGGCCGTTCGCGGGGGCCGAGGCGGGCCCGCCTTCGCTGTTGGGGCCGATCGGGCCGGCGATCGGGCCGAGCGTCGCCCATGTGCCCTGCGGCGCGCTGCCCTGGTCGTGGTCGCCGAAGACGCCGGCCGCGTTGCTCAGCAGCAGCGCGACGTAGTTGCAGTTCTTCTGCACCGACGAGAGGTTCGCGATCGTCGGCGACAGCACGTCGACCGTCTCGTGCAGGCCGGCGATGCCGGCCGGCACCTGCGGGTCCTCCGCGAACGCCTCGACCGATCTCATCGAGCGCGCGAGCCGCTCGTTCAGCGCCGAGGAGCGCTTGATCGTTCTCGCGCCGACGGTGAAGGCGTCGGCCAGCAGCGGCGCTGCGGAGACCAGCGCACGGGTCCCAGGCTGCAGGTCCTTGAACAGCGCCTCCGAGTTGGCGAGGAAGGTCCGCTCGAACGGGAAGGTGTCGATCGCGGCCTGCATCGCGGGCGGGCCGCCGTCGATCGACTCCTGCAAGTAGGGCCGCGCGACGTTGGCGAAGGCGTCGAACGTCGTCGAGAGGTTGCGGAACAGCTGCCCCTCCTGCTCGGCGACAGGGGCCACCGCGGCAGCCGCGCCACCGAGCGCCTGGAAGAACTGGGCGAGGCCGGTGCTCGGGTCCGTCAGGTTGCGCATCACGGGGATCAGGCTTCTCGTCACCGGGTCGAGGTCGACGATCGCGTTGTTGAGGTCGAGCCCGCGGCCGGCGAGCGCGTCGCCGAAGATCTTCAGGTTCGCCTGGTTGGCCTTCCGCGTTCTCGCGTCGAACATGTCGAAGAACTGGTCGATCTCGACCGGTCTCGGCGTTGCGTGCGAGAGACCCAGCGTGCTGCCGGCCGGCAGCCCTCGTCTGGAGTTGCCGCGCGTCAGCTCGACGTACTTGAGGCCGACGGCCGAGCGCGGCCGCACCATGAACGTCGTGTTGTCAGGCAGCGGCTTGACGGTCGTGTCGAGCTTCAGCGTCAGTCTCGCCGTCACTCTGCCGTCTCTCGCGATGACCGGGTCGATCGCCGAGACGATCCCGACGCGGTTGCCGCCGACGCGAACCTCGTTGCCTGTCACAAGGTTGGCCGCGTCCGGGACGTCGGCGTAGACCTTGTAGGTCGGGACGAACGGGAGGCCGTTGTTGGCGTTGTACGCGAGGAAGACGCCGATGATCACGACGAGCACGGTCGCCGCGCCGATCAGCACCGGGTTCGCCGCGACGGAGACGCTGCGGCTCTTCATCGCGCGGCCTCGCTTCCAAGCAGGTATCCGAGCACGCCTGCGGTGGCGTCGTTGGCTGCGCCGGTCGAGCTGTCGGCGGGCCGGCCGCCGCTGCCAGCGCCAGCGTCGTCTGCGGTCGCCGAGCTGTCCCCGGCGCTCTCGTCCGTGTTGCCGGCGGCCGGCGGCTGGCCAACATCGCCGCTCGCGTCAGACGTCGCTGACAGGCCGATCTGCGGAAGCTCGATCGCCGAGCTGCTGCTCGCCGCTCTCTGCTGCGGGAGCGAAGACGAGGGGCTCGTGTCGCTGATCGTCGCTGTCGAGGTCGTGTCGCTCGCTGCGAACGTGGGGGTGCCGAAGTTCGAGAAGCATCCCTGCCCGTCGACCGTGTACGTAAAGCACTGCGGGTCGAGGTAGAGCTGCGAGCGCGCATAGTGGCCGACGCTGTCCTCCCCGTTGAGCGCGCCCGAGAAGCCGAGCACGGTCCACATGAAGCGCTCGATGCCCCGCTGTCTTCTCAGGCTGTCGAGGCCGCTCGCGAGGTTCGAAGCGAGCGGGCCGGTCTCGTTCGCGAGCCCGCGCAGGTCCTGGATCACCGGTCTGGCAGCCGTCAGCGCTCTTCTGCTGACCTCGGCCGCGTCGCCAAGCGTGCGGAAGGTCGGCAGCGCCGCCTCGCTGAACGGCCCGAGCTGCTCGAAGATCTGGTTCAGCGACGGCGCCGCCGTTCTGAGGTTGGCCAGCACCGGCGACGCCGCGTCGGTGAAGCCCTGCAGTCTCGCCAGCGTCGGCTGCAGTTGCTGCAAGAGGTGCGGGAAGAGCTCGAAGTTGCGCTCGAGCGCGTCACCTCTCTCGGCGGTCGCCGCGGCCGTCTGGCCAGCCTTGTCGATGAAGTTGCTGATGCTTGCGTTCTCGCGGGCGAGCGGCGCGAGGCTGACGTCGGAGTCGTCAGCCAGTCTCGCGATGACGCGGTTCTGGTCGCCGAGGATGCGCAGGAATCTGTCGAACCCGTCGAGCGCCGGGTCGGCACGGCGGATCACCGCTCTGAGCTGGTCGCCGTTGCCCGCGACGCCGGTGCCGAACTCGTTCAGGATCAGCTGCAGCCGCTGCTGCTCGGGCTGGCGCATGACGTTGTTCAGCAGGTCGAGGTCGACCGGCGAGGAGGTGTGCGAGAGCGGCAGCAGGTATTGGCCCTTGCCCGTGCCGCTCGCGATCGCTCTCAGCGGCGGCGACGGCGCCTGGCCCGTCGCCTTCGGCTGCGTCGGCGTGCAGTCGACGTACTTCTCGCCGAGCAGCGACTGCAGCCGCACCGCGCATCTCGCGTCCTGCTTGAAGTCCTTGAAGGCCGGGTCGGTGATCTTCAGCACGATCGCGGCCTTGTTCTCCGGCGTCACGGAGAGCGAGTCGACCGAGCCGACGACGACGCCGGAGACCTTGACGTCCTCCCCGGGCACGAGGAAGCCGGCGTTGTCGAAGATCGCGCGCACGAGGTAGGTGCCGCCGCTCGTCGTGTCCTGGCTGCGGGCGCCCGTGCCGGCGACGAGCACGACGCCGGCGGCGACGAGGATGAGGGCGATGGCGAGCAGGCGTCTCATGGGCCTGTGAGGGTCTCCGAGGCGTCGCAGTCGCCGCCCGGCGCGACCCACGGGTTCGAATGATCGGGCCGGGCCTGGCTGGCCGCGCCGGGGCAGCGCTGTCTGCCAACGCCTCTGGTGCCCTCGAAGCGCTTGTCCGGGGCGACCGGGTTGAGCGTCTGCGAGCCGTCCGCCCCTTGTGCGTACTGGAAGGCGTCGAAGATCGGCAGCGCGCGGATGTAGTGGCCGTTGGCGTCGTAGTTCGCGCTTGCCTGCCCGAACGTCTGCAGCCAGCCGACGAGGTCGGGCGTGTACGGCCGCAGGAAGTCGACGACCGGCTGGCCCTGGCGCATCGCGTCGACCGAGTGCTGGAAGGCTGGCGAGCCGACCTTCTGCAGCGTCGGCAGCTTGCGCATGATGTCGGTCAGGTCGTTGTCTGCGCCGGGGGAGCTGACGAACGTGCTGAGGTCGGTGAAGGTCGGAAGCGCTTCGTCGACGAGCGGGCGGAAGTCGCTGAAGAACCTCGCGAGGTTGACCGTCGCCGGCTTCGACGCCTGCACGAGCGGGTCAAGGTCGTCGAACGTCGAGCGCAGGTCGCGGAAGGTCGAGTCGATGACGCGCAGCGTGCTCGGCAGCTGGTCGAGCGCGCTCGCGAGGCCGGAGTTCTGGCTCGCGATCGCGCTCATCATCGTGCTCAGGCTGCCAAGCAGCTGGCCGAGCTGGTCGCGCCGCTGCGAGACCGCGCCCATCACCTGCGAAGTGCTGATGATCGCGTCGCGCAGCGTCGCGTCGTCGCGGGTGATCTCGCGCACCAGACGCGTCGTCGAGGAGAGCGTCGGGCTGAAGTACTTCGCCGCCTCGCTGACCTGTCTCTCCTTGCCGGCGTACTGCGTCGCCGAGCCCTGGATCACGTCCTGCAGCCCTCTGCGCGTTCTCGGGTCGAGCGTGTTGAAGAGCTGGTCGATGTCGACCGGCGCCGTGGTGTTGTCAACGCCGAGCGTCGAGCCAGCGGGAAGCGTCGGCGCGTTGTTGGGGCCGGGCGTCAGCTCGATGTAGCGGTTCGCGACGCTCGACAGCGACGACAGCCGGATGATCGCCTTCGTGCCCTCGTGCAGCGGCGCGTAGGGCTTGTTGACAGTGATCGTGATCTGCGCGAGGTTGTCGTTCGTCAGCTTGATGTCGTCGACGCTGCCGATCCGGCGGCCGCCGACCTGCACGTCGTTGCCCTTCACGAGCTGCCCGCCCGTCTGGAAGATCATCTGGTACTGCTCGCCACCGCCCCCTCCGAGGAGCACCACCGCGACGACGACCGCGACGATCACGAGCGCGCCGAGAGCGGCGCCGCGCGCGACCGTCATGCGGCCACCGAGAGGGACGGCTGATACATCGAGTCAGGCAAGTCTTAGGCTCAGGTCGAGAGTCAGAGGAAGGTTCGGGGAGCGCGGTCGCTACTCCATCCCGAGCGGGCCCTGCGACTCCCCGCTGAGGAACTGACGGACGAAGGGGTTCTCGGACCCGAAGAGGTTTCTCGCGGGCCCGGACTCGACGATGCGGCCGCGCCACAGCACGGCGATGAACTCCGCGACCCGGCGGGCGCTCGCGATGTCGTGGGTGATCACGACGTAGGCGCCGCCGTTCTCGGCGTGGACCTCCTTGATCAGCTCGCACAGCAGGGCCGTGCGGACCGGGTCGAGCCCCGAGTCGGGCTCGTCGAAGAGGACGATCTCTGGGTCGAGCACCAGCGCGCGGGCGAAGCCGGCGCGCTTGCGCATGCCGCCCGACAGCTCGTTCGGCATCTTGTCGTGCGAGCCCGCGAGGCCGACCTCCTTCAGGCGTCGGTCGACGATCTCGGAGATCTCGTCCTCGCCCTTGTCGGTGTGTTGGCGCAGCGGGAACGCGACGTTGTCGAACAGGTTCATCGAGCCGAACAGCGCTCCGTCCTGGAAGAGGACGCCGAACTTCTTGCGCATCTCGAAGAGGTCGTCGTCGACCATGTTCGGGACCGACTCGCCGTGGACGAGGATGTCGCCCTGATCGGGGTAGAGCAGCCCGACCATGTGCTTGATGCAGACCGACTTGCCCGTGCCCGACGGGCCGAGGATCATCGAGATTCTGCCCTCGGGGATGCCGAGGTTGAGGCCGCGCAGCACCTGATTACGGCCGAACGCCTTATGCACGTCGATGAACTCGACGGCGTCCTCGACGCCCTCGACGCTGTGGCGCGCCTCGGTGTGCCAGCGGAACTCGTCCTCGTCGTCAGCAGCGGGGCGCGGGGCGGCTTCAGAGACAACCGAGACGCGCGAGTCGCGCGAGTCCGCGCCGTTCTCGGCCTCGTAGACCTCGAGCTCGCCGCTTGCAGCGGTGCCGCTGACGAGCTCGTCGTCGTGCTCAAGCGCCGCGTCCTGCGCGCGCTGGGCTTCGTCGTCGAACTCGGCGTCAGTCTCGAACTCGCCGTTGTCGAAGTCATCGCCGGCGAGGCGCTCACGCGCGAGCTTGTCCTCGTCTGAGTCTGAACGGCTCATCTCACCCTCCCAATGTCGGTGTGGAGCCCATCAGCGGATCAGATTGATCTCGGGGTGCGTCGCGAGCAGCGTCTGCGTGAAGACGTAGTTGAACGCGAAGATGCCCATGAACGCTATGACGACCGCCTGGTTGACAGCGCGGCCCACGCCCTCCGCGCCACCGGACGCGGTCATGCCCTTGTAACAGCAGACGATTGCGATGATCGCGCCGAACAACGTCGTCTTCAGCAGCGATCCCCACAGGTCGGTCGTCGAGGCGTTCTCGAGGAAGGTCGAGAAGAACGGCCCCAGCGGCGCGCCGTTGACGACCGTCGCGATGATGCCGCCCAGCGTGCCGAACAAGAGCGCATAGATGTCGAACATCCCAGTGACGAGCATCAGCGCGAGGAAGCGCGGGACGACGAGGTTCTTGACCGGGTCGACGCCGAGCACCTGCAACGCGTCGAGCTCCTCGCGGATCTTGCGCGCGCCGAGGTCGGCCGTGATCGCCGTGCCAGCGACGCCAGCAAGCACGATCGCCGTCACGAACGGCGCGAACTCGCGGATCGAGGCGAGCACGAAGAAGCCGCCGAGGCGGTCCAGAGCGCCGAACAGGACGAGGAAGTTCGCGGCCTGCAGCCCCGGCGCGCCGTAGCCGAACGCCACCGTCGAGACGAGCAGCGGGAACCAGCACAGCTTGAGCGCGAACAGGAACTGTGAAACGAACTCGCCGCCGTACGGGTACGGCGGACGAATCGCGGACACGATCGTCTTGCCCGTCAGGATCATCATGTCACCGATTTCTTCGAGGGCGTTCCGCGTGGGAAGCAGCGCTCGATCGGCGACCGTTCGGACCATCTCTCTCGTCCTCCCTGGAAATTCAGTGGAAGCAACGCTTCCGGCGGACAGCGTATGCCACGGCCGGGACGCATGCCAA
This sequence comes from Conexibacter sp., assembly GCA_036499225.1. Classification (GTDB taxonomy): domain Bacteria; phylum Actinomycetota; class Thermoleophilia; order Solirubrobacterales; family Solirubrobacteraceae; genus Conexibacter. Next base: position 28,085 of record DASYEC010000057.1, read on the forward strand.
ACGAGAACCGTCGCCCAGCCGAGCGCAAGAGACATCGCGGTCTATATACGTGTGGGATCGGCGATTCCCTCGCCTGGGCAACCGGCGGATGGCCCCCGAGCGCCGTGCTATGTTCGCGCCGCTGTGAAGCGGCGAGGAGCGATTACACGCGGGACGACGGCAGCCGCCACGGCTGTCGCGCTGGCGGCCGCCGTCGCTGGCTGCGGCGGCTCTGAGGGCGACGCCGACGCGGCCACCGGCGCCTATGAGGTGACGGCGGACGCGAGCTTCCCGGCGCACCAGGGCCTCGCGCAGCAGAGCACGATGAAGGTCAACGTGCGCAACCGTGGCGACCGCACGATCCCGAACGTCAGCGTCACACTCGAGACCGCCGGCCAGGGGACGCAGAGCGCCGCCTTCGCGACGGTCACCGACCAGCCTGGCGTCGCCTCCCGCTCACGGCCTGCTTGGATCGTCGACAGAGGACCGGTTGGCGGCGAGATCGCCTCCGCGAACACGTGGTCGCTCGGCCCGCTCGCGCCCGACAGAGCCGCGACGTTCCAGTGGGACGTGACGTCGATCCGCAGCGGCGACTACAGACTGCGCTGGCGCGTCGACCCCGGCTTCAGCTCCGACGCGACCGCCGTCGACGCGCACGGCAGGCCCGCGCGCGGGACCGTCGACGTCGACGTCACGAGCACGCCGGCCCAGGCGCGCGTCGTCGGGGACGGCCGCGTCGAGCGCGTCCCAGCCCGCTAGCCGCACACAAGGGGGACGGCCGGGTCGAGCGCGTCCCAGCCCGCTAGCCGGCACACAAGGGCCCGCGGCGATTGTCGGCGCCGCAGGCCCTCGCGCTGCACGGACCGGCACCGCCCGTCATAACGGTGCCGGAGCCGAGTTGGAGACGCTCGGTCGCGTCGTAGGGCAGTCTGTGCCAGCCGCGACGGCCGCGCTTTGGCCACGTGGCGAAAGATCGACGTACCGCTTCCGACACCGCGCGCCGGCGCAGTGGACATACTTTCGATCGGCGAACGGCGCAGCCGTTCCTTTGGACATGCGGATAGTGTCGGCCCCGCACAAGCCCCATAGGCTCGCTGCGCACGGAAATCACGAGCCACCGTCCCGCCGCCGCGCACGCGCGGCCGATCCGGAGCGACCGGGCGTGGACGATGGAAAGGAACAACCCGTCTATGCCCAGACTCCGTCAAGAGAACGTCAACGCTGCGCAGTGGTCGCCCAACGGTGCGCTCGGCCCACATGACCTGACGCTCCCTGACAACCAGGTGTTCGGCGCGAACGTCTTCAGCCCTGCTGAGCAGCGTCAGCGCCTGCCCAAGGCGGTCTTCAAGCAACTCCAGTCAACGCTGGAGCGCGGCGAGGCGCTGGACAGCTCGCTCGCCGACTCCGTCGCGCTCGCGATGAAGGAGTGGGCGCTGGAGCGTGGCGCGACGCACTACGCGCACTGGTTCCAGCCGCTGACGGGCTCGACGGCGGAGAAGCACGACTCGTTCTATGGGCCGGTCGGCGACGGCACGGCGATCGCCGACTTCTCGGGCAAGGAGCTGATCCAGGGCGAGCCGGACGCCTCCTCGTTCCCGACCGGCGGCATCCGCGCGACCTTCGAGGCGCGCGGCTACACCGCCTGGGACCCCACCAGCCCCGCCTTCATCCTCGAGAACCCCAACGGCGCGCTGCTCTGCATCCCGACGGCGTTCACGTCGTGGACCGGCGAGGCGCTCGACTACAAGATCCCGCTGCTGCGCTCGATGGACGCGCTCTCCAAGGCGGCGGTCAGAGCGCTCAGGCTGCTCGGCGACGAGGCCACGACGCGCGTCTACACGACGGTCGGGCCCGAGCAGGAGTACTTCCTGATCGACGAGCAGTACTACTTCGAGCGCCCCGACCTGCTGACGACTGGCCGCACGCTGTTCGGCGCCCAGCCGCCGAAGGGCCACGAGCTCGACGACCACTACTTCGGCTCGATCCCCGAGCGCGTGCTCGCGTACATGCTCGAGGTCGAAGACGAGCTGGCCAAGCTCGGCGTGCCGATCAAGACGCGCCACAACGAGGTCGCACCGGCCCAGTACGAGATCGCGCCGATCTTCGAGAACTCCAACGTCGGCTCCGACCACCAGCAGCTGACGATGCAGGTGCTGCAGAACGTCGCGCGCCGTTACGGCCTCGTCTGCCTGCTGCACGAGAAGCCGTTCGCCGGCGTCAACGGCTCGGGCAAGCACAACAACTGGTCGATGAGCACGGACACCGGCTCCAACCTGCTCGAGCCCGGTGAGACGCCGCACGAGAACCTCGCCTTCTTGTTCTTCTGCACCGCCGTCATCCAAGCCGTCGACGTCCACGCCGGCCTGCTCCGCGCGACGGTCGCGGGCCCCGGCCAGGATCACCGCCTCGGCGCGAACGAGGCGCCGCCGGCGATCATCTCGATCTTCCTCGGCAGAGAGCTCGAGGCCGTCTACGAGGCGATCGAGAAGGGCGAGCATGGCGAGGCGCAGCCCGGCTCGCTGCTCGGCCTCGGCACCTCGGTGCTGCCGCCGCTGCCGCTGCACGGCGGCGACCGCAACCGCACCAGCCCGTTCGCGTTCACCGGCAACAAGTTCGAGTTCCGTGCCGTCGGCTCGACGCAGTCGGTGGCGCTGCCCAACACGGTCCTCAACACGATCGCCGCGCAGGCGATCGACGACCTCTCCGCCAAGCTCGAGCAGGCGATGGCGGGCGGCGCGTCGCTGGAGGAGGCGCTGCGGCCGGTCCTGCAGACGTGCTGGGCGGCGCACAAGCGCGTCGTCTTCGACGGCGACGGCTACTCGCAGGAGTGGCACGACGAGGCCGAGCAGCGTGGCTTGCTCAACCTCCGCACGACGCCTGACGCGCTGCCGTACTTCGTCAAGGAGGAGACGGTCGCGGTCTTCGAGGCCTACGACGTCCTCTCCGAGCGCGAGCTGGAGTCGCGCTACGAAGTCTTCACCGAGCAGTATGCGACGAAGATCAACATCGAGTCCGAGACGGCCGCGACGATCGCCCGCACCTTGTTGCTGCCGGCCGCGCTGAGGCAGCTGCTGCTGGTGAGGGAGGCCGGGATCGCGCCGCTGGTCAGCGAGACCGAGGGGCTCGTCACCGAGTTCGTCACCGCGATCATGGCGCTCGAGGAGATCAACAAGAAGGAGAACCAGGTCGACGAGCCGCCGGCGACCTGGGCTGCCTTCCTGCGCGACAACGTGGTCCCCGCGATGGACAAGGTGCGCGAGATCGCTGACAAGCTCGAGAAGATCGTCGCCGACGACCTCTGGCCGCTGCCGAAGTACAGCGAGGTGCTGTTCATCAAGTGATGAGCTAGCAGCTCACCGTTGCGCGAAAGCCCTGCATATGCGGGGCTTTCGTCGTTCATGGGCAGGCTCGAGCAGATGGGTGAACGCGGCTGGCACTATAAGACGGGACGGGCGAATCGAGGCGAACTCTCAGCCTCATGCTGAGAGTAAGAGATCGTCGTCTCAGTCGCGTCCGTGCGCAACCTTGGCACGTGCGTGTCAAGGTTGGCCGCGCCGTTGGTACGATCGAACGATGCGTGACTACCTCGATGCCATCCGCAGCCGTGTCGTCGTCTTCGACGGCGGCATGGGCGCCACGCTCGAGCAGTTCGAGCTGACCGCGGAGGACTACGGCGGCCTTCAGGGCAAATGCCACGAGATCCTCGTGCTCAACCGCCCGGACGTGATCGAGGGCGTTCACGCTTCGATGCTCGACGCCGGCGCGGAAGTCGTCGAGACCGACACCTTCCAGGCCTCGCGCCTGAAGCTCGACGAGTGGGGCCTCGGCGAGCACACGCTGGAGATCAACCGCAAGGGCGCGGAGATCGCGCGCAAGGCGGCCGGCGAGCATCGCTTCGTCGCCGGCTCGATCGGCCCGACCGGCTTCCTCCCCGCCTCCGACGACCCGACGCTCGGCAACATCTCCTTCGGCAAGCTCACCGAGGTCTTCGCCGAGCAGGCGCAGGGTCTCGTCGAGGGCGGCGCCGACCTGCTGATGATCGAGACGGCGCAGGACATCCTCGAGGTCAAGGCCGCGATCTTCGGCGCGCGCGAGGCGTTCAAGGCCACCGGCAAGAGACTTCCGATCCAGATCTCCGTCTCGCTGCTGCCCAACGGCGGCAAGATGCTGCTCGGAACCGATATCTCCGCGATGCTGACGACGCTGACCGCGCTCGACGTGCAGGCGATCGGGCTCAACTGCTCGACCGGTCCCGAGGACATGCGCGACGCGATCCGCTTCCTCGGCGAGTTCTCGCCGCTGCCCGTCCACTGCATCCCGAACGCCGGCCTGCCGCTGCAGGGCCCCGACGGCGAGACGATCTACCCCGAGAAGCCAGAGCCGCTCGCCGCCACGCTGAGAGAGTTCGTCGAGCGTTACGGCGTCTCGATCGTCGGCGGCTGCTGCGGCACGACGCCCGAGCACATCAGAGCGGTCGCCGACGCGGTCAAGGGCCGTCCGGTGGAGCCCCGCCCGGCCCCGCGTCCAGCGCACGCTTCCTCCATGATCACCGCGACGGTGCTCGCGCAGGAGCCGCGCCCGACGATCGTCGGCGAGCGCGTCAACTCGCAGGGCTCGCGCCGCGCGAAGGAGCTGCTGCTCGCCGACGACTACGACGGGCTGCTGCAGATCGCTGAGAATCAGGTCGAGCTCGGCGCGCACGTGCTCGACGTCTGCGTCGCGCTGACCGAGCGCCAGGACGAGGCCGAGCAGATGAGCGAGCTCGTCAAGCGGATCTCGCTGTCGCTGCCGGCGCCGATCCAGATCGACTCGACCGAGCCCGACGTGATGAAGGCCGCGCTGGAGCACATCCCCGGCCGCGGGATCGTCAACTCCGTCAACCTCGAGGCCGGCCGCGCCAAGCTCGACCTCGTCACGCCGCTTTGCATCCAACATGGCGCCGCGCTTATCGCCCTCACGATCGACGAGCAGTCGATGGCGAAGACGGCGCAGCGCAAGCTCGACGTCGCCAAGCGGATCCACGGCTACGTCTGCGACGAGCACGGGATGGCGCCAGAGCTGCTGATCTTCGACGCCCTGACGTTCACGCTGGCGACCGGCGCCGACGAGTTCAAGACCTCCGCGGTCGAGACGATCGAGGGCATCCGGCTGATCAAGTCCGAGCTGCCCGGCGTGCTGACCTCGCTCGGCGTCTCCAACGTCTCCTTCGGCTTCGGCAGAGCGGCCCGCGAGGTCCTCAACTCGGTCTTCCTGCACCACTGCGTCGAGGCCGGCCTCGACCTCGCGATGGTCCACCCGAAGGACGTCACGCCCTACGCGGAGATCCCCGCGCACGAGCGTGAGCTGGCCGACGACCTCGTCTTCAACCGCCGCGACGACGCGACCCAGCGCTTCATCGAGCACTTCGAGGAGAAGGGCGAGTCGAGCGAGGACGAGACCGCCGACCCGACCGCTGGGATGGAGCCCGAGGAGGCGCTCCACTTCCACATCCTGCGCCGCAAGAAGGACGGCGTCGAGGCGTGGATCGACCGCTCGGTCGAGAAGATCGGCGCGGTCCCGACGCTCAACGACGTGCTGCTGCCGGCGATGAAGGAGGTCGGCGACAAGTTCGGCGCCGGCGAGCTGATCCTGCCGTTCGTGCTGCAGAGCGCCGAGGTGATGAAGAAGGCCGTCGCGCGGCTGGAGAACTACCTCGACCGGATCGAGGGCTACACGAAGGGCACGGTCGTGCTCGCGACCGTCTTCGGCGACGTCCACGACATCGGCAAGTCGCTCGTCAACACGATCCT
>DASYEC010000058.1:0-167930 GCA_036499225.1 Conexibacter sp.
CGAGCGCGACGACGAGGACTCGGCGCCGGCGATCCCGCGCTCGGTCGTCGTCGACCCGCGCTTCGACTGGGAGGGCGACCGGCCGCCGAGGAACTCCTGGCACGACACCGTGATCTACGAGACGCACGTCAGAGGGTTCACGATGACCCATCCCGACGTGCGCGAGGAGCTGCGCGGCACCTACGCCGGCCTCGCGTCCGACGCCGCGCTCGGCTACTTGAAGGAGCTCGGCGTCACCGCGGTGGAGCTGCTGCCGATCCATCACATCGTCGACGAGCAGTTCATCGCCGAGCGCGGGCTTGCCAACTACTGGGGCTACAGCTCGATCGGCTACTTCGCGCCGCATGCCGCGTACTCCGCCAGCGGCGTTCACGGTGAGCAGGTGACGGAGTTCAAGGGGATGGTGAAGGCGCTGCACAAAGCGGGGATCGAGGTGATCCTCGACGTCGTCTACAACCACACCGCCGAGGGCAGCCACCTCGGGCCGATGCTGTCGTTCAAGGGCGTCGACAACCGCACCTACTACCGCCTGATGCCCGACGACCCGCGTCACTACATGGACTACACGGGCACGGGCAACACGCTCGACGCGCGCCAGCCGAGCGTGCTGCGGCTGCTGATGGACTCGCTGCGCTACTTCGTCTCGGAGTGCCATGTCGACGGCTTCCGCTTCGACCTCGCGAGCGCTCTGGCGCGCGAGCTCTACGACGTCGACCGCCTCTCCGCCTTCTTCGACACGATTCACCAGGACCCGGTCCTCAGCCAGGTGAAGCTGATCGCCGAGCCCTGGGACGTCGGGCCCGGCGGCTACCAGGTCGGCAACTTCCCGGTGCTGTGGAGCGAGTGGAACGGGATTTACCGTGACACGATGCGCGACTTCTGGCGCGGTGAGGCGAACGTCGCGGAGTTCAGCAAGCGCTTCAGCGGCTCAGCCGACCTGTACGAGGCCGACGGCCGCGACCCGTTCGCCTCGATCAACTTCATCACCGCCCACGACGGCTTCACGATGCGCGACCTCGTCACGTACAACGAGAAGCACAACGAAGCGAATTTAGAGGAGAACCGCGACGGCTCCTCCGACAACCGCTCATGGAACTGCGGCGTGGAGGGTGAGACCGACGACCGGGCGATCAACGCGCTGCGCCGGCGCCAGCAGCGCAACCTGCTCGCGACGCTCGTGCTCTCCCAGGGCGTGCCGATGCTGCTCGGCGGCGACGAGCTCGGCCGCACGCAGGGCGGCAACAACAACGCGTGGTGCCAGGACAACGAGATCTCCTGGTACGACTGGGATCTGCGTGACGGCCAGAGCGAGCAGCTCGAGTTCACGCGCAGGCTGATCGCGCTGCGCCGCCGGCACCCGATCTTCCGCCGCCACGACTTCCTGCGCGGTGCCGACCCCGAGGGCGACAGGCTGCCGGACGTTTGGTGGTTCCGGCCCGACGGCCATCGCATGACCCAGCGTGACTGGGACGCCCCCGACGGCCGGGTGCTCGGCGTCTTCCTCAACGGCGAGGCGACCGCGACGCGGACGTGGAGAAACGAGCGGATCACCGACGACTCGTTCCTGCTGCTTTTCAACGCCCACTACGACGACGCGGCCTTCACGCTGCCGACGAGCGCCTACGGCGGCGCCTGGACGCATGAGGTCTGCACCTACGACGACTCGATCGTCGAGGGCCAGGGCGAGTTCGCCGCGCGGAGCGAGCTGATCGTGAGAGGGCGGTCGATGAAGGTGCTGCGGCGGGTGGCCTAGGGCGTGGTCCCTCGCGCGGTCTATCGGCTCCAGCTGTCGCCGTCGCTCGACTTCGCGGCAGTCCGCGAGCTCGTGCCGTATCTGCGCGAGCTCGGGGTCTCCCACCTCTACCTGTCGCCGTCGTTACAGGCGCGCAGCGGCTCGACGCATGGCTACGACGTCGTCGACCCCAGCCGCGTGAGCTCTGTGCTCGGCGGGGAGGAGGGGTTGCGCTCGCTGGCAGCCTCGGGGCTCGGGATCGTGCTCGACATCGTCCCCAACCACATGGGCGTCGGCGACGAAAACCCGTGGTGGAAGGACGAGGCGCTGCGGGCGAAGCTCTTCGACTACGACCCGGCCGACGGCTGGTACCGCCGCTTCTTCGACATCGACGACCTCGTCGGGCTGCGCGTCGAGGACCCGGAGGTGTTCGCCGCGACGCACGGCAAGATCCTCCAGCTTGTGCGCGAGGGCGTGATCGACGGCCTGCGCGTCGACCACCCCGACGGTCTCGCCGACCCGGCCGAGTACCTGCGCCGGCTGCGTGACGGTGGCGCGGAGCATGTCTGGGTGGAGAAGATCCTCAGCGCTGAGGACCCCCGCGAGCAGATCCCCGACTGGCCTGTCGAGGGGACGGTCGGCTACGAGTTCCTCGTCGACACTGCGGCGCTCTTCATCGACCCCGCTGGCGAGCCGGCGCTGACGGAGCTCTATGCCTTGCTGACGGGGGAGACCCGCCCCTTCGCAGAGGTCGCCTTCGAGGCCCAGGTCGAGCTGGCGACAACGACCTTCGCCCGCGAGGTGGCCCGCCTGGAGAAGCTGTGCGACCTGCCGGGCATCGCCGAGGCCCTGGCTGGGCTGCCGGTCTACCGCACGTACGTCGAGCCTTCGCGCGGGGTGGTGTCGGAGGCGGACCGGGCCGCCGTCGCCGCGTCCGGCGCCTCTGAGGAGCTGCAGCGGGTGTTGACGCTGAGGGAGGGGGAGCATGCCGAGTTCGTCTCGCGCTTCCAGCAGACCTCGCCGCCGGTCACCGCGAAGGGGATCGAGGACACCGCCTTCTACCGGTATCTGCGGCTGGTCGCGCTCAACGAGGTCGGCGGCGACCCGGGCCGGTTCTCTTTGTCGGTCGACGAGTATCACGCCGCCAACGCGCGCCGGGCCGAGCGCTTCCCGCACAACCTGCTGGAGACGCAGACCCACGACACGAAGCGATCCGGCGACGCCCGCGCCCGGATCGGCACGCTCGCGGGGATCGCTGATGAGTGGCGCGAGCACGTGCTGCGTTGGCGCGAGGTCAACGCCACGCTGCGTGCCGACGGGATCCCCGACGCCAACGAGGAGTACCTGATCTACCAAACGTTGGTCGGCGCCTGGCCGATCTCCCAGGAGCGCCTGAAAGGCTTCCTGATGAAGGCGATGCGCGAGGGCAAGCGCACCTCGAGCTGGGCCGCCCCCGACGAGCAGCACGAGGCGCGCGTCCAGGCGTTCGCCGTCGCGCTGTTGAACTACCGCCCGTTCCTCGACAGCTTCGAGCCCTTCCTCGCCGAGCGCGTGATCCCCGAGGGCCGCCGCAGCGCCCTTGCCCAGCTCCTCCTGAAGCTGACCGCCCCCGGCGTCCCCGACGTCTACCAAGGCGACGAGCTCGAGTCGCTGAGCCTCGTCGACCCCGACAACCGCCGCGAGGTCGACTGGCAGCGCCGCCGCGCCCTGCTCGCAAGCCTGAGAGTCAACGGGGCTGTTGACGCCGACACCCGCAAGCTCGACCTGATCACTCGAGCCCTCGCCCTTCGCGCCTGCCGCCCCGAGACGTTCGCCGACGGCGCTTACACCGCCCTCGCAGCCGGGCCCACCGTCTGCGCCTTCGCGCGCGCTGACGACGTCCTCGTCATCACCGCCGTGCGAGACTGGCAAGACGCAACGCTCCAGCTCCCGCCACGCCTCCACGGCAGCTGGCGCCACGTCCTCACCGACACCGCCAACCCGATCGCCCTCGCCGCCGAGACGATCCCCGTCACCACGCTGGTCGACCTCCACGGCCTCGCGCTCCTGGAACGCAGCGACGGCTGATCGAACACGACGACCCGACACGCGTCGGGGGAGACTGCTCCGCCACGCCCTCCTCACTGGCAAGGGGCGCACCGCGGGGCGCAGCGACTCGGCGCACACGCGGTGCGGCCGGGTGACGGTCGGCGGTTGCGGCGCGGGGGCAAGGGGGTAGCCGCGAGAGATGATCGCGTTCGAGGCGCTCTATCGCCACGACCCGGATCCGTGGCGTTATCGCGACAGCCCCGACGAGCGCGCGCGGCACGGCGACATCGTGCGCGCGTGTGGGTCGGGGCCGTTTGCGGCGGCGCTCGAGCTTGGCGGCTCGATCGGCGAGCTGACTGCGCTGATCGCGCCGCGCTGTCGGGTCGTCGAGACGATCGACGCGAGCCCGACGGCGGTCGCGCTCGCGCGCCACCGCCTCTCGTCGACCGTCGGCTGCCGCGTCCACGTCACGCAGGGCGTGATTCCGCGTGACCTTCCACGCGGGCCGTTCGACCTCGTCGTCGCGGCGGACGTCCTCCACCACCTGAGCGCGCGCGACCTGCTCGCGACGCTCGAAGCGCTGCGCGCCCGCACACGGCGCGGCGCCCGGATCGTTGCGGTCCACCGAGTAGGCAGCGCGTCGGGTTGCCGACCGCTGAGCGCGGCGCTGATCCATCGCCGACTGCGCGCGCTTTCGTGGCTCGCCTCAATCGAGCGCCACGATCGTGGCGCCTACCTGATCGACGCGCTCGAGCGGCGCTGAGCGCGACGACCGACCGGATGCGGGCGCTGGCTCGGGCGGGGGCGCCGCGCTGGAGCGGCGTTGACCCCTGTGGCCGACCGGCGCGCAACGGGACGAGCCGCGCGCCGGCCAGCCGGCAAGGCAAGAAGAAGCCGACGCCTTACGGCGTGGCTGGGACGACGGCGAGGAGGCCGTCGGTGGCGGGAAGCGAGTCGGTGTCGAAGACCGGCGTGTCGAGCTGGTGGACGTTCGGCGCGGCGGCGAGGAACGCGTCGAGCGGCTCGAGGAAGCTGATCCGCGGGGTGTTGTAGTGCATCGGCACCACCCATCGAGCGCCGATCGCGCTGGCGATCTCATACCCCTGCGTGCCGCCGATCGTGGGGCCGCCGCCGGCGGGGACGATCGCGAGGTCGACCTTGCCGATCGCGGCCGCCTGGCGGTCGCGCAGCTCGCTCTGGCCGAAGTCGCCGAAGTGGGCGACGCGGATGCCGCCGAGCGTGAAGACGATGATCAGGTTCGGGCCGCGCTCGGTGCCGGCGACGTCGTCGTGCTCGGAGGCGATCGCGATCACGTCACCGACCGGCGACTCATGTCTGCCCGCCACCGAGCGGACCGTGACCGGCTCGCCGTCGATCACGTCGACGCGGTTGTGGTCGGCATGCTCGTGGGTGACGATCAAGAGGTCCGGCGCGATGCCGGTGATCGTCGGGTAGTCGAAGCGCATCCCCTCGGGCAGGCCCTCCATCGGGCCGTGCGGGTCGATGAAGACGGTCGCCTCGGGCGTTGCGAGCCGGAACGCGGACTGGCCGTACCACTCAACCTGCATTGTCAGATCCTTTGGTCTTGGGACGTTTCGTACGGTCACCTGAAGAATTCTACAGGCTAACTGTATAACTCCGTTCGCGCCGCGTTCGGCCGTAAGATTGCGCAATGCCAGCTCAGATCGATCCTGCGCTGCTCGCCAGCGAGCTGCGCGTCGAGCTTGGCCGCGTCATACGGCGGCTGCGCGCTCATCACCGCTTCCCGATCGCGCTCGCTGCGGTGCTCGGGCGGATCGATCGCGACGGGCCCAGAGGCGTCAGCGATCTCGCGGTTGCCGAAAGGGTCCGCCCGCAGTCGATGGCGCAGACGGTCTCCGACCTGGAAGCCGCCGGCCTGGTCATGCGCCGCCCCGACCCGACCGACGGCCGCCGTCAGCTCGTCGAGCTGACGACCGAGGGCTTCGAGACGCTGAGAGCCGACCGTCGCGACCGCGAGAGCTGGCTGGCGCAGGTGATCGCCGCCGACTTCGACCCCGCCGAGCAGCAGGTGCTGGAGACGGTCGTCGAGCTGCTGCGCCGGATCGCCGACGCCGACCCGTGAGCAGCAGGCGCCGGGCGCTCGCCCTGCGCGCGCCCGGCCGAGAGCCGCCTAATCAGCTCCCGCCGTGGTGCACCACCGTCGTCCAGAAGCCGTAGACCGCGAACGCGCTCGCGGCCAAGCACAGCAGCCACCACAACGGCTGCATCCGCATCCGCTGTTTGCGCGCGTACAGCGGGAAGACGGCGAAGACGATCAGCTGGCTGATCCACAGCGCGCCAAGCGACGGCTTCTCGAACGCCTCGCTGATCCCGTGCGGGTCGATCAGCATCAGCGGCGCGACCGCGATCAGCAGAAGCCCTATCCCGATGTTGACCGGTCTGACGCGCCATGAGCTGATCGCGTGGACGAGCCGCCCGAGCGCGATGTACTCGGCGAGCATCACGCCACCGACGCTCGCCGCGATCCCGATCCCGAGCGCATTGGCAAACCAGGGGCTGGCGAACTGCTGCGCGACGCTGAAGCCCGGCACCTCGGTCCGCAGCAGACCCGGCGCGGCGGCGAGCGGAGCAACCGCCAGCACCGCTACCAACGCCGTCGCCGCATACGCGCCAAGCAGCCCGCGCCGGATCGTCTGCACTGGCCGGCGCACCTCGCCGCCGAGGAACAGCGGCAGGCTGCCGCAGACATAGAGCAGCGACGTCTTCATGCTTGCGGTCGCGAACGACCCGCTAGCCGCGCTTGTGCCGAAGCTCGAAGCGGGCGTCGAGATGTGCGCGAGCGTCACGCCGTCCAAAGCGCCCGCCAACGCCAGCTGCCCGACGGCCAGCACGCCAGCAGCGACCAGTGCGGCGCCGCGCCCAGCGATCATGATCGCGGCGAGCGTGACCGGGATCAGAATCGCCAGCAGCGTCTGGTACTGCCGCGCCCCCGGCAGCACGGCGGGCAGCAGGTCGAACGCGATCTGGATCGTCGTGTAGACGAGGTACAGGACGTAGCTGAGGATCCAGATCGCCGCTTGCGCGAGCGCGACCTGGCGCCCGGCCGCCGCCTCGACGAAGCCGTACAGGCCGCCGGCGCTGTTGATCTCGCGCGAGTAGCGCAGCCAGATCGCGAGCGGCGCGAGGAAGACCACGGCCGCAGCGATCATCACGAGGCCAGCGGACTCGCTGGCGTCCTCGACGAGCCCTGGCGCGATCAGCGCGGCGAGCGCGAGCGGGCCGCCGAACGAGATGACCGCGACGCCGGTGAACGCCCAAAAGCCGATCGGCCGCCCAGCGAGCGACCGATCTGCGATTGGCGTGGCCACAGTGGCGGTGCCGGCGCCCTCAGAGGAGGAGGCGCCGGCCGTTCGCGGATGAGAAGGGCGCGAGACCGCCACGGGCTTTTGGGGCTAGCCCCAGCCGCCGCCAGCCGCGTCGCCGCCGCTGGAGGAGGAGCTGCTGCCGCCAGCGCCCGTCGCGCCAGCGGACGCGCCGCCGGAGCTGTCGGAGTCGCTGGAGCTGCTGCTGGAGCCGCTGGCAGCGTCGTCGTCACCGGTGGTGATCGAGTGGCCGCTGGGGGCGACGACGAACCAGTCGGCGCCGAACTCCTTGCTGGCCTGCCCGTTCATCTGACCGGCCGAGTCGTCCTCCGCATAGAAGTAGAGCGGGTGTCCGGCGTAGGTCACTTGCATCGTGCCATCAGGACGTCTGGTCGTGGCAAGCATGCCCGCCTGGGCACCGCCGGAGGCCATTGGTCTGGCGGCCGTTGTGAGCGGCGGCCAAGCCTTCGCGCAGGCGCCAGAGCAGCTGCTCATGCCGCCCTTGTCGGCGACCCACATATAGAGCGTTCTGCCTCTGTCGGTCAGGATCGTGCCGACTCTGTCTCTCGTTGCGGAGACGGTCACGGCAGCGCTCGTCGAGGTCGCTCTCCCGCTGTTGGAAGCGGACGAGGAGGAGGTCGACGGCATCGACGCGGGCGCCGACGCCGGTGCGGAGGAGGAGCTGTTTGAGGAGCCGGAGCCGCCACAAGCCGCCACGACAAGCGCGACGACTCCCAGCAGCCCGACGAACAAGACGGACCGGAGCTTCATCTATTGATCTCCCGGTGTCGGGGGTGGAGAGGAGCTTTCTTCTCTCCAAGACGCCCGCGCACCGCGAAACCTTCCCTGCTTCCTAAGAGCAACGTAAAAGTTGCGTGCTGGGGGAAGCGTGCCATCCGCGACGTCTCCCGCGCGTCCGCCGTTGTCCCGAAACCCCAGCGAACCGGAAAATCGCTTGCAGAAAACTTTATTCGGTTGATAGCGACACGCGATTAATCGGCGTGTCGCTACGCGCATTGCAATCGCGCCGCGATCGTGCCTTCTGTGACCTCGATCACTCTGAAGGAGCGCCGGAAATGTCATGGGCGCAGCCCTTGACAGTGGTGAGCAGGCATCGCTAGCTTCGCCGCCGATTCCACGTGACGAACTTCTTATTTCAATGAGTGAAATTCATGCGGAGCAATGATCGCGCGTTTCTCCTGCTGGAGCACATCTCCGAGCACGAGTTCCAGACGCTTGCCGAAATCGCCGACCAGGTGGAGCTGCCGCGTCCCACGACGCTGCGGTTCCTGCGTGCGCTGGAGCAGCGCGGCTGGATCTCGCGTGACGACAGAGCCCGCTACAGCCTCGGCCCGGCGGTCATCGCGCTTGCCCATCGCTACCTCTCGCGCACCCCGGTGCTGAGCGTCGCCGCGAAGCCGATGCAGGAGCTGCGCGACGAGCTGGGGGAGACGATCAGCCTCAGCGCGCTCGCCGGCACGCGACGGATCTGCATCCAGGAGTACGTCAGCCCCGAGCCGTTGCGCCACGTTCACGAGGTCGGCTCTGTCGCCCCGCTTCACGCCGGCGCGAGCGGAAGGCTCCTGCTCGCATACCTGACGCCCGAGGCGCGCGCCGAGGTGCTCGCCAGCGACCTGCCCGAGCTCACCGCGACGACGCTGACTGACAGCGCCGCGCTTGAGCGCGACTGCGACGAGATCCGTGCGCGCGGCTGGACGATCAGCCACGGCGAGAAGACGCGCGGAAGCGTCGCGCTCGCCGTGCCGATCGACGACGCGACGACCGGCTCCGTCTATGCGCTTGCCGTATTCGCCCCCGCGGTCCGCTTCGACGCGGACCGCAACCTGGAGATGTGGATTGCCGCGCTGACTCAGCGCGCCAGACAGATCGAGGAGGTCATCGGTGCCCACCCTCAAGCACCAACCCGTAGCTGACATGCCCGTGGGCCCCGGTACGGCCGAAGCCTTGGAGATCCGCGATCTCTCGTTCGCGTACGAGGGCCGGCGCGGTCATAGCCAAGTGCTCGACAGAGTGACGCTTGACGTCGAGCAAGGTGAGTTCATCTGCTTGATCGGCCCCTCGGGCTGCGGTAAGACGTCCTTGCTGCGGATCCTCGCCGGGCTGGAGAAGCCGGTCGACAGAAAGATGCTGCGCTGGCCGGGTGTTCACCCGCGCGCCGGCTTCATCTTCCAGGCTCGCTCGGTCTTCCCGTGGATGTCGGTGGAGGACAACGTCGCCTACGGCATCGACCCGAAGGTCCCCAAGGAGCAGCGGGTCCAGCGCACGAGCGAATGGGTCGAGCGGATGGGCCTGACGCCGTACGCCAAGCGCAAGGGGTTCGAGCTGTCCGGCGGCATGGCGCAGCGCGTCGCGATCGCTCGCGCGCTCGCCGCCGAGACCGAGCTGCTGCTGTGCGACGAGCCGTTCGCGGCCGTCGACGAGCCGACGCGCCTCTTGCTGCAGCAGGACCTGATCGCGGCGTGGAGAGTGACGCGCCCGACCGTCTTCTTCGTCACCCACTCGATCTCCGAGGCGATCCTGCTCGCCGACCGGATCGTGCTGATGACCTCCGTCCCGGCGACGGTGCGGACGATCGCGCCGTCTCCCTTCCCGCGCCCGCGCGACAGCTTCTCGATCGGCGAGATGGACGGCTACTCCGACCTCGCGCACGTGCTCTGGGAAGAGCTGCGCGAGGAGATGCAGAGCCAGCGTGAAGGGCGCAGACGATGAGCAACGGATTCCTCCGCCGCCTCCGCAGCGGCAGCCTCGAGCTGATCTCGCCGCTGGTCGTGCTGATCGTCTGGCAGATCCTCGCCAAGACGAACGCGATCGACACGCGCTTCTGGCCGGCGCCGACGGACATCATCAGCCAGCTGTGGGACGGCCTCTTCCACGGCAGTCTCGCGCATGACACGTGGCTGACGACCGTCCGCCTCGTGATCGGCCTCGCGATCGGCGGCGTCGCCGGCCTGATCGCCGGCCTCGCGATGGGCCTCTGGCGCCCGGCGCGCCTGGCGCTGCGCCCGCTGATCGCGATGACGTACCCGATCCCGAAGATCGCGATCCTGCCGCTCTTCCTCGTGCTGTTCGGGATCGGCGAGACGTCGAAGTGGATGCTCGTCGCGGTCGGCGTCTTCTACATGGTCGCGATCAACACGCTCGCCGGGATCAACACGATCGAGAGCGTGCTCGACGAGACAGCGACCGTCTACCGCATCTCGTGGTGGAGACGGATCCGCACGGTGACGATCCCCGGCGCGATGCCGCTGATCATCACCGGCCTGGAGCTCGGCATCGGCGTCGGCTTCCTGCTCGTCGTCGCGGCTGAGTTCGTCAGCTCGCAGTCGGGCCTCGGCTACGCGATCTGGCAGGCGTGGCAGACCTTCAACGTTCCATTGATGTACGCCGCCCTCGCGGTCGTCGCGATCTACGGCATCTTGATTCAGCTGTTGTCGCGGTGGTTGAACCGACGGTTGGTCGGCTGGCGCAGCCAGGCCGATTGAGGTACCCGGCGCGTCTGAGAGAGCGCGCCGCACAGTCGCAGCTCAAAAGGAGAGAGTGAATGAACGTCATCGCCACGCGTGCGCGGCGTCTTGCAGTGATCGCGCTGGCCCTGGTCGGCCTCGTCGCCCTGGCCGCGTGCGGCTCGGACTCGGGCTCGTCGGGCAGCGCATCGGCCAGCTCGGGCGACAGCGGCTCGAGCTCGTCTGACTCGGGGGCGACGAAGGACCTGACCGTCGGCGTCTTCGGCGCGCTGTCGGACGCGGGGCTGTACATCGCGCAGGACAAGGGCTACTTCAGAGACGAGGGCCTCAATGTCAAGTTCGTCCCGACCGGCACCGCCGAGCAGGTCATCTCGGTGCTCGCCGCTGGCAAGGTCGACGCGGCCGGCACGGCGCCGACGCCGGGCCTCTTCAACGCGATCCAGCGCGGCGTCAACGTGAAGATCCTGTCGGACAAGGGCCAGGTCGGACCGGGCTACAACTGGGTCGCGCTCGTCGTGCGCAGAGACGAGGCGGACAGCGGCGCGATCAGAGACATCGCGGACCTGAAGGGCAAGAAGGTCGCGTTGCCGGGCAACGGCACCTCGACCGCGGCTGAGTTCTCCGACCTGCTGAGAACGAGAGGGCTCACGCTCAGAGACGTCACGATCCAGGCCGGCAACCCGGCCGACGCGCTCGTCGCACTGGCCAACAGAGCTGTTGACGCGGCTGTCCTGCAGGAGCCGTTCATCACGCTCGCGAGACTCAGAGGCGTCGGCGTCAACATGGCCGGCCTCGGCGACACCTCGCCCAGCGGCGAGAACGGCGTCATTGCGATCAGCGAGAAGCTGGTCAGCGACCCGACGACGACGAGAAAGCTGATGGACGCGTACCTCAGAGGCGTCGCGGACTACAACGCGGCGTTCCCCAGAGGCGGCGGCAGAGGCACCGGCACCGACGAGATCGTCTCGATCCTGTCGAGAAACACGCCGGTCAGAGGGGCGGACCTCTACGCGCAGATGCAGCCGGTGCTGTTCCCGTCCGACGGGACGGTCAACACCGCCTCGATCGACGCCTTCCAGCAGAACTTCAAGGACCAGGGCCTGCAGACGGAGATCGTGCCGTCGAGCGATTACCTGTACCAGGCGAGATGATCGACGTTCACTGTCATCTCCTGCCCGACTCCTACTCGCAGCTGCAAGAGGAGCTCGGTGCCGGCGCGCCCAAGGGCGCGCCGGCTCCGGCCGGTCTGTGGGAGCCCGACGCCTGCTGGGAGCGGCTGCCCGCCGACGGCTGGGCCGTCGTCGCGCCGCCGCCGCTGGCCTTCCTCGACGACCTCGACGACGAGCCGCGCGCCCGCTTCGCCGCGGCGCTCAACGACGGGATGGTCGGGCTGGCTGCCGGCCGCGAGCGTGCCGCCGTGCTCGGCTGGCTGCCGCTCGGCGACCCGGCCGCGGCCGTCGCAGAGGTCGAGCGCCTCGCTGCCGAGAAGCAGGTCGTCGGCATGGCCGTCGGCGTCGCGCCCGGCTCGCCGTCGCTCGCCGACCCCGCGCTCGACCCGGTCTGGGCTGCCCTCGCCGCCGCCGAGCTGGCCCTGTTCGTCCATCCGGACGGCGACCCGCTCGGCGTCGCCAGAGATGGCGGCAAGCCCTCCGTGCTCGGCTTCCCGACCGTCACGACCGCCGCCCTGCTCGACCTGATCGCCTCCGAGTCAGGCATCTGGGAGAGCGGCGTCGGGATCTGCGCCGCCCACGGCGGCGCCTTCATCACGACCGTCTTCTCGCGCGCCACGCGCCTCGCCTCGCCGCACGTGAGGGCAGAGCACGAGCGCCGGCTTGCCTCGATCTTCATCGACGGCGTCGTCTTCGACGAGCGCCTCCATCGCTTCATCGCCGACAGCTTTCCCACCGGCCGGATGCTGCTTGGCAGCGACTGGCCCTTTCCCCTCAGCCTGACCCGCGACGAGCTCGTCGCGCAGGCCGAGTCCTCCCCGATCGACCCCCTCCAGGCCGCGACGGCGTGGGCTCCCCGCCTCGCGGGGCTCGCATGAGAGCGCCGCGCCCTCACGGCCTTCAGACACCCCAAAGGAGCATCCGTGCGCACGCGGTTCGTTGAAGTCGCACCCGACGTCTACGCCGTCCTGGGCAGCAACGGCATGCCCAACGCCGCCTGCGTTCTCAGCGGCGGCGAGGTCGTGATCGTCGACGCCCTCTTCACGCCCAGATACGCGGACGAGATGGTCAGCGCCCTGCGCGAGGTCACCGACGCGCCCGTCAAGGCGCTCGTCAACACGCACTTCCACTGCGACCACGTCTTCGGCAACCCGTCGATCCCGACCGACCGCATCATCGCTCACGAGCGCGCGCTCGCCGAGCTGCAGCGCCGCGGCGAAGAGGAGTACGTGCGCGAGCTGAGCGCGCGCCGCCCCGACCTCGCGCCCGAGCTGGTCGAGATCGGCGTCAGGGTGAAGCTGCCGACCGAGACGTTCGGCGACGAGGGGATGACGCTGACGTGCGGCGAGCTGACGTTGGAGATCAGGTTCCACGACG
This sequence comes from Conexibacter sp., assembly GCA_036499225.1. Lineage (GTDB taxonomy): Bacteria > Actinomycetota > Thermoleophilia > Solirubrobacterales > Solirubrobacteraceae > Conexibacter. The sequence goes on from DASYEC010000058.1 coordinate 13,136, forward strand.
TGCTCGCGCACACCGACCACGACATAACGGTCTTCATCCCCGAGCGCGGCGTGCTGATCGCCGCCGACCTGATCGTCGAGGGCTGCGCGCTGTTCATGCACGACGGCGACCTCTTCGGCCTGCAGGACGTGCTCCAGCGCTTCCCGCGCGAGGGCGTCGAGGTGATCGTCCCCGGTCACGGCGAGGTAAGAGGGACCGAGCTGATCGACGCGAACCTGGCGCAGATCGACGAGATCGTCGACGTCGCGCAGAGAGCGATCGACGCGGGCGGTGACAGAGCCGCGGCCGTCGCGGCCGGGATCGACTACTTCGGCGACCTGTTCGGCACCAGACAGCGCGTGCCCGACTCGGTCGGCCAGGCGTACGCGAAGCTGACGGGTGCGGCATGAGCCTGAGAGAAGACCTCGCCGTCGCGACGCGGATCCTCGGGCGCCACGAGCTGCTCGGCATGTTCGGCCACGTCAGCGTGCTGGCGCCTGAGGAGGGCCGCTACCTCGTCAGCCCCGGCGCGGGGAACCGCAAGGACCGCTGCACGCCCGAGCAGGTCTTCGACCTCGGGCTCGACGACGACTGGAAGCCCGGCATGCCGCTGGAGCTCTACATGCACTCCGAGGTCCACCGGCTCTTCCCGCAGGTCGGCTCGCTCGTGCACATCCACGCGCCCGGGCTGACGCAGCTCAGCGCGATGGAGGAGATCCCCAGCGAGGTGCTGCAGCTGCACGCCGCCTTCTGGCCGCGCGAGGTGCCGGTCTTCGAGGAGACCGACCTCGTGCGCGACCGCGACACCGCGACCGCGCTGGCGAAGCTGCTCGGCAACGAGTCGATCGCGCTGATGCGCTGGCACGGCGCCGTCGTCGCCGGCGCGTCGCTCAGCGAGGCGCTCTACCGCGCGCTGCACGCCGAGCAGCACGCGCGCACGCTGCTCGACGCCTTCGCGCACGGCCGCCCGCTGGCGCCCTTGCCCGAGAGCGTCGACCGCGCGGCGGTCGATCAGACGATCGTCAACGAGCGGCTGCTGGACCTGCATTGGAGATACGAGCGCTCGTACGTCGAGCGCGCGCACGGCGGCGGGCATGGCAGCCACGCCGGCTGCGGTTGCGGAGGCGACCATGACTGAGCTGACTGAGGCACCGACGGCCGCGGCGCACGCGTTCGCGCTCGACCCCGCGCAGGAAGACCTGCGCGCGCGGGCACACGCGCTGGCGAGCGAGCAGTTCGCGCCGCGCTCGCTGGAGTGGGAGCAGACCGGCGCCTTCCCGTGGGAGAACCTCAAGGCGCTCGCTCAGGCGGGGCTGCTCGGCGTGACGATCCCCGCCGAGCATGGCGGCATGGGCGGCTCCTGGATGGAGGGCGGGCTCGTGCTCGAGGAGATCGCCCGCGCCTGCTGGGTGACCGCGATGGCGTCGCTCGGCGAGATCGGCGTGCAGTCGCAGGCGCTTGCCGCCTACGGCAGCGACGAGGTGAGATCGAAGTACCTCCCGCGGATCGCGGCCGGCGAGCTGATCTGCTCGGTCTGCATCACCGAGGAACAGGCCGGCTCCGACATCTTCGCGATGACGACGACCGCGCGCGACGACGGCGAGCAGGTCGTCGTCAACGGCGGCAAGGCGCTGATCTCGCGCGGCGACGTCGCCGGCCTCTTCGTCGTCTACGTGAAGTGGTCCGAGGACCCGGGCGCGCGCCCGATCGGCGCCGTGCTGGTCCCGCGCGACACGCCCGGCCTGACGATCGACGAGGGCCGCGAGACGCTCGGCGGCGAGAAGCTCTACGCGCTCAGCTTCGACGACTGCCGCATCCCGGCGAGCTACGTGCTCGCCCGCGAGGACGGCTTCAAGAAGATGCTCAGCGCCTTCAACGGCCAGCGCTGCCTCAACGCGGCGATCTCGGTCGGCCTCGCGCAGGGCGCGCAGGACGCCGCTGTGAAGTACGTAAAGGAGCGCATGCAGGGCGGCAAGGCGCTCGCCGAGCATCAGGGCATCCAGTGGATGATCGCCGACAACGAGCTGGAGATCCAAGCGGCTCGCCTGCTCGTCTGGCGCGCCGCGGCGGCCGCCTCGGGCGGCTTCCCGACGCGGACCGAGGCGGCGCTCGCAAAGGTCGTCTCCAACGAGATGGCGCTGAGAGTGACCGACCGCGTCGTGCAGCTGTTCGGAGGCCACGGCTGGCTGAAGGAGTTCCCGGCGGAGCGCTATCTGCGGTGGGCGCGCTATGGCCCGCTCGGCGGCGGCACCCCGCAGATCCAGCGGACCGCGATCGCGCGCGAGGTGTTGAAGTGACTCAGCTGTTGGAGCACGAGGGCAAGGCGCTGCTCGCCGCCGAGGGGGTCGCGATCCCCGACGGCACCGTCGCGCGCACGGCGGCTGACGCCGAGGCCGCCGCGGCTCGCATCGGCGGGCGCGTCGCGGTCAAGGCACAGGTCCCGACCGGCGGTCGAGGCAAGGCCGGCGGGATCAGAGTCGTCGACGCGAGCGAGGCGCGCAGCGCGGCCGACGGCCTGCTCGGCGCCGAGGTGCGCGGCTTCCTCGTCAACGAGCTGTTGATCGAGCAGGCGCTGCCGGCGGCGCGCGAGCTGTACGCGGGGATCGCGGTCGAGCCGCGCAGCAGAATGCCGGTGCTGCTGATCGGCGCCAACGGTGGCGTTGACGTCGAGGAAGGCGCCGAGACGATCGCCAGAGTGACCTACCAGCTCTCGCGCGGACTGCGTCCCGACCATGTCTGGACCGCGGCCGCCGAGGCTGGCCTCGACGCCGAGACGACGCGCAGGCTGGTCCCAGTCGCGCAGGCGCTGTCGCGCGTCTTCGCGTCGCAGAGAGCGCAGCTGGTCGAGGCGAACCCGGTGCTCGACTGCGGCGAGGACGGCCTGATCGCCGCCGACGTGCGCGTCGTGCGCGACCCGGCGCTGACGCCCGAGTCGGCGTCTGACGCGCGCCACGCCGAGAGCCGCGAGCTCGGCTTCGACTACGTCACGATCGACCCGCAGGGCGAGGTCGGCCTGATCACGACCGGCGCCGGCGCGTCGATGATGCTGATCGACCTGCTGAGCGACGCGGGCCTCAAGCCGATCGACTTCTGCGACATCCGCACCGGCACGATGCGCGGCGACGGGACGCGGCTGAGGTTCGTGCTCGAAGACCTCGTCTCGCGCCCGACGCTGAAGGTGATCGCCGTGAACGTCTTCGCGGGCGTGACCGACCTGTCGGAGTTCGTCGGGCTGCTGCTCGACGCGCTCGACACGACCGCCCCGGGCGTGCCGATCGTCGTCCGCGTCGAAGGGCGCGGCGCCGAGGGCGCGCGCGAGAAGCTCGCGGCCGCCGGGATACCGGCGGTCCTCTCGCCCGAGGAGCTGGTCGAGCAGATCGCGGTCAGCGCCGCCGCCGGGCGCGTCGCCACCAACGGAGGGCAACGATGAGCAGTCTCTTCGCCGATGCGGGCGCGAGTGTCGTGATCCAGGGGATCACAGGGCGGGCGGCGAGCCGCCACGCCCGCCACATGCAGGACTACGGCACGAACGTCGTCGCCGGCGTCGCGCCCGGCCGCGCCGGGCGGGTCGTCGACGGGATCCCCGTCTTCGACACGGTCGTCGCGGCGCGTGAGGCGACCGGCGCGACGACGAGCGTCGCCTTCCTGCCGACTGGCGCGGTCGGCGACGGCGTCGCGGAGGCGGCCGACGCTGGCATCAGCCTGCTCGTCTGCCTGACCGAGGGCGTCCCGCTGCACGACGTCGTGAAGGGGCTTGAGGTCGCGCGCGACAACGAGATGCGCGTCGTCGGGCCGAACTGCCCCGGCATGGTCAGCGCCGGCCGATACCTGCTCGGCTTCCTGCCGGTCGAGAAGATGCCGGTCGGCGGCACGGCGGTGCTGTCGCGCAGCGGCACGCTCTCTTACGAGGCGGTCCACGCGCTCGGCCGCGACGGCCTCGGCGTCAGCCTCTGGATCGGCGTCGGCGGCGACCGCGTGAAGGGCTCGTCGTTCTCGACGCTGCTGCCCGACGTGCTGGCTGACGAGCGGACCGACTCGCTCGTGATCATCGGCGAGATCGGCGGCACCGACGAGGAAGACCTCGCGGTGCTGCTCGACGGCATCGAGCTCCCGGTCGTCGCGCTGCTCGCCGGCTCGAGCGCCCCGGAGGGCGTCAGCCTCGGCCACGCCGGCGCGATCGTCGAGGGCGGCCGTGGCACCTATGCCGCGAAACGCGCCTCGCTTGAGGCGGCTGGCGTGACGGTCGTGACGCGGCCGTCGGAGATCGCCTCCTCGATCAAGGCGAAGGCGCTCGCGTGATCGAGAGCCGCCCGCTCGCCGGCCTCGTCAGCGCCGCCCGCTCGCGCGCGAGGGCGCTTGCATGAGCGCGATCCCGCGCAGCGTCAAGATCCGCGAGGTCGGCCCGCGCGACGGCTTCCAGAACGAGCCCGAGGTGATCGGCACGGCCGACAAGGTCCGGCTGATCGAGGCGCTCGCCGCGTCGGGCGTCGGGCGGATCGAGCTGACGAGCTTCGTGCGGCCCGACGTGATCCCGCAGCCGGCCGATGCCGAGCAGGTGCTCGAGGCGGTCAGGCTGCCGGAGTCGACGCGCGTGACGGTGCTCGTGCCCAACGAGCGCGGGATGGACCGGGCGCTGCTGCACCGCGCGCGGATCGACGAGGTGTCGGTCTTCCTGTCGGCCTCCGAGACGCACAACCGCCACAACGTCAACCGCTCGGTGCGCGAGTCGCTCAACGGGCTGGCCGGCGTGCTGAAGCGCGCGGGGGAAGAGGGCCTCGGCCGTGTCGCGGTCATCGCGACCTCGTTCGGCTGCCCGTACGAGGGCGTCGTCGCGGCCGAGCGCGTCTACGAGATCGCCGCCGCGCTGGTCGAGCTGGGAGCGGGGGAGATCGGCTTCGGCGACACGACCGGGATGGCCAACCCGCTCCAGGTGGGTGCGTTCTTCGCGGGCGCGCGCGCGAGGCTCGGCGCCGAGGTCGAGCTGACCGCGCACTTCCACAACACGCGCGGACAGGGGCTGGCGAACGTGCTCGCCGCGCTGCAGGCCGGGGTCGACTCGTTCGAGTCGAGCTTCGGGGAGCTGGGCGGCTGCCCGGTGCCCGCTGGGGCGACCGGCAACATCGCCAGCGAAGACCTGGTCTCGATGCTCGCCGAGATGGGTATCGAAACCGGCATCGACCTGCCGAAGCTGCTGGAGGCGACAGAGATGGTGCGAGAGGTGTTGGGCCGCGCGCTGGGCAGCCATACGCTGACCGCTGGGCCGATCGACTGGCAGCCAGCGTGAGCTTGACCTGACGGGGCCGCGCACCCCGTCATGACGACGCCCTTTCCCCTGTGGCGTCGTCAAGCAGGCGGCGCCCTCCCCCCTTGAGGCGCCGTCCAGCCCGTCCGGCGGCCGCCCCTCGAGCCGCCGGACGGGCGCGCGCTTGCAGACAATCGACGGTGCTGACTGGCGTGGTCAGCGAGTTGAATGCGATCCGGCGCTCGCGGGAACGTTCAAGCAGACGTTTGTCAGCCCAGGGAGGTTCGCCATGCCACCGAGAGGCGTCAGAAGAGGCACGAGACGGGCTCGTCAGTACGAGCGCATCAAGGAGTCGGTGAAGGACCGCGGCGCCGGCGAGGGCCGCGCCGAGGAGATCGCCGCGCGCACCGTCAACAAGGAGCGCGCCCGCGCGGGCGAGTCGAGAACACGGTCACGGACGTCGACGAGAGACATCTCCTCAGGCCGTCGCGGCGGCCTGCGCTCCGGCAGGAGAGGCCCGCGCGGCCGCACGCGCGACCAGCTCTACAACGAGGCGAGACAGCTCGGCGTCGAGGGCCGCTCGAACATGAACAAGCAGCAGCTGCAGCGCGCTGTTGACGCGAAGAAGTGACGGACGCGATCGACCTGTCACGTTCGCGGTGATTCCAGCGCGCTGACGGACCCGGGCGCGGGTAGACCAACGGTTCATGAGCGCCTCAGGGAGAAGCACCGAGCGTCGTGTCGTCCAGTCACTCGACCCCTCGCTATCGGACCGAGCCAACGAGGCGCTGACCGATGAGCTGCGCCGCGTCTGCGGCGCTGACGTGGTCGACGTCCCCGTCGGGGAGCCGAGCTTTGAGAGAGAGCGGCACGCCCGACGGCCGGCGCTGCTCGTCGCGATCGTCGACAACCGGCTGTGGTTCTCGTTCCTCGGCGCGATCGCGATCGTCGTCGGGGTCGTGGCTGCCTTCGTGACCTCCTCGTGGTGGTGGGTCGGCATCGCCGTCGCGATCAACGTGATCGGGATAGGGGCCGTCGTCGGGATGATCTTCTCGCTCTCCGACGAGGCGGAGCACCTCTCGCCCGAGGTCGTCGCACTGCTCGAAGACGAGGGCGTCAGCGACCCCGACGAGGTCTTCAGACAGCTGCTCGCGGAGTTCGGCAGCGAGCGCTGACGGGGAGGCTGGCCTCAACAGCTCGGAGGGAGCGAGGCGATGACGACGATTCTCGAAGGACCCGTGCCCGGCGGTGGCTAGCCGTGGTCAACCCCATGCGCCCGCGCCGGCTGGGCGTGCGGGATGGCGGTGCCGCGGATGTGCAGCAGGTTCTCGACGCTGCGCACACCCGCGACGTCGCGCGCGGCCTTGCCGATCGCCTCGATCTGGTCCTCGCTGACGACCGCGCCGCGCAACTCGATCACCCCTCGACGGGCGTTGACGATCACGGTCCCCTTCGGAACGGCGTGCGCTTTCGAGATCGCGCTCTCGACGCGCTGGGTCAGCGTCACGTCGTCGTAGTCGGGCGTCTCGTGATGGACGAGACCGCCGGCGCGATGGGCGGCGCCGTGCAGGTGGCCCGCCTCATAGCTCGCTCTGCGCGCGGCGCTGCGGGCGCGCCGGCGGCCGATCGCGAGCGTGCGGTCGCGCAGCATGTGCCGGCGCCGGCGTCCGGCTCCCGGGTCAAGCAGATATGCGATCGCCGCTCCAGTGCCGCACGCGGCGATCAGCTCGGCGCCGTGGCGGGCCTGACGGAGCCTCGCCTCGCGGCGGGAGCGTTGTCTGCGTTGGCGTGGGTCGATGCGCGTGACGAGCGGGTCGAGTTGCGTGGCGAGGATCATGCGTCGCCTCCAAGTCGTAAGGGCAATGCCTCCGTCTCGCGTACCCCTGCGGCAGTTGCGAAAACCCGCGCGAGCTCGCGGCGCGCCATCTTGCGCGCGAGCGCCGCAATGCGCTGACGAGCAGTGGCCGAAGGCCGTTTCCTGCCTCAGCGGGTGGGTAGGCCCAAGCTCATGGAAGGCGGGTCGACGATGCTCCTGATTTTGATATTCGGCGTCTTCGTTGCCGTAGTCGGCCTCGTTATCTACCTCTCCGGCGGTGCGCTGAGCGTGCACGACGACGAGATGCTGGCCGAGCCCGAGGTGCGCCACGCGGTCGCGGCCCGCAACGTCGTCAAGGTCGCGGGCGCGGGCGACTCGCGTGCGGCGCGCGGCGCGCGCCGGGCCGAGCGCCACGCGCATCGGCCCGTCGCCTAGGCAAGAGCCCCAACCGGGCGGCCGCTCGAGTGACGAGCGCTCGGGCGGCCGCTCACCGGCGCCCGCCCGAACCGCCCGGCCGCGGCGCGCTCCCTACTTGACCTTCGTCGCCGCCGAGCTGCCGAGCACCTTGCAGGCCGCGCTCAGCGCCTGCAGCTGCACGAACGGCCGCGTCGTCTTCACGGCGATCTTCGTCTCGAAGTCGCTGCGGGCGGCGGTCGTGACCATCGACAGGTGGCCGGCGTCCTTGCCGGCGAGCACGCGCCAGCGGGAGACGTCGGCGCCGTTCCAGCTGACGTAGACCGTCGTCGTCGCGCCGCTGCGCGACGCCACGGCCTTCGGCTTCGTCGTCGGCGCCGGGGTCCACGGGAAGCGGTAGGCGCGGTAGCTCTCGCCGCCTCTGGGGAAGAGCGCGTCGAAGACGACTCTGCCGCTCGGCGAGAACTCCGTGATCACGGGCTGGCTGCCCCAGCCGACGAAGTTGTCGCCGTTGGGGAGCGTTTGCTGGTTGCCCTGGCTGTTGGCGAGCTGCTTGGGCGCGTGGCGGAAGTCGTGGGCGACCTTCACCGTTCTCGCCTTCGTGTCGACCCGCAGCCCGAGCGCGCGCGACTGGTTGTCGGCGTCGGGCGACGGGCCGTCGTCGAACACGGTGATCGTCCCGTTCGGCGCGACGCGGGCGTCGTGCTGCCACGAGAAGGTCGCGCCTCTGGCCGCTCTGAAGCTGCTGTTGGTGCCGCCGAGCTGCCAGTCGACGTTGCCGCTCGCCATGTCGATCTTGTAGACCGCCCACGTGTTGCGGGCGGAGACGAGCAGGTGGCCCTTGTCGATCTCCGCCAGCGAGTTCATGTGGAAGTAGTCGTCGAGGTGGCCGTCGCCTCTCGGCGCCGGCGTGTGCGACGCGCTCGGGGCGACATGGTCGAGGCTGTGCCACTCGAACTCGACGAGGCCGGTCTTGAGGTCGATCTCCTGGATCACGCCGTCGAAGACGGTCGCTCTGCTCGAGCCGCCCTCGGCGCTGAGGTCGTAGACGACCGGGTTGGCCGACTCGACCAGTGCCGTGCCGTGGTTGGTCAGCAGGAACTCGTGCGGGTCGATCGCGAGGCCGTTGCCGCCTCTGACCGTGGCGATCTGTCTGTACGCCGAGTTGTAGATCACGCCGACGCCGTTGCCGAGGCCGACGTTGTTCCAGCCCTGCCACCAGGTCAGCACCGGTCTGCCTTGGTACTTCTGGACCTTCACGTCGAGCGCGAGCTGGCCCGTGGCGAGCGGCTTGTACCAAATCAGCTTGCCGGCGGAGTTGAGCACCATCGGGCCGATCTGGCCCGGCCCATGCTCGCGCGGAGCGGAGAAGTCGCCGAGGAATATGTCGCCCGGCGCCGCGCTCTTCGTGTGCGCTCTCACGCTGATCTTCGGCGGGACGAGGCCGGGCTCGGTGTGGAACTTCTGCACGCCGCGGCCGCTGAGGATCGGCTTCAGGTTCGGGCCGGGCTTGAGCGCCAGGCCCGGCGTCGCGACGGTGAAGCTGTAGTCGCCGTTCGCGGCGCCGGTGACGTCGAGGCCGGTGTCGACCGTGACGGTCTCGCCGGCGGTGAACGGCGTGTCGGGCACGAAGCTCGCGCCGTCGCCGTCGGAGTGGGCCTCGAGCCTGCCGGCATGGCTGCCGCTGACCGAGCCGGTGACCTCGATCGGGCCAGCCGCACTCGGCGCGACCCCGCGAAGGCTCACCTGCGCGCCGGTCTCGACCGTGTGGGAGCCGGGGCTGGGGTAGACGCTCACGGTTGTGGCATGGGCCGTTGCGGCCGGAACAGCCGTAGCCGCGAGCGCGAGCACTGCCGCGATCGCCGGGGTCCGTCTCTTCATGTTGTGTTGCCTCCAGGTCTGGGTCGGGCGGGGACTGCACGACCCCTGCGAGATCCCAACAGCGGCGGCGCATCGGAGTTGCGGCGAGCGAGCTCCGCGGCGCCCAAAGTGCGGGAGAGGCTAGGGAACGAGATCAGTTGATTGCGCACGCAATCATTTGCTACGATCTCCGCATGGAACTTGGACTCGCCACCTTTGCCGATCTCGGCGCCGGCATCAGCCCGCAGGAGCGCATGCGCAACCTGCTGGAGGAGGCGCGCCTGGCCGACGAGCTGGGCCTCGACCTTTTCGCGATCGGCGAGCACCACCGTCCCGACTACCTGATCTCCTCGCCGTCCACGGCGCTCGCCGCCGTCGCGGCGCAGACGGAGAGAGTCCGCCTCTCGAGCGCCGTCACCGTGCTCAGCTCCGACGACCCCGTGCGCGTCTTCCAGCAGTTCTCCGAGGTCGACCTGATCTCCGGAGGGCGCGCCGAGATCATGGCCGGGCGCGGCTCCTTCATCGAGTCGTTCCCGCTCTTCGGGTACGACCTCGACGACTACGACGAGCTCTACGACGAGAAGCTGAGACTGCTCGTCGCGCTGCGCGACAACCCGAGCGACGTGACGTGGTCGGGCAATCACCGCTCCGGCTTGGAGCACGCGGCCGTCTACCCGCAGCCGGTGCAAGAGAAGCTGCCGATCTGGGTCGCCGTGGGCGGCTCGCCGGAGTCGGTCGTGCGCGCCGGGACGCTCGGCCTACCGCTCGTCGTCGCCATCATCGGCGGGATGCCGGCGCGCTTCAAGCCGCTCGTCGACCTCTACCGCGAGGCGTGGAAGGCCGCCGGCCGCACGCCAGGCGAGGAGCGGGTCGCGATCAACACGCACACGTTCGTCGCCCCGACGCTCGCCGAGGCTGACAGCGCCTTCGCGCATCCCTACCTCGAGATGATGAACCGGATCGGCCGCGAGCGCGGCTGGCCGCCGTCAGGGCGCCGCGAGTACGAGCAGCTGCGCTCGCCGCAGGCCGCGCTCGCCGTCGGCTCGCCCGAGCAGGTCGCGGAGAAGATCCTCAACGGCCACGAGCTGTTCGACAACGACCGCTACATCGGCCACATGAGCGTCGGCGCCGTCGAGCACAAGGACGTCCTGCGCTCGATGGAGCTGTTCGGCACCGAGGTCGCCCCGCGCGTGCGTGAGGAGGTCGCGCGGCGGGAGAAGCCGGCCGCGCCGGTCGCATAGCGCAAGAACGAGGCGCGGCGCACAGCCGCGCCCGTTGCCGGGCGAATTGGTCGGACCACAACGCGGGCCGGCGCGCGGTTGGGCACACTTCTCAGCGTGCCCCGGATGATCGAGAAGGTGCTCGTCGCCAACCGCGGCGAGATCGCAACCCGCGCCTTTCGCGCGGCCAACGAGCTGCGGATCCGCAGCGTCGCGCTCTACGCGCCGGAGGACCGTGACTCGGTCCACCGCCTGAAGGCCGACGAGGCGTACGAGGTCGGCATGCCCGGCCACCCCGTCAGCACGTACCTCGATCCCGACGCGGCGGTGCAGCTCGCGCTGCGCGTCGGCGCCGACGCGATCTACCCCGGCTACGGCTTCATGTCGGAGAACCCCGAGCTGGCGCGCCGCTGCGCCGCCGCCGGGATCGTCTTCGTCGGCCCGCCGCCAGAGGTGCTCGGCCTCGCCGGCAACAAGACGCGCGCCCGTGACGCGGCCCGCAAGGCCGGCGTCCCGGTGCTCGACGCGTCCGACCCGATCGAGCCCGGCGACGACCCGATGGCGGCCGCGCAGGCGATCGGCTTCCCGATCTTCGTGAAGGCGTCGCATGGCGGCGGCGGCCGCGGCATGCGCCTGGTGACCGACCCGGCGAAGCTCGTCCGCTCGCTGGAAGAGGCGCGGGCCGAGGCCGAGGCCGCGTTCGGCGACGGCACCGTCTACCTCGAGCAGGCGCTCGTGCGGCCGCGCCACATCGAGGTGCAGCTGCTCGCCGACGCGACGGGCGACGTCGTCCACCTCTACGAGCGCGACTGCTCGCTTCAGCGCCGCCACCAGAAGGTGATCGAGATCACCCCGGCGCCGAACCTCGACCCGGAGCTGCGCGACCGCATCTGCGCCGACGCCGTCAGGTTCGCCCGCCACGTCGAGTACAAGAACGCCGGGACGGTCGAGTTCCTCGTCGACCCCGCCAACGGCCGCTACGCGTTCATCGAGATGAACCCGCGCATCCAGGTCGAGCACACGGTCACGGAGGAGACGACCGACGTCGACCTCGTGCGCGCCCAGCTGCGGATCGCCGGCGGCGCGACGCTCGCCGACCTCGGGTTGACGCAGGAGACGATCAGACAGCGCGGCGTCGCGCTGCAATGCCGCGTCACGACCGAGGACCCGGCCAACGGCTTCCGCCCCGACTCCGGGCGGATCACCGCGTACCGCTCGCCGGGCGGCGCGGGCGTCCGGCTCGACGAGGGCTCGGCATTCGTCGGCGCCGAGGTGTCGCCGTTCTTCGACCCGCTGCTGGTCAAGATCTCCACGCGCGGGCGTGACCTGCGCAGCGCCTTCTCGCGCGCCCGGCGGGCCGTCGCGGAGCTGCGCGTGCGCGGCGTGAAGACCAACCAGGGCTTCCTGCTGGCGCTGCTGAACGACCCCGACGTGCTCGCCGGCAACACGCACACGACGTTCGTCGACGAGCGGCCCGACCTCGTCGCCGCCGGCCCGCCGCAGGACCGCGCCAGCCGCCTGCTGAGCCGCCTCGCGGACGTGACCGTCAACCACGAGCCGGCGACCGACGGGATAGGGATCGACGGCGACCCGGCGTTGAAGCTCGGCCCGCTGGCCGCCGGCCCGCCGCCGGCCGGCTCGCGCCAGCGGCTGCTCGAGCTGGGGCCGAGGGAGTTCGCCGCCGCGCTGCGCGCGCAGCAGGCCGTCGCGCTGACCGACACGACGCTGCGCGACGCCCATCAGTCGCTGTTCGCGACGCGGATGCGCACGCACGACATGGTCGCCGTCGCGCCGCACCTCGCGCACGGCCTGCCGCAGCTGCTGTCGATGGAGGTGTGGGGCGGGGCGACCTTCGACGTCGCGCTTCGCTTCCTCTACGAGGACCCGTGGGAGCGCCTCGCGCAGCTGCGCGAGCTGGTCCCGAACGTCTGCCTGCAGATGCTGCTGCGCGGGCAGAACCTGCTCGCCTACTCGCGCTTCCCGTCGAAGGTCGTGCGGGCGTTCGTCGCCGAGTCGGTCGACGCCGGCATCGACGTCTTCCGCATCTTCGACGCGTTGAACGACGTCGAGGGGATGCGCGCGGCGATCGAGGCGACGCTCGAGACCGGCGCAATCGCGGAGGGGACGCTCTGCTACACCGGCGACCTCAGCGATGCGCGCGAGCAGCTCTACACGCTCGACTACTACCTGTCGTTGGCGGAGCGCCTGGTCGAGACGGGCGTCCATGTGCTGGCGATCAAGGACATGGCCGGCCTGCTGCGCGCGCCCGCCGCAGGCGTGCTCGTGAGCGCCCTTCGCAGAGAGTTCGACCTTCCCATCCACCTGCACACGCACGACACGGCCGGCGGCCAGCTCGCCACGTACCTTGCGGCGATCAACGCGGGCGTTGACGCCGTCGACGGCGCGGCCGCGCCGCTGGCAGGGATGACGAGCCAGCCGTCGCTGGCGGCGGTCGTCGCCGCGACGAAGGGGACCGAGCGCGACCCGGGCGTCTCGCTCGACGCGCTCCTGGACCTGGAGCCCTACTGGGAGTCGGTGCGCGCGATGTACGGCGCGTTCGAGACCGGGCTGAAGGCGCCGACCGGTCGCGTCTACCGCCACGAGATCCCCGGCGGGCAGATCTCCAACCTGCGCCAGCAGGCCGACGCGGTCGGGCTTGCCGGCCGCTTCGAGGAGGTCGAGCTGGCGTACGAGCGCGCCAACAGGCTGCTCGGCAACATCGTCAAGGTGACGCCGTCGTCGAAGGTCGTCGGCGACCTCGCGCTGTTCGCCGTCTCGGCTGGGATCGACTTCGACGAGCTCGAGCGCAGACCGGGATCGTTCGACCTGCCCGACTCGGTGATCGACTTCCTGCGCGGCGGGATCGGCGAGCCGCCTGGCGGCTTCCCGCAGCCGTTCACGTCGCTGGCGCTCGAGGGCCGTTCGCCCGCGCCGCCCGCGCCTCCGGTCGAGGGCGAGCTTGCACAGCGGTTGGAGCAGCCGGGCAGCTCGCGCCGCACGGCGCTGGCCGAGGTCCTCTTCCCAGGCCCGGCGCGCGAGTTCGCGCAGGCGCAGGAGCACTGGGCTGAGGTCGCGCTGATCCCGACGCCGGCGTTCTTCCGCGGCCTGCGCGAGGAGGAGGAGCTGGCGATCGAGCTCGGCCCCGGCGTCACCGTGCTGTACGAGCTGGAGGCGATCGGCGAGGCCGACCACCGCGGCATGCGCACGGTGCTCGTCCGCGTCAACGGCCAGATGCGCCCGGTCGAGGTGCGCGACCGCTCGATCGAGGCGGCCGGCGGCCAAATCGAGCGCGCCGACCCGACCGACCCGGGCCACGTCCCGGCCCCGGTCACCGGCATCGTCACGCTGCTCGTGTCTGCGGGTGAGACCGTCGCCGAAGGCGACCCCGTCGCGACGCTCGAGGCGATGAAGATGGAGTCGACGATCACGGCTCCGATCAGCGGCACGATCGCCCGCGTCGCCGCCGGCAGCGGCAGACGCCTGGAGCAAGGCGACCTCCTGCTGGTCCTCGCCCCCTGAGCATCACGTGGCAAAGGTCGCTAGCGCTCCACGAGGGCGCGGTCACGTGAGGCCGTTCGCGTGCGGCGCTCAAGCGCCACCGCCACGGTGAAGACACAGAGGCCCAGGCCGGCGAGCCCGACGCCGACGAGCGCGGGCGACTGCCAGCCGTAGCCGGCGGCGATCGCGAGGCCGCCGAGCCATGGGCCCAAGGCGTTGGCGGCGTTGAAGGCGGCGTGGTTGAGCGCGGCGGCGAGCGTCTGCGCCTCATGCGCGACGTCCATCAGGCGGGTCTGCAAGCCGACGCCGGCCGAGACGCCGGTGCCGACGAGGAAGACCCCGAGCACGGCGCCGACCGGATGGGCCGAGACGACCGCGAAGATCGCGAGGAAGCCGGCGAAGGCGGTCAGGATGATGTAGAGCGCGGGGACGAGGGCGCGATCGACGAGCCAGCCGCCGACGAGGTTGCCGGCGATCATCCCGAGGCCGAAGACCGACAGCACGAACGGGACGAGGTCGGCCGAGATGCCGGCGCGGTGGGTCAGCGTCGGCGTGATGTAGCTGTAGACCGCGAACAGGCCGCCGAGGCCGATCGCCGCCACGCCGAGCGTCAGCCACACCTGCACCTGCTTGAGCGCGCCGAGCTCGCGCAGGGGGCTGCTGTCGGCTGGCGCCTGGATCGTGGCGACGAAGCGCATGAGCGCGAGCACCGCCAGCAGCGCGATTGCCGCGACCGCCGCGAAGGTCGTCCGCCACCCGAGCGACTGCCCGAGCCACGTCGCGGCCGGTACGCCGACGACGTTCGCGACCGACAGCCCGAGCATCACGCGCCCGACCGCCCAGGCCCGCCGCTCGGGGCCGGCGATCGTCGCCGCGACGAGCGCGGCGACGCCGAAGAACGCGCCGTGGGGGAGGCCGCAGAGGAAGCGCGCCGCCAACAGCGCGCCGTAGCCGGGGGCGATCGCGCTGAGCACGTTGCCGATCGCGTAGGCGGCCATCAGCGCGACGAGCAGCGCCCGCCGCGGCACGCGCACCGCGAGCGTCGCGATCACGGGCGCGCCGACGACGACGCCGAGCGCGTAGGCGCTGACGACGTGGCCCGTCGTCGTGTCGTTCTCGTGGATCCCGTGGCCGATCTCGGGCAGCAGCGCCATCGGCACGAACTCCCCGACCCCGATCGCGACGCCGCCGAGCGCCAGCGCGAACAGCGCCCACGCCAGGCCATGCGGCGTGAGCGAGGCCGGCCTCACGACCCTTCGAACAGGCGCTCGTAGACGCGGTAGCGCTTGACGATTCTGCCGTTCATCAGTCTCAGGCCGCGGTTCATCGAGCGGTTGGTCTCGAGGATCCAGCCGGCCTCGCCGTGCTGCAGCGTCGATCTGGCGGCGTTCTCGAAGTGCGCGACGTAGAGCGCGGCGCCGGCGCCGCTCTGCTGGAACTCAGGCTTCACGCCGAGAAAGCCGACGCGCAGTCTGTCGACGATCTTGTGGCGGCGCAGCAGGTACCACCAGCCGAGCGGCAGCAGCTTCCCTCTCATCTTCTTCAGGACTTGGTTGATGTCCATCGTCGTGATCGCGGCGCCGATCGGCACGCCGTCCTGCTCGGCGACCATGAACCAGCCGGGCGAGCGGACGATCTGCAGGTCGAGCGCGAGCGTGTCGAGGTCGCCTTTGCCGTACGGGACGAAGCCCCAGTTTCTCGACCACGCCGAGTTGTAGACGTCGGCGAAGATGTCGAGGTCCTTGCGCAGGCCGCGCCGGGTCATCTCGCGGATCGTCACGCTGTTCTCGCTTCTGGCGCGCTCGGCGACGTCGAACAGCAGCTTCGACATCTTTCCCTTGTCGGCGAGCGAGAGGTGCCAGGAGAGCAGGTCCATCGCCTTCTCCATCCCGGCCTCTTCCAGGCGCTCCTGGTAGTAGGGCGGATGCCACGGCTGGCGGATCAGCGGCTCGAGCTCGTGGCCCTCGACCAGCAGCCCGCTCTCCTCGCTCATCGTGAAGTCCATCGGCCCGACCATCCGGTCGCAGCCCTGCTCGCGCAGCCACGCGTCGGCGGTCTCGAGCAGCGCCTGGAGCACCGCGGGGTCATCCTCGAACTCGATGAAGCCGAACATCCCCCAGCGGCTGGAGTGGAACTCGTTGAAGGCGGTGTCGACCTGCGCGCTGATGCGCCCGACGACCCGCCCGTCGCGCCGCGCGAGGAACAGCTGCCCGCGCCCGTGCTTGAAGAACGGGTTGAGCCGCCGGTTGAGGAAGAACCACCGCTCGAGCTTGAGCGGCGGGATCCACGGCGTCCCGGCGTGGAGGCGGAAGGGCAGGTCAATGAACGCGCGCAGGTCGCTCCAGCGGCGAACCGGGGCGACCGCGACCAGCGCGGCGGAGGTCGTGGCCATCCGCATCAGGGTACTTCTCGCGCAGGCGGGACGGCGGCTGGCCGCCGCCGCCCTGCCCGGCGCTCGCGCTCAGCCCTCAGTCGTCGCCAGCAGCGCTTCGGAGACGTCGAATGGGGCCTCGGTCGCTGACTTGACTTGGGCGAGGGTCGTGCCGGGCTGGATCTCGACCAGGACGGCGTGGCGGGCGGGGTCGTCGCCTTCGCGGATGAAGTCGAAGACGGCGAGGTCGGTGATCAGGCGGTCGACGACGGAGACGCCGGTGAGCGGGAGGGTGCAGGCCGGCTTCAGCTTCGAGTCGCCGGACTTCGCGAGATGCTCCATGATCACGACCGTGCGCTTGGCACCCTGGACGAGGTCCATCGCGCCGCCCATTCCCTTGATCATCTTGCCCGGGACCATCCAGTTGGCGAGGTCGCCGGTCGCCGACACCTCCATGCCGCCGAGGATCGCGAGGTCGACGTGGCCGCCGCGGATCATCGCGAACGAGTCGGCGCTGTCGAAGTAGGAGTGGCCGGCAGCGGCGGTGATCGTCTCCTTGCCGGCGTTGATCAGGTCGGGGTCGACGTCGGCGTCGGCCGGGTAGGGGCCGATCCCCAGCAAGCCGTTCTCGGACTGCAGCAGGACGCCCGCCTTGTCGAGGCCGGCGTCGGCCAGCAGCGTCGGCATGCCGATCCCGAGGTTGACGATCATCCCGTCCTGGATCTCCTGCGTGGCGCGGCGGATGATCCGCTCGCGTGGCGAGAGCGTGTCGGTCTGGGCCATCGTCAGCGTCCCTCCGCCGTCGTCCGTCGTTCGATCCGCTTCTCGCTCAGCCCGGCTCTGACGACCCGCTGGACGAACGCGCCCGGCGTGTGGATGTGGTCGCCGTCGAGGTCGCCGACCTCGACGATCTCCTCGACCTCGGCGATCGTGATCTTGCCGGCGGTCGCGGCGAGCGGGTTGAAGTTGCGCGCGGTGCGGCGGTAGACGAGGTTGCCGAGCAGGTCGGCCTTCCACGCGTGCACGAGCGCGAAGTCGGCGACGATCCCGCGCTCCATCAGGTACGCGACGCCGTCGAACTCGCACGTCTCCTTGCCCTCGGCGACCGGGGTCCCGACGCCGGCCGGCGTGAAGAAGGCCGGGATGCCGGCGCCGCCGGCGCGCAGCCGCTCGGCGAGCGTTCCCTGCGGCACCAGCTCGACCTCGAGCTCGCCCGCGAGGAACTGGCGCTCGAACTCCTTGTTCTCGCCGACGTAGGAGGAGACCATCTTGCGGATTTGGCGATTCGCCAGCAGCAGGCCAAGGCCCCAGTCGTCAACGCCGCAGTTGTTGGAGACCGCCGTGAGGCCGGTCACGCCGCGGTCGCGCAGCGCGGCGATCAGGTCGCTGGGGATCCCGCAGAGGCCGAAGCCGCCAACGGCGAGCAGCGCGCCGTCTTCGATGTCCGCGACGGCGTCCGCCGCGCTGGCGACGACCTTCGAGGTGCGCGCGGTCGCGCTCATGGGCGCGCTCCGCTCGGGCTCTCACTGGTCATGCAGGCTCCTCCTTGGCGATTCGGGACGACGATAGCCCACCATCTGCGATCCAAACTGAGAAGTCAAAGACGCATCCACTCTCAGACTCATAAGCTGTCGTGATGGAGTTGCGGCAGCTTCGCTACCTCGTCGCGCTCGCCGACGAGCGCCATTTCACGCGCGCGGCGGCGAGACTGCGCGTCGCCCAGCCGGCGCTCTCGCAGCAGATCCGCAAGCTCGAGCGCGAGCTCGGCGTGCCGTTGTTCGATCGCACGACCCGCTCGGTCCGGCTGACCGAGGCCGGCGAGCTGCTCGTCGTGCGCGCGCGGCGCGTGCTGGCGGAGATCGAGGACGCGGGGGAGGAGCTGCGCGAGCTGGCTGGCGTCGTCGCGGGGCGCGTGACGATCGGCATGTCGCAGACGCCGGGGCCGTTCGACGTCGTCGGCCTCCTCGCTGGCTTCCACGCCTCGTTCCCGGACGTCGAGCTGGCGATGCGGGAAGACCTCAGCGTCTCGCTGGCGGGGCAGCTGCGCGCCGGAGAGCTCGACGTCGCCTTCCTGACGATCGTCGACGAGCCCGACACGAGCGGCCTGACCGTTCACCCGCTCGCGGTCGAGGAGCTGCTCGTCGTGCTTGCGCCCGGCCATCCGCTGGCGGGGCGGGAGCGGCTCGCTGTTGACGAGCTGCGCGAGGAGGAGTTCGTCTCCTTCCCGCGCGGAGCGACGATTCGCCGCGCCGTCGAGCGGCGAGCGCGCGAGGCCGGTTTTGAGCCGCGCACGGTCTTTGAGACCTCCGAGGTCTCGCGCACCCGCGCGCTCGTCTCCGGCGGCCTCGGCGTCGCAGTCCTGCCGCGCTCCGACGCCCTCGCGATCGGCCCGCCGGTCGCCGTCGCTGCCCTCGAGGGCCCAACGCTCACTCACCGCGTCTCGCTCTGCTGGCGGGAGGGCCGCCGCCATTCGCCCGCCACGCGCGCGTTCATCGAGCGGGCGAGGGGGTAGGGGTTGCCGCATCTGGTACTCGCGTGTACCATCGCGGAATGCCGACCCAGCACACCGATGTTCTGATCGTCGGCGCCGGCCTGTCGGGCGTCGGCGCTGCTTGCCATCTCAAGGACCGGTCCCCGGGCGCGACGTACAAGCTGCTCGAGTCGCGTGGAGAGATCGGCGGGACGTGGGACCTCTTCCGCTACCCCGGCATCCGCTCGGACTCCGACATGCACACGCTCGGCTACTCGTTCCGCCCCTGGCGCGACCCGAGAGCGATCGCCGACGGCCCGTCGATCCTCAGATACGTGCGCGAGACCGCCGCTGAGTACGGCGTCGACCGCCATATCCAGTTCAACACGCGCGTTCTGCGCGCGAGCTGGTCCAGCGACGACGCGCGCTGGACGGTCGAGGCGAAGCGCACCGACACCGGCGAGCCGTTCACGCTGACGTGCAGCTTCCTGATGGGGTGCAGCGGCTACTACGACTACGAGTCGGGCTACACGCCGCAGTTCGAGGGCGTCGAGCGGTTCAGAGGCCAGCTGATCCATCCGCAGCAGTGGCCCGAGGACGTCGACTACGCCGGCAAGCGCGTCGTGGTGATCGGCAGCGGCGCGACCGCCGTGACGCTCGTCCCGTCGATGGCGCGCGACGCCGCGCACGTCACGATGCTGCAGCGCTCGCCGTCGTACGTCCTCTCGGTCCCGACCGAGGACCCGATAGCGAACGCGATGCGCCGTCGCCTGCCCGACCGGATCGCCTTTCCGCTGATGCGCTGGAAGAACGTGATGATCAGCCTCGGCATCTACCAGCTCAGCCGCCGCCGGCCGGAGCTCGTCAAGAAGCTGATCCGCAAGGGCACGACGAGAGCGCTGCCGCCCGGCTTCGACGTCGCGACCCACTTCAGACCGCGCTACAACCCGTGGGACCAGCGCCTCTGCCTCGTCCCCGACGGCGACCTCTTCCGCTCGATCAGCGACGGCAACGTCTCGATCGCGACCGATCAGATCGAGACGTTCGACGAGACCGGCATCGCGCTGAAGTCGGGCGTCCACCTCGACGCCGACGTGATCGTCACCGCGACGGGCCTCAACCTGCTCGCGTTCGGCGGGATCGAGCTGGCAGTCGACGGGGAGGACGTCTCGCTGCCTGAGACGATGGCGTACAAGGGCATGATGCTCAGCGACGTGCCGAACTTCGCCTTCACGGTCGGCTACACGAACGCCTCGTGGACGCTGAAGGCCGATCTCGTCGCCGAGTACGTCTGCCGGCTGCTCAACCACATGAGATCGAGAGGGTGGGCGCAGGCGATGCCCGAGCGGCGCGACAGCTCGGTCACAGAGGAGCCGTTCCTCGACTTCCAGGCCGGCTACGTCCAGCGCGCCGTCGACGACTTTCCCAGACAGGGCTCGAAGGCGCCATGGCGGCTGCGGATGAACTACGCCTTCGACCTCGTCACGCTCCGCTTCAGACCGGTCGACGACGAGGCGATGCGGTTTGGGCGCGCTGGTCAGCGGCTCAGCAGACTCGGTGCTGCGCCGAAGCGGGACGCCGCGCTTGTGGGGGCGGCGGAGTAAGCCCTCACCGCACCTGCGGCTGAGCCAGCAACCGCTTGGCCAGCCCCGGGAACGCGGCGGCGAGCGCATGCTCGGCGGCAGGCAGCGAGGCGGTCTCGTTGACGGCCGCCGCGGCGACCGCGCCGCTGCGGATGTTGTAGGCGGCGAGCGACTCCCAGCCGAGCACGCGGCCGGTCTGCCCGATCCAGCCGTTGCCGTAGTCCGCGATTCCGAGGCCGTAGTCGCCGACCGGCGGGATTGCGGTCACCCGCAGCCGCTGCTCGACGGTCTTCGTGTCGAGCAGCGCGTTGCCCAGGCCGGTCGCCGCCCACACGCCGAGCTCGCCGATCGTCGCGTACATCCCGCCGGCTGCGGCGTGTGCGGAGACCGACCAGTCGCCGACGTCGGTGCCGCGTCTCGCGCGCAAGCCCTCGTCGGCGAGCGCGGCGACGCCGACGCGGCTGATGTAGCCGTCGGAGACCGGGTCGGGCAGCGTCACGTCGGAGGGCGCCGCGAGCGCGGTGTTGCTGAGGCCGGCCTGTCTGGCGATGCCGGTGACCGTCTGCTCGACCGAGTCGCCGTCGACCTCGTTCAGCATCTCGCCAAGGATCAGGTAGTTGGTCGCCGACCAGCCGGGCGTGTCAGGCGGGCGGGCTCTTGCGCGCGCGAGCGTCGCGTCGATCACCTCGCGCGGGGTCCAGGTCCGCGACGGGCTTCTCAACACGGCTCTGAGGACCGGCCCGCCGTTCGCGTAGTCGGGGATCCCTGACTGCATGCTGAGCAGCTCGCTGATCGTGATGTGGGCGAGCTGCGGATGGTCCCTCGCGAGGCCGGGGAGGACGCCGGCGATCGTGTCGTCGAGCTGAAGCCGGCCTTGGGCGATCAGCCGCAGCATTGCGGTCGCGGTGAACGTCATCGTCAGGCTGCCGATCCGCACGTGGTCCTGCGGGACCGCCTGTCCGCCGCGCTGGGACTCCCCGTACGCAGCGACATAGGTCCCGCCGCGCGGCTCCCAGACGGCGAGCCACATCCCAGGCAGCTGACCTCTCGTCGCGGCGAGCGCCCGATTCGCGGCGCGGTCGATCGCGCGCCGCTGGGGTGGCGGAAGCGGGCTGTCGTTCGGATGCGGCCCGCTCCACCGCTTCAGCTCGGTCGGCGTCGTGACGACGCTCTCGCCGCCGCAGGCGTTCAGGCATGCCGCGGCAAGCGCTGCCAACAAGCAGAGCCAGAGCGACGACGTGCGGCTGTTGCGAATCCTCACCAGCCCTCCAGATGGCCGACTTGGACTCTACCCAGGCGATGCTCGGGGGTCAGGGCAGGGGCAAGCTGCGACGCTTCCGGCTATGGCTTCGCCGATCGGCTCCGTGGGCCGGCCCGCCTGGGCGTCGCACCTGCCGGCCGGCGTCGACCCGGCAAGCGTCGACCTGCTCGCACAGGAGTCGCTTCCGCGCGCGTGGGCGGCGCAGCTCGCGCGGGCGCCCGAGGCGCCGGTCGTGCGGATGGCGGGCGACGGCCAGTGGCTGACGGCGGGCGAGCTCGACGCCCGCTCCCGCACAGTGGCCGCCCGCTTCGCCGCCGCCGGGCTGCGGCCGGGCGAGCGGGTCCTCTTCAGCGCCGGCGCGTCGGTCGAGCTCGTCGTCGCCTACGTCGCGGCCCATCGCCTCGGCCTGGTCGTCGTCCCGGTCAACACGGCCTACACCGAGCGCGAGCTCGACCACATCGTCGGGGACGCCGAGCCGGCCGCGGCGGTCGTGGACGACGAGCAGCGGGCGCAGTGGTTGGCAGACGTGCGGGCTGTGTGGGATCCGAGCGTGGAGGTGGCGGGCGATACAGGAGACCCTCCGCCGCTTGACCAAGCCACCCGCGACGACCTTGCGCTGATCGGCTACACGTCGGGGACGACGGGGGCGCCGAAGGGGGCGATGCTGAGCAGCGGAAACCTGCTCGCGAGCGCGGAGGCGCTGCGGATCGCGTGGCGGTGGAGCCCGGAGGACCGACTCGTGCTCGCGCTGCCGTTGTTCCACATGCACGGCCTCGGCGTCGGCCTCCACGGCACGCTGGTCGCTGGGGCGTCAACGGTGCTGTTGCCGCGGTTCGACGTGGACGCTGTGCTCGACGCCGCCGCAGCCCACGACGCGACGCTCTTCTTCGGCGTGCCGACGATGTACACGCGGCTGGCCGGCTCGCCGCGCGCGGCCGAGCTCGCGCGGCTGCGGCTGCTCGTCTCCGGCTCGGCGCCGCTGCCCTCGACCTTGCACGAGCGGCTCCAAGCGCTCACCGGGCAGCGCGTGCTCGAGCGCTACGGGATGACCGAGACGGCGATGAACGTCTCCAACCCCTACGACGGCGAGCGCCGCGCCGGCAGCGTCGGCCTGCCGCTGCCGGGCGTCGAGCTGCGGCTGGAGAGAGGCGAGGTGCTGTTGCGCGGCCCCAAGGTCTTCGCGGGCTACTGGCGCCGTCCCGACGCGACCGCCGAGGCGTTCGACCCGGCTGGCTGGTTCCGCACCGGTGACCTCGCCGAGCAGGACGACGACGGCTACCTGCGGATCGTCGGTCGCAGCAAGGAGCTGATCATCAGCGGCGGCTTCAACGTCTACCCGCGCGAGGTCGAGGACGTCCTGCGCCAGCACCCGTCGGTCGCCGACGTCGCCGTCGCGGGCGTGCCGTCCGAGGAATGGGGCGAGACGGTCGTCGCTTGGGTCGTGCCGGCGGCTGGGTCGAGCGAGGGTGGCGCAGCCACGCCGGCCGGAGCGAGCAAGGGCGCGGAGGCCGATACGCGCGCGGCCCCCTTCGACCCTGACGCCCTGCTCGCGTTCGCCGCCGGGCGGCTCGCGGGCTACAAGCGCCCCCGCCAGGTCCACACCCTCGAACAGCTCCCTCGCAACGCCCTCGGCAAGGTCGTCAAGGGCGATCTGCCGGGCCGCTCGTAGCTTCGGCGGGCCGGCGGTCGCGCCGCCGGACCGGGCCCGTCAGCGGAGCGCGCGGCCGCCGCTCTCGATCACCCGCCCAGCAGCCCCGGCACGTCCGCAATCGAGTCGCCGGTCTCTGACGGGATGACGCCGCTCGCCGCGACAAGGTCGTCCCGGTGCTTCCCGGTGCGGACGAGGATCCCGCGCAGGCCGGCGTCAAGCGCCCCGCCGACGTCGGCCTCGACGTCGTCGCCGATCATCACCGCATCCGAGGCGGGCGCGCCGACGCTGGCGAGCGCGGCGGCGAAGAACTCCGGCGAGGGCTTGCCGGCGACGACGCTCGCGCGGCCGGTCGCGTACTCGAGCGCCGCGGCATAGGCGCCGACGTCGAGCCGCAGGCCGCCGCCGCGACGGTAGTAGCGGTTGTGCTGGAGCGCGATCAGCTCGGCGCCGTCCATCAGCAGGCCGAACGCCCGGTTGAGGACGGCGTCGTCGAAGCCGGCGCCGAGGTCGCCGAGGACGACCGCGTCGGCCCGCTCGCCGGCGGCCGCCTCGGCCCCCAGCTCGGCGAGGTCTTCGCGCAGCGCGTCGGCCACGAGCAGCGCGACCCGCTCGTGCCCGCGCGTGCGGCAGAGCGCCACCGCGGTCGCGGCCGGCGTCAGCACTTCCTCGTGCGTGGCCTCGAAGCCAAGCGCGCGCAGGTGGGCGACGATCTCAGCGCGGGACTTCGAGGTCGTGTTCGTGACCAGCCGCAGGCGCCCGCCGCTCAGCTCGCGCAGCGCCGCCAGCGCGGCGTGCGCGCCAGCGATCGGCTCGTCGCCGACGTAGAGGACGCCGTCGATGTCGAGCAGGACCGCCGGCATGCGGCTGACGCTAGCGCGATCGGCGCCGCGCGCGGCAAGCGCTCCCGGGCGCGGGATGCGCGCCCCTGCCGCTCGCGGCGACGATCTCGCCCTCGGCGGGCACGCCCGGGCGCGGGCGGGCGTGCCAGCCGCGGGCCGCTAGCGCGCCACCGGCTGCGCGGTTGGAACTCCGTTCGAGCCAGGCAGCGTCTCGTGGGCGGGCTCGAGCTCGACGTCGACGACGAGGCGGGCGCCGCCGCGGACCATGCCGGCCCGGTTCCAGGTCATCCCGACCTCCTCGCGCGAGACGGTCGCGCTCGTGCGCAGGCGCAGGCGGCCGCGGTCCTGGCGGTCGAGCTCGACCGGGAGCTGGAGGCGGAGCGTCTTCGACGCGACCTGCAGATCGCCGGTGATCAGCAAGCCGCCACCGCTGCGAGAGGTGATCGCCGCGACCGCGAACGTGATCGTCGGGTGGCGCTCGATGTCGAAGAACTCGGCGGAGCGGAGGTGCTCGTCGCGTCTGAGGTTTGACGTGTCGAGGCTGGTAGCGTCGATTGAGAGCTCGCCGGTCGCCGCCTCGGGAGCGACCTGAAGCGACCCGTCGAAGCGCACGAACGTCCCCTTCACGGTCGCCAGCCCCCAGAAGGTCTTGACTTCGAAGCCGATGTGACTGCGCTGTCGGTCCGAACGCCAGGCCCCGACCGGGAGTCCGAGCTCGCTGGGGGCGTCGACATCGTTGCTGCTCATCGCGGCGTCTCCTTCGTCCTGAGTGCGGACCGCAGTCCGCTTGCCTGGGACGAACGTAGCAGAGCCGGACTGGCGGTCCGCTTGGGTACAGTTGCTGGCGGATGCCGGACTCGAGAACGCCAACGCCTCCGCGCCCGCTTCCGCTTGTGGGCGCGCTCCCGATCGCTGGGGAGCGCCGGGACAGGCGCGAGCGCGCCGACTCGATCGCGAACCGTGACAGGATCGTCGCGGCCGCCCGCGCGCTGTTCGCCGAGCGCGGCGCGGAGGGCGCCTCGATGGACGCCGTCGCCGCGGCTGCCGGCGTCGGCAAGGGGACGCTGTTCCGCCACTTCGGCGACCGTGCCGGCCTGACCGTCGCGCTGCTCGACGACGAGATGACCGCCTTCCAGAACGCCTTCCTGTTCGGGCCGCCGCCGCTGGGCCCTGGCGCCCCGGCCGCCCAGCGGCTGGAGGCGTTCGCGGCGGAGTTCCTGCGCGTGCTCGACACCTACCGCTACCTCGTCGTCGCCGCCTCGCGCGCGGCCGACGACTCCGGCGGCCTCGTCTTCGGCGCGCTCGCGCTCCACGTCCGCATGCTGCTGGAGCAGGTCGACCCGACGCTCGACCATCACGTCGTCGCCGACCTGCTGCTGGGAGCGCTGCTGGGCGGCGTCCTCAAACGCGCCCGCGACGACCGCGCGGTCTCGCTCGAGCGGCTGCAGGCCGCGTCGAAGGCCCTCGTGCGCGGCGTCGTCCCATGCCCGCCTGAACGCCTGTCAAGCTGACGGGTGTGAGCGACCAAGCCGCCACGCCCGCCACGCCGGCCGCGGCCTTCCGCGCCGTCGTCAGCGGCGGCGTGCAGGGGGTCGGCTTCCGCGATGCGACCGTTCGCCGCGCGCGCGACCTCGGCGTCCTCGGCTGGGTCCGCAACGGCGACGACGGGACCGTCCACGCCCACGTTGAAGGACCGGCGCCGGCCGTCGACGCGCTCGTTGACTTCTTGCGCGCGGGGCCGCGGCTGGCGCAGGTGTCAACGGTCGAGTTGACGCCAGCCAGAGTCGAGGGGCACGAGCAGTTCGCGATCCGTGGCGTCAGCGCGGGCGTCTTCGTCGTTCAGGAGCACGCCGCGACCGCCCATCACTTCGACCTGCGGCTCGAGGTCGACGGCGTGATGCGCTCATGGGCGGTGCCGAAGGGGCCGTCGCTGGACCCGGCGGTGAAGCGGTTCGCGATCGAGGTCCCCGACCACGAGCTCGAGCACAACAGCTTCGAAGGCAAGCTCGGCAAGGGTCGCGTGATCGTCTGGGACCGCGGCGCCTACGAGCAGGGAGGGCGCGTCCCGTGGCCCGAGGCGCTCGACCGCGGCCACGCCGTCTTCGTGCTCCACGGCGAGAAGCTGCGCGGCGGTTTTGCGCTGCAGCGCACGCGCAGAGGCGACAAGCCGCAGTGGCTGCTGGTCAAGCGCAAGGACGACTGGGCGCAGCCGGGCTCCGACGTCGTCGCCGAGCAGCCGCGCTCAGTCGTCAGCCAGCGCACGCTCGACGAGCTGTAGGCGGGGCGCGGCGCGCCCCGTCGCGCGCCGCCCGCTTGTCAGCCGCTCCCCTATCTCAGCGAGTCGATGTACGCGACGAGCGCTCTCGTGTCCGCGGCGTCGACCGAGCCGGGTCTGATCACCGAGGACATGACGCCTCTCTGGAAGCCAGCGACTATCTGCGCGTCGGGGTCGTCGATCGATCTCGTCAGGTACGCGTCGTCGGCGGTCACCGACGTGCCGTCGTCGAGCATCACTCTGGTCCCGGCGATGCCGTTGACCGCGGGGCCGATGCCTCTTGCGCCCGAGATCGAGTGGCAGGTGTTGCAGCCGTCGGAGGCGAACAGCGTTCTGCCTCTCGCGACGTCGGCCGCCGACGGCGCGGCAGCAGCAGGAGCTCTCGCTCTTCTCTGCGGCGTGGTTCTGGCCGGCGGCGTCGTTCTCGCGGGCGGCGGCGTCGTCGGCGTCGCCGCGGGTGGCGGCGGCGGGGCAGAGGAGACGCTTGTGGCGGTGGAGCCGTTGTTGCCACCGCAGGCCGCGATGACAAGGGCGCCGGCCGCGGCGGCGGCAAGCGCAAGTGAGCGGGTCAGCTTGGTTTGCACGGTGTGATGCTCTCCTCAGATCGCCAACAGCGAAACGACACTCTACAAACGGGGTTGTCGCCCTGACCTAGTTTTGGCGTGTCGGCGAGGAGGCACCGTGCAACGTGACGGTCAGAGCTCCAGAGGAGCTCGACGGGGCCGGCCGCCCTGCCCGCGGCGTCGGCATCGCGGCGAGGCGCCGTTGGAAGGCCTGCGCGACCCGTTCGGCGTGGGACTTTGCGAGCTCGGCGCGCGGGCCGGCGAACAGCTCGTCGACGGTAGTGCGCCACAGCGACAGCCAGCGCGCGAAGTGCCCCGGCTGGAGGCCGGCCTGCATGTGCAGCGCGATGTGCGGTGCGAACGCGCCGCCGCCGTAGGACTGCGCGCCGAGCAATATCGTCTCCCAGAAGGAGGCGATTCTCGGCAGGTGCTCCTCGAGGTCGAGGTGCGCGACGTCGGTGAATATCCAGCCGATCACGGGATCGACGAGCGCGCGCCCGTAAAAGGCCCGCACCAGCCGCTCGCAGTCGTCGCGGCTGTCGATGTCGTGAAGCTCGCTGCCCAAGCTCATCCCTCAACTATGGCGGGCCCGCCGCGATCACTGGCGAGCGCGCGCAACGGCGCTTCGAGCGCACGTTCACCCGTGCTCACTCAAACTCGGCCGCTATCCGCTCCAGCATCGCGCGCCAGTGGGCTCGCATCGCTTCGCGCGTCTGCGCGTCGGGGAGCCTCTCGAGGTGCGCGTGGAGGGCCGTGTTGCCCGAGCGCGACTCCAACAGGGTGAGCTGGAGCGTCGCGGGGGCGGGCCAGTCGGCCGGCTGCCACGTCATCCGCAGGCGGTATCCGGCTCTGATCGCGCGGATCTCGCCGCTGGCGCCGGGCTCGTTCGTGCCGTCGGGGCCGACTGGCAGCTCGTAGCGGCGGCCTCTCTCGAAGTCGACCGCCGCACCCGAGCCGAGCCACAGCTCCGGCTCGGTGACGAGCAGCTCCCACGCTTCCGCAACGCCGGCCTGGACGGTCAGCTGCACGCCGATCTGGAAGCCGACGTCCGCAGTCTGGCCGACGACGCGGGCGCCGCGCGCCTGTTCGTAGCTGACCGCGACCGCCTGGCGCCACCAGTCCGACGTGAGGCCCTCGGCTCTCGCGAGGTGGGCGATGATCTGATCGTGTCTCCAGCGTGACGCGCCGACGGCGTCGAGCGCGGCGAACCACGCCTGCGGGTCGCGTCCCGTCGCCTCGCGCACCGCGTCCGGGGTGACGCGCCCGAACGCGCCTCGGGACATCCCGCTCATCGCTTTGCTCCTTCAGAGATCACGGCCGTCTCCAAGACGGTACTCGCGATCCGCTCACTCGCCGCCACGCTCGATGCTCGGCGCGCCGCCGATGCGGTCGAGCCAGCGGATCCGCCGCTCGTCCCACAGCTCCGCGCGCTCGGCGGCGCGCAGCAGCTTCGGGCTGCCGGGCTTGTAGAAGCGGCGAGCCCACCACGAGTTCGGCCGCGCCAGCCGGATCGCGGCAAACAGGTAGACCGGCGGTATGAAGAAGCCGATCACCGCGAGCCGCACCTTCCCCTTCGACAGCACCGTGGCGCACCAGCAGAGGTGGAAGGCGATCACGCCCAGCACCGCCACGCCGCCCTCACCGCCGCTCGTGTCGAAGGGGTTGCCGACGACGATCACCAGCAGCCCCAGCAGCGCGCAGACGATCGCGACGTCGACCGACGAGCGCCCCTCTTTCGCCCAGTAGACGTCTTCGAGGTAGAGCCACAGCGCGAACTCGTCGACGGTCAGCCCGATCCCAACCCCGAACGCGATCGCGAGCAGGTCCAGTCCCCGGCCGCCGGGCTGGACGACGAACGAGAGATAGCCGCTGACCGCCATCAGCGCGATGCCGAAGACGAGGTGGTGGACGTGCACGCCGCTCGTTCTGACGCTGCCCGGCCACCACGGCACGCGCGGGCTGCGCATCAGGCGCGTCGACGCGCGGATGAAGAGGAAGGCGCCCAGGAACCCAGCGAGCGTCAGGAACCCGGCACGCTGGCCCGCAGAGTCGAAGACGATGTGCACATACCGCTTCTATCACCTTGTCTGGCGGGAACGGCTGGAAGCGGGCGCATCGCGCGTGGGCCGACGGGCGCGCGCCTGTGCGCCGGGTCTCAGTTGCAGAGCGCATTTTGCGCATTCGAGTGAACGTGCTCGTCTGCGCCAGTCGCCATGATGCTCTGCAATGGCACCCGTACAGATCGGGCTGTGCGAGGACGACGCCGACCTGCGCTCCGTGTTGGCGCGAGCGCTACGGGCCGAGTCCTTCCACGTCCGCGAGACGATCACAGGGCATGACGCGGTCGCAGCGTTCTCCGACGCGCCGCCCGACCTGCTCGTGCTCGACGTCGGCCTGCCCGACGCCGACGGCCGCGACGTCTGCCAGGCGCTGCGTGGGCATGGGGTCGCCTCGCCGGTGATCTTCCTGACCGCCCGCGACGCGCTGCCAGACCGCCTCGCCGGCTTCAACGCGGGCGGCGACGACTACCTGACGAAGCCGTTCGCGCTCGCCGAGCTGATGGTGCGGGTGCGGGCGCTGCTGAGACGGTCTGCCGTCGCGACTGCGGCGGGCGCGGGCCGTTCGGGCTGGGGAGGGACGTCCCATCCGGAGAGATTGCGGCTCGACCCGGCCAGGCACGGTGCGCGGATCGGGACGCGCAGCGCCCGCCTCACCCCGACCGAGTTCCGCCTGCTCGCCGCGCTCGTTGCCCGCCCTGACGAGGTCGTCCGCCGCCATGAGCTGGTGGCGGCCGCGTGGCCCGACGGCGCGATCGTCCACGACAACACGCTTGACGCCTACGCCGGCCGCTTGCGCCGCAGGCTCGCCTCGCTCGACGCGACGCAGCAGCTCGAGACCGTGCGCGGAGTCGGGTACACGCTGCGATGACAGCCCGAGACGGGCGCGGCGGCGAGTCCCGCCTGCAACGCTTGCGCGAGCGCGTCGCGCGCAACCTCTCGCTGCGTGACCGTGTGACGATCGCGACCGCGCTCGTGCTCGCGCTGGGCTTGACGGTGCTGACCGCCGGCGCCTTCGCGCTGCTGTCACACCAGCTCGACGCCGACGCCTCCAACTCGCTTCAGACGCGCGCCGACGCCCGCGGGGCGACGATCATGCGCATCGACGGCCGCACGACGGTCGACGACAGATCGCGGATCGGGACGTTCGACGAGCCGTCGTGGGTCTTCGCTGCCAACGGCAGAGTGCTGCGCGCGCCGTCGGCACCGTCCGACGTCGATCGGGCGGCGCGCAAGCTCGTGAGCGCCGTCGGCGCCACAGGCGCGGTCGAGAGCGACGGGCCCGACAACATCCGACTGCGCGGCGGGCCGGTCGTCGGCGCCGGCGGCGAACGGATCGCGACCGTCGTCGTCGGCACGTCGCTTGAGCCCTATGAGCGCACCGAGCACCTCGCGATCCTCGCGCTGCTCGCGCTCGACCTCTGCATCGTCGTGCTCGGCGCGCTGCTCGCGCGTCGCGCGGTCGGCAAGGCGCTGCAGCCGGTCGCCGACATGACCGCGCAGGCGGCCGAGTGGAGCGAGCGCGACCTCGACCGCCGCTTCGACCTCGGCCCGCCGCGCGACGAGCTGACCGCCCTCTCGGCGACGCTCGACGCGCTGATGACGCGCGTCGCCGCGAGCGTTCGCCGCGAGCAGCGCTTCTCGGCCGAGCTGGCGCACGAGCTGCGCACGCCGCTCAGCGGGGTGCGCGCGGAGGCCGAGCTGGCGCTCGGCTCGCCGAAGACGTCGGGGGAGGCGGCCGCCGCGCTGGAGCGGGTCCTGCGCGGGACCGACCGGATGGAGCAGGCGATCAACGCGCTGTTGACGGCCGCGCGCGGTGAGAGCGCCGACGCCGCCGCGCGGCGTGGCGTCGCCGACGCCCGTGACGCGGCCCGCGCCGCGGTCGACCCGGCCGCGCTCGCTGGCGAGCGTGCCGGCGTGCAGGTGCGGCTGGAGCCCGAGGTGGGCGTGGCAGCTTTTCGCGGGAGCGCGGGCGGTGGCGGCACGGCCGGCGACGGGCGCGGGAGCGCGGCCGGCGATGAGCGGAGCCAGGCGGCGCTGCGCGTTGGGGCCGAGCCGCCGCTGGTCGTGCAGGCGCTTCAACCGCTGCTCGACAACGCGATCCGCCACGCGCGCAGCACGGTGACGGTGCGGTTGGAGCGTGACGGCAGCGAGGCACTCGTGCACGTCGAGGACGACGGCGACGGAATCGCTTTCCACGAGGCCGAGCGCGTCTTCGCGCCCGGTGCCAGCGGCTCGGGCGGCGCCGGCCTCGGGCTCCCGCTTGCCCGCCGCCTCGCGCGCTCGTGCGGCGGGGACGTGGTCGCCGTCGCGCGCGACCACGAAGCGGGCGGCGTCGGCGGCCACGTCGTCTTGCGGCTGCCGCTCGTGGCTTGACGCGCCGCGCCGCCCGCCTGACGCGCTCCGCGTTGCGCCCAACCGCGCCGCCGCGATCTCAAACATCGACCCGCTCGCCCAGCCCACCCGGCCCGACCGTTCCCCCCGACTGTCGGGCACGGCTTGATGCGTCCTGCGTCGATGGGAAACTTTTAGGTCGCATGCCAGCGAGCTTCACGACGAGGAGGAATCGATCGTGACGGACGACAACGGCACCGGGGTGCCTGCAAGTGACGAGCCGCGGCGCCACGGCGTCCGCGGCGAGATCGATCCGGTCGTGATCACCGGGGTCGGCGCGATCTCCGCGCTCGGCACCGGTGCGGAGGAGCTCAACAGCCGCTGGCAGGCCGGCGAGGTGGGGATCGAGGACGGCTTCGGCGCCGCCTCCTCCTTCGACCCAGCGAACTGGCTGACGAACAAGCAGCAGCGGCGGACCGACCGCTTCTCCCAGTTCGCCGTCGCCGCGGCCGACGAGGCGGTCGGGCAGGCCGGCTGGGAGGACAGCCTCGGCGGCTACGACCCCGCTCGCGTCGCCTGCCTGATCGGCAGCGGGATCGGCGGCCTGGCAACGCTCGAGTGGCAGTTCGGGGTGCTGTTCGACAGAGGCGCGAGCGCGCTGTCGCCACTCGCGATTCCCCTTCTGATGCCGAACGCGGCCGCGGCGACGGTCGCGATGCGGCTCGGCACCCACGGCCCGGCCTTTGCGACCACGTCGGCCTGCGCGGCTGGCGCCAACGCGATCGGCACCGCATCCCAGCTGATCCGCTCCGGCGTCGTCGACGCCGCGATCGCGGGCGGCAGCGAGGCGGCGATGACGCGCTTCTCCAAGGGCGCGTTCGGCCAGATGAGCGCGCTGTCGGAGAGCGGCATCTCGCGGCCCTTCGACGCCCGCCGCGACGGCTTCGTGCTGGGCGAGGGCGCCGGCGTCTTCGTGCTCGAGCGCGAGTCGAGCGCCCGTGCGCGCGGCGCGACGATCCTCGGCCGGCTGCTCGGCTATGCCTCGACGGTCGACGCTCACCACATCACCGCGCCCGCTCCGGACGGGAGATGGGCGGCGCTTGCGATGACGAACGCGCTCGCCGACGCCGGCCTGACGCCTGAGCAGGTCGACTACGTCAACGCCCACGGGACCTCGACCGAGCTCAACGACGTCGTCGAGGCGGGCGCGCTGCGCACCGCCTTGGGCGACCGTGCGGGCAGGATCCCGGTGTCATCGCTGAAGTCCGCGGTCGGCCACCTGCTCGGCGCCAGCGGTGCGGTCGAGGCGGTCGCGACCGTGCTGGCGCTGCGTGACGGCGTCGCGCCGCCGAACCTCGGCTACGCCGAGCCCGACCCGGAGGTCGCGCTCGACATCGTCGTCGGCGAGCCGCGCGCGCTGCGCACGCGCGTCCCCGCCGCCGTCGGCGCGGCCGCCCCCGCCAGCAACGGCCACGTTGCCAGCGCCGAGCGTCCGCTCGTCGCGCTGTCGAACTCGTTCGGCTTCGGCGGCCACAACGCCGTGCTGGCGCTGGAGGGGCCGGATGGCGGGGACGCGAGCTGAGGCCGGCGCTCAGCTCATCAGGAAGGCGAGCAGGTCGGCGTTGAATCTGTCCTGATGCGTGGTGGTCAGCCCGTGCGGCGCGCCTGGGTAGTAGACCGTTGTCGCGTTGGGGATGATCTGCGCTGACTTCACCGCCGCGTCTCTGAACGGGACGATCTGGTCGTCCTCGCCATGCAGCACCAGCGCCGGGACGTCGAACTTCTTCAGGTCCTCGGTGAAGTCGGTCTCCGAGAACGCGCTGATGCTCATGTACGCGTTCAGCTCGCCGGACTGCATGCTCCACAGCCAGAACTGGTCGAGCATCCCTTGCGAGACGTCGGCGCCCGGCCGGTTCGCGCCGTAGAACGGCACCGCCAGGTCTC
Organism: Conexibacter sp.; assembly: GCA_036499225.1. GTDB lineage: Bacteria > Actinomycetota > Thermoleophilia > Solirubrobacterales > Solirubrobacteraceae > Conexibacter. The sequence goes on from DASYEC010000058.1 coordinate 46,513, forward strand.
TGTAGAACTTCGAGCGGTCCTTGAGCAGACCGGCGCGCAGCTCGTCGAAGACGTCGATCGGCAGGCCCTCCGGGTTGGCGTCGGACTTCAGCATGATCGGCGGCACAGCGGAGATCAGCGCCGCCTTGGCGACCCGGCTCGTCCCGTGCCGGCCGATGTAGCGGGCGACCTCGCCGCCACCGGTCGAATGGCCGACCAGCGTGGCGTCGCGCAGGTCGAGCGCCTCGATCACCGCGGCGAGGTCGTCGGCGTAGCCGTCCATGTCGTTGTTGTTCGCGGCCTGGCTCGAGCGGCCGTGCCCGCGCCGGTCGTGCGCGACGCAGCGGTAGCCGTTTTGGGCAAGGAACAGCATCTGGCCGTCCCACGCATCAGCGCTCAGCGGCCAGCCGTGTGAGAACGTCACGACCGGTCCGCTGCCCCAGTCCTTGTAATAGATCTCAGTCCCGTCTGGCGTCGTGATCGTGCTCATGAGACGCTCCTTCTGTCGGCTGCCCGGGAACGGTGGCGGCGGTTTTCGAGATGGCTTACCCAGGACACCGGTCTGCGCAGCGCGCGGTGCCCGCTTCGCGCCCAGCGCGGCAGGCGAACGCTACATGGCCGGTGCCCGCTCGCCCTGCGCTGCGGCCGCGCGGCGGACCGGCGGCACGAGCAGGCGGCCGATCAGCGGCAGCTCGAGGAAGCCCTCGACAGAGGCGTAGAGCAGCGCGACCTTCGGCAGCTCGCCGAGGTCGTCGATCACGATCGAGCGCGGCAGCCACTGGGGGCCGAACTTCTCGTTGAAGTCCCGCAGCGACTGGATCTGGAAGAACGGGTTGAGCCCGCGCGCGACGCTGCGCTCGAAGCGGCCGAGCAGCCCGGCGTCCTCGGCGCTGTCGAGCAGCCGTCCCCACGCGGCGAAGTTGAGCGACAGCCGTCTGACGCCGCGCGCGCCCAGCTCCAACGCCGCGTTGGCGATCAGGTACTCGGTCATCCCGTTCGCCGAGCCCAGGCGACGGCGCATCAGGTCGAGCGAGTAGCCGGGGTTGTCGCCGAAGCAGGGCACGAAGCGCAGGAAGCCTTGCGGTATCCCGTGTCTGCACCGCGCCACCGCGATCACGAAGTCGTGCTCGACGCCCTCGAGGTCCTCGCCGAGCTCCATCGTGAAGCCCCGCTCCTCGGCGCCTCTGCGCCACTCCTCGCTGATCGCGTTGAGCTGCGCGACGAGCTCCGGCGACGCCTCGTCTTCGTGGATCAGCTCAAAGCTGTGGTCGCGCGCGACGCGGTTGACCGCCGAGCGGACCGCCTTCATCGACGAGCCCTCCAACGTGAACGTGTCGCAGCGCAGGATCGCCTCGTCGCCGAGGTAGATCGCGTGCATGCCGCGGTCGCGGTAGAGCGGCGCGTCGCTCTCGCGCACGGCGAGGAAGGCGACTCCCCAGCCCTGTCGGCGGCAGTGCGTCAGGAACTCGTCGAGCACGCGCGCGCGGTCCTGCGGCGGGCCGATCGGGTCGGCGGCGACCATCGCGTGGCCGCGCACGTAGGCGTAGGCGATCAGCGAGTTGCCGTCGGAGGAGAAGAAGTAGCTCTTGTCGTTGCGCAGCGCGAAGTAGGCGAGCGTGTCGCTGCCCCACGTGCGCACGATCTCGCGCGCCCGTCTGCGCGCCTCGTCAGCCGGCGGCTTGCGCTGGGCGAGCGGGCGCAGCAGCAGGAAGAGAAGGATCGCGAGGCCGATGATGCCGAGCGCGAGCAGCGCGTCGCCAAAGAAGTCGGCGAACAGGTCGCGGCGGTAGTCGTATGAGCCGCCGAAGCCGACCAGCCCGCCGAAGACCGTCTTCAGCACGCCGCCCGTGCCGAGGCCTGGCGAGACGGCGTTGGCCTGCGTCATCAACGAGACGACGCCGAACAGCAGCACGCCGCCGATGTAGATCGGGACGAACAGGAGGAAGTCGCGCACCGCGCCGGGGCCGCTGCGCGCGACGAAGTCGTTGCGGTACCAGATCAGCGCGCCGAGCATGGCGAGGTCGGCGAGCACCGGCAGCGGGTCGGGGCCCTTGAGGATGTGCACGCCGGCCGCGACGGCGAACAGCAGCATGGCGATCATCCACGCCATCCGCTTGCCGCGCGCGATCTGGGTCGCGACGGCGATCAGCGCGAAGCCGATCGCGGTCGAGACGACGAAGGTGCTTGCGCGGGTGGAGCGCTCCAGCCACGGGTCTATCCCAAACGACCAGTCGGCGAGCGGCAACGACGGCAGCAGCGACAGCATCCCGACGAGCGCGGTCAGCCACGCCAGCGGCACCAGCGAGCCCGGCTTTCGCGTGATCGCGCGGCGCGGGGGGACCCACTCGCGCAGCGCGCCGTCAACGGCGTCGTTGCCCCAGGCGCCGCCTCCGCCGTCGCGGCTCGCGGCTTCGGCGGCCTGCGCGTCGGGCGCGGCCGCCGCCGGCAGCAGGTCAAGCACCCCGAGCAGCCCGTCGTCGGGCCCGCTCGCCTGCGCCGGCGCTCTCTGGCCGCCGCCCTCCTGCGGGCGCAGCGTAGGGAACAGAATCACGTCGCGGATCGACTCGACGCCGGCGATCAGCATGATCAGGCGGTCGATCCCGATGCCGAGGCCGCCGGTCGGCGGCAGGCCGTACTCGAGCGCCTGCACGTAGTCGTCGTCGACCGGCTCGGCCTCGTCGTCGCCGCCGGCCTGCTGGCGCGCCTCGTAGGCGAACCGCTCGGCTTGGTCAACAGGGTCGTTGAGCTCCGAGTAGGCGTTCGCCAGCTCGCGCCCGGCGACGACGAGCTCGAACCGCTCGGTCAGCAGCGGGTCGTCGCGGTGGGCGCGGGCGAGCGGCGAGGTCTCTCTCGGATGGTCCATCACGAACGTCGGCTCGATCAGGTGGGCCTCCGACAGCTCGTCGCAGACCTCGCTCAAGATCTTGCCCGAGCCCCACACCTCCATCCACTCGACGCCGAGCCTGTCGGCAATCGCGCGCGCCTCCTCGACAGGCATCGACGGGTGCATGTCGACGCCGCCGTACTGCTTGATCAGGTCGATCATCGACGCGCGGCGAAACGGCGGTCTGAGGTCGATCTCGCGGTCGCCGACGCGCACGACGGTGGTGCCGTTGGCGGCGAGCGCTGCCTGCGAGACGAGCGTCTCGGTCAGCTCCATCATGTCGCTGTAGTCGCCGAACGACTGGTAGGCCTCAAGCAGCGTGAACTCGGGGTTGTGGCGAGTGTCGAGGCCCTCGTTGCGGAAGACGCGGCCGATCTCGAAGACGCGGTCCATGCCGCCGACGAGCAGCCGCTTGAGCGGCAGCTCGAGCGCGATCCGCAGGCTCATCTCGATGTCGAGCGCGTTGTGATGGGTGAGGAACGGCTTCGCCGCCGCGCCGCCGGCCTGGCTCAGCAGCACCGGCGTCTCGACCTCGCGGAAGCCCCGCTCCAGCAGCACTCTGCGCACGGCCGAGATCGCGATCGAGCGGGTGCGGAAGACCTCGCGCGCTCTTGCGTTGACGACAAGGTCGACGTGGCGGCGGCGGTAGCGCGCCTCGGGGTCGGTGAGGCCGTGGCGCAGGTCGGGCAGCGGCCGCAGCGCCTTCGACAGCAGCTCGAAGGAGGCGAGCTCGACGGTCAGCTCGCCGGTCTGCGAGCAGATCACGTCGCCGGTCGCGCCGACCCAGTCGCCGAGGTCGAGCGCCGCGAAGTCGTGCAGCGCTTCCTCGCCGAGCCGGTCTCGCTGCGCCAGCAGCTGGATCGTGCCGGTCTCGTCGAGCAGGTCGGCGAAGTCGAGGCCGCCATGTCGGCGCAAGCCCATCACGCGGCCGGCGAGCGCGACCCTGTGCTCCGTGCGGGCACCCGCGGTGATCGCTTTGTGCTGCTCGTGCAGCGCGGCGGCGGTCGTGTCGCGGTCGAAGCGGACGGGGTAGGGGTCGATGCCGCGGTCGCGCAGCGCGTCGAGCTTCTCGAGCCGACGGTCGCGCTCGGCCTCGTCGAAGCTGCGGCCGCCGGCTCGCGCGGCGGATGCGGGGGATGCGGGGGATGCGTCGTCGGTCGCGCTCACTGTGGCCCATGCTCGCGACGGCGTCGGACGGCGTCAAGGAGGGCGCCAACGTGACGGTCAGGATTCGGGTTCAGAGAGGGAGGAACGGGACCGAGCGGATGGCTCGGCTGGCTGTGGAGAGGGCTGGGGAGCGGGAAGCGCCGATCGCCCTAGGGGTTGCGCAGCGGGCTCGTCGGCACGCCCGTGCCTTGCGATGGCTTCGCGGCGACCGCGCCCTCTTGCGAGCGGGCGAGGACGGCGAGGCCGCCGAGGGCGGCCGCGAGCGAGATGAGCGCGACGATGGTGGAGACCGTCGAGGTGTGGAGCGACTCTTTGAGTAACGTCATGCCGAGCACGACCGAGGTGATCGGGTCGAACGCCATGCTCGTGGCGACAGCGGGCGCCAGCACGCCGGTCTGCAGCGAGAGCTGGCTGAGCGTCATCGAGGCGTAGCCGACGACGACGAGCGCATAGGTGTGCCAGTCGACGAAGATCGTGAAGACCCCCTCCTCGAACTGGTCGCCGACCGCCTTCGTGAGCGCGGCGCTGAGGCCGAAGAGGATCCCAGTCGCGATCCCGAGCAGCGCGGCTTTCCCGGCTGGCTTCGCCCGCCGCGCCGCAACGACCAGCACGGCGGAGACCCCGCCGCACGCGAGCCCGGCGACGATCCACTCGCCGATCGGCGCGTCGTCGCGGCCGCCAGAGGGGTCGGCGAACAGCAGGAAGGCAGCGAGCGCCCCAGTCACCACAAGGGCCGCGACCACATCGACCCGTCGAATCCGCTGATTCGTCAGCCGCGCCCCGAGCGGCAGCGCAAAGACGACGCTCGAGACGAGCAGCGGCTGAACGATTGCGATCCGCCCGATCGTCAGCGCAATCGCCTGCGCCACGAAGCCCAGTGCGTCTGACGCGATCCCCATCAGCCAAACAGGCCGCTGCGCCATCCGCAGCAACAGCCCGCTGCTCGACCCCTCCGCCGCCTCAGGCTCGTCAAGGCCAGCCTTCTGCTGCAGCACCGTGCCAAGCGAGAACAACAGCGCAGCCGCAACCGCCAGGACGATCTCCACGAACCGACCCTATCTGTGTCCCCGCACTACAGGAGCGCGACGAAATTGCGGAGCGTGGCGGAGCTGTCCGTCGTGCGCCAGAAGGCGGCGAGCTCGATCGGGGCGCCGGCGTCGGCGAGGGGGCGGAAGACGACGCCCGTGCGGTGCAACTCGCTGACCGACTCGGGGACGAGCGCCACGCCGAGGCCGGCTGCCACGAGGCCGAGGACCGTCTGCATCAGCCAGACGTCCTTTTGCACCGCCCGCGGCTCGAACCCGGCGGCGCGACAGGTCTCCAGGACCCGCGCGTTGAGCCCCGGCATCCGGTGCCGCGCGGGAAGGATGAACGGCTCGTCGCGAAGGTCGGCGACCGACAAGACCGGCCCATCGGACCCGCCCGCAGCTCCGGTCTCACGACCCATTTCCCGTCCTCCTTGGATGCGATCAGCTCCGGCAAGCCCATCAGCCCCGTCAGAGCCGAGCGCAAGCGGATGATCGGAAGGCAGCACAGCCACCAACGGCTCCCGCAGCACGGTCACAGACGACAGCTCCTGATCGACAAGAGGCAGATACAGAAAGGACACGTCGACGCTCCCCGCGTGCAGCGCGCTGACCAAGTCATCCGGTGGCAGCTCGCGCAGGAACAGCTCGACGGCCGGGTAGCGGGTGCGGAAGGCGCGGACGTGGGAGGGCAGGGCCGCGTTGGAGGCGCTCGGGACGAAGCCGATCGTCAGGCGGCCGGCCTCGCCGGTGCCGGCGCGCACCGTCGCGGCGAGGGCTTGGTCGACCTGGACCAGCACGCGCCGTGCCTCGTCGAGCAGCAGCGAGCCGGCCGGGGTCAGGGAAACACTGCGCCGCGAGCGGTCGAACAACGCCACGCCCAGCGCGTCTTCGAGCCGTCTGATCTGGGTCGACAGCGGCGGTTGGGCGATATGCAGGCGGACCGCCGCGCGGGTGAAGGACAGCTCCTCGGCGACCGCGACGAAATAGCGCAGGTGGCGCAGCTCGACATCCATACCGCTCAAGTATGAGACATGGCGATAACAGGTATTGGACAGATAGCTCCGCGCGCGCGAGGCTCCAAGCCATGGTCTCCGTCTCAACCGCCGAGGCTGCGCTCGAACTGGTCAAGCCCGGCGACACCGTGATGGTCGGCGGGTTCGGGCTGGTCGGCGCGCCGCTCACGCTGATCGCCGCGCTGCTCGAAGCGCCCGGCGCACGCGACCTCACGGTCGTCTCCAACAACCTCGGCGAGCCTGGCAGAGGCCTCGGCCGGCTCCTCCCGACCAGACGCGTCCGCAAGGCGATCGGCTCGTACTTCACCTCCAACCGCGAGGTCGTCAACGCGCACCTCGCCGGTGAGATCGAGGTCGAGCTGCTGCCGCAGGGCACGCTCGCGGAGTCGATCCGCGCCGGCGGCGCCGGCATCGGCGCCTTCTACGTCCGCACCAGCGCCGGCACGCTGCTCGGCGAGGGCAAGGAGGAGCGGGTGATCGACGGGGAGCGCCACGTGCTCCAGTACGGGCTGAAGGCCAACGTCGCGCTGATCCGCGCCCAGAAGGCCGACAGGCTCGGCAACCTCGCCTACGCGCGCACCGCGCAGAACTTCAACCCCGACATGGCGACAGCGGCGAAGATCGTGATCGCCGAGGTCGACGAGATCGTCGAGGTCGGAGAGATCGCGCCTGAGCGGGTCGACACGCCGCACCTGTTCGTCGACTGCCTCGTCCTGTCGCAGAAGGGGATCAACCCATGAGCAGCGTCTCGACCGTGATCGCTCAGCGCGTCGCGCGGCACATCCACGACGGCGAGATCGTCAACCTTGGGATCGGGATCCCGACGCTCGTCGCCGACCACCTGCCCGACGGCGTCGACGTCGTCCTGCAGACCGAGAACGGGATGCTCGGCGTCGGCCCGACGCCGGCCGAGGCTGACATCGACCCCAACCTCGTCAACGCCGGCAAGCTGCCCGTCAGCGAGCTCGCCGGGGCGTCGTACTTCTCCAGCTCGGCGTCGTTCGCGATGATCCGCGGCGGCCATGTCGACGTCGCGATCCTCGGCGCCCTTCAGCTCGACGAGCAGGGCCGGATCGCGAACTGGTCGATCCCCGGCAAGCCGATCCTCGGCGTCGGCGGCGCGATGGACCTGCTTGTCGGCGCGCGGCGCGTGATCGTCGCCACGACGCACACGGCGAAGGACGGCGCGCCGAAGATCGTCAGCAGCTGTGACTACCCGCTGAGCGCCGACCGCAGCGTCGACTTGATCGTCACCGAGCACGCGACCTTCGCGGTGCGCGACGGCGGGCTCGTGCTGATCGACCTCGCCGAGGGGTCGACGCTGGAGTGGGTGCAGGAGAACACGGGCGCGCGCTACACGGTCGCGCTGAAGCAGCAGACGGAGGTGGCGCGATGAGCGAGGCATGGATCGTCGAAGCGGTGCGGACGCCGATCGGACGGCTCGGCGGGCAGCTGAGCGGCGCGCGGCCAGACGACTTGGCGGCGCTCGTCGTCGGCGAGGCGGTCAAGCGGTCCGGGGTCTCCGGGGAAGACGTCGAGGACGTCGTGCTGGGCTGTGCCAACCAGGCGGGCGAGGACAACCGCAACGTCGCGCGGATGGCGGGGTTGCTCGCGGGCCTGCCCGAGACCGTCGGCGGTACAACCGTCAACCGGCTCTGCGGCTCCGGCCTCGACGCGGTCACGTACGCCGCGCGGGCGCTGATCTGCGGTGACGGCGACGTCTACGTCGCTGGCGGCGTCGAGTCGATGAGCCGCGCGCCATGGGCCGTCGCCAAGCCGGCGAAGGGCTTCGCGACGGGGCCCAACACGATGTACGACACGTCGCTCGGCTGGCGCTTCGTCAACCCGCAGATGGAGGAGCTCGGCCACACCGACCCGCTCGGGATCACGGCTGAGAACATCGTCGCTGAGCAGCCCGACGTGCTGACGCGCGAGGCGCAGGACCGCTTCGCGCTGCGCAGCCACGAGAAGGCGCTCGCCGCGCAGGAGGCCGGCCGCTTCGAGCGCGAGCTCGTGCCTGTCACGGTGAAGGAGCGCAAGGGCGAGCGGGTCGTGACGAGCGACGAGGGCCCGCGCGCGGACACCTCGCTGGAGAAGCTCGGCGCGCTGAAGCCGGCCTTCCTGCGTGACGGCGGAACGGTCACCGCCGGCAACTCGAGCCCGCTCAACGACGGTGCCTCGGCGATGGTGCTCGTGTCGCCTGCGTACGCCAAGCAGCATGGCCTGACGCCGCTGGCGCGGATCCGCGGGCTGGCCTCCGCCGGCGTGCCGCCGCGCGTGATGGGGATCGGCCCGGTGCCGGCCTCCGAGAAGGCGCTGAAGCGCGCGGGCGTGTCGCTCGCCGACGTCGACCTGATCGAGCTGAACGAGGCGTTCGCCGCGCAGTCGCTTGCGGTGTTGAGCGCCTGGGGCCTCGACTTCGACGACCCGCGCGTGAACGTCAACGGCGGCGCGATCGCCCTCGGCCACCCGCTCGGCAGCTCGGGCGCCCGCATCCTCACGACCCTTGTCCACGAGCTCCAGCGCCGCGACGACGCCGCGATCGGCCTCGCGACGATGTGCATCGGCGTGGGGCAGGGGGTCGCCGCGGTTGTGGAGCGGATGAGCTAGCGAGGGAGCGCGGCCGAGGCGGCCGGGACGGTTTCCACGGTGAGGCTGGCCGGCCGCACCGTCTGCAAGACTCGCCGGCCGTGAGCGATCCGCTTTCGTTCGACCCGATCGAAGAGGCTGGCCGTCAGTGGCGCAACCACTGGGGCGCGCCGGAGGCGACGCCGATGATGGCCGTCACCTCGATCATGCGCGTGCAGCAGGTGATGCTCGCGCGGCTCAACGACGCGCTCGCGCAATACGAGCTCTCCTTCTCCCGCTATGAGGCGCTCATGCTCCTCTTCCTCAGCAGACGGGGATCGCTGCCGCTGGGGAAGATCGGCGCCCGCCTCCAGGTTCACCCGACCAGCGTCACGAGCCTGGTCGACGGCCTGGAGAGACGCGGCTACGCGACCCGCTCGCCCCACCCGACCGACCGCCGCGCCACGCTCGCGTCGATCACGCCCGAGGGCCGCCGCGTCGCCGCCGCCGCGACCGAGACGCTGAACGGCATCCGCTTCGGCGCTGAGCCGCTCAAGCAGGGACAGCTCAGAGCGTTGACCGACACGCTCCGCGAGCTGCGCCTCGACGCGGGCGACTTCGCGGAGCAGTAGCCGCGCGCCCGCGCGGCCGCCTGCCACGCCGCCCGCCCGCCCGCCCGCCCGCCACGCCGCCCGCCCGCCCTCCACGCCGCCTGCCCGCCCGCGCGCCGCTCGCGCCGCCCGCCCGCCTTCCCTGCGACTCGAAATAGTCGGCCCCCCGACTATCTGGCGGTATAGTTCGCGCCATGACCACGACCGCGACTGCTGCCAAGATCCGCGTCGTCGTCGCGAAGCCGGGCCTTGACGGGCACGATCGCGGCGCCAAGATCATCGCCCGCGCGTTGCGTGACGCGGGGATGGAGGTGATCTACACCGGCCTGCACCAGACGCCGGAGCAGATCGTCGAGACCGTGATCCAGGAGGACGCCGACGCCGTCGGGCTGTCGATCCTGTCGGGCGCGCACATGACGCTGGTGCCGCGCGTGGTCGAGCTGCTGAGAGCCCAGGGCGTCGACGACGTCCTCGTCACCGTCGGCGGCACGATCCCAGCCGACGACATCCCGCAGCTGAAGTCGCTCGGCGTCTCCGAGGTCTTCACCCCCGGCGCCACCACGCAGGACATCATCGACTTCATCCGCACCGCGTCGCGCCGCGACTAACGCTGGAGCCGCGCCACGGGCGCCCGCACGCCCGCGCGCCGGCCCGACCGGCTACCGCAACGCCCGCGCGATAACCACCCGCTGGATCTCGTTCGTGCCCTCGTAGATCTGCGTCAGCTTCGCGTCGCGCATCATCCGCTCGACGGGGTACTCGGTGACGTAACCGTAGCCGCCGAGCACCTGGACGGCCTCGGTCGTGACCTCCATCGCGACGTCGGAGGCGAACAGCTTGGCCATCGCGCTGTACTTGCCGAGGTCGGCCTCTCCGCGCTCGGCCTTCGCGGCGGCGCGGCACAAGAGCTCGCGGGCGGCGGCCGTCTTCGTCTCCATGTCGGCGAGCTTGAACTGGATCCCCTGCAATGCGTTGATCGGCTTGCCGAAGGCGATCCGCTCGCGCGCATAAGCGGCGGCGAAGTCGGTCGCGCCCTGTGCGATCCCGAGTGCCTGCGCGGCGATCCCGAGCCGCGAGCGGTCGAGCGTCCTCATCGCGACCTTGAAGCCCTCGCCGACCGCGCGGATCAGGTTCTCGTCGGGCACGAGCACGTCCTCGAAAACCGGCTGGCCAGTCGGCGATCCCTTCATCCCCATCTTGTGCTCGAGCCGGCTGACCGAGAAGCCGGGCCGGTCTCTCTCGACGACGAAGGCGCTTATCCCGCGGTGGCCGGCGCCCGGGTCGGTGACCGCGAAGACGATGTAGACGTCGGCGACGCTCGCGTTCGTGATCCAGTTCTTCGCGCCGTTGATCAGCCAGCCGCCGCCGTCCGCGGGCACCGCCCGCGTGCGCATCGCGCCTGGGTCCGAGCCGGCGTCGGGCTCGGACAGCGCGAACGCGCCGAGCCACTCGCCGCTTGCCATCCGCGGCAGGATCCGCGCCTTCATCTCCTCGGAGCCGTCGAGCTTGATCGGCAGCGCAGAGAGCTCCTGCACAGCGAGCATCAGCGCCGAGGAGGCGCACGCCTTCGCGATCTCCTCGACCGCGACGCACAGCATCAGCTCACCGGTCCCGGTGCCGCCGTGTTCCACAGCGAACGGCAGCCCGAACAGGTCGTGCGACGCGAGCAGCGAGCGCACGTCCTGCGGGAACTCGCCGCTGGCGTCGATCTCCCCGGCGCGCGGCGCGATCTTGTCGACGGCGAGCGAGCGGATCAGGTCGCGCAGGTCGAGCTGCTCCTGCGTGAGCCCGTAGAGCGGGATCTCGGAAGCGCTCACGCCGGTCATCTCCGCGCCCCAGCGGAAGCCGCCGCCCCCGCGTAGTCATAGAACCCTCGCCCGCTCTTGCGCCCGAGCCGCCCCGCGGCGACCATCCGCTTCATCAGCGGCGGCGGCGCGTACTCGTCGCGCTTGAACTCCTCGTAGAGCGAGTCGCAGACGGCGTACAGCACGTCGAGCCCGATGAAGTCGGCGAGCGTCAGCGGCCCCATCGGGTGCCCGGCGCCCAGCTTCATCGCGGCGTCGATGTCCTCGGCGGAGGCGAAGCCCTCCTCGTACATTCTCACCGCGGCCATCAGGTACGGGACCAGCAGCATGTTGACGATGAAGCCGGAGCGGTCCTTCGTGCGCACGGACAGCTTCCCGAGCCCCTCGACGAACGTCTCCGCGCGTCGACGCTCGCCTCGCTCGTGTCGAGCGCGACGACGATCTCGACCAGCTTCATCACGGGTACCGGCGAGAAGAAGTGCAGGCCGAGGACTCGATCGGGCCGGCCGGTCACGGCCGCGAGCTGGGCGATCGGGATCGACGAGGTGTTGGAGGCGATGATCGCCTCAGGCAGCAGGATCGCGTCGAGCGTCGTGAACAGCTCGCGCTTGACCTGCTCGTTCTCGACGACGGCCTCGATCACGAGCGTCGAGTCCGACAGCGCCTTCGGGTCGGTCGTCCAGTCGATCCGCGACTGCAGCGCCTTGCCTTCCTGCTCGGTCAGCTTGCCGCCCTTGACCGCGCGCGCGACCGACGTCGTGATCGCGTCGCGCGAGCGGTCCAGCGGCGCCTGCGAGGGCTCGAAGACGAGCACCCGCGCGCCGGCCCGCGCCGCCGACTCGGCGATCCCGGATCCCATGAAGCCTGCGCCGGCGACCCCGACGCGTTCCAACGAAGCCTGTTCGGTCATCTGCTGCTCACCCTCCACGGATGTGGGACGCTCGCGCGTACGCGTTTGCAACGCTCGGTCGTGGACGCGCTCGGATATTTATGAGAGCATCCTACTATCGAGACCCCGACAATCCAGGCTGCGAGGAGACGATGAGCCCTTCAAGCGCAACTGACGGCGCGACCGATGCGCAGAAGCGCTGGGAGGAGCGCAGCGCGGCCACGCCGGAGCGCGACGCGCAGTTCACGACCCTCTCGGGCGAGCCGGTCAAGCCGCTCTACACCGCGGCGGACCTGCCCGAGCCCGGGGCCGACCAGCCGTCGGTCGGCTATCCCGGCGACTATCCCTTCACGCGCGGCGTCTACCCGTCGATGTACCGCGGGCGGCTGTGGACGATGCGCCAGTTCGCCGGCTTCGGCACGCCGGAGGAGACGAATGAGCGCTTCCGCTACCTGATCGAGCATGGTCAGACCGGCCTCAGCACGGCGTTCGACATGCCGTCGCTGATGGGCCACGACTCCGACCACCCGCGCTCGCTCGGCGAGGTCGGGCGCGAGGGCGTCGCGGTCGACTCCGTCGACGACATGGCGACGCTGTTCGACGGGATCGACCTCGGCAAGGTCACCGTCTCGATGACGATCAACGCGCCGGCGCCGATCATGATGGCCTTCTACGTCGTCGCGGCGGAGGAGAAGGGCGTCCCGGCCGACAGGCTCGGCGGCACGATCCAGGCCGACATCCTCAAGGAGTACATCGCTCAAAAGGAGTGGTGCTTCCCGATCGACCCGGCGATGCGCTTCCTCGGCGACATGATCGAGTGGTGCTCGAGAGAGATGCCGCGCTGGCACCCGGTCTCGATCTCCGGCTACCACATCCGCGAGGCCGGGGCGACCGCCGCGCAAGAGCTCGCCTTCACGCTGAAGGACGGCTTGACGTACGTCGAGCAGGCGGTCGAGCGCGGGCTCGACGTGGACGACTTCGCGCCGCGGCTGTCGTTCTTCTTCAACGCGCAGATCGACTTCTTCGAGGAGATCGCGAAGTACCGCGCCGCCCGCCGCATCTGGGCGAGAGAGCTGAAGGAGACCTTCGGCGCCAAGGACCCGCGCTCGCTGCTGATGCGCTTCCACACGCAGACGGCCGGCGTCTCGCTGACCGCCCAGCAGCCGCTCAACAACATCGTCCGCACGACGATCGAGGCGCTCGCGGGCGTGCTCGGCGGGACCCAGTCGCTGCACACGAACTCCTACGACGAGGCGCTCGCGCTGCCGACCGAGGACGCCGTGCGGATCGCGCTGCGCACGCAGCAGATCATCGCCCACGAGTCGGGCGTGACGAACACGATCGACCCGCTCGGCGGGTCCTACTTCGTCGAGTCGCTGACCGACGAGATGGAGCGTCAGGCGTACGCCTACTTCGACAAGATCGACGAGCTCGGCGGGATGGTCGACGCCGTCAAGGCCAACTACCCGCAGCGTGAGATCGCCGACGCCGCCTTCGAGCTGCAGGCCGACATCGACGCCGGCAAGCGGCTCGTCGTCGGCGTCAACAGCTTCACCGAGGGCGACGACGACCAGACGCCGATCCTGCACATCGACCCGGCGCTGGAGCGCAAGCAGGTCGACCGGCTGAACGGCATGCGGGCGACGCGTTAGGCCGCGGCGGTCGAGGCGGCGCTGGCGCGCGTCCGCGAGACGGCTGCCCGGCCGGACGCCAACCTGATGCCGCCGCTGATCGACGCCGCCCGCGCCCGCGTGACCGAGGGCGAGCTGGTCGACGCGCTCCAGAGCGTCTGGGGCGCGTACACGGAGTCGCCGATCTTCTAGGGGTACGCCCGGTCGGAGGCGCGTGAGCCTGTGGTCGTGGGGCGACCATGGGCTCGCGCGGGTCGGGTCAGCCGGTGAGCTGGTGGAGCGGGGCGCGGCCGCGCTTGCCGGCCGGCTCGATCAGCTCGAGCAGCCGCAGGCAGTAGACGACCCTCTGGGCGAGCATCGTCGGGCAGCCGGCGAGCCTCGCCAGCTCCCTCGTCGTGAACGGCTCGGCGGGGAGCGGGGGGAGGGCGGCGAGCGCGTCGGCGGGGCTCGCAAGGACGACCCGGTCGAGCAGCTCGACGAGCCGCCGCTCGCCGGGGTCGCGCGTGCGGCGCCGAACGCGGACCGGCTCCGGGCCGCGGATGTGGTCCTCTCGCGTCAGCGCCACCTCGATCGTCAGGTGTGGATGGGCGAGCAGCGAGGGGAACGTGACGAGCCGGTCGAAGATCGCGACCGCGCCCGCGCGCTTCGGCGATCTGCGCGCCGAGACGACCTCGCCCTGCGCGTCGACCCGGACGATCCGCCGCTCGGCCGCGACTGGGTGGACGATCCGCATCCGGTGCGTGTCGAGCAGCGCGTCGAGCTTGCCCGAGAGCGGCCCGAAGCCGCCGGTCTGTATCTCGACCAGCTCCCCGTCAGCCCGCACAAGGTCGATCACGAACCGCTCGACGGGGACCTCGAAGCGGTCGCCCGGCCTAGCCAGCGCGAGCTTCAGCGCGGCATGGAGCGCGCCCTCTCTGAGCAGGCCGATGCCGGACGCGGCCGGGTCGGAGGCGGCCGGGTCGGAGGCGGCCGGGTCGGACGCGGTCGTGGCCCTGCCCGCCGCGCGACCGCGCGCTGGCGCCGCGCCCGTGCCGGCGAGCTTCGTCGTCGTCGCCGCCGCCGCAGCCGTCGCCGCCGCAGCCGTCGCCGTCGCCGACGCCGCCGCGCCCCTCGCGCGCCGTGCCGCCACGCTCAGCCGGCGAGCGAGCCGGGGTCGGCCGGGACGTCGACCGCGTGCTCGCGCAGGGCGGCGATCGGGACGACCTCGAGCGCGCGCTGATGCGTGGAGGCGAGCACGACGAAGGCGGCCGCGCCGTCCACATGGGCGCGCAGCCAGTTGGCGGCGGTGACGCACCAGCGGTCGCCGGGGACGAGGCCGGGGAAGTTGAACTGCGGCATCGGCGTCGAGAGGTCGTTGCCGATCGAGCGCTGGTGCTCGAGGAACTCGGCCGTGACGACCGCGCAGATCGTGTGGCTGCCGCGGTCCTCGGGCCCGGTCGTGCAGCAGCCGTCGCGATAGAAGCCGGTGACCGGGTCCGACCCGCACGGCTCCAGCGGCCCGCCAAGCACGTTGCGCTCGCTCATACACGAAGTATCGCCGGGCAGGCGGCGGCGCGGCTGCCCAGAGCATCCCTCTGGCTGACGCCGTGTACATCACTCACCAGCAACCGGTTGGTCTGATCGGCTTCACCGGACCAGTGGTCGTCGGCGCGCCGCCGCTACCCTGTCGCAGATCGTGGCAGGGACGTCCCCGATGAGCAGGCCCGCTGGCCTGGCACCCAGGAAGGAAGATCCAATGCGAGCCCAACGGCTTGTGCCGCAGCTGTTGTCGCTCCTGCTCGCGTGCGCCTGTGCGACAGCCCTCGCGGGAGCGGCCGCGCCGAGCGCGTGGGCCGGGACCTACGACGTCTACTCGTGCCGCGGCCCGCTTGGCGAGGATCTGTCAGCGGCGGCGTGGCGCACGAGCACGACAGCACAGACCGCGCGCGACGACGTCTTCTTCCGCGACGACTGCGAGAGCGGCGACGCCTTCGACCTCACGCTCAACTCCGGCTTCCTCGGCCTCCCGGCGCCTGGCGGCCAGCGCGGGCTGGCGACCTTCACCGCCCCGCTCGGCGCGCGGATCGTCAGCTACGACCTGTGGCGGTCGCTGACAGCGGCGGCGCGCCCACCAGGGCTGACGCAGGAGTTCGCCGCCGCGGTGCGCGAGCGCAGTCCCAGCGGCGACAGCGACGACGGCTGCGAGTCGGACCTCTCGCTCGGCGGCGGCTTCGACTGCAACTCGCCCGGCGACCCCGAAAACGCCGCCGACCCTGGCAATGAGGTCAATAGAAGCGGGCTCGACCTCGATGCTGTGCAGCTGTGGGTCGGCTGCGTCAGCAACGGCTGCGACCCGGCGATCGTCAGCCCGGCGGCGCAGGTGCGGCTGTTCAGATCGGTCGTCGAGCTCGAGGACGACACGCCGCCGCAGGCGGCCCGCCTGACGGGAACGGTGGTCGGCAGCCAGGCGCCGCTGACCGGCCCGATCACCTACGAGATCGACGCCGACGACGACGGCTCGGGCGTCGCTGAGATGGCGATCTCGGTCGACGGCGGCCCCTATGAGACGGCCGCGATCGACACGGCCCGCGGCACCTGCCACGAGCCGTACACGCTGCCCCAGCCCTGCCCGTCTGACGCGGCACACGTCTTCACGCTCGACCGCGACACGCTCGCACCCGGCTTTCACACGCTCAACAGCCGCGTTGAGGACGCCGTCGGCAACGAGGAAAGCGTCGGCTCGATCTCCTTCGTCGTCGGGGAGAGCGGAAACGGCGGCGGGGACGAGGGCAACGGCGGCAACAGCGGCGGGGACGACGGCGACAACGGCAACGGCGGCGTTGACGGCGGCGGCGGCGAGGGAGACGGCAACGGCGGCGTTGACGACAGAAGCGGAATGCCCGACACCCCGCCCGTCCAGGTCATCACCCAGACGGTCACCACGACCACGACCACGCCCGGCCCGCCGCCGCCGGCCAACGGCGAGCCGGCCGTCGCGACCCCCAGGCTGCGCTTCGCCAGAAGCCAAGTGATGGTCGCCTCGGGCCGCACCGCCAGGCTCTCCGGCACGCTCCTGACGGCTGACGGCCAGCCGATCGCGGGCGCGACGCTCAACGTCTCCAGCGAGCCGCTGGGCACCGACGAGCCGCACGCACGCCGGCTCCCATCCGTCACGACCGACGCCGCCGGCCATTTCGACGTCCAGGTGAGAGCGGCCGGCGCGCAGCGGGTGATCGTCTCGTTCGCACCAGCCGAGACGGCGGCCGACACCGCGACCTTCGAGGCGGTCGTGCGCTCGCCCGCGTCGCTCACGATCAGCCGCTCGCGCGCCCGCCTGCGCCGCGGCCAGTCGGTCGTGCTGAGCGGCAGGCTGAAGGGCACTGGCTCGGCGGCGAAGGGCGCGGTCGTCGAGATGCAGGCGATCGTTCACGGCAGATGGCGGACGGTCGCGTCGGTCCACGCCGCGAGGAACGGCAGCTACCGCTGGCCCTACCGCTTCGTCAGCATCACGCGCGACACGATCTTCTCCTTCCGCGCGCTGGTCGAGCGGACGCCCGGCTGGCCGTGGCCGCAGCTCGCCAGCAAGCGCATCTCCGTACGCGTCGACGCACCGAGCTGACAGGGGGGAAGGGCGCCCGCTCCTGCGACGAGTGGGTGAGCGGCCCGCAGAGACATGCCTGCTCGAGACCAGATGACCAGTGCAATCGACGCCTACGACGACCATCGCGCCACCGCGGACGCGCTGCTGGCGCGCGAGTACGACGAGCTGAAGCCGGCTGTCGTCAAGACGGTCGCCGCGAAGCTTGCCGCCGCCGGCGTGCGGCTGCCCGAGGCCGACCTCGACGCCTTCTACAACCAGGCGTGGCATGGCCTCCACACGATGCTCGCGACCGGCGAGCAGGTCGACAACCGCACCGCGATGCTCGTGACGATCGCCTTCCGACGCGCGATCGACGAGCATCGCGCGCTCCAGGCTGCCCGTCGTGCGGACGTTGAGCAGCTCGACGAGATCGCCGTCGAGCCCGACGTCGACGCCCGTCTCGACGACGCGACGCGGCTGCGGCAGTTCGTCGGCGGCCTGCGCCAGACGCTCGACAGGCGCGAGCTGGAAGCGGCCGCCCTCTGTTACGTCTACGAGCTCTCCCGTCCCGAGGCCGCGCGCCTGATCGGCGTCAGACCGCGGCGGATGGAGAAGATCATGGACGGCGTCTCGCGCAAGCTCGCGCCGATGATCGGCGAGATCCGCAACGACGAGTGGTGCGAGGCCAACCACTCGCTCGTGAAGGCGTACGCGCTCGGCCTGCTTGACGAGGAAGGCGAGCGCTACCGGCTCGCCCGCGACCACCTCGCCGACTGCTCCGCATGCCGCCGCACGGTCCTGCGCACCCGCGGCATCGCCACCGTCGTCCCGCCGATCCCCCTCGCCTTCGCCGCGCTCGCCGCGGTGGGGGTGGGGGCTGGCGCCGGCGTTGCCGCTGGCGGGACCGCGGGGGCCGGCGTAGGTGCTGGCACGGCCAGCGCGGGCGCCAGCCCTCTCGGCGCGGCTGCAGGCAGAGGCGCGGCCCACGGCGGCGCGGCCCATGGCGCCTCCCACGGCGCCAGCCTCAGAGCGAAGATCGCCGTCGGCGGCGCGGTGACGGTGGCCGTCGCGGCGGCGGTCGCGATCGCCGCGACACTGCTTGGCGGTGGGGGAGGCCATTCCTCGACCGCGACCCAGTCGATTCAAGCCGCGCGCTTGCAAGCAGCGGAGCAGGCGCGGGCGGCGGCACGCGCACGGGCGCAAGCCGAGGCCGCCGCCCGCGCGAGAGCGACGGCGAGAGCGCGCAGCGACGCCGCCGCGCGACGGGCCCATGCTCGCCAGCTCGCCGCCGTCAGACGCAACGCCGCGACCCCCGAGCACCCGATCGAGACGAAGGCCAACGCGGTGACCGTCACGACGACCCCGCCACCGGCCCCGCCCGTCGAGCAGCAGCAGCCGACGACCCCACCGCCCGCCCCGCCCGTCCAGCAGCAGCCCCCGGCGACGCCCCCGCCCGCGAGCGCCCCCGCGAAGAGACCGACCGTCCCCAGCAGACAGCCGCCGGTCCGCGATGGCGCCGAGGAGTTCGATCTCCACTGATGCGGAAAGGACGGCGGGGATGGACGAGCTGATGGACCTCGAGCTGCTGCGCACCTTCGTCGCGGTCGCGCAGACGGGCAGCGTCAACCTCGCCGCGGGGGAGCTGCATCTCTCGCAGGCGAGCGTCTCGCGCCACGTCCAGCGGCTCGAGGCGGCGATCGGCTCCGAGCTGTTCGTGCGGCGCGACGGCCGCCCGCTCGCGCTGACCGTCTCGGGCCGGCGCATCCTGACGCCGTCGGTCGCGATTCTCGACGACGCCGGGCAGCAGTGGGAGCGCCTGCGCTCGCTCGCCGAGGACGCGGGCCGCCGGCTCGTCGTCGGGTTCGGCCCCGGCGTCGCGATAATGCCGGAGGTCGTCGACGCCGTCGCCCAGTTCAGAGTCCGCCATCCGCAGATCAACACGCAGCTGATCGAGCACCGCAGCCGTGCGATCTCGCTGCGCGAGCTGCTCGACGGCAAGCTCGACATCGCGATCGCCGGACTGCGCGACAGCGACGTCTCCAACGAGCTGGAGGTGATCCCGCTCGTCCCGCTGCTGATGCACGTGATCGTCCGCGACGACCATCCGCTCGCCGACCACGACGTGCTGACGCTCGCCGACGTCGCCGACGAGTCGTTCGCGTTCATCGACGGCGGCGACGGCCTCAACGTGTTCACCGAGGCATGCGCGAGAGCTGGCATCGTTCCCCGCGTCGCGCACCGCTGCGAGCAGCTGACGACGTTGATCGCTCTGCTGGAGGGCGGCGATGCGATCTCAGTCTTCCCGGCTGCGCGACGGCTGTCGTCGGGGCCGTTCGCGGAGCGCTTCCGCTCGATACCGCTGGACGTCGAGCAGCCCCGCACGACCGTCTGCGCTTACTGGAGCACGCGCAAGCCGCCGGCGCCCGCGGTGCAGGAGCTGATCCGGCTCGCCCGCCAGGCCATGATCACGCCCGAGCCCGAGCTGATCCAGGACTGAAACACCCGGGCGATGTTCGGGATTGCGACAAGCAGGTCGACATGGTGCAGTGGCCGGCGGGCACGCGTGGGTATGCGCGCGGGCCCGTCCGCTGCGCCCTGTGTGGACCCGAGCTCATAAGGCGGAGGGGGGAACGCGGTCTTGCCCTACGACGGTGAAGCAGCCGTAGCGCTCTCGACACTCCCCCGACATGAGGTCCCTTCAACAGCATGGAAGCTATGTCGCGCCCCCGGGCGCTCGCGTGCACGCTCACGCTCCTCGCCGTCTTGCTCGGCCTGCTGACGTTCTCCGCGGCGGCACAGGCAGACCCGGTCATGACGATGTCGGTCGACTCGCCGGAGATCCTTCATGGCGACGCGATCCCGATCCATGTCGAGTTCTCCAACGACGCGGCGAATATCGCCGACTACGCGTACAACCTCACGTTCAGCGTCGTGCTGCCGAGCGGCGTCACCTACAACGACGACGCCCCGATCAAGCCCACGGTGATCCCGAACGCACCGAGCCCAGGCCTGACCACGCTCGTCTTCAGCAACGTCACCGACCTCTCGCCGAGAGCGACCTACGGCCTCAGCTTCACCGCGCACTACAACACCAGCACGTATGACGTCGGCGGCACGCCGATCGTCATCAGAGCGCAGGGCGGCGTCAACAGCGCCCCGCGCGTCGTGCCGGCGTTCGACGCCAACGGCCTGAACCTCGCGAACGCCACGCAGACGACCGGCCCGCAGACCGGCACGGTCACGCTCAAAGCGCTGAGAGTCGACAAGGACGAGCCCTCGGCCGAGGGCGAGATCATGCGCGGCGTTCACGACGACCAGACGACGTACACGCTCACGGTCAGAAACAACAGGGTCAACTCCACCGACAACGTGACGGTCGTCGACTACCTGCCGGCCGGCCTCGAGTACCTCGGCTGCGGCGCCGGCACAAGCGACGACGACTCGACCGACCACACGACCGACGCGCCGACGAACAGCGGCAGCAATCAGGAGTACCCGGGCTCGGGCGCTATCGACGTCAGAGACGTCACCGGCTGCCGGCCAGCCGACTCCGTTGAGACCGTCGACGTCGACCCTGACGGCAGCGGCCCGCCGGCCGAGAACGGCAACGGCGACCTGCCCGCTGGCGTTTACACGAAGGTCACGTGGAACCTGAGCAACCTGACGCCGGGCCAGGTCGTGAGACTGCCCTACGGCGCCGCGATCCCGATCCGCGAGAACGTGCTGTTTCCGGCCGGCTCTGAGCCGGCGAGAACCGGTGCCCAGGCGACCAACCTCGACAACAACAGCGGCGCGGAGACGCACGACGAGCAGCTGATCGAGAACTACGCGACCGCCGACGGCACCTACCACAGAAACGGCAACACCGGGACGGCGAGAGCGCCCGACGAGACGTGGCTGAGCCGTAAGGCCGAGGACTGGGTCGTGCATAAGTCGGCCGACAGAAGCGAGCTTGACGAGCTCGACATCACGACCTGGAGACTCGACTTCCAGACCTCGGAATATCGCTCTGTCAAGAACGCGACGGTGAGTGACACGGTCCCGAGCGGCCTTTGCCCGATCGACGCGACTACCAACCACACGTCGCGCAACAGCACCGACGACAGCGAGTGCGACGGGGTGCTCGGCGACGCTCCCGACTTCCCCTACAGCAACGTCCTCGAGAACTCAGACGGCACCTTCACCGTGACGTGGAACGAGGCGCAGTTCCCGCAGCTGGCGCAGACCGGCGTCAAGCAGTCGTTCTCGATGACCTACAAGACGGTCACTCGCACGCACTACCAGGACAATTTCCTCAGCACAACCCCGATCCTCACGCGCGACCCGATCGTCAACAGAGTCCACACCGACGCGACGGAGGTCGTCCGCTGCACCGCGCCTGATCCCGCGAACTGCAACGGCGCTGCCAGCGCGAACGAGATCGACCACGACGCCGCCGACGACACCGGCAGAACGATCATCGACGACAGCGAGGCCTCCGAGGTGGCGCCGTCGCCGAGACTGACGAAGCTCGTCGCGGACAACACCGGGATCGACTTCAGCGGCGCCAACAAGGACTGCACGAACTCGTCGATCAGCTACGTCAGAACCGAGCCGGTCTACCACCCGGGTGACTTTGTCTGCTGGGACTTGATGCTTGACTTCGCCAGCCAGGTCGACACCAACCCGCTGGTCATCCGAGACTTCCTGCCGACCAACGCGGTCTACGAGGACAACAGCGACAGCACCTACAGCACCGACAACATCGGTACCGACGCGCTGCTGGCCCCGAGTCCCGGAGACGACGGCATGCTCGAGTGGAGCATCAGCAGCGGCGGCGGCACGACCGTCCCGATCGGCGGCAAAATCTTCAACCACGTGATCGGCACCACGGTCTTCCCGGCTGGCACGCCGAGAAACGATGAGATCACTGGCAACCTGCTGAAGTTCTCGTCGGTCAACACGGCCCAAGACTCAGAGCCGCTGCGCGACCAGCGCGACATCGCGCTTGTCACTCCGATCGTCGACGTCGTCAAGGGCGTCGCGAGCATCGACCGCAGAGGGTCGAACGTCGTCACCGGCCTGCTCCCCAACAACGACGACCAAACGATCGAGTCCGGCGACGACGTCACCTACCGCCTCGACCTCACCAACAGCGGCGGCCAGGACGCCGTCCACGTCGAGGTGTGGGACAGACTCCCGGCCGAGTACAGATGCTCGTTCCCCGGCGTGAGAGCGATCTCGCCTGGCGGCACCTGCGTTCCCGGGGCGTTCAACGACATGATCGAGTGGACCGGGATCACCGTCCCGGCCAACACGACCCTGGGCAACGGCCCATCGCTGACGTACACCGCGACCGCCCCTGCCGACCTCGGTCCAAGACGCGCGCTCGACAACACCGCGGGCGTCGTCGGCTACGACGGCGAGACCAACCAGAGCACCGTCTTCCACTACACGCCGGCGAACGACATCGATGGAACGCCGACGACGTCGTCCAATGCGCCGCAGGCCGACGACACGAGCAAGGTCGTCACGGCTCCGGCCACAGTCGTGAAGAGCGCGACGAGCACCGTCAACGACAGCGATGACGGCAACCTCGACAACCAGGCGACGATCGGCGAGCAGATCACCTACACGGTGAGAACAACGGTCCCTGCCGGCACGACGCTGCACGGCAGAGCCCTCCTCACCGACGCCTTCGACGACAACGCGCGTCAGACCTTTGACGGAACTGGAGCAACGGCGACGTTGAACGGCACGCCGGTCGACTCCGCCTTCGTGCTCGACCAGAGCGGGACGACGCCGACGCTGACCTTCCCGGCCGACTTCTCGGTCCCGGAGGGCGATCCTGACGCCGTCGTCGTGCTGACCTTCACGACGACAGTCACGAGAGACAGCTCGAACGTCCGCGACCCGTCGAGAAGCAACCCGATCGAGAACAGCGCGAGACTCGACTGGACCGACCCGGTGAGAGACGCTCTCTCGGATTCCTCAAACGTCGTCAGCACGCAGGTCGTCGAGCCCAACCTGACGCAGGACAAGACAGACGACACGGGCGGCGCTCGCGTCTCGCCGGGCGACATCGTCAGATACGTCGCCACGACGACCAACGACGACAGCGTCGACGCCGTCTCGACGGCCTACAACGTCAAGATCAGAGACGTCGTCCCCGCTGGCCTCGAGCTGGTCGACAACAGCGGCGTCAGACTGAATTCCGGCGATTCGCTCCCGGAGGACCCAGACGCGACGTGGACCCCGGGCGCGACGAACACCGACCCCGGCGTGATCACCGAGACGGTGCCGGAGCTGCAGCCCGGCATAGCGAACGCGAAGAGAGTCAGATACAGCGCGCGGGTCAAGATTCCCGCCGTCGGCGGCTCGTCGCAGACGAACACGGTCGACGTGACCGGCGAGAGCTACGCGAGCGGCCAGCGCACGAGCACTGATGGCGTCGCCGGCTACAGCGCGACCAAAACCGACACGATCAGAATCGCCGGCGCGCAGATCACGAAGGAGGCGTCGCTGGCGAGCGCGACGATCGGCCAGCAGGTCAGATACGCGCTGACGGTCACGATACCCGCCGACATCGACCTGTTTGATGTGACGGTCGAAGACACGCTGCCGGACGGGATCGCCTACGACGGCAACCCGACGATCACATGCGACATCACGTCGGACTGCAGCGAGTTCCCCGATCCGCCGGGGCCGGGCGTCTACAACCCGACGACGAGCGCTGGCAGAACGACGATCGCCTTCGACTTCGGCGACATCACGGCGCTGGCGAGCCAGATGGTGATCAGAGTCACCTACAGCGGCCACGTGCTCGACAGAGACCACAACGGCAACGACGTCGTTGACGGGCACAGGCTGACCAACGGCGCGATCATCGGCACCGACGAGACCAACCTCATCAGAACCCCGTTCAACGCTGGCACGATCCCGCCGAGCTTCGACGACACGACGGGCCCGGTGACGAGAGACGTCACGGTGATCGAGCCGAGACTCGCGGTCGACAAGCGCGTCAGCGCCACCGGCAGCAGCGGCACCTTCAGCGACGGCCCGCTGAGAGCGCAGGCCGACGTCGACCCGGCGTACCAGCTGAGAATCACCAACAACGGTGACTCGCCGGCCTTCGACGGTGACATCGTCGACACGCCGAACGCGAATTTGACCGACTTCACCATCACTGACATCACTCCGCCCATCGGCACCGAGCCGAGAGTGACGGTCACGAACGGCGGCAACAACGGGCAGCCGATGACATTCCACTTCGACGGCCCGCTCGACCCCGGCGACTCGGTAAGAATCAGCTACACCGCGAGAGCGGTTGCAGCGGCCGGCCTCACGACGGGCGACAGCCTCGACGGCACCGTCACGGTGCCTGACTACTTCGGCGTCCCCAGTTCGGAGCGGACCGACTCGGCCAACAGCACCGTCACGTACCGCGACTACAGAGACGTCACGCCGGACTCGACGAGCATCGTGCTCGCGTTCCCGACGCTGACGCTGACCAAGACGACGGGCTTGACGAGCCAGCCGGACACCGGCGCGGCCTCGGTCAACACGAGCTTCCCGTGGGAGGTCGTCGTCGCCAACAGCTCGGCGGACGCCAGCGCGAGAGCGGTCGAGGTGACCGACACGCTGCCGCAGAACTGGAGCTACGACAACAACTCCGCGACGCTCAACGGGGCGCCGCTGGCGAACCCGACGATCACGGCCGACGCCGCCGGCGACAGACTCGTCTTCCAGGTCGGGCCGCTCGCGGCCGGCACGTCGGCGAGAGTCGACTACAGAGCGACGCCGTCGACTGCCGCGGGAGACACCCCGGGCAGAGGGCCTGAGGCGAACGTCAACACGGCGGGAATCACCGCCGCGCAGGACGCCGGCGGCAACACCGCCGACGACGACGGCCCCTATGCGGGCGCGACGGACACGGCGACGGCGACGCTCGACGCGCCCGCGCTGACGATCGCCAAGACGCCGGACGGCGCGGCGGTGACTGCTGGCGACAACACGCCGCAGCAGACGTTCGACGTGACAATCGAGAACTCCGGCGCGATCGACGCGAACAACGTCGTCGTCAGAGACGTGATGCCGGCCGGGCTCGTCTACACAGCGGGCACGGCGAGCTCTGTCAAGGCGGGCACGCCGTCGACCGGCTTCAGCGAGGGCACGCCCTCGGTGGGCTCTGGAACCGGTGAGACGACGGTCGTCTGGACGCTCGGCACGGTCGAGGCCGGCGGCAGCGTGACGATCAGAGTCCCGGTCGACATCAGAGCCGACGTGCCCGACGGCACGCACCTCGTCAACTCCGCGACGCTCACCTCGAGCGACCTGACCAACCCGATATCCGACGAGGGCTCGCTCGACGTGAGCGCCGTCGCGGATGTGTCGATCACCAACGACGGGCCGCCGAGATACACGGCGGGGACCGACTACACGTGGACCCTCGACGCCAGAGACAACGGCCCGTCCGACGCTCAGAACGTGCTCGTCTCCGACCCGCTGCCGGCCCGCACGAGATTCGTCTCGGTCGACAACCCGGACTGCAGCTACGACGGGGCGGCCAGAACGGTCAGATGCGACTTCGGGACGATGGCCGTCGGCGCTGAGAGAACGATCGCGATCACCGTCCACGTCGACCCGTCGACGACGACAGACCCGCTGATCGACACCGGGACGGTCAGCACGACGACCTCCGGCGACGCCCCCGGCAACAACGTCGCGGCATCCCCGACCGAGGCGGACCCGTACGCCGACGTCACGATCACGAAGACGGCCGACCCGGCGAGCATCGGCAGAGGCAGCGAGTCCACGTTCGCGTTGACGGTCGGCAACAGCGGCCCGTCTGACGCACAGGACGTCAGAGTCGAGGACGTCCTTCCGGCCGAGCTGGAGTTCGTCTCGGCTGACAACGGCTGCACCGAGACGGCGGGCACGATCGACTGCCTCCTCGGCACAGTCGCAGCCGGAGGCCACGCCGTGGCCCACGTCACCGTGAGAGGCGACGTGCTCGGCAGATTCGTCAACAACGCCCACGTCTCGACGACGACGCCCGAGCCCCAGAGCGGCGGCGACACCAACGACGCCCAGGCGAGCGTCGAGGTCGACCCGGTCACCGACCTGGCGATCGACAAGTCAGGCCCCGCGACCGTCGAGCCCGGCAGCCAGCTGACCTGGGACCTGCTGATCACCAACAACGGGCCCGACGACGCGACCGGCGTCACCGTCAGCGACCCGTTGCCGGCGGGCGTAGCCTTCACCGCTGCTGGCGAGGGCTGCACGCCGGCCGACGGCACGGTGACGTGCGCGGTGGGCGACCTCGCCGCGGGCGCGAGCGTGACGCGACAGGTCACCGCGACGGTGCCGGTCTTGCTCGCCTCGACGACGATCGTCAACACGGCGTCGGTCGCCGGCGACCAGCTCGACCCCAACCCGGACAACAACAGAGACGACGCCTCGACGACCGTCAACGCGGCGCAGGTCACGCCGCCCCCGCCGGTCGACAACAGCTTCGACCTGTCGTTGCAGAATCGCGTGCAAAAGGGCAGCAAGCCGCAGCTTGGCGGTACCTTCGGCTACGTGCTGACAGCGACCGAGAGCGGGCCCGGGACGGCGACTGCCGCCGTCGTGACCGACACGGTCCCGGCCGGCCTGCAGCCGCTCTCGGCGAAGGTGGCTGCCGGCAGCAGCTGCACGGTCAAGAAGCAGGTGGTCACCTGCCCGCTCGGCGACATGGCGCCGGCCTCGACGAGGACGATCACGGTGCAGGCGAAGGCGCTGAAGACCGGCACGGTGAAGAACACCGCCGTCGTCAGCTCAAGCGCCGCTGACCGCGATCCCGCGAACGACACGGCGAGCGCGACGACGAAGGTGACGACGCCGCGTGCGAGCCTCAAGCTCGTCAAGAGAGCGCTCGGGAGATCGCTGATCGCGCGCGGCGGAAACGTCAGATTCCGCGTCACCGTGACGAACACGAGCGCAAGCCTCGCCGCGGACGTGACCGTCTGCGACCAGCTGCCGGACGGGCTCACCGTCCGCGCGGCCGGTAGCGGCAAGCTGCGTCACGGCCAGCTCTGCTGGACGGTCGGGACGCTGAAGGCCCATGCGGCGCAGAGCTTCGCGTTCACCGCGCACGTGCTCAACGACGCGAGAGGCCCGCGGATCGCCAACGGCGCGACAGTCACGGCGTCCAACGCGGCGACCCGCAAAGCGACCGCCTCGATCCGGATCGCCGGCCCAGGCGGCGGCGTCCTGCCGGCGTCGGGCCACGGTGGCGGTGTCACGGGCTAACCGCTTGCGGGTGCGCGCCGCCGCGATCGCTGCGGCGGCCGCGCTCGCCTGCGTCGTAACGGGAGCGCCGGCGCAGGCCGCCGGCGCGCCCGCGTCCGCTGGCGCTTCGCCTCCCGCGGGCGCGCCCGCGACGAGCGGCGCGCCGACGAGCGGCCGACCGGCGGCGACCGCTCCAATCACCACCGGCACGCTGCCACCGGTCAGAGTCGGCTCCGCCATCGTCGGCGCGCCGACCGACAGGGTCGCGTGGACAGCGCGGATCGTCGCGATCGCCGAGGTCCGCGCCGCCCCCGACGTGAAGTCCAAGCCGCGCTCGCGGGTCAGCCCGGCGGGGGAGTGGAACGGCGGCGTCGTCAAGCTGCTCGTGCTCGGCAGCGCCGTCAGCCCGGACGGCCGCGAGTGGCTCCACGTGCTGCTGCCCGACCGGCCCAACACCAACACCGGCTGGATCTCAGACGACGTCGTCGCCCTCGGCCGGACCGCCTGGAGAGTCGTGATCGACCTCCACAGCCGCCGCGGCTCCGCTTACGACGCCGGCAGGCTCGTCCGCTCGTGGCCGGTCGTGATCGGCAAGCACGCGACCCCGACCCCGAGGGGCCTGTTCGCCGTCTACGAGCGCGTGCGCCAGCCAGACGACTCCGACCTCGGCCCCTGGGCGCTCCACATCACGGCCCACTCAAGGGTCCTGTTCGACTACGGCGGCGGCCCCGGCCGCGTCGCGCTCCACGGCCGCCGCTTCGACCTGCTCGCCGACCCGCTCGGCAGCGCCACCTCGCACGGCTGCGTGCGGATGGACAACAGCATCGTCTCCTGGCTGGCAGCCCGCGTCGACTCGGGCACGCCCGTGCTGATCCGCTGAGCGGCGATCGTCGGCCGCTCGACCCCGGAGCGCCGACCACGAGCGCGCTGCCGCAATCCCGCAGGATCGAGTGGCAAAGCACTGCGTTCGGCCCGCTTTCACGGCGTGGTCGCATGGAATCCTCCCCGGCGCGTAGGCTGCAAAGACTGTGGCCGATTCGCCGGTCCCACCGGCAGCGAAAGGAGCACGAGCACAATGCAGCTCGGCATGATCGGATTGGGGCGGATGGGCTCCAACATGGTGCGGCGCCTGATGCGCGACGGGCACACGGCCGTCGCGTACGACCGCAACCAGGAGGTCGTCGCCGAGCTCGCGGGCGAGGGCGCGACGGGCGGCTCGTCGCTGGAGGACTTCGTCGCAAAGCTCGACAAGCCGCGCGCGGTCTGGCTGATGGTCCCCGCAGCCGTCGTCGACGCGACGCTCGCCGACCTCGTCCCGCTGCTCGACGCCGACGACGTGATCGTCGACGGCGGCAACTCCTACTACCGCGACGACATCCGCCGCGCCAAGCAAGTCGCGGCAAAGGGGATCCACTACGTCGACGCGGGGACAAGCGGCGGCGTCTGGGGCCTGGAGCGCGGCTACTCGCTGATGATCGGCGGCGACGACGCAGCGTTCAGACGGCTGGAGCCGGTCTTCGTGACGCTCGCTCCAGGCGTCGAGGCGGCCGAGCGCACGCCAGGCAAGGAGGGCCCGCTGCACCCCGGCGAGGCCGGCTATCTGCATTGCGGCCCGGCTGGCGCCGGCCACTTCGTGAAGATGGTCCACAACGGGATCGAGTACGGCATGATGGCCGCCTACTCGGAGGGCCTGAACATCATCAAGAGCGCCGACATCGGCATGCACAAGCACGATGACGACGCCGAGACCGCGCCGCTGACCGACCCCGAGGCCTACCAGTACGAGATCGACGTCGCCGCCGTCACCGAGGTGTGGCGTCGCGGCAGCGTGATCGCCTCTTGGCTGCTCGACCTGACCGCGCACGCGCTCGCCAAGTCGCCCGAGCTCGATGAGTACTCCGGCCGGGTGTCTGACTCCGGCGAGGGCCGCTGGACCGCGCTCGCCGCCGTTGAGGAGGGCGTCCCGGCGCCGGTCCTCACCTCCGCGCTCTACGCCCGCTTCGCCTCGCGCGAGCTCGGCCTGTTCGCCAACAAGGCGATGTCGGCGATGCGCTCGGAGTTCGGCGGCCACGACGAGAAGAGAGACTGAGGTGGCCGGCGAGGCTGAGCAGGATCGCTGCGACGCGCTCGTCTTCTTCGGCGCGACCGGCGACCTCGCCTACAAGCAGATCTTCCCGGCGCTGCAGTCGATGATCCGGCACGGCAACCTCGACGTGCCGATCATCGGCGTCGCGAAGGCCGGCTGGACGCTCGACGACCTCAAGAGCCGCGCGCACGACTCGCTCAGCGAGCACGGCGGCGTTGACGAGGAGGCGTACGCGAGGCTGGTCGCGCAGCTCAGATACATCGACGGCGACTACGGCGACGCGGCGACCTTCGCCGCGCTGCGCAGAGAGCTCGGCGACGCGAGACATCCGCTCCACTACCTCGCGATCCCGCCGGTCCTCTTCGGCACGGTCGTCGAGGCGCTCGGCAGCTCCGGCTCCGCCGACGGCGCGCGCGTCGTCGTCGAGAAGCCGTTCGGCCGCGACCTCGCCTCCGCGCAGGAGCTCAACCGCACGCTTGGCACGGTCTTCCCGGAGCGCCGCATCTTCCGGATCGACCATTACCTCGGCAAGGAGGCGGTCGAGAACCTCCTCTACTTCCGCTTCGCGAACGCCTTCCTGGAGCCGATCTGGGATCGCGACCACGTGCGCGACGTGCAGATCACGATGGCCGAGTCGTTCGGCGTCGCCGGCCGCGGCGCCTTTTACGAGCAGGCCGGCGCGATCCGCGACGTCGTCCAGAACCACATGCTGCAGGTGCTCGCGCTGCTGACGATGGACGCGCCCAGCCCGCATGCGCTGGACGGCGTGCGCAACGAGCGCGCCCGCCTGATGTCATCGATCCGCCCGCTGACGCCCGACGACGTCGTGCGCGGCCAGTTCCACGGCTACCACGACGAGCCCGGCGTCGCGCCCGACTCGACGGTCGAGACGTTCGCCGCCGTCAGAGTCTCGATCGACAACTGGCGCTGGGATGGCGTGCCGTTCATCATCCGCGTCGGCAAGCAGCTGCCGGTCACCTCGTGCGAGATCCAGGTGACGCTCGACCACCCGCCGACGCAGATCTTCGACGCCGAAGAAGACACCAGGCGCAATGCATTGCGCTTCACGCTCAGCCCGCACGTCGAGCTGGCGCTGCAGGCGCGCGCGAAGGTCCCGGGCGAGGGGATGGTCGGCGAGCAGGTGGAGCTCGTAGCGCAGTACCTGGAGCCCAACGCGCTGCCGCCCTACGAGCGGCTGCTCGGCGACGCGATGCGCGGCGACGCGACGTTGTTCGCGCGCGAGGACACCGTTGAGGACGCATGGCGCGTCGTCGGTGCCATCCTGGATGACGTGACCCCAGTTCACAGATATGAGCCGGGCACCTGGGGACCGAGCGAGGCCGACCGCCTCCTGCCCCCGGACGACTGCTGGCACGAACCGAGAGGAAGCACCAGATGACCCCCACACGCACGCTGCACGACCTCGGTCAGAGCCTCTGGATAGACAACATCACGCGCGACATGCTCGACGACGGGACGCTCGCCGCGCACATCGCCGAGCGCGACGTCACCGGCCTGACCTCAAACCCGACGATCTTCGAGCACGCCGTTGCCGCCGGCGACGCCTACGACGGCTCGATCCGCGCTTCGCACGAGCGCGGCAGGGACGGCGAGGAGGCGTTCTTCGACCTCGCAATCGAGGACCTCACGCGCGCGGCTGACCTCTTCCGCCCGGTCCACGACCGCACCGCGGGCGTTGACGGCTTCGTCTCGCTCGAGGTCTCGCCGCTGCTCGCCCGCAACACCGCTGACACCATAAAGTGGGCGAAGGACCTCCACGCGACGGCCGGCCGGCCGAACCTCTACATCAAGATCCCGGGCACGCCCGAGGGACTGCCGGCGATCGAGGAGTCGATCTTCGGCGGCATACCGATCAACGTCACGCTGCTGTTCGACGCCAAGCAGTACGTCGCCGCGGCAGACGCCTACCTGAGAGGGATCGAGCGGCGCGTCGCCGCGGGCCTCGACCCCAACGTCCCCTCGGTCGCGTCGATATTCATCAGCCGCTGGGACGTCGCCGTCCACGACCAGGTCCCCGCTGAGCTGAAGAACAGACTCGGCATAGCGGTCGTCCAGCAGGCGTACGTCGCCTACCTCGAGCTGCTCGCCTCCGCGCGGATGCAGCGGCTGCAGAACGAGGGGGCGCGGCCGCAGCGGGCGCTGTGGGCGTCGACGGGGACGAAGGACCCGGAGGCCTCCGACACGCTCTACATCGAGGCGTTCGCCTCGCCGCTGACGGTCAACACGATGCCGGAGAAGACGCTGCTCGCGTTCGCCGACCACGGCAAGGTCGATGCGCCGCTGGCGCGCGACGGCGCCGACTCCGCCGACGTGATCGCCGCCCATGAGCAGGCCGGCGTCAGCGTCGACGCGCTCGCCGAGCGGCTCCAGGTCGAGGGCGCGGACGCCTTCGTCAAGTCGTGGAGAAGCATGCTCGACCGCATCGCGTCCAAGAGCCAGGCGCTCACCGCCTGAGCGCCTGAGCCTGTCGAGGAGATCACACACGTGAGCACCGTGAGCGAGACCGCCGCCAAGACGGAGCCGACCTGGCAGGCGTTGGAGCGACATCGCGACGAGCTGGGGGAGGTGCACCTGCGCGAGCTGTTCGCGCAGGACCCCGGCCGCGGCGAGCGGCTCGCGGCCGAAGGCGGTGGCCTCTACCTCGACTACTCCAAGCAGCTGATCACCGACGAGACGCTGAAGCTGCTCGTCCAGCTCGCGCAGGCGGCCGGCGTGGAGGAGCGCCGCGACGCGATGTTCCGCGGCGAGAAGATCAACGTCAGCGAACGGCGAGCGGTCCTGCACACCGCGCTGCGCGCTCCGCGCGACGCCGTCATCGAGGTCGACGGCGAGAACGTCGTGCCGGCCGTCCACGCGGTGCTCGACAAGATGGCGGCGTTCTCGCAGCGGGTCCGCTCGGGCGAGTGGAAGGGCCACACCGGCAAGCCGATCAGAGCGGTCGTCAACGTCGGCATCGGCGGCTCGGACCTCGGCCCGGCGATGGCGACGATCGCGCTCGCCGACTACGCCCAGCGCGACATCGTCTCGCGCTTCGTCTCCAACGTCGACGCAAACGACTTCTACGAGAAGACGCGCGACCTCGACCCGGAGGAGACGCTGTTCGTCATCTCCTCCAAGACGTTCACGACGCTCGAGACGCTGACCAACGCCCACACCGCGCGCGACTGGCTGCTGTCCTCTCCAGCGTTCGGCGGCGACGAGTCAGCGGTCGCGAAGCACTTCGTCGCGGTCTCCACGAACGCCGCCGAGGTCGCCAGGTTCGGCATCGACACCGACAACATGTTCGAGTTCTGGGACTGGGTCGGCGGCCGCTACTCCTACCCGTCGGCGATCGGGCTCTCGCTGATGGTCGCGATCGGCCCCGACGCCTTTTGCGAGATGCTCGCCGGCTTCCACGCGATGGACGAGCACTTCCGCAGCGCGCCGCTGGAGCGGAACCTGCCCGTGCTGCTCGGGCTCGTGGGGATCTGGAACGGCAACCTGCTCGGCCACGAGACGGTCGCGGTGCTGCCCTACGACCAATACCTCGCCCGCTTCACCGCCTATCTCCAGCAGCTGGAGATGGAGTCCAACGGCAAGCACGTCGACCTCGACGGCAACCCGGTCAGACACGCGACCGGCACGATCGTCTGGGGCGAGCCGGGCACCAACGGCCAGCACGCCTTCTACCAGCTGATGCATCAGGGAACCCGGATCGTCCCGGCCGACTTCATCGGCTTCGCCCAGCCGCTTCACCAGCTCGGCCGCCACCACGACCTGCTGATGGCGAACGTCTTCGCCCAGGCCGAGGCGCTCGCCTTCGGCCGCACGGCGGAGGAGATCGCGGCGGAGGGCGGGCCCGATTTCCAGGTCCCACACCGCGTCACGCTCGGCAACCGCCCGACGAGCACGATCATGGCCGACCGCCTCGACCCGGCCGCCCTCGGCGCGTTGGTCGCCCTGTACGAGCACAAGGTCTTCGTCCAGGGCACGATCTGGGGCATCGACTCGTTCGACCAGTGGGGCGTCGAGCTGGGCAAGAAGCTCGCCCAAGCGATCATCCCCGAGCTCGAGTCCCCCGGCGACCCCGACCTCGCCCACGACTCCTCGACCAACGCCCTGATCCGCCGCTACCGCGCCCGCCGCGGCGCCTAGCCGCGCGCGACACCGCCTCTACCCGGAGGAGGGGAAGTTTGGTGCCCCTATAGGGCACCGAACTTCCCCTCCTCCGACGACGCTCGCCTGGGGGCCGCCAAACGGCGTGACAGTTCGCCACCATCTGTAACATCGTCACGCATGAGCGCGGACGATTTCGCCCTTCCCGCCGACCCGGCCTCCCGCTGGGCCGCGCCGACCGCCGACCCGGTCGTCGGCCCCCACGTCCACGCCGTCATCGAACAGGTCTTCGGCGCAGCGCCCGAGCCAGCCGGCGCAACCGCGAACGGCGCTCAGCACCTCCTCCCGCCATCACGCCTCACCCCAGCCGCCCAAGCCTCCCTTGTGGCAGCCGTAGGCGGCCCTCACGTCCACGCCGACGCCTCACACCGAGCGGCCCACGCCAACGGCATGTCGTACCTCGACCTGGTGAAACGGACAACGGGACCGGTCGATCTCCCCGACGCGGTGGTCCTCCCTGGCAACGAGAGCGAGATCGCGGCCGTTCTCCAGGCCTGCACCGATCACGACATCGCAGTCGTCCCCTTCGGCGGCGGCACCAGCGTCGTCGGCGGCGTCAGCCCAAGCAAGGGCGCCCACCAGGCCGTCATCGCCCTCGACCTCACCCGCCTGAGCCAACTCAAAGACCTCGACGAGATCTCCCGCACCGCGACCCTGCAAGCCGGCCTCACCGGCCCCCAGGCGGAGGACCTCCTCAACCCGCACGGCTTCACGCTCGGCCACGTCCCGCAGAGCTTCGAGCGGGCGACGATCGGCGGCTACGCAGCGACCCGCTCGGCCGGCCAGCTCTCAACCGGCTGGGGCCGCTTCGACACGCTCGTCGAAAAGCTGCGCGCGGTCACCCCACAGGGCACGCTCGCCCTCGGCCGCGCGCCCGGCACCGCCGCCGGCCCCGACCTGCGCCAGCTGCTGCTCGGCTCCGAGGGAGCATTCGGGGTGATCACCGAGGTGACGGTGCGGATCCGCCCGCTGCCCGAGGCGCGTCGCCACGAGGGCTGGCGGGTAACGAGCTTCGCCGAGGGGGTCGCGCTGCTGCGTGCGCTCGTGCAGGACGGCCCGCGCCCCGACCTTGCGCGCCTCTCCGACGAGGCCGAGACGGCGCTCGGCGTCGCGACCGGCGGCGAGCCCGGGGGAGAGGGCTGTCTGCTGCTGACCGGCTGGGAAGGACGCACCGCCGACGTCGAGGCCCGCGCCGCGGCGACGGCTGAGCTGCTGGGGGCCGCCGGTGCGGTCCCGCTCGGCGAGGACGCGGCGGCATCGTGGAGAAGCGGCCGCTTCCGCGCGCCGCGGATGCGCGACGAGCTGCTCGGCCTCGGCCTGCTGGTCGAAACGCTGGAGACCGCGACGAGCTGGCGTGACCTCGAGCACGTCCACGACGCTGTCGGCGATGCGCTGCGCGGCGCGCTCGACGGGTCGCTGCCCGTCGTCGTCTGCCACGTCTCGCACCTCTACGCGGCCGGCGCCTCGTTGTACTTCTCGGTTCTCGCCAGACGCGATCTCAGCGACCCGGTCGGGCAATGGCTGAGAGCAAAGCGCGCCGCCGGCGATGCGATCGCGGCGGCCGGCGCGACGATCACCCACCACCATGCGGTCGGCGCCGACCACGCGCCATGGATGGCTGCGGAGGTGGGAGAGACGGGCGTCGAGCTGCTGCGCGCGGTGAAGGCGCAGCTCGACCCCGCCGGCATCCTCAACCCCGCCAAGCTGCTGCCCTAGCCGATAGCCGCAGCTTGGCGGGGAGTTTTGAGGCCTTGCCGCGCCTCAGCGAGGCGAGGCCTCGCAAAGAAAAGCGAGCAGCGGACGCAGAGGATCCCCACCGACCCTCACACGTCCGCCGCTCGTTTCGCTCCACCACGCCGCGCTCTACCCCGTGGTGGACGACCGGGCCGTTTTCTTACCGGGGCGCCCGCAACGCGGGCCCCCAAAAACGGCTCGCGGGTCTGGTCACTTGTGCGGCGTCGTCTTGCCCGTCGCCGTCAGCTCACCGAAGAGGCCGTGCGCGTACTGGCTGGGCCCTGCGGTGAAGAGAAGCTGGTTCGTCGCGCCGATGTTGCCGTTGCCGAACTTGAGCGCCCACAGGCCTTCGATCGCGATCGGCTTGCCGTTCGCGTCGGCGAGCTGGCCCTGGAAGCGACCGTTGTGCGGGTCGAACGCGTTGATCGTGCCGTCGCCGAGGTTGCCGATCAGCAGGTCGCCGCTGGCGGCCCCGAAGCTCTTCGGCGCCTGGGCGATGCCCCACGGCGAGTTGAGCGTCCCGCCCGTCGTGACGCGGTGCTCGAGGCGGCCAGACTCGCTGAAGGTGTCGACCACGCCGTGGCCAGCGCCGGGGATGTCGATCCCGGTCGCCGGGTCGAGCAGCGCGTAAGCGACGACGATCGTTCCGTTGACGTCCTCGACGCCGAACGGCGAGTAGCCGGCCGGGAGGTGCGGATCGATGAACTGGCCGGGCGTGTTGACCTGGTTCCACTTCCCGTCGAACACGTCGATCTTGTTGTTTCTGAAGTCGGCCGCGTACAGGCGGTCGTACTTCTGGCTGATTGCGAGGCCGGTGAACGACGCGCCCGGGACGGTCATCACGGTCTCCGCGTCAGTCGAGCGAGGGCTCGGGACGTTGGTGTTCCAGCCGTCGATCGTGCCCGTAACCGTGTCGAAGATGAACTGCGCCGGACCGCTCGCGCCGTTGGCGGTGACGTTGAAGCCGTTGCCGCCGTTGAAGACCTGTCCGGTCGGCATGCCCGGGACCGTAAAAGTGCGGCCTCTGACGACGGGCGAGCCGTTGACGCCGCCTCTGTAGAGCGTCGAGGTGTTCGTGCCGAAGTTGGCCAGCCACGCCTGCGTGGCGGGCCCGGTGCTCGGCCCAAACGCGAGGCCCCACGGGTTGATGACGTTGGAGTCCTGCGTCTCAGCCGCGCCGGCCTGATCGGCTATGAGGTTGCGCTGAGCGTAGGTGCCGAGCGTTCCATCGTTGCCGGGCATGCCGGGGCGGCTGCGCGGATCGTTATGCCCCTTGCTCGGCGAATGATGCGTCGTGCCGTGCGAGGCGTTATGGCCGCGCGTCGGGCGGTGGCTCGGCTTGCTGTGGTGACCCGGCTGGACGTGGTGGCTCGCCTGGGCATGGTGAGCCTCGTGCGCGTCAGCCGGGCTGGGGTGCGCTATCGCCGACGCCGCGACGACGACACCAGCGCTCGTGGCGACAGCCAGCGCGCTCTTCCAATGACGGGTCCGTCGGTCCGGGAGTGACAAGTTCATGAATACCTCCGCAATCAAGTGAGAACCAGCGAAAGCATCGTGACCCAGACATGCCGCTGCGCCTTTCCCTCAAGCGGGGGATTTGGACGATTGTGGCATCCGGAAGGCATTTGAAAACAGCCACGATTACGCGGCTGTCACAGTGAGAAAAGCCTCAAGCGGCGGGCGAGGACGCCGCCGCGCGGCGCACCCCGTCGCGCTCAGGGCCGTAGCATCCGTCGCGATGAGCGCCGAGGCCGTTGGGAGACTGCTCGACCACGTCGTCGCGACCAGCGACGACGCGCTCGCTGACGTCTCGACACGGCTGCACGGCGCCCGCGCGAACCTGCGCGGCGCGACGCTCGACGTCGTCTCTCGCGCGCTGGTCGTCCCGCTCAGCCAGGAGCCGTTCGGCGCGGGCGGGATCGAGCCGACCCACGTGCGCCGCACCTGGCTGTACGACGAGTACGAGCTGCCGTACTTGGAGCACCGGCTGATCGTGCATGGCGCGGGGAGAGTCCGCTCGCGCGACCCGCTCGACCTGCCGGTCTCCGTCTACGTCTCAGATGTCGTCCACTACCCGGCGATCGACGCGCTGCGCGTCGAGTTCCACGACGGCGGCTGGCTGGAGGTGCCGATCGGATCGGTCTTCGTCGAGCTGGAGGTGACCGACCGCGTCACCGCGACGATGCGGCGGCGGCGCGGCCGGCTGATCCCCTACGACGCCACGTTCGAGGCGCCGCAGGGACAGGGCGGCTAGCGAGCAGCCAGCCGCCGGAACGCTGCTGGGCTATCGGAGGAAGCTCTGCGTGGCCGGCGCGTCGCGCAGGTCCAGGCGCGGGGACTCGCAGCGCTCGTCGTGGCAGACGATCGCGCGGCCGCCGCCGGCATTGTGGAAGTGAACCTGCTCGCGGCTGGAGCCGACGTCGAACAGGCGGCTGAAGACGGATGCGATGCGTGTAGACATGGTTGGCGTCCCGGTGACTGATTGGGGGGGACCGTGCGTCCGCACGGCACGCCATTCACGCTA
Organism: Conexibacter sp.; assembly: GCA_036499225.1. Taxonomy (GTDB): domain Bacteria; phylum Actinomycetota; class Thermoleophilia; order Solirubrobacterales; family Solirubrobacteraceae; genus Conexibacter. The sequence continues at coordinate 84,418 of DASYEC010000058.1, forward strand.
GAAAACGTCACGTCGAATGTGTGTGAGCGTGCACACGTGCCATCTGTGACGCTCAACACTTCACGCGGAGGCGGCGTCTACAGTGAGAGGACCGATCGTGTCCGACCCTGAGCGCGACATCGCCGAAGACGACCGGCTGACGCCCGCGGAGCGCGTCCTTCGCCGCAGCAGCGACGCGACGATGCAGGGGAGACCGCTCTCCTCGCGCGCGCGGCAAGCGCAGCGCACGGTCGAGGCTTACCTGCAGGGCGGCAGCCCGCCGCGCTGGATGGAGCGGTCCGCCGAGATCGACAACGGCATCGCGCGGGAGCTGCGCGCGCTCGATGCGACCTACCGCGCGCTGCGCGCCGAGCACGGCGAGGACCACGACGCCTTCGCGCGCGCGTGGCGGGCGCACGCGCAGGCGCGCGACTTCACTGAGCTCAACCGGCTGATCCAACAGCACAACGACTGGTACCCGGTCGAGCGCGACCTCCCGTTCGACCCGCGCACGGGCGACTACCTGAAGATCCACGGCCGTTCCCACCTGCGGCCGATGCTCGACGCCGACTGGGTGCTCGAGCGCTTCCCGCCGTAGCTACAGGTCCACGACGAGCAGCCCGGGCAAACGCGCCTGCAGCAGCTCCGCGACGACGCGGCGGTGGCAGGCGGAGGCCTCGGCCTCGAGACAGAGCAGCGCGGTCGGCGGCCCGCCGGCCTCAAGCTCGGCGGCGAGGGCGTCGAGCTCGTCAGCGGCGTGCGTCTCGGCGTGCTCGCGGAAGCGGCGCCCCGCCTCGCGCACGGCCCCGCGCCGGTAGAACGGCCGGATCTCCGGCGGCGTCCCGAGCGTGCGGCGGTGCTCGTAGGCGATCCCGTCGGCGGCGAGCCGCTGGCTGAGTCTCGTCTTCGACATCCCGGGACGGCGCGACTGGGCCCGTTGGCGCACGTCGATCACGCGCTGTACGCCTGCCGCCTGAAGCTCGGCGACGAGGTCGTCAGGCAGCGCGCGCTCGTAGCCGATCGTCCACAGCGTCGTCATCGAGTGAGAACGTAGCCGCTTCACGGCTGTACGATCCCGCGCATGATCGCCCTGCACGTTTCACGCCTGCTCGCGGCCGCCGGCTTCGTCGTCCTCGGGATCGTCTGGTCGGGCAACCACAGTCTGACCGTCGCCATCTGGTGGGCGATCTGCTTTGCGCTCTCCGCCGTCTTCACGATCCTCGCCGACATGCCGGCCGACAAGCGCCCGACGCTGGGCGACGTCTGGGCCAAGGTCCCGGGCTCGTCGAAGGAGTGGACGGACTACGTCTAGGCGCCCGCAGTGCGCCGCCGCGTCGCAAGCGGCCCGCGCTCGGGTAGATTTCGCGTCGTGACCGACGACGACCGCCTCGACGAGCTCTCTTCCGAGCAACTGCACGACCTTGCCGTCAAGCGCGCCAAGCGCCACTTGGACGTCGCGTTCTTCTGGCGGCTGGTCAAGTACCTGCCCGCCGCCGAGCAGGCCGCTGGCGAGCAGGCCGAGGCCGACGCGGACCTCGACTCGCTGGTCGCCCACGTCGACGACATCACGACATCAGGCAGAGGCGAGGTCGGCGACCTGCTGCGCCCGTTCTACCTCGAGTACCTGCGCGAGCACGGCGTCAGAGGCTGACCCCGGTCACCGTCGCCGGCTCGATGTTCGCGTTGAGCTGGAAGAAGTTGTGGGGGTCGTACGCGCCCTTCACGCGCGCGAGCCGCTCGTAGGCGCCGCCGAACGCCGCCCGCACACGGTCGCGTCCCTCGTTGCCGATGAAGTTGAGGTAGACGCCGCCGTTGGAGAAGCGCTTCATCTCGCCTGAGATCGCCCGCGCCCAGCCGATCTGGTCGACGTCGCCGGAGTCGTCGTCCCACAGCGCGAACGGGTGCGTGACCCATGGCGCCTCGCGGTGGGCCATCGGCGTGTCGCCGGCCCGCGCGACCGCGCCGCCCCACGGCATGAGGATCGACTGCGAGGCGGAGGGGACCGGCATCAGCTCCGAGCCGTCGACGAACGCGTCGACCGCAGCGTTTGGCAGCCCGCCGAGGTAGTCGGCCGTCCAGTAGTTGCGCAGCCCCGGCGGGTCGTCGATCAGCGACTGGAACTCGGTGTAGGGCATCGGCCCGACGAGGTCGACCGCCGGTCTCAGCTCGCGGAAGTCCTGCGCCAGCTCCTCGCCGTCGGCCTGGTACTCGCCGGCCCACAGGAACGCCAGCCCGATGCAGAGCGTCCCGTGCAGCTCCGGCGGCACGAACGGCTCGGGCGGTCCGGTGATGTAGACGGCCGCGACCCCCAGCTCGTCGGGCGCGCCGCCCTCGATCTGCTCGCGCATGCGCTCGACGACCGCGCGGCCGCGGTCGCCGGGCCACAGCATCAGACCGGCGAGCACCGTCGGGCCGAGCGGGTGGAGGTCGAACTCGAAGGCCGTCGCGACGCCGAAGTTGCCGCCGCCGCCGTGCAGCGCCCAGAACAGCTCCGGGTGCTCGGTCCTGCTCGCGCGGATGTGGTCGCCGCCGGCGGTGACGAGCTCGACCGCCCGCAGGCTGTCGCACGTCAGCCCGTGCTTGCGCTCCAGCCAGCCGGAGCCGCCGCCGAGCGTGAGGCCCGAGACGCCGGTCGTCGAGACGCGCCCGCCTGTCGTCGCGAGGCCATGCGCCTGGGTGGCGGCGTCGAACTGCGCCCAGGTGACCCCGGCGCCGCACCGCGCGACGCCGGTATCGGGATCGACCTCGACGCCGGTCAGCCCGCGCACGTCGATCACCAGGCCGTCCTCCACGGTCGACATGCCGGCGACCGAGTGCCCTCCGCTGCGGACAGCGGTCACGAGCCCGTTCTCCCGCCCGCAGCTGACCGCCATGCGCACGTCCTCGACGTCGGCGCATTGCGCGATCACCGCCGGCCGCGCGTCGATCATCGTGTTGAAAAGGGTGCGGGCGTCGTCGTAGCCCGCATCGCCCGGGCGCAGGACGCGTCCTTCGAGCTCGGATCTGAGCTCGCGCACCGCGGTGTCGCTGGCCGTGCCGGTCATCACGGCCCTCCCTTCGGTCGTTGCGGAGAGGGGGTAGCGAGCGTACGTCCGTTTCCCGGTGCAAAGCAAGGCTCCTGGCGCGCCCCGAGCCCGGCCTGGCGCACCCGACCCGGCCCAACCGGCCCGCGTCGGCCGCTGTCGCGCGTCCGTCACCAGGCCGTTCCGGCCGCAGCGTCGCTGTGCCTCAGCGCTCCAGCACGTCCAGCGACCACGGCGCGCCGCTGCGGCGGTCGGGCACGACCAGCTCGGCGTCGAAGCCGGCGGCGAGCACGAGCGCGAGCACGTCGGCCGGCTTGCGCGGCGCGCGCTCGGCGAGCAGCAGCACGCGCGCGACCCGCCCGCGCGTCGCCTTCGCGTTGTGCGAGATCACCTGGCGCGACCCGTCGGGCTTGACGCTGAAGGCGCGCACCTCGACCCGCGGAGCCCGCTGTGGCCGCCAGACCGTCGTGTAGCCGCCCGAGCGGCAGTCGACGATCAGCTGCCGCGCCGTGTCCTGCTCGGCAAGCGCCTCGGCGACCGGCCCGCGCCACGCAGCCGCGAGCCCGCCGATCCCGGCGACCGGCTCGGCGATCGGCAGCTTGTACAGCGGGATCCGCGACGAAGGCCCGACCAGCCCCCACAGCCCGCTCGCGATCAGCACCGACCCCGTCGCCCGCCGCCGCGACGCCGCCGGCAGCGACGCAAGGTCGAGGTGGTTGTAGAGCACGCCGTCGTAGACCTCGCCAGCCGGCGCCGCCGGGGCGCTCGCCAGCCTCGGGTCGACGGCCGCGATCAGCCGTTCACGCAGCGGCCCGAGCGCGGCGGCGTAGGGGAGAGCAGCAAGGTCAGCGGCCCGGCGCCCACGTCCCGGAGCCGCTTTCCCTTCTGAGGGAGCAAGCAGGATCAGCACGGCCGCGCAGTCTGCCGCCTGCGCGTCGCCGACGCGTCGCGCCTGGCAGCCGACGCCGCCCGCAGCCGACGCCGCCCGCGCGCGCCCCGCGCCCGACCCGCCTACGCGTGCTGCCGCACCAGCTTCACCCCGCGGCCCGGCACGAGCGTCACGCCAGTCGCGCGGATCGGCTCCGGTCGGCGCACGGCGAGGCGCACGTCGGCGCGGGCGAGCACGCGCAGGATCGTCTCCATCTCGAACTGGGCGAAGCTGGCGCCGATGCACCGTCGCACGCCGCCGCCGAACGGCAGCCAGCCGTACGCCGGCACCTCGCCGTCGGTCAGGAAGCGCTCGGGCCGGAACACGCTCGGCTGCGGGAAGATGTCCTCGCGGTGGTGGGTCGTGATGATCGACGCGGTCAGCCCGACGCCGGCAGGCACCTCGTGCGGCCCGATCTGGACCGGCTCGGTCAGCACGCGCCCGACGAACGGCACGATCGGCCGGATCCGCAGGATCTCCTGGCAGGTCGCCCGCACATACGCGTCGTCGTCGTCGTCGCGCAGCCGCGCGAGCACGGCGGGGTTGCGCAGCAGGAGATCGATCGCCCACGTCAGCGCCGTCGCGGTCGTCTCGTGCCCGGCGACGACGAGCGTCATCAGCTCGTCGCGCAGCTCCTGGTCGCTCATCCGCGTGCCGTCGTCGTGCGTCGCCTGCAGCAGCATCGAGAGGATGTCGGTGCGCGCTGAGAGCTCGTCGTCGCCCACCAAGCGGCGGTCGGCGATCTCGCGGTAGAGCAGGTCGTCGACGGCGGCGCGGCGGGCCTCGAAGGTCGAGCGCAGCCGCAGCGGGCCGATGTCGCGGTTGGCGGCCTCGCCCCAGAAGACGACGCGCCGGCTTGACTCGACATAGGGCGGCAGCAGCCGTCGCAGCTCGTCCTTGCGCGCCTCGTCGGCAATCCCGAAGACGACGACGAGGATCACCTCGAGCGTCAGGCTCTGGATCCGCAGGTCGGCGCGGAACGGCTTGCCCAGCGGCCAGCCGGTCACCTCGCGCTCGGCCAGCTCGCGGATCGTGTCGACGTAGCTGCGCAGCCGCTCGCCGTGGAACGGCGGCAGCAGCAGCTTGCGCTGGCTCAAGTGCGGTCTGCGGTCGAGCGTCAGCAGCGACCAGCGGCCGAGCACCGGCGCCAGCGGTCTGTTCGCGAGGCCGGCGTGGAAGACGTCCGGTCTGCCGGTGACGACCTGCTTCACAAGCTCCGGCGAGCTGAAGACGATCGACGGCAGGAAGCCAGGTATCCGCAGCGTGAACGGCTCGCCGTAGCGGCGGTGCGCGCCGAGCGCGGTGCCGATCGGGTCGCGCGCGAACCGCGCGGCCTCCAGCAGCGGGGGAAGCTTGGAGCCCTTCGGCAGCCGCACGCCTGCCGAAAGCTCTGGGATCACGATGCGTCGATCGATCGTCGTCGTGCTCATCTCAGCCCGACCGCCTTCCTGGAACGCGGGAGTACCACCCGGCATAATGGCGGGTCTCGCTGCGCGATGCGACGCCCAGTTGGCCAGCCAGCCAAGCTGGCGCGCGCGCGGCGCCCCTGACACGCCGGCCCAGCGCGCCTGCGCGACGAGCCTTACGTCACCTCGCGCAGCTGCCCGCTCACGAGATCATGAACGAACCCGCGCACGCGGTCGACGTGCAGCAGGAACGGGCTCGTCTCGACGCGCGCGATCGACTGCCGCACCTCGGCGTCGAGGTCGCCGAACGTCTCCGCTGACCAGCTCGGCTTGATCCCGCTGTCGCGCCGGATCTCGTCGCGGAAGTGGTCGTCGTTGAACGTCTGCAGGTCGCAGTCGGTGTGGTGGATCAGCATCACCTCCTCCGTCCCGAGCTTGCGCTGCGAGATCGCGAGCGAGCGGATCATGTCGTCAGTCACGACGCCGCCGGCGTTGCGCAAAACGTGCGCGTCGCCGTCGGTCAGGCTGAGCAGCGCGCAGGGATCGGCGCGGGGGTCCATGCAGGCGACGATCGCGACGCGGCGGCGAGGGGTTGCGGTGTCGGACAGCGCTTCGCTGTTCGGATCGCGCCCCTGCTGCCTGTCCAGCCTTGCGAGCAACTCGTCGATCACGCCCATGGAGCCTCCGCCCGTTCGGTTGCGAGCAAAATAGAAGAAAAGCGGAGGGCTTACCTGAGTTTGAGCGGCAAGCGCGCGCGTGCGCGCGCTCGCACGTGCGCGAGCGCCCATCCACTCCAAGCGGAGGTGAGATCGGCCGTGCCGGCGATCAGGAACGCGATGGGGCCGGTGATCAGACGGCCGAGGAGTCGGGAGCGCACCTGCCCACGGTATCGTTCCCCGCCTCATGCCTGAAGCCCTCAAGACCAACGTCACCGAGCTTCCCGAATCGCGCGTCCGCGTCGAGGCGGAAGTTCCCTCCGTCGAGGTGGAGAAGAGCGTCAACCGCGCCGCCAGACAGCTCGCGCGCGATATGCGTGTGCCGGGCTTCCGCAAGGGGAAGGTCCCGGCCCAGGTCGTCGTCCGCCGTGTCGGCCGCGACTACGTCCTCGACGAGGCGGTGCGGACGTCGATCGGCGACTGGTACGCGCAGGCGCTCGACGCCGCGCGCATCCACCCCGTCGGTGAGCCGAGCATCGACCTCGGCGACATGCCCGAGCAGGGCGGAGCCCTCAGCTTCTCGATCGAGATCGGCGTCCGTCCAGTGGCGACGCTCGGCGACTACAAGGGCCTGGAAGTCGGCCGCAGAGAAGCCGAGGTCGACGACGATCAGGTCGAGCAAGAGCTCGAGCACCTGCGCGAGCACCTCGGCAGACTCGAGGCGGTCGAGCGCGGCGCCGGCGAAGGCGACTTCGTCGTCGTCGACTACGTCGGCTCGGTCGACGGCGTCCCGTTCGAGGGCGGCGAGGGCCGTGACCAGCTGATCGAGCTGGGCAGCGGCCGCCTGATCCCGGGCTTCGAGGAGCAGCTGACCGGCGCGACCGCGGGCGAGGAGCGGACGATCGACGTCACCTTCCCCGACGACTACGGCGCTGGAGAGCTTGCCGGCAGAGACGCCCAGTTTGCGATCTCCGTCAAGGAGGTGCGCGAGAGAGTCCTGCCCGAGCTCGACGACGACCTCGCGTCCGACGCCGCCGGCTTCGACACGCTCGACGAGCTGAAGGACGACATCCGCAGACGGCTCGCCGAGCAGCAGAGACAGGAGATCGAGAACGAGTACCGCGAGGCCGTCCTCGACGCTGCCGTCGCCAACGCGACGGTCGACGTGCCTGACGCGCTGATCGAGGCGCGCGCTGCCGAGCTGTGGGACCAGACGGCGCGCACGCTGGCGCAGCGGGGCCTCTCCAAGGAGGTCTACCTGCAGATGTCCGGCAGAACCGAGGCGGAGATCCTCGAGGACGCCAAGCCCGACGCCGACCAAGCGCTGCGCCGTGACGCGGTGCTCGCCGCGATCGTCGAGGCCGAGCAGGTCGTCCCCAGCGACGAGGAGCTTGGCGAGGCGCTGGAGCACACCGCCTCGCACGAGAACACGACCGGCGCGAAGCTGCTGGAGCGCGTGAAGAAGGAAGGCAACGTCGACTCCCTGCGCGAGGACGTCGCGACGACGAAGGCGCTCGACCTGCTCGTCGAGCAGGCCAAGCCCGTCGCGTACGTGGCGCCGGCCGAAGACGACGCTGAAGCGCCCGCTGAGGGCGCCGACGAGGCCGATGACAGCGACAGCGCAGAGGCGCCCGCCGAGGCGCCCGCAAGAGCCGGGAGAGCGAAGGCGACAAGATCAAGAGCAGCGAGAAGAGCCGCCAGAGCGAGAGCGAGAAGAGCCGAGGCCAGAGAGGCCTGAGTCGCACGCGCCGACTCCGCGATGCCGGCCCGTGGAGCCCCATGGGCCGGCCGGAGACGGTTGCTAGACTCGCCCCACCGGACGGGCGCCAGAGCACTCGGCTCTCCCCGGAAGGATTTGAGCCGAGGAAGCGAAACAAAGCGAGGAATATGAGCCCCCTGGTACCGATGGTCGTGGAGCAGACGTCACGTGGAGAGCGCGCGTTCGACATCTACTCCCGCCTGCTCAACGAGCGCATCATCTTCCTCGGCACGCCCGTCGACGATCAGATCGCGAACCTGATCGTCGCGCAGCTCCTGCACCTGGAGTCCGAGGATCCTGACAAGGACATCTCGATCTACATCAACTCGCCGGGCGGCTCGGTCTACGCGGGTCTCGCGATCTACGACACGATGCAGTTCATCAAGCCCGACGTGCAGACGATCTGCGTCGGCATCGCGATGTCGATGGGCGCGCTGCTGCTCGCCGGCGGCGCGAGAGGCAAGCGCATGGCGCTGCCGAACGCGAAGATCCTGATCCACCAGGTGTCGTCCAGCTTCCAGGGCCAGGCGACCGATATCGAGATCCACGCGAGAGAGATCATCGACATCCGCCGCCGCCTTGACGAGATCATCGCGCTGCACACGGGCAAGCCGGTCGACGAGGTCAAGAAGGACACTGAGCGCGACTACTTCATGTCCTCTCAGGAGGCCACGGAGTACGGCATCATCGACCGCGTTATCACGCAGCACTAAGGTTAACGGGCGCAGGTGCCGACTCCTGGGGAGTGACCGATATGGCACGACCGACTGATTCCAACGAACAGCTTCTCTGCAGCTTCTGCGGCAAGTCGCAGCGACAGGTCAAGAAGCTGATCGCCGGCCCCGGCGTCTACATCTGTGACGAGTGCATCGACCTCTGCAACGAGATCATCGATGAGGAGCTGACCGCTCCGCCCTCGTTCGATATCGAGAACCTGCCGAAGCCGCGCCAGATCTACGACGTGCTCAACGAGTACGTCGTCGGTCAGGAGGCTGCGAAGCGGACGCTCTCTGTGGCGGTCTACAACCACTACAAGCGCGTCCAGATGATGCAGTCCGATGACGACGAGATCGAGCTGCAGAAGTCGAACATCCTGCTGCTTGGCCCGACTGGCTGCGGCAAGACGCTGCTCGCCCAGACGCTCGCGAAGATCCTCAACGTCCCGTTCGCGATCGCCGACGCGACCGCGCTCACGGAGGCCGGCTACGTCGGCGAGGACGTCGAGAACATCCTCCTGAAGCTGATCCAGGCGGCCGACTACGACGTCAAGAAGGCCGAGACCGGGATCATCTACATCGACGAGGTCGACAAGATCGCCCGCAAGGCCGACAACCCGTCGATCACGCGGGACGTCTCCGGCGAGGGCGTGCAGCAGGCGCTGCTGAAGATCCTCGAGGGGACGACCGCCTCGGTCCCGCCGCAGGGTGGCCGCAAGCACCCGCATCAGGAGTTCCTGACGATCGACACGACGAACATCCTGTTCGTCTGCGGCGGCGCCTTCGCGAACCTCGACAAGGTGATCGAGCGCCGCGTCGGGCATCAGGGCGTCGGCTTCGGCGCGACGATCCAGGACAAGGCCGCGCGGGACCTCGGCAACACCTTTGAGGACTGCCTGCCCGAGGATCTCGTCCACTACGGCTTGATTCCCGAGTTCATCGGCCGTCTGCCGGTGATGTCGGCGGTCCACCAGCTCTCGCGCGGGGAGCTGATGACGATCCTCACCGAGCCGCGCAACGCGCTCGCCAAGCAGTTCCAGCGCTTCTTTCAGTTCGACGGCATCGAGCTCGTCTTCTCCGACGAGGCGCTGCAGTCGATCGCCGACAAGGCGCTGGAGCGCGAGACCGGCGCTCGCGGCCTGCGCTCGATCATCGAAGAGGTGCTGCTCGAGGTCCAGTTCGAGCTCCCCTCCCGCCGCGACGTGAAGAAGTGCGTCGTGACGAAGGAGACGATCGAGACCGGCCGCGCGCCCACGCTCGTGACCGAAGCCGTCTCCGAAGACCCCGCCGCCGGCGACCTCCGCGAAGAGTCGGCCTAGCCGCAGGACGATCCCGTCGGTCGCACGCGCTTGACCGCCTCTAGCGCGTCGATCTCGGCGAGGTCCTGCCGCCTTGCGGCGGCGCGCTTCATCGACAGCAGGTCGTCGTGGATCAGGCTCCTCGTCGATCGCCGAAGCTGGCGCGATCCCCCGTTCGTGGGGGCTGACGGGTGCCTGGAGGGAGGCGGGACGGCTGACGCCAATAGACTCTGAGCACATGTCCGAGCTGGAGACCAAGACCCGTTACGACGCTGCCGAGGCCGAGCCGCGCATCCTGCGCCGCTGGCTGGACTCGGGCCTGTTCCACCCTGATCCCGAGGGCACCGCGGACGAGAACTACTCGATCGCGATCCCCCCGCCGAACGTGACCGGCGCGCTGCATATGGGGCATGCGCTCAACGGGTCGATCCAGGACACGCTCAGCCGCTACCAGCGCTCGAGAGGCAGACGCGTCAAGTGGATCCTCGGTACCGACCACGCCGGCATCGCGACGCAGAAGCAGGTCGAGAAGCAGGTCCAGGCGGAGGGCACGACGCGCAAGGAGCTCGGCCGCGAGGCGTTCGTCGAGCGCGTCTGGCAGTGGCGCGAGCAGTACGGCAACACGATCGTCGGGCAGCTCCAGCGGCTCGGCGCCTCCGCCGACTACGACGACGAGCGCTTCACGCTTGACGAGCGCTACGCCCAAGCCGTCCTGAAGGTCTTCGTCGACCTTTACAACAAGGGCCTGATCTACCGCGACAACCGCTTGGTCAACTGGGATCCCGGCAGCCAGTCGGCGATCTCCGACCTCGAGGTCGAGGAGCGCGAGGTCGTCGACACGCTCTACTACGTCGACTACAAGCTCGCCGACAGCAACGAGACGATCACGGTCGCGACCGTGCGCCCGGAGACGATGCTCGCCGACACCGCGATCGCGGTCAACCCGAGCGACGAGCGGTACGCCCACCTCATCGGCAAGACGGCGATCCTCCCGCTCGTCGGCCGCCGCCTGCCGATCATCGCCGACGACTACGTCAAGCCCGAGTTCGGCACCGGCGCGCTGAAGATCACGCCGGGCCACGACCCCAACGACTTTGAGATCGGCCGCAGACACGGCCTCGACGAGCTGACCGTGATCGGCGAGGACGGCAGGCTGACCGCCGACGCTGGTGAGCTGTTCGCCGGGCTGAGCGTGAAGGCCGCGCAGGAGGCCGTGATCGCGGCGCTGCGCGAGGCCGGCGCGCTCTCGCGCACGGAGGAGTACCCGCACGTCGTCCCGTTCTCGCACCGCTCGGGCGCGCGGATCGAGCCGCTGATCTCGCTGCAGTGGTTCATGAGAATGGACGAGCTGGCGAAGCCGGCGATCGACGCGGTGAAGGACGGCCGCGTCAGAATCCACCCGGAGCGGTGGACGAAGGTCTACTTCGACTGGATGGAGAAGATCCACCCGTGGTGCGTCTCGCGCCAGCTGTGGTGGGGTCACCAGATCCCCGTCTGGTACCGCGGCGAAGAGACGTACGTCGGCATGACCGCGCCCGAGGGCGACGGCTGGGAGCGCGATCCCGACGTGCTCGACACGTGGTTCTCCTCCGCGCTGTGGCCGTTCGCGACGCTCGGCTGGCCGGAGCAGACGCCCGAGCTGAAGGCGTTCTACCCGACGAACGTGCTCTCGACCGCGCGCGACATCCTCTTCCTGTGGGTCGCGCGGATGATCATGATGGGCCTCGAGTTCGCGGGCGACATCCCGTTTCAGGACGTCTACATCCACTCGGTGATCCAGGCGCCTGACGGCCGCCGGATGTCGAAGTCGCTCGGCACCGGGATCGACCCGGTCGGCGAGATCGAGCAGCACGGCGCCGACGGCGTCCGCTTCGGCCTCCTGGCGATGTCCTCATCGCAGGACGTCCGCTACTCCGCCGAGAAGGTCCAGCAGGGCCAGCAGCTGACGAACAAGCTGTGGAACGCCTCGCGGCTCGTGCTGACGCGGATCGACGACGACGCGCGCGCAGCGGCCCGCCCTCGCACGGTCGAGGACCGTTGGATCCTCTCGCGCCTCGCGCGCACGCAGAAGATGGTCGCCGAGTGCATCGAGACGTTCGACTTCTCGCATGCCGTGCTCGGCCTCTACGACTTCATCTACGGCGACCTCTGCGACTGGTACCTCGAGCTGGTCAAGCCACGGCTGTACGAAGCCGATGGGGGGGAGAAGGACGACCTTGCCGCGACGCTGCTCTACGTGCTGACCGAGACGCTTCAGACCGCTCACCCCGTGATCCCCTTCGTGACGGAGGAGATCTGGTCGCACGTGCCCGGCTCCGAGGGGCTGCTCGCCGCGCGCGTCGCCGGCGCCCCCGGCGAGGTCGACGAAGCCGCCGAGCAGTCCGTGACGGCCGCGATCGCCGCGGTGCAGGCGCTGCGGGGCTGGCGTGACAGCGTCGGCGCTCCCGCCGGCGCGCGCATCCCCGCGCGGATCGAGGCGGCGGGCTATGACGAGACGGCGACCCACGTCGCGCGCCTCGCGCGCGTCGAGCTGGTGGGCGCGGGCGACGGCGCTGCTGGCGAGCCGGTCGCGCAGGTGACGATTCCCGGCGGCGTCGTCAACGTCTTCGCCAGCGACGCGGTCGACCTTGGCGCCGCCGAGCGGAAGCTCGCCGAGCGGCGCAAGACGCTGCAGGCGGAGATCTCCCGCTCAGAGGGCAAGCTCTCCAACCAGGGCTTCGTCGCCAAGGCGCCTGACGAAGTCGTCGAGGCCGAGCGCGCGAAGCTGGTGGCGCTGCAAGCAGAGCTGGCCTCGTTGTGACCAGCCCCGCGTGGACACTGGACGACGCCGAGCGCTACCTGCTCGGGCTGGAGCTGTTCGGGATGCGGTTCGGGCTGGACCGCATGCGCCGGCTGATGACGACGCTCGACCAGCCCGAGCGCAGATACGACACGATCCACGTCGTCGGCACCAACGGCAAGTCGTCGACGGTGCGGATGACCGCCGCGATCCTCCAGCGCCACGGTCTGCGCGCGGGCGCCTACCTGTCGCCGCACCTCGTCTCCTTCACCGAGCGGATACGGGTCGACGACGTCGACGCCGAGCCGCGCGAGTTCGCCCGCGCGGTTCAGCGCGCCGCCCGCGCTGCCGAGCTCGTCGACCGCAGCCAGCGCGAGGACGACAGGGTCACGCAGTTCGAGGCGCTCACGGCCGCCGCGTACACCGAGCTGGCCGAGCGGGGAGTCGACGTCGCCGTGATCGAGGCCGGCCTCGGCGGCCGCTACGACGCGACGAACGTGATCCCAAGCAAGATCCAGGTGCTGACGAACGTCGGCCTGGAGCACACCCGCTGGCTGGGCCCGACCGTGCGCGACATCGCGCGCGAGAAGCTCGCCGTCGTGCGCGACGGGGCAACGCTGATCGTCGGCGCCGACCTCCACCCCGACGCGCTCGAAGAGGCGCAGCTGACCGCGGAGCGCCACGGCGCCACGCTGATCGAGGCGCCGGCTGAGCCAGGCGTCGAGGTCGCCGCGCCCGGGACCTTCCAGCGCCGCAACTTCGCGCTCGCCAGGACAGTCGCCGCCGCCTTCCTCGGCGACAAGCTCGACCTCGACGCCGTCCGGGCCGCGGCCGGCGCCGTGCTCGTCCCCGGCCGCATGCAGGTCGCCGGCCACGAGCCGCTGACCGTCTTCGACGGCGCGCATAACCCGGCCGGGATCGCCGCGCTCGCTGAGTCGCTGCCGGAGCTGACCGTCGGCCGCCGGCTCGTCGCGCTCGTCTCGGTGCTCGACGACAAGGACGCCGCCGAGATGCTGCGCGCGCTGCTGCCGCAGTGCGACGCGGTCGTCTTCACCCGCAACCACAGCCCGCGCGCGCTGTCGCCCGCGACGCTCGGCTCGCTCGCCGCGCAGCTCGGCGGCCCGCCGAGCGAGCTGGAGGCCCACCCGCGACGCGCGCTGGAGCGGGCCTGCGAGCTGGCCGGCCCCGGCGGGGTCGTGCTCGCGACTGGCTCGATCTACCTTGTCGCCGACCTGCTGCGGCCGCCCGGCCAGCGCAACGCCTCGATCCTGTGACGACTGTGACATCGACTTTGCGAGCTCGCCTGGAAGGCGGTGGCCTGTGAGCCCAGAGGGACAGCCGCCGAGGTTCCTGCCGATGATCGGTCTCGTCGCCGTGATCGTGGCGTTTGTGATCTTGGTCTTCTTCGCCGTCGGGTACTTCTTCGGGCGTGTCTTCCTTGCGTGAGCAGAGCGACCTCACGGGCCTTTGCAGGAGCTTCGCCAAGCCTGGCGAAACATCCGCTTGCGCCGTCGTTCTGCCATCGCGGCAGCCGCCCGGCTAGACTTCGCCACCGATCATGACCGTCTTCGCGCTCTTTGGCATCACGAACAGCAGCCTCAGCCTGGCCGTCAACCTGGTGCTGCTCTTCCTCATCGTGCTGTGGCTCGCGCTCGTCTACTGGACCTTCGCGGACGCACGGCGTCGGATCGAGGACCCGATGCTCGTCGGCTGCGCGACGGCGGCCTCCTTGTTCCCGTTCGTCGGGACGATGGTCTACATGATCGTGCGGCCGCCGGAGTACCTCGACGACGTGCGCGAGCGTGAGCTCGAGATGCAGGCCGCCGAGGCCCGCCTGGCCCAGCTCGGCTACCACCTCTGTCCCCACTGCGACTTCGAGGTCGAGAAGGACTTCCTGCGCTGCCCCAACTGCTTGCGCAAGCTGAAGGACCCTTGCCGCAACTGCGGCAAGCCGCTCGACCCGCTGTGGAAGATGTGCCCGTACTGCGAGACAGAGGTTGAGTCGACCGCAGCACCGCGCCGAGCGCGGCGCCGGCGTGCCGAAGGCGCGCCCGAGCCGACTCCCTGACGCGCGTTCCTCTCGAGAACCGGAACCCTGAAGGAGCCCCGATGAGCCGGACCCTGATCCTGGTCAAGCCGGACGCGTTCAACCGCGGCCTGACCGGCGAGATCCTTGCCCGCTTCGAGCGCAAGGGCCTGTCGATCGTCGCGCTGGAGAAGCAGCAGCTGACGCGCGAGACGGCCGAGACGCACTACGCCGAGCACAAGGAGCGTCCGTTCTTCGGCGAGCTCGTCGAGTTCATCACCTCCGGCCCGCTCGTCGCGGCCGTCCTGGAGGGTCATGAGGCCGTCAAGGCGGCGCGCCAGGTGATCGGCGCGACCAACCCGATCGAGGCCGCGACCGGCTCGATCCGCGGTGACTTTGCGACCGAGGTCGGCAAGAACATGGTCCACGGCTCCGACTCCGACGAGTCGGCCGCCCGCGAGGCCGCGATCTTCTTCCCGAACCTGGGCTGATCGCCCGGGCTCGAGCAACACGCGAGGTGAGGCGGCCGATGCCGCTCGTGCTCGCATCGCGCTCGCCACAGCGGCGAGCGATCCTGACGCAGCTGGGCATTCCCTTCGAGGCATGCCCGGCTGACGTCGAGGAGCTGACCGAGGGCGACCCTGAGACGGTCGCCGTCGAGAACGCGCGCCGCAAGGCGGTCGCGCTCGCCCGCCAGCGCCCCGACGCGACCGTCGTGGGCGTCGACACGATCGTCGTGCTCGGCAACGGCATCCACGGCAAGCCGGCCGACGCCGTCGCCGCCCGCGCGACGCTCGCCGCGCTCGCCGGCCGCGACCACGTCGTCGTCAGCGGCCTCTGCGTCGTCGACCCGACGGTGCCCGGCCCGGGCCCCGAGGGCCCTGCCAGCGCCTCGCCGGCGCCGCGCACGGCGGTCGCGCGTACCCGTGTCACCTTCCGCTCGCTCGACGATGTGACGCTCGACTGGTACGTCGGCACGGGGGAGTGGAGAGAGCGCGCCGGCGGCTATGCGATCCAGGGCCGTGGTGCCGCGCTCGTCGCCGAGTTGCAGGGCGATTACCTGAACGTCGTCGGGCTGCCGGTGGCAGCCCTGCTGGACCTCTTGCCAGGGATCCTGCAAGAGTTCTCCTGAAGCTGCGATTTGCAGCGTCTTCGCGCCATTCAGAGGGTTCGTTCACGGCCTCCTGAGAACTGCCGTCCGCTACACTCCGGCGCGGGACGAGGCCCTACTGGGCGGAGCACCTCCGCAGCCACTCCGGCCTCACTCCCTCTTCCTCCACGCGCATGGGTGTCTTCAGCTACTTAACCGGGTTCGGCGGCCGCGACATGGCCGTTGACCTCGGCACCGCCAACACGCTCGTGTACGTGCGTGGCCGGGGCATCGTGTTGTCAGAGCCGTCCGTGGTCGCGGTCGACTCGCGCTCCGGCGAGGTCCATGCCGTCGGGATCGAGGCCAAGCGCATGCTCGGCCGCACCCCGGGCACGATCTCCGCGATCCGGCCGCTGAAAGACGGCGTGATCGCCGACTTCGAGGTGACGGAGGAGATGCTCCGCCACTTCATCCAGAAGGTTCACCAGAACCGCTGGGCCCACCCAAGGGTTGTCGTCTGCGTCCCCTCTGGCGTGACCGGCGTCGAGAAGCGCGCGGTCGAGGAAGCCTGCCTGTCGGCCGGCGCGCGCCAGGCGTACCTGATCGAGGAGCCGATGGCGGCCGCGATCGGCGCCGGGCTGCCGGTCGGCGAGCCGACCGGCTCGATGGTCGTCGACATCGGCGGCGGCACCTCCGAGGTCGCCGTCATCTCTCTCGGCGGCATCGTCGTCTCGCAGTCGATCCGCATCGGCGGCGACGAGCTCGACGAGGCGATCATCAACTACGTCAAGCGCGAGTACAAGCTGCTGATCGGGCAGCAGACGGCCGAAGAGGTCAAGCTCGAGATCGGCTCCGCCTTCGAGATGGAGGAGGAGGTCCAGGCCGAGATCCGCGGCCGCGACATGGTCTCCGGCCTGCCCAAGACGGTCGTGCTGACGAGCGAGGAGATCCGCGCCGCGCTCGAGGAGCCGATCTCGCAGATCATCGACGCCGTCAAGGAGACGCTCGACCGCACGCCTCCGGAACTGGCGTCCGACATCATGGACCGTGGCATCATGCTGGCCGGCGGTGGCGCGCTGCTGCAGGGGCTGGACGAGCGCCTGCGTCATGAGACGCAGATGCCGGCGCACCTCGCCGAGTCTCCCCTGACGTGCGTGGCGGTCGGATCGGGCCGCTCGCTGGAGGAGTTCGAAGCGATCCACCGGTCCCACAAGAATTCGAAGAACAACCGGCGCCGGCGGTACTAAGTGCCTCCGAGCGTTGGAGCTGCTGCCACCCGCTTGGAGACACGCGACCCGTGTATGACAGACAAGCAGTCCGCCGCCGACGAGCCGTGCTCATCGGCCTCGTCGTGGTCTCCCTGATCCTGCTGACGGTTTACTTCGGAGAGTCTGCCGGAAGCCCGCTCCACTCGGTCCAGCGCGGCGTTCTTGCGGTCCTGTCACCGGTGCAGGACGGCGCCAGCCGGGCGCTGAAGCCGGCCCGTGACCTGTTCGGCTGGGTGGGCGACACCTTCCATGCCAAGAAGGAGCGCGACCAGCTGCGCGCGCAACGCGACCAGCTGCTGAGAACGCAGATCGACGACCAGGAGCTGATCGCGCAGAACCGCAGCCTGCGGGCGCTCGCGAGACTCGACAGCAGCTACGGGCTCGACCAATACCACAAGGTCACCGCGCGGATCATCGGCCGCTCTCCGAACAACCTGTTGAAGGACACGATGACGGTGAGCTCCGGCAGCGGCGCCGGCGTCGCCGTCGGCGACGCCGTGATCGGCGGCAGCTCCGACCTCGCCGGGCTCGTCGGCCATGTCACGACGGTCGCCGGCGACGCCTCCGTCGTGACGCTGATCACCGACCAGTCCTCGACCGTCGGCGGCCGGATCCTCAACAACAACGGCGACGGCCCGATCGGCCTCGTGAAGCCCTCGATCGGCAACCCGCTCGACCTGCTCGTGCAGCAGCTGCCGCAGAGAGCGAACGTCCGCGAAGGCGACAACGTCGTCACATCCGGCATCATCGACAGAAGATTCCCGTCGCCCTACCCGGAGGGGATCCCGATCGGCAGAGTCAGAAGCGCTGACCAAGCCGAGCTCGCTTCGAGCAACCAGGTCCACATCTCTCCGTACGCCGACTTGCGCCACCTCGACTTCGTCCAGATCCTCACGACCTCGCCGGCCGACGTCGCGGCGCGCGCCCAGGTGCCTTGAGCTTGAGCGAGAACTGGCAGCTTTGGCTCCGCCTCGGAGCGCTCGGCTTCTTCGGGGTGATCGTCCAGATCGCGGCGATCTCGCAGATCACCGTTTTCGGCGTCTCGGTCGACCTCGCGCCGCTGCTCGTCGCCTCCGTCGGGCTGATGGCCGGCTCGCTGCCCGGGGCCGTCTTCGGCTTCGCGGTCGGCATGTTCGTCGACCTCGCGCTCGTCCAGACGCTCGGCGTCACCTCGCTGCTCTACATCGTGATCGGCTACGGCGCCGGCCGCCTGCGCGAGCTGCGCGACCCCGCCCACGGCCTCGTCCCGGTCGCCGTCGGCGCGATCGCGACCGCGATCTCGACGATCGGCTTCACGGTCTTGCAGTTCCTGCTCGGGATCGACGCGCCGGTCAGCTGGCTGCTGCTGCGCCAGATCGTCGTGACGATCCTGCTCGGCGCGCTGTTCGCGCTGCCGGTGTACGCGCTGGTGCGGCGGATCGTCCGGCGCTCACTGCCTGACGACCCCCGCCGTCGCCGCCGCCGCGCGTATACGACCGGCGGCCTCTCGCCGCTCTCCCGACCCTCCACCGACCGATGATCGACCCCGAGGACCGCCGCGCCCAGTCCTCGCCGCAGCTTGCGATGCGCGTCGCGATCCTTGGCGGGATCGCCTTCGCGATCTTCGGGATCATCTTCTTCCGCCTCTGGTTCCTGCAGGTGCTGTCCGGCGACCAGTACGTCGCCCAGGCCTCCAGCAACCGCGTCCGCACGGTTGTCGTGCAGGCGCCGCGCGGCGAGATGACCGACCGCAACGGCAACGTGCTGGTCGAGAACCGCTCGGCCGTCTCCGTCGTCGTCACGCCGCAAAGGCTGCCGCAGGACGAGGCAGGCAGACACGCGCTGCTGAGAAGACTGAGCTGGGTGCTCGGCAGGTCGACGAGACCGGCGGACTGCCAGTTTGGCTCCGGCGACACGGCGACGCACAGAATGCTGATGCCGATCGAGTGCGCGGTCGACCAGAGCGTCGGCGCGCTGCCCTACGCCGACGTCGTCGTCCAGCCTGACGCCAGCAAGGCCGCGTACACGTACCTGTCCGAGCGCGCCGAGCAGTTCCCCGGCGTCTCGACCGAGGACGCCTCGCTGCGCGAGTACCCCTACAGAGAGGTCGGCGCGCAGCTGTTCGGCACCGTCGGCCAGATCGACGCAGACCAGCTCAGAGACCCCGCCTTCAGAGGCATCAGAGGCGGCTCGATTGTCGGGAAGGGCGGCCTGGAGGGCGTCTACGACCACTACCTGCGCGGCGTCGACGGCGAGCAGCGGATCCAGGTCAACGCGCAGGGCCAGCCGACTGGCAAGAGACTGCCCGAGACGCTGGCCAGAAAGGGCAACGACCTCAAGCTGTCGATCGACCTGAGACTCGAGCAGGCCGGCCAGCAGGCGCTGAAGACCGGCGAGGACCTCGCGCACGGCCTTGGCAACCCCGCCAACGGCGGCGCCTTCGTCGCGCTCGACCCGCGCGACGGCGAGGTGCTCGGGATGGGCTCGGACCCGTCGTTCGACCCCAACATCTTCGCCAAGGGCGTCTCCGACAGGGTCTACAGACAGCTCAACAGCACCGAGTCGAACTTCCCGCTCTTCAACCGCGCGACGCAGGGCACCTACGCGGTCGGCTCGACCTTCAAGCCGGTCACCTCCGCCGCGGCGCTCTCCAGCGGCGTCTGGGACGTCAACAGAGTCTATGACGACATCGGAACGTGGAGAAGCGGCGACCAGGTGCGCAGAAACGCAGGCGGCGCCGTCTATGGCCCCGTCGACCTGACGCAGGCGATCGCCAAGTCGGTCGACACCTTCTTCTACAACCTCGGCGGCCTGCTGAACGTGCCGCCGGAGGGCCACCCCAACGGCGGCCCGCTGCAGGAGTGGGCGCGCAAGTTCGGCTTCGGCAGACCGACCGGGGTCGACCTCGCGCCAGAGGCTGACGGCACCGTCCCTGACCCGCACCACATCAGGCTGCTGCAGGACGAGCAGCGCGCCTGCGAGCGAAGACACGGGAAGGCGAACTGCAACATCGCCTTCCTCGACGACACCTGGACGATCGGCGACAATGCGTCGCTTGCGATCGGCCAGGGCGACTTCCTCGCGTCTCCGCTGCAGCTCGCGGTCGCCTATGGCGCGATCGAGAACGGCGGCACGGTCGTGAGACCCCACATCGGCCTCGCGGCGATCGGCCCCGACGAGCGCGTGATCGAGCGCTTCGACAGCCCGCCGGCGCGCAGAATCGACATCCCCGACCTGCCGGTCATACAGCAGGGCCTGCGCGACTCGACGCTCGCCGGCGGCACCTCGGCCGACGTCTTCGCCGGCTTCGGCAAAGAGGTCTTCGGCAAGACGGGCACGGCGCAGATCACCGGCAAGCCCGACCAGTCGTGGTACGTCGCCTACGTGCCGGACCCGGTCAGACCAATCGTCGTCGCGTGCGTGATCCAGAACGGCGGCTTCGGCGACCAGGCGGCCGCGCCGGCCGTGCGCCAGATCCTTTCGCAGTGGTTCTACGGCCATCCCGGCAGAGTCGTCGCGGGAAGCTCGACGACGACATGAGCGCGACCCCGATCAAGCGCAGCGTGCAAGACGCGACGCGGACGTTCGCGCGCCCGCGGCTGGGGCTGGACCCGCTGATGCTGGTGGCGGTCTTCGGCCTTGTCGCGATCTCCGTCGTCGCGATCGGCGGGTCGACACGCACGCTTGTCAGAGGCGCGCCGGACTACTACGCGCACCGCCAGATCGCCTACGCCGTCGTCGGCACGATCGTCATGCTCGCGATCAGCCGCTTCGACTACTCGCGCCTGCGCGAGTTCAAGATCGGCGTCTACGCGCTGATGATCGCCTTCAACGTGCTGACGCTGATGCTGGCGGCGGCGACGCGCGGAGCGCGCTCCTGGATCGCGCTGCCGTTCTTCAGATTCCAGCCCTCTGAGCTGGGCAAGGTGCTGCTGATCATCGCGCTGGCCGGCTTCATCGTCGACCGCTTGCGGCGGCTGGGGGAGCGGGACACGACGGCGCGGATCATGCTGCTCGCGCTCGGCGCCGCGGCGCTCGTGATGGTGCAGCCCGACCTCGGCTCGGCGAGCGTCTACGTCGTCTGCGCGCTCACGATGCTCTACATCGCAGGCACGTCCGGGCGCCACATCGCGGGCCTGCTCGCGCTGTTCGCCGTCTCGCTCGTGCTCGTGCTGGCGGTCGCACCGGCCGCGGGCGTCCACGTTCTGAAGCCCTACCAGGTCGATCGTCTGACGGGCTTCCTGCACCCGTCGAGCAACACCAACCTGACGACGTACCAGCTCAACCAGAGCAAGATCGCGATCGGCTCCGGCGAGAAGACCGGCCGGGGCCTGGCGAGATCGACGCAGACCGACCTGAACTTCCTGCCCGAGCACCACACCGACTTCATCTTCTCGGTCGTGGGCGAGCGCTGGGGGTTCGTCGGGGCGGCGGCGGTCTTGTCGCTCTACGCGCTCCTCGTCTGGCGCACCTTACGCCTGCTGACGATGGCCAAAAACCTCTTTGGCACACTGATAGCAGCAGGAATCTTGGCAATGTTGCTGTACCAGCTCTGCGTGAACGTCGGAATGACGATCGGCATCATGCCGATCACCGGCGTGACCCTTCCGCTCATGAGCTACGGCGGCGCCTCCTACTTAACAACGTTCATCGCCCTCGGACTTCTCCAGTCGATCTATGCCCAAGCGCGGATCGCACAAGGATCGAAGGGCCGGGGGCTCGTCCTCTCCTAAGGAAGACACCTACTGTGAAGAAGCAAGTGCTTGTCAGCGTTGACCGGGGTGAGACCCGCGTCGCGCTGCTTGAAGCGACGGGCGACGTCGCTGCAGCCCCCAGACCGTCGGGGCGCAGGCGTCGCAAGCCGGCGAACCCGGCGGCGGGCTACCGCGTCGCCGAGCTGTACCTCGAGCGGCGCGGCAGCCGCTCGATCGTCGGCAACATCTACAAGGGCAAGGTCGACAACGTCCTGGCCGGCCTCGAGGCCGCCTTCGTCGACATCGGCCTGGAGAAGAACGGCTTCCTGCACGTCGACGAGATCGTGCTGCCGGGCGTCGAGGTCGCCAAGCGCGGCCGTGGCGGCGGCAAGGAGGGCCTGAAGATCCACGACCTGCTCAGACCCGGCCAAGAGGTCGTCGTCCAGGTCGTCAAGGACCCGCTCAAGACCAAGGGCGCGCGGCTCTCGATGGAGCTGACGATCCCAGGCCGGTACATGGTCTACACGCCGCAGGGCGAGGGCGTCGGCGTCTCAAGGCGGCTCCCCGACAAGGAGCGCGACCGGCTGCGCAAGGAGGCGGCCAGACTCGACCTCCACGGCGGCGGCGCGATCATCCGCACGGCGGCCTTCGGCGCTAGACGCGAAGACTTCGAGCGCGAGATGCAGTACCTCTTCAAGCTCAACGACGTGCTGGTGAAGCGCGTCGAGGAGACGCAGGCGCCCGACCTCGTCTTCCAAGAGGCCGACCTGTCGGTGCGCGTTGTGCGCGACATCTTCTCCGACCACTTCGAGCGCGCGGTCGTCGACGACCAGAAGCAGTACCAGCGGCTCGTCTCGTTCTTCACGCGCACCGCGCCCGAGCTCGTCGACCGCGTCGAGCTGTGGGACGAGGAGACGCCCCTGTTCGAGCGCTACGGCGTCGAGAGAGAGATCGAGGGGACGCTCACCAGACGCGTCGACCTGCCCAGCGGCGGCTATCTCGTGATCGACTACGCCGAGGCGTTGACGGTCATCGACGTCAACACCGGCTCGTTCATCGGCCGCGGCAGAGGCGCGCGGCTCGAGGACACGATCACGAGAACGAACCTTGAGGCGGCCGAAGAGGCAGTGCGCCAGATGCGCCTGCGCGACATCGGCGGGATCATCGTCATCGACTTCATCGACATGGCGCGTGCCCGCAACCGCGACGCCGTGCTCAAGACGCTTCGCAGATATCTCGACGAGGACCGCACGAAGACGTTCGTCGTCGAGATCTCGCCGCTTGGCCTCGTCGAGATGACGCGCCAGAACGTCACCGAGGGCGTCCGCGAGATCATGACCCGCGCCTGCCCGACATGTGACGGCGAGGGCGTGATCCGCTCCGAGGAGACGATCGCGATCGACTTCGAGCGCAGACTGCGCGACCTCGCCAAGGAGCACGACGCCGAGGCGCTGCTGCTGCAGATCAACCCGCGCGTCAGCGCGGTCTTCACCGGCAACGGCGCGCGGATCCTCCGCCAGCTCGAGGAGGAGACCGGCAAGTGGTTCCACTTCGAGGGCTCTGAGGGGCTGCCGCTCGACCACTTCGCGATCACCTTCGAGGGGACGCGCGACGAGGTCGCCGAGCGGGCGCTGCCGTTCCGCGAGGGCGACGAGGTGCTCGTCTCGATCGTCGAGCCGCACATGTACAACGTCGACGACGCGGTCGCGAAGATCGACGGCTACATCGTCTCCGTCAGCGGCGCTGGCCGCCACGTTGGCGAGAAGCGGCTCGTGCGGATCGAGGAAGTCGGACGCACCGCGGCGACGGCCACGCTCGTCGACAATGGCGCGTCGAACGGGGGTCCCGACGACGACGCGTCCGATGACGTACAATCTTCCGCTCGGCGCCGCAGCCGCAGAGGCAGTCGGCGTCGTTCCCGTGCAACGGCGGAATCGTCCGCCGCGACCGAGTGACAGCTAGAGAATCCATGTACGCGATCGTGAAGACCGGTGGAAAGCAGTACCACGTCGAGGTGGGTCAGCACCTGCTCGTCGAGCGGCTTGCCGCCGACGAGGGCGCGACCGTCGCTCTCGACCCGCTGCTCTACCGCGGCGACGACCAGATCCTTGACGGCGACGACCTCGCGCAGGTCTCAGTCGAGGCGAAGATCGTCGCCCACGAGCGTGGGCCGAAGCTGCGTGTCGTCAAGTTCAAGCCCAAGCGTGGCTACAAGCGCCGCAACGGGCACCGCCAGGAGCTCACCAGAATCGAGATCACCACGATCTCCGCCTCTGGCTCTGGCAGAGCTGCCGCGAGAAGAGAGGCTGCCTGATGGCGCATAAGAAGGGGCTTGGCTCCTCCCGAAACGGCCGCGACTCCAACGCGAAGCGGCTCGGCGTGAAGGTCTTCGCCGGCGAGGCCGTGACCGGCGGCGAGATCATCGTTCGCCAGCGCGGCACGAGATTCAAGCCGGGCGAGGGCACTGGCATCGGCAAGGACGACACGATCTTCGCGAAGGCGGCCGGCACGGTCGACTTCAGAACCGGCCGTCGTGGCCGCGTGATCTCGATCGTCCCCGCGCCGTCGGCCGACTAGCTCGACCCGCACAGACTTCGCAGTGCTTCAGACGCCCGGCTTTTGCCGGGCGTTTGTCGTTCTATGACGAGAACGTTTGGGCTGCGGCCGGACGACGTCCCCTCGGTCGACGGGGCGCCGCGCCATGCGGCGCCCCGTCTGCCAGGATTGATGCGTGCTTTCCGATAGAGTGCGCATCCATGTCCAGGCCGGGCGCGGCGGTGACGGCTGTATGTCGTTCCGCCGCGAGGCGAAGGTGCCCAAAGGCGGGCCCGACGGCGGTGACGGCGGCCGCGGCGGCGACGTCGTGCTGCTCTGTGACGACTCCCTGCGCGACCTCCAGTTCTTCCGCCGCACCGCGCACTTCAAGGCGCGCAAGGGCGGCCACGGCCAGGGCAGAATGCGCCATGGCGCCGACGGCGACCTGCTCGTCGTGAGAGTGCCGCCCGGCACCGTCGCGGTCCTCGAGGACGGCACGCGGCATGACCTCGTCTCGCCGGGGCAGCGCGCGGTCGTCGCCCGCGGCGGCGGCGGCGCCCGCGGCAACAAGCACTTCGCGACGCCGACGCGGCAAGCGCCGCGCTTCGCCGAGCGCGGCCTGGCGGGCGAGGAGGGCTGGCTCGAGCTGCGGCTGAAGCTGCTCGCTGACGTTGGCCTCGTCGGGCTTCCGAACGCCGGCAAGTCGTCGCTGCTGAGCCGCATGACGCGCGCGCAGCCGAAGATCGCCGACTACCCGTTCACGACGCTCGAGCCGGTGCTCGGGACGATCGAGAGCGACGACCGCCAGCTCGTGATCGCCGACATCCCGGGCCTGATCGAGGGCGCCAGCGACGGCGCCGGCCTCGGCCACGACTTCCTCGCGCACGTCGAGCGCACGCGGCTGCTCGTCCACGTGCTCGACCTCGCTCCGGCCGACGGCTCCGAGCCAGCCGATAACTACGCGACGATCGAGAGAGAGCTGGCGGCGCATGACACGCGGCTCGCCAGCCTGCCGCGCGTCCTCGCGCTGTCGAAGATCGACCTCGTGACCGACGAGGAGGCCGACGCCGCCGAGGCGTTCTGGCGTGCGCGGCTCGGCGAGGACGTGCCGATCGTGCGGACCTCCAGCGCGACCGGCGCGGGCCTCGACCTGCTGCGCAAGCTGCTGCTGCAGCACGTTCCGCTCGCGGCGCCGGTGGAGGTCGCGGAGGTCGCTGACCTCGCCGAGCACAAGGTCTTCCGACCCGCCGCGCCGCGCGGCTTCCACGTCGAGTCGGTCGGCGAAGGCGGCTTCCGCGTGATCGGCGACGGCGTCAACCGCCTCGTCGCGCGCTACGACGTCGACAACGAGGAGGCGATGGCCTATCTCGAGACGCGCCTCAGATCGATCGGCGTGATCCGCGCGCTCGAAGAGGCCGGCTTCGAGCCGGGCGACGAGGTCGAGATCGGCGGCATCGAGTTCGAGCTCGACCCGTCGTAGGGGTGGGCTGATGAGCGCCCCGGCGACGCGACGGCGCGGGGCTCCTCTGAGCGGCGGGCTCGGCGAGCGGTGGCGGGGCGGCTCATGAGCGGTTGGACGCTGATCGGCGCGCCGCTGGACTCGGCTGGCGCGGGAGAGGGGGAGGAGCGCGCTCCGGCGGCGCTGCGGTCGGCGGGGATCGCTGTTGCGGTCGGCGCCGTCGAGGACCTCGGCGACGTGACCGGTGTCCTGCGACCGGCCGAGCGCGATCCAGACAGCGGCGTGATCGCCCACGCCGCGGTCCTCGCGGCGTCTCTTGCGCTGCGCGAGGCGGTCGCGCGAGTGGTGCGGGGCGGGCGCCGTCCGCTCGTGCTTGGCGGCGACTGCACGCTGCTCCCAGGCGCGCTCGCGGGCTGTCGCCATGCCGGCATCGCACCCGGGCTGTGGATGGTCGACGGCCATCCCGACGCGCTTGACGGCACGACCTCGCCGACCGGCGAGGCGGCCGACATGGACTTCGCGATCGTCTGCGGGCACGGGCCGCGGGCGCTCGTCGAGCTGGGCGCGCCGGCCGCGCAGCCCCCGCTCGTCGAGCCGGCGCGCACGGTCGTGCTCGGACTGCGGCCGCGCGGCGTCGACCCGGCCGGCGACGACGACCTCGACGGGATCGACCCGGCGGTCTGGCTGCGCGACGCCCCCGGGATCGTCGCCGAGGGCCCAGCGCTCGTCGGGTTGCAGGCCGCGGCGCGCTTGCAGAGCGACCCGGTCTGGCTCCACCTCGACCTCGACGTGCTCGACGCGTCGGTGATGCCGGCGGTCAGCTACCCGCAGCCGTACGGGCTCGGCTGGGAGGAGCTGGAGGAGCTGCTCGTCCCGCTGGCGGCGGCGCCGACGCTCGTGGGCTGCTCGGTCAGCGACCTGCAAGCCGACGCCGACACCGACGGCACGGTCGCGCGCCGCGTCGTCGAGCTCGTCGGCCGGGTGCTGCCGCGCTGAGCGCGGCGCGGCGTCGCGCGGGCGCCCGCGTCCGCGCCCGCGCCGCCGGCGGCGGAGCGCGCCGCCCGCCACGGCATCGCCGATCAGGTCGCGTCCGTAAGCTGCGAGGCGTATGAGCACGGTCGTGATCAAGCTCGGGTCGAGCATCGTCTGCGACGACGTCGGGCATCCACGCCGCGAGGTGCTGGAGCATGTCTGCGAGGAGGCGGCGGCGCTGCATGCCAGCGGCCGCGACGTCGTGATCGTGACGAGCGGTGCGATCGCGCGCGGGATGGGCGTGATGGGGCTTGGGATGCGGCCACGGGCGATCGACGAGCTGCAGGCGGCGAGCGCCGTTGGGCAGGGCCAGCTCTACCGCGTCTACGACGAGCTGCTGACGGCGCGCGGCGTCGCGACTGCGCAGGTGCTGCTGACCTTCTTCGACATCAGCGCGCGCACGCACTACCTCAACGCGCGGCAGACGCTTCAGCGGCTGCTCGACTGGCGCGTCGTCCCGGTCATCAACGAGAACGACACGACGACAACGGACGAGATCTCCTTCGGCGACAACGACTTCCTCGCGGCGCAGGTCGCGATCCTGATCGGCGCCGAGCAGCTCGTCCTGCTGACCTCGACCGACGGCCTCTACACGGCCGACCCGCGCCTGGACCCGACCGCCGAGATCGTCCCGCTCGTCGACGACTTCGACGCGCTTGACGCGCTCGACATCCGTCAGACGACCTCAACGCTCGGCTCCGGCGGGATGCGCTCGAAGGTCGTCGCGGCCGAGATGGCGACGGCGGCCGGGATCCCAGCGGTCGTCGCCAACGGGCGGACGCCCGGGGTGATCACCGCGGCGGTCGCGGGCGAGGCAGTCGGCACCCGCTTCCCGGCGCGCGCGGCCAGCTACTCGAGCTTCAAGCTGTGGCTGAAGTACGCCAAGCCAGCGCGTGGCCAGCTTGCCGTCGACGCCGGCGCGGCCCGCGCGCTGCGCGACGGGGGCACCTCGCTGCTGCCGGTCGGGATCGTCGAGGTGAGCGGCGGCTTCGACGCCGGCGACGCCGTCGAGGTCGTCCACGACGGCGCGCTCGTCGGCAAGGGCATCAGCAACTACGACGCCGCCGAGCTGCGCCGCGTCCAGGGCCTCAAGTCAGCGCAAGCCCGCGAGCTGCTCCCCCGCGCCAGCGACGAGGCGATCCACCGCGATTACTTCGTGCTGGAGTAGGAGCTCGCTCCAGGAGGGCACAAGGCGAAGGGTTGCGCACGCGCCGGTCGTCCGGCATCCTTCATCGCCGTGTCGCACCCGCGCATACACGCCGACCGACTTACGAGCGCCATTGGCGTTCTCGTCGGCGTACGCGTAGCCGGCTGAGCCGCCTCGGCGTCTTCCAGCCCTCTGCCTCGCCCGCGCCTGCGCGCGGAGCCCCACCCTAAACGCCGCGTCTCCAAGGAGCAGCCCCATGCGTCTCGTCCTCGCGCTCATCGTCGTACTCAGCTCGATCCTCACGATCTCCGCCACCGAAGGGAATGCCCGATGCGCGGCGCCGACGCCCTGACGAAGGCGCTCGAGCGCGAGGGCGTCGACACCGTCTTCGGGCTGCCGGGCGGCGCCAGCCTGCCGATCTACGACGCGCTCGTCGACAGCAAGATCCGACACGTGCTGATGCGCCACGAGGCCGGCGCCGGCCACGCGGCGCAGGGCTATGCACGCGCGACCGGTCGCGTCGGCGTCGCCTTCGCGACCTCCGGGCCCGGTGCAACGAACCTGTTGACGCCGATCTGCGACGCGTACATGGACTCGACGCCGACCGTCTTCGTCACCGGGCAGGTGCGCAGCGACCTCCGCGGCACGAACGCCTTCCAGGAGGCCGACGTGATCGGCATGACGGCGCCGATGGTCAAGCACGCGATCGCGGTCGAGTCGGCCGACGAGCTGGCGCAGGCGATCCACGACGCCTTCCACCTCGCGCGCACCGGCCGCCCCGGCCCGGTGCTGGTCGACGTGCCCTCCGACATCGCCCGCGCGCCGGCACGCGACCGCGAGCCGCATCCGCCGTACACGCCGGGCCATCGCCCGACGGTCAAGCCCAACGGCCGCCAAGCGCGGCTCGCAGCCCAGGCGATCGCGGCGGCGCAGCGGCCGGTCCTCTACGCCGGCGGCGGGGTCGTTCACGCTGACGCCGCCGACGAGCTGACCGAGCTTGCGCGCGCCGCCGAGCTGCCGGTGACGACGACGCTGATGGCGCTCGGCGCCTTTCCCGCCTCCGACCGCCGCTTCCTCGGCATGCTCGGGATGCACGGGACGAAGACGGCCAACTGGGCCGTTGACGAGTCCGACCTGATCGTCTGCGTCGGCGCGCGCTTCGACGACCGCGTCACCGGCGACCTCGGCCAGTTCGCGCCGCACGCGAAGGTGATCCACCTCGACGTCGACCCGAGCGAGATCGGCAAGCTGCGCGCTGTCCACGTCCCGATCGCCGCTGACGCGCGGCACGGCCTCGCCGCGATCACCGCCGCCTACCGCGCGCTGCGCGACGCGCCCGGCGCTCCCGATGTGCGGCGGCTCGACGCCTGGTGGCAGCGGATCGACGGCTGGCGCGCGGCCGAGCCGTTCGACGTGCCCGCGCCGGGCTGGTCCGGCGGCGAGGGGCCGGGGGAGGGGATCGACCCCCACGGCCTGCTCGACGCCGTGCAGGCTGCGAGCGGCGGCGAGGCGATCGTCTCGACCGACGTCGGCCAGCACCAGATGTGGGCCGCCGGCCGGCTGCGGTTCGAGCGCCCCCGCCGCTGGCTGACCTCGGGCGGCCACGGCACGATGGGATACGGGCTGCCGGCAGCCCTCGGCGCGCAGGCGGCGGAGCCGGGCAGCACGGTCGTCTGCGTCAGCGGCGAAGGTTCGCTGCTGATGAACGTGCAGGAGCTCGCGACCGCGGTCGAGGAGCAGCTGCCGGTGAAGATCGTGCTGATGCACAACGCGACGCTCGGGATGGTCCGCCAGCAGCAGGACATGTTCTGGGGCGGGCGCCGGCACGCCGTCGACCTCGGCGCCTCGCCAGACTGGACGCTGCTGGCGCAGGCCTTCGGCCTGTCGGCGCGGCGGGTGACGGAGGGCGACGAGGTCGCTGACGCCGTCGCCGAGACGCTCGCCGAGCCCGGCCCGGCGTTGCTTGAGGCGCGCATATCGCCGAACGCGGACTGCCTGCCGATGTTCCTGCCGGGCGGCGCTGCGCGGGAGATGATCGGCTGAGCGCTGCAGCAGCGCAGGCTTGCGGCTCGCGCAGAGCAGCAAGCCTGCGCTCGTGCGGGTGAACGGACCCGCCGCCCGCGCGCCCTTAGCGGACGTGCGGGCTGGACGCAGGGCGGGGGTGGCCGGGTACCCTGTGTCGATGGCCATCTCGACGCCCACCTCGGTCACCGACGTCTGCCTTGCCGCCAAGGCTGCCGCCGGCCCGCTCTCCGCGCTCGGATCCGACACGAAGAACCGCGCGCTGCATGCGATCGCGGACGCGCTGATCGAGCGCACGCCGGAGATCCTGGAGGCGAACGCGAAGGACCTCGAGAACGGCCGCGCCAACGAGATCGGCTCTGCCCTGCTTGACCGCCTTGCGCTCGACCCCGCACGGATCGAGGGGATCGCCGCCGGTGCCCGTGCCGTGGCTGCGCTGCCCGATCCGGTCGGCGAGGTGATCGACGGCCACCGCCTGCCCAACGGCGTTGACGTCCGCCGCGTGCGGGTCCCCTTCGGCGTCGTCGCGGTCGTCTACGAGGCGCGCCCGAACGTGACGATCGACGCCGCCGCGCTCGCGCTGAAGTCCGGCAACGCAATCGTGCTGCGCGGCTCCTCGACCGCGCTGCACTCCAACCGCGTGCTCGCCGAGATCGCCTCGGACGCGGCTGCGCAGGCCGGCGTGCCCGAGGGCGCGATCTCGCTCGTCGGCGGCGGCGGCCGCGAGGAGCTGGCCGAGCTGGCGACGCAGGACGGCGTCGTCGACCTGATCTTCCCGCGCGGCGGTGAGGGGCTGAAGGCGGCGCTGAAGGCCGTCGCGACCGTCCCGGTGATCTACGCCGCCTCCGGCAACTGCCACGTCTTCGTGGACGCCTCCGCCAACCTCGACGACGCCGAGGCGATCGCCTTCAACGCGAAGGTCCAGCGCCCCTCGGCCTGCAACGCAGCCGAGACGCTGCTCGTCCACGCGGACGCCGCCCCGGACTTCCTGCCCCGCGTCAGCCGCTTGCTGCACGAGGCCGGCGTCGAGCTGCGCGGCGACGAGCGCGCCCGCGCGCTCGCCGGCCCCGGCATCCCGATCGCGCTGGCGACCGAGGAGGACTGGAAGACCGAGTATCTGGCGCTGACGCTCGCGATCCGCGTCGTCGACTCCGCCGAGGAGGCGATCGAGCACATCGGGCGTTGGGGCAGCGGCCACTCAGAGGCGATCGTGACGCAGGACACCGCCTCCGCACGCGCCTTCCAGCTGCGCGTCGACGCCGCCTGCGTCTACGTCAACGCCTCGACCCGCTTCACCGACGGCGGCGAGTTCGGGATGGGCGCTGAGATCGGGAACTCGACGCAGAAGCTGCACGCCCGCGGCCCGATCGGCGTGCGCGAGCTGACGACGTTCAAGTACCTGGTCGAGGGCACCGGCCAGGTCCGCTCCTGAGCGTCGGCGCCAGACTCCGCATGCGCGTCGGCATCCTCGGCGGGACGTTCAACCCACCACATCTTGCGCACCTCGTCTGCGCCCAGGAGGCGCATGCACGCCTCGGCCTGGACCGCGTCGTGCTGATGCCGGCCGGCGAGCCGCCGCATAAGCAGGTCGCGCCGGGCGACCCGTCGCCCGAGCAGCGCTACGAGCTGTGCCTGCGCGCGGTCGAGGGCGACGACCGCTTCACCGTCTCCCGCGCGGAGCTGGACCGGCCAGGACGGTCGTACACCGTCGACACGCTGCGGCTGCTGCGCGAGCGCGATCCGGGCGACGAGCTGACGTTCATCGTCGGCGGCGACATGGCCGCGAGCCTGCCGAGCTGGCACGACGCCGAAGCCGTCCTGGAGCTGGCGACGCTTGCCGTCGCCGAGCGCCGCGGCGCCATGCGGGCGGCGATCGAGCAGGCGCTCGCGCCGCTGGCCGGCTCCGAGCGGGTCGTCTTCTTCGACATGCCGCGCTTTGACCTCTCCTCCTCAGAGGTGCGCGAGCGGGTCGCCGAGGGGCGGCCGATCAGATATCTGGTGCCCGACGCGGTCGCGCAGACGATCGCGGCGAACGGGCTCTACCGATCAGTCCGAGGGGAGGTGATGAATTGACTGAAAGCGAATTGGAGGGCGCCGAGATGGCGTCGGTGATCTCCGGCTACGCCGATGACAGAAAGGCGATCGACATCGTCGAGCTCGACCTGCGGGGCGTGCTTGGCTACGCCGACTACTTCGTCGTGTGCAGCGGCAACACCGACCGTCAGGTGAAGGCGATCCACGACGGGATCCACGCTGAGATGAAGAGACAGCACGGCCTGTTGCCGCGACGGGTGGAGGGACTGCCGCAGGCCCAGTGGGTCTTGATGGATTATCTCGACGTGGTGGTGCACATCTTCACGCCTGACACGCGCGAGTTCTACCGGCTCGAGCAGCTCTGGGGCGAGGCCCCGGCGCGTGCTGTGGGGTCGGGCGCGCAATGACGATGACGCACCGCTGATCGGACGAGATCCCATCAACGGAGGAGAGGGCATGGGGCGCAATCTGGCGAGCCTGCTGATCGACACCGCGGCGCGCCACGGCGAGGGCGTCGCGGTCAAGCTCGACGACATGGAGCTGAGCTGGGCGCTGATCGCCGAGGGCAGCGCGCGGGTCGCCGGGATGCTCGCGGAGAAGGGCTTCGAGCCCGGCGACCGCGTCGGCGTGATGCTGCCCAACGTGCCGTTCTTCCCGCCGGTCTACTACGCGGTCCTGCGCGCTGGCGGGATCGTCGTGCCGATGAACGTGCTGCTGAAGCAGCGCGAGGTCGCGTACTACCTGCGCGACTCGGGCGCCAAGCTGCTGTTCGCCTGGCGCGACTTCGTCGACGAGGCGGCGCCGGGCGCGCAGGAGGCCGGCGCCGAGCTGATATCCGTCGGCCTCGACTTCTCCCAGCAGACGTCCGCGGCGCAGCCGCGGTACGAGCTGGCGGAGGTCGAGGACCACGACACCGCCGTCCTGCTCTACACCTCGGGGACGACCGGGCAGCCGAAGGGCGCCGAGCTGTCGCACGCGAACCTGTTGGCGAACGTCGAGACGACGCGCGCGACGCTGATCCAGGTCGACGAGAGCGACATGATCCTCGGCGCGCTGCCGCTGTTCCACTCGTTCGGGCAGACGTGCGCGCTGAACGTCTGCGCCGCGTCGGGCGCGACGCTGACGCTGCTGCCGCGCTTTGACCCCGTCAAGGCGCTGGAGATCATCGAGCGCGACAGGGTGACGGTCTTCGAGGGGGTGCCGACGATGTACAACGCGCTGCTCGCGGTGCCCGACCGCGACAGATACGACGTGTCGTGCCTGCGGCTGTGCGTCTCCGGCGGCTCGGCGCTGCCCGGCGAGGTGCTGAGGGCGTTCGATGCCGCCTTCGACTGCACCGTCCTGGAGGGCTACGGCCTCAGCGAGACCTCGCCGGTCGCCTCCTTCAACCATCCCGACAGACCGCGCAAGGTCGGATCGATCGGCACGCCGATCGCGGGCGTCGAGATGAAGGTCGTCGGCGAGCACGGCGAGGACCTCCCGCTCGGCGAGATAGGCGAGATCGCGATCCGCGGCCACAACGTGATGAAGGGCTACTGGGAGAAGCCCGAGGCGACCGCGACGGTGGTCGGCCCCGACGGCTGGCTCCTGACCGGCGACCTCGCGAGGGTCGACGAGGACGGCTACTTCTTCATCGTCGACCGCAAGAAGGAGATGATCATCCGCGGCGGCTACAACGTCTACCCGCGCGAGGTCGAGGAGGTGCTCTACGAGCATCCGGAGGTCGCCGAGGCGGCCGTCGTCGGGATACCGGACCAGGAGTGGGGCGAGGAGGTCGGCGCCTGTGTCGCGCTCAAGCCGGGCGCTGAGATCGACGCCGACGGGCTGCGCGAGTACGTCAAGGAGCGCGTTGCGGCGTACAAGTACCCGCGCCATGTCTGGTTCGTAGAGGCGCTGCCGAAGGGGCCGACGGGAAAGATCCTCAAGCGCGAGATCGCTGTCCCAGAGCCGTAGCGGCGGGCCCGCGAGGACGGCGCGCGCGGGGCTGGCGCATGTGGTATCCGCGCGTCGGCCTCTCGGCGCGCTACCGTGGCAGGAATGATCCCGTCACTTTTCCGTCGCCTTGGCGCCGCTCTGCTGCTGGCGGTCGTCTTGCTCGTCGTGAAGTCGCAGGTCGCGCTCGCCGCCGCGGGCGGAGGCTCGTCGGGCTTCGGCGGCGGTGGGGGCTTTGGCGGCGGTGGAGGCTTCGGCGGAGGCGGCCGCAGCTTCGGCGGTGGCGGCTTCGGCGGCGGTGGCTTCGGCGGCGGTCGGACCGGCTCCGGCCGCGGCACGCTGATCCTGCTGGGCGGCG
This sequence comes from Conexibacter sp., assembly GCA_036499225.1. Taxonomy (GTDB): domain Bacteria; phylum Actinomycetota; class Thermoleophilia; order Solirubrobacterales; family Solirubrobacteraceae; genus Conexibacter. The sequence goes on from DASYEC010000058.1 coordinate 118,538, forward strand.
TGGTCGCGATCGTCGTAATCGTCTTGATCGTCGCCTTCCTGCGGCGCGAGATGCTGGCGGCGGCCTACCACCGGCATCGCCGCAAGCGGGCGCGCAGAGTCCAGCGCGCTGCGGCGGTCGCCGCCGACGACGACGAGATGTTCGCGCCCGACGCCGTCGACGCGGCTGCGCGCCAGATGTTCATGGACGCGCAGAGAGCGTGGGACGACGGCGACGAGCAACGGCTTTCCGAGCTGCTCGGGCCAGACCTGCTGGTCGAGTGGCGACGGCGCCTTGACGACTTCGCCCGCCGTGGCTGGCGCAACCGCGTCGAGGTGCTGAAGATCGACTCGGTCGAGTACCTCGGCCTGACCAACCGCGAAGGCGATCGCGACGACCGCGTCACCGTGCGCGTCTGCGCGACGCTCAGAGACTACGTCGTGGCGCGCGACGGCCAGGTGCTGCGCCGCACCAACTCGCTCTCCGACGTGACCTCGCTGAACGAGTTCTGGACGCTCGCCAAGCGCGCCGACGGCAGAGGCTGGATCATCGCCTCGATCGAGAGCGACGCCGAGGGGCGGCACGTGCTCGACTCCGAGATCGTCGCCGCGCCTGACTACGACGACCGGCGCCTCTCCGACGCCTCGATGCTCGAGGTCGCCGCGCTCGACAGACTGCCCGAGGGTGTCAGCAGCGCCGAGGTCGCCAGCCTCGACTACGCCGGCGACGGGCGCGCCGCCGCGCTCGACCTCTCGTTGGTCGACGGCCGTTGGGCGCCCGACGTGCTTGAGATCTCCGTGCGGCGCGCGGTCTCCGCCTGGGCCGAGGCCGTCGACGGCGCCGATGCTGACCTGCTCGACGTCGCGACGCCGACGGCGGCGCAGGAGCTGCTCCATCCGGGCGACACGAGCGGTCGAACGCGTTTGGTGATTCGCGGCCCGGTCGTGCGGCACCTGCGGATCGCCGCGCTTGACGCGGCCGCGCAGCCGCCGACGATGACGGTCGAGGTCGAGGTCAGCGGCCGCCGCTACATCGAGGACCGCGACACCGCGGCCGTGCTGAGCGGCAGCAAGTCGCGCGCGATCACGTCGCACGAGCGCTGGACGCTCGCTCTCGCCGGCCCCGACGACCGCCCGTGGCAGGTCGTCGACGCTGGCGCCGGAAGCGTCCCGACGGCGTAGGCCCCGGAGCGCGCGGTGACGCCGCGCTCCGGGGGTCGGTCAGGGCGGTGACGCTGGTTGCGCGTGCGCGCTCAGGGCTGGTACGCGTGGCCGGCGCGGCGCAACACCAACCGCATGCGGAACGCGCGCATCCGACGGCCGAGGCGAACGATCGCCGGCCGCTGGGGCGGGCTGGTGGCTGCGGTGGTGCTGTTGTTGGGCGTGGCGCCAGCGGGCGCGGCCGCCGCAGACGGGGGGACGTTGAGCGCGGCGGCGGGGCGCGCGCAGGCCGACAGCGGCGGGACGTTGGGGGCGGCGGAGCAACCGCCCGTTGCGCAGAAGCCGGCGATTGTCGGCGGGACGCCGATTGCGGCGTCGCAGGCGCCGTGGCAGGCGTTCGTGCAGGCCGACACGGGGACGGGGATCTTCGAGCTGTGCGGCGGGTCGGTCATCGATGCGACGCATGTGGTGACCGCCGGGCACTGCGCCTACAACAGCACCACCGTGGCGCCGTTCAGCGCCTCCGCGATGCTCGTTGCCGCCGGGGCGTCGAACACCAAGCCGCTCGACGCGACCGCGCAGGTGGCGAGAGTCACAGCGATCCGGGTCCATCCGTTCTATGAGTTCACGGCGCAGAACCAGGGTGTCGCGCCCGACGACGTCGCGGTCCTGCAGCTGACGACGCCGCTCGACCTCAGCGGTGTGGCGCCCCAGTCGATCCCGCTGACGGCGGCTGGCGTCAATCCGCCGCCCGGGAGCGCCGCCACGATCAGCGGCTTCGGCTTGCAGATGGGCGGCGCCTCGGAGCCGGACGGGAAGCTCTATGCCGTCGGCACGACGGTCGTCGACCCGCTCCGCTGCGGCCGCGACGCCAACGCCGTCGTCACCTGCATCAGCAGCGCGGTCGGCTCCGCTTGCCAGGGGGACAGCGGCGGCCCGCTGACGATCGGCGGCGCGCTGGCGGGCGTTGCCAGCTTCATCACGACGGGCGGGCCGACCGGCATCTGCGGGATCGGCTCGATCAACGGCTACACGAACGTCGCCGCGCCGGACGTCCAGCAGTTCATCGCCGGCAACGACGACCCGCCGAGGGCGCCACGCGGTGGCAGCGGCGTGACCGCGTCCGCGCCGGCCTGGCAGGCCGGCAGCGCGATGACGTGCGCGCCGGGCGCGTGGAGCGGCAGCCCGACGTTCACGTTCACCTTCCTCGACACCCGCACTGGGCAGGCGCTGCAGAGCGGCGGCGCGGCGACGTTCGGCTTCACCAACGCAGATGCTGGGCGCACGGTCGCCTGCCAGGTCGCCGCCACGAACGCTGGCGGGACGGGGATCGCGCGCACCGAGGCCTCGCCTCCGATTGCCTCCAGCCCCGGCGGCGCGGGGTCGAGCGGGTCGCCGGGCGGCGGGCCGGCAGCGGGGGCGGGCGGAGCGCCGACCGGGAGCGGAGGGCCGGGAGCGAGAGGAAAGGGGCCAGCGGGGAAGCCAGTACTGCGGCTGACCGTGCGCGTGCCGCCGAACGGCGCGCCGCCGGGCAGCGCGGTCACGCTGACGATCCGCGTGGCAAACCGTGGCGGCGAGGCGGCAACGGGCGTCGTCGTCTGCAACCGGCCCGGCCGCGCGCTGGCGTTCCCGACGGCGGCTCGCGGCTCGGCCGCGCGAGAGGCGGGCTCGGCTCAGTTGCCGGTCTTCTCCGCGCACGACGCTGGCCGTCGCGTCTGCCGCTCGCTCGGCACCGTCAACGCCAACAGCGGCCGGACGCTGCGACTGACGCTTGCGGTCTCGCCGACGGCAAAGGCCGGCCAGAAGGCGCGGGATATCGTGGTGGTGCGGTCGTCTGAGGGCGGCAGCCGCTCGGAGGCGGCGGTGATCCGAATCCGCCCGAATCGCTGACCGGTCATGCTTCATGGCATGCTCCGCATTCCGTCGCGCGCGGCGGCGACGGCATTCTTCGCCGTCGCCGCGCTCCTCGTCTCCGCCTCCGCCGCCTCCGCGGCCGCGCCTACGCAAACGCTGCACGCCGAGCAGCCACCGGGTGGCGCGAAGGCGCCTGCGATCGTCGGCGGGACGCCGACGCCCGTGACGCAGGTGCCGTGGCAGGTGTTCGTGCAGGGCCAGGTCGACAGCACGCACTTCGAGGACTGCGGCGGCTCGATCCTCGACGCGACGCACGTCGTCACCGCGGGGCATTGCGTCTTCAACGGAACGACGGCGCAGCGGATCCCGGACAGCGCAATGAAGGTCGGCGCCGGGATCTCGAACTCGCAGGCGATCGAGGAGACGGCCCAAGCCCCGATCGACGTGGCCACCGTCCGCGTCCACCCGCTCTACTCGTTCACGACCCAGAACGGCGGCGTCGCGCCCGACGACGTCGCGGTGCTGCAGCTCGCGACGCCGCTGAGGTTCGGGCCAGACGTGCAGCCGATCGCGTTGATCGCCGACGGCGCCTACCCAGCCGTCGGCACGTCCGCCGGGATCTCCGGCTTCGGCCGGCAGGCAACGGGCGTCGAGCCGGACGGGCTGCTGTACAGCGTCGGCACGACGATCACCGACCCGACGTCCTGTGGCGTCGGCGACGCGAACGCGCTGATCGACTGCGTCAGCAGCACGACCGGCTCTGCCTGCGAGGGCGACAGCGGCGGCCCCCTCACCATCAACAACACCACGCTGGCGGGCGTCGCCAGCTTCGTCAGACTCGGCGATCCCACCGGCGAGTGCGGCGTCGGCTCCTTCAACGGCTACACGAACCTCTCCGCGCCCGAGATCCAGGACTTCGTCAGAGGCAACGACAACCCGCCGCTCGCGCCGCGCGGAGGGAGCGACGTCTCGGCGACCGTCCCGCCGACGACCGTTGGCGCGATGGTCTGCAAGCCAGGCACGTGGTCGAACAGCCCGACGTTCGCGTACTCGTTCGTCGACACGCGCAACGGGCAGGTGCTGCAGAGCAGCGCGAGCGATTCCTACAGGTTCACGTCGGCCGACGTGGGGCGCACGATCGCCTGCCAGGTCGCCGCGACGAACGCGGGCGGGACCGGCATCACGCGCACCGTCGCGTCGAGACCGATCCGGCCCGCCCCGCCGACGCCGAGACCGTTGCTGAGACTCGGCGTGAGAGCGTCGAAGGCGCGCGCGGTGAAGGGCGCGTCGGTCACGTTCGCGATCCGCACGATAAACCGCGGCAAGGCAGCGGCCAAAAGCGTCGCGGTCTGCGACACCCCTGGCAGAGGCCTCAGCTTCGGCAAGCTGCCCAAGGGCGCGAAGAAGTCGCACGGCCGCGCCTGCTGGAAGCTCGGGACCTTGAAGGCCGGCAAGGGCGCGACGGTCAAGATCGCGCTGCGCGTCAACCAGGCGAGCAAGGTCGGCAAGCGCGTCAAGAACGCGGCGTCGGTCAGCGCGTCCAACGGCGCTGGCAAGAAGGCGTCGGCGACTGTCAGAGTGGTGCGACGATGAGCCTGAGTGGGACGCACAGCGTCGAGGTCGCGGCGCCGATCGAGCGCTGCTACGAGATCGCGGCCGACCTCGAGCACGCACCGGAATGGCAGACCTCCCTCGTCTCGGTCGATGTGCTCGAGCGCGACGGGGAGGGGCGGCCGACGCTCGTCGACACCGTCTCCGACGCGAAGGTCAAGACCGTCAAGGCGCGGCTGCGCTTCAGCTACACGGCGCCGACGCGGATCGACACCGTGCAGGAGAAGGGCGAGCTGAAGTCGCTCGTCGGGACGTGGACCTTCGAGGACCTCGGCAGCGGCCGCACACGCGCGACGTACGCACTGGAGGCAGACCCGGGGCGGATGCTTGGCATGCTGCTGCGCGGGCCTGCCGTCGACCGGGTGCGCGCGATCCTGATCGACACGGCGGCTGAGGAGCTGAAGGCGCGGGCTGAGCGCGGCTAGCTGCTTCGCGCTTGGCGCGTGGCGCTCACCCTCCTGCCCGCGCGAACCGCTCGGCGAGCTGCGCGAAGACCTCGCGCAGCTCGGGCGGCTCGTGGACTTCGAACGACACGCCGAGCATGACGAGGCGGACGGCGATCCAGTCGAGCTCGTCGGCGCTCGTGCTGTAGCCGCAGCTGCGCTCGTCGATCGGGTCGAAGCCGCCCCAGATCGTCGGGAAGCGCCGTCTCATCTCGGCGGCAGACTCGTGGAGCGTCACACGCGCCTGCCAGCGCTGCTGGGCGGCGGCAAACCGCTGGGCCGCTGAGAAGCCCTGGGTGACATACGTCGCGGGATCGCCGCCGGGCAGCTCGCGCGGCGCGAAGCGGGTGCCGGCGCCAGCGGGGTCGGCGAGCCGGTCCAGGCGGAAGCTGCGCCAGTCTCTGCGCTCGCAGTCCCACGCGACGAGATACCAGCGGCGGCCGAGGTTGACGAGGCTGTGCGGCTCGACCCTGCGGTGGCTCTCGCTTCCGTCACGCGCGCGATAGCCGAAGCGCAGCCGCTCGTGATCGCGGCAGGCGGCGGCGATCGCGGTCAGCGCCTCGGGGTCGACCGTCGGGCCCGTCGCCGGCAGGGTCGCGGTGACCGAGCGCAGCGCGTGGACACGGCGGCGCAGATGCGCCGGGAGCACCTGCTCCAGCTTCAGCAGCGCCCGCACGGAGGTCTCCTCGATCCCGGTCACCGACGCGCTCGCGGCGCCGCTGAGGCCAACCGCGATCGCGACCGTCTCGTCGTCGTCCAGCAGCAACGGCGGCATCGCTGTGCCCGCCCGCAGGCGGTACCCTCCGGCCGGCCCCGTCAGCGCGTCGACCGGGTAGCCGAGCTCGCGCAGCCGCTCGACGTCGCGGCGGATCGTGCGGCAGGAGACCTCCAGCCGGTCGGCCAGCTCCTGGCCCTGCCAGTCGCGCCGCGCCTGCAACAGCGCGAGCAGCTTCAGCAACCGTCCCGACGTCTCGGTCATGCAACGAACGATGTCAGGTATTGCGGCCATTTCCTGACCTGAATCGCCTCTAGGGTGACCGTCATGGCACCGAGATCGAGAGACGCAGTGATGGAGCGGGCGCCCGTGGCGTCGGTGGGCGCCGTGATCGACCGCGAGGCTTTGACCGACGGGCCGGCGATCAGCGTGCGCGGGCTGGTCAAGTCATTCGGCGAGGTGCGGGCGGTCGACGGCGTCGACCTCGACGTCGAGACCGGCACCGTGCTCGGACTGCTCGGCCCCAACGGCGCCGGCAAGACGACGGCGGTGCGCGTGATGACGACGCTGCTGAAGCCGGACGCCGGCGAGATACGCGTCGCCGGCCTCGACGCGGTGCGCGAGGCGGCGCAGCTGCGCGAGCGGATCGGCCTCGCGGGGCAGTACGCGGCCGTTGACGAGAACCTCACCGGCGCCGAGAACCTGACGATGGTCGGGCGGCTCTACGGGATGCGCCGGGCGGCGGCGAAGGCGCGGGCCGGCGAACTGCTGGAGCGGTTCGAGCTGACCGACGCGGCGAAGCGGCCGGCGAGAGGCTATTCGGGCGGCATGCGCCGCCGGCTCGACCTCGCCGCAGCGCTTGTCGCACGGCCGCCGATCCTCTTCCTCGACGAGCCGACGACGGGGCTGGACCCGCGCAGCCGCCTGTCGTTGTGGACGACGATCGAGGAGCTCGTCGGCGAGGGCACCACGGTCCTGTTGACAACGCAGTACCTCGACGAGGCCGACCGGCTCGCCGACAAGATCGCAGTGATCGACCACGGCAGAGTGATCGCCGACGGCACCTCGGACGAGCTGAAGGACCGCGTCGGCGGCGAGCGGCTTGAGGTGACGCTCGACGACCCGTCGCAGACGGGGGTTGCGGTCGAGGCGCTTGCCTCGATGTCAGACGAGCCGCCGGTCGTCGAGGACGGCGCGGTCAAGCTGACGGTGCGCCAGCGCAGCGGGGCGATCGTCGAGGGGGTCGACCGGCTGAAGGCGGCGGGCGTGGGGGTTGACGACCTCGGCCTGCGCCGGCCCACGCTCGACGACGTCTTCCTGACGTTGACCGGGCATGCGGCTGAGGAAGCGGAAGCGGAAGAGCGGATCGAGGGGAGTGGCAGATGAGGCGCCTGGTGTCGGACACGCTCGTGATCGCGGAGCGCAACCTCGTGCGGCTGCCGCGCGCGCCTGACCTGCTGCTCGCGTTCACCGTCCAGCCGGTGATGTTCGTGCTGCTGTTCGTCTACGTCTTCGGCGGCGCGATCAGCACGCCCGGCTACAGCTACGTCGACTTCCTGATCCCCGGCATCATCGTGCAGAACATCGCCTTCGGCGGGTTCGTGACGGCGCTCGGGCTCTCAGAAGACCTCAACAAGGGGCTGATCGACCGCTTCCGCTCGCTGCCGATGGCGCGGCCTGCGGTGCTCGCTGGGCGGACGGCCGCGGACGTCGTGACCAACGGCCTGTCTGTCTGCGTGCTGCTCGTGACCGGGCTGATCATCGGCTTCTCGTTCCACTCGAGCGTCGGGGAGGTGCTGCTCGGCTTCCTCCTGCTGCTGCTGTTCGGCTACGCCTTCTCGTGGATCTTCGCGCTGCTCGGGCTGGTCGTCTCCTCGCCGGAGGCGGCCAACTCGCTCGGGTTCATTGCGGTCTTCCCGTTGACGTTCATCTCGTCGGCGTTCGTCCCGGTCGACTCGATGCCCTCGGCGCTGCAATGGTTCGCGAACATCAACCCGTTCACGATCGTCGTCGACGCGATGCGCTCGCTGTGGCTCGGGGCGCCCGCCGGCAACAGCGTCTGGGGCGGGTTCGTGTGGGCGTTCGCGATCATCGCGATCTTCGCGCCGCTGGCAGTCGCCCGCTATCGCCGGGCGGCGGGGAGCCGATAGCGGTCAGGACGCGCTTTCCCGGTCGCTCGCCATCGTCGGGCGGCCAGGGGCGCTACATGGTCCAGAACAGTTCTGTGTGATTAACCTGGAAATGTTGGGTGCTGGGCGGTTACGGTCGGAAAATGTCACGTCCCGTCGCTTTTGCCGCGGCGCTTTGCGCCGCCGCGCTCCTCGCCCTGTCCTCTGGCGCAGACGCCAAGGACTATGCGGGCACCGCGCTCAACATCATCCCGTCGGGCGAGTGGGGCCTGCCCGGCGCGCCGCCGGAGGCCAGCGAGCAGGCGAGAATGTACGACGACCTCACGCCGCTGTTCGACAGAGTCACGTCGAGCGACCTCACGAGAGACTTCAAGCCGGAGACGTTCGGCACCAGACGCCAGTGCCCCTGCCACGTCGAGAAGGTCCCGCGCAAGGGCGTGAGAATCGTCCGCGACAGGATCAACGTCCCGCACATCACCGGCCGCAACCGGCTCGACCTCGACTGGGCCGCCGGCTGGGTGCTCGCCGAGGACCGCAGCCTGCTGCTGTCGCTCGGCCGCTACCCCGCCCGCTTCGCTGCGCTCGACGCGCCTGGGATCGACGCCTTCTCGCTCGTCACGCAGGCGAGAGCGGTGCAGGTCACCAGACAGGCCGACCGCATCATCGACCGCGAGCAGACCGGCGCGCTGCTGGCGCAGGGCAGAGAAGGTCGCGCCGTTCTCAAGGACATCGACCTCTACGTCAAGGGCATCAACGCTCGCATGCGTCGCGATCACGCCGCCGACGCGCCGTTCACGCGCGTTGACGTCTACGCCGTCAACGCGCTCGCCGGGCAGATCTTCGGCCAGGGCGGCGGCGACGAGACGCGCCGCTCGATGATGCTCGACGGCCTGCGCAGAAAGCTTGGCGCCAGAGCCGGCCAGCGCGTCTTCAACGACCTCTCCGAGAACGACGACAAGGACGCGCCGGTCACGATCTCCAAGCGCTTCCCCTACGAGCAGGTCCCGCAGAGAGCGCCCGGCAGCGCCGTGATCGACAACGGCTCGATGACGGCCGCAGGCGTCGCCGCGACCGCTTCGGCCGCAAGAGAGCACAGAAACATGTCGAACTTCCTGATCCTCTCCGGCAGACGCTCGACCAACGGCCATCCGCTGTTCGTCGCCGGGCCGCAGATCGGCTACTACTACCCCGGGCTGACGCTCGAGATGGACCTCAGAGCGCCCGGCATCCAGGCGCGCGGCGCGGCGATGCCCGGCGGCGCCGGCAACCTGCTGATCGGCCGTGGCCAGGACTACGCCTGGTCGCTCACCTCGGCCGGCTCCGACACGAACGACCAGTTCGTCGAGACGCTCTGCGGCGGCTCGCGCACGAAGTACCTGTTCAAGGGCAGATGCCGCAAGATGGGCTTCGTCGACGCCGGCACGATCGGCGGGACGCAGCGCGTCGCCTACCACACGACCGTCCATGGGCCGGTGCTCGGCTACGCGAGAGTGAGCGGCCGAACGGTCGCGATCTCCTTCCAGCGCTCGAGCCGCGGCCGTGACGTGCTGTGGCAGCTGATGTTCCGCCGCCTCACCGACGGCGAGGTGACCGGCGCGAGATCGTTCATCAGCGCGGCCGCGACCTCGCCGTTCACGTTCAACGTCGGCTACGCCGACGACAAGGACATCGCGATGTACTCGGCCGGGCTGCTGCCGGTCCGCGACCCGCGCGTCGACCCGCGGCTGCCCACGGTCGGCACCGGCCAGTACGAGTGGAAGGGCTTCCTGCCCGCCAGAGACCACGCGCAGGTGATCGACCCGAAGTCCGGTGAGCTGATCAACTGGAACAACAAGCCGGCGGCGGGCTTCGGCGCCTCCGACGCCGATTGGTCGGCTGGCTCGATCCAGCGCGTCGAGCTGTTGCGCGCGGGGATCGCGAAGCGCAAGAAGCACGACCTCGCGTCGGTCGCCTCGGCGATGAACGCCGCCGCGACGCAGGACCTGCGGGTGCGCGGGAGCGTCTTCGACGGCCTGAAGAAGGCTCTCGCCGGCTCGACCGCGCCCTCGCCTCAGGCGCAGCAGATGCTCGACCTGCTGAGCTCGTGGCATGACTCCGGCACGAGCCGTCTCGACAGAGACCTCAGCGGCACGGTCGACGCGGGCGCGGCGCCCGCGATCATGGACCAGCTCTACCCGGACCTCGCGAACGCCGTGCTCGACCCGGTGCTCGGCGTGGACCTCGACAGACAGCTCTCGGCGATGGAGGGAACGGCCAACGGCACCGGCAGCGGCTTCACCGGCGGCCGGGTCAACTTCCTCGACAAGGACCTCCGCCAGCTGACCGGCACGAGATTCCAGTCGCCCTTCCAGACGCGCTTCTGCGGCAACGGGAGCCTCCCGGCCTGCCAGGCGTCGATCTGGAAGGCGTTCACCGATGCCGGCGCTGCGCTTACGGCCGCAAGAGGGACGGCCGACCCGGCGCAGTGGACCACCGACGCGACAGCGGAGCGGATCAGATTCGCTCCCGGACTCGTCCCGTCGATGACGATGCGGTACACGAACCGCCCTAGCGGGATCCAGCAGGTGATCTCGTTCACGGGCCATCGCAAGCAGCGCAGATAGCGCACGGAGCCCGGCGGCGGCCCACGCCGCCGCCGGCCCACGCCGGCGGCGGCCACGCCGGCGGCGGCCCACGCGGGCGGCGGCCCACGCCGGCGGCGGCCCACGCCGGCGGCGGCTCACGCCGGCGCCGGCCCACGCGGCCGGCGGCCGCCGGCCGTCCGTAGACAAACCAGCGCATCGGGGCGAGCCGCGCGAGTAGGCTCGCCCCGTGACGCGGACCGCGTTCCGGACCTGCCCGCTGTGCGAGGCGACGTGCGGCCTCGAGCTGACGCTCGACGACCACGGCGGGGTCGAGCGCGTCCGTGGCGACCGCGACGACGTCTTCTCGCACGGATACGTCTGCCCGAAGGCCGTCGCGCTCAAGGAGCTGCACGACGACCCCGACCGTCTGCGCACGCCGCTGGTGCGCGACGCGGCCGGCTCGCTCGTCCCCGCAACGTGGGACGAGGCGTTCGCGCGCTGCGAGCAGGGGCTGCGGGAGGTCGTCGCGCGCGGCGGCAGAGACGCGGTCGCGCTCTACCTCGGCAACCCGAGCGTCCACAACATGTCGGGCCCGCTGTATGGCCGCGTGCTCGCGAAGGCGCTCGGGACGAGGAACGTCTACTCGGCGAGCACCGTCGACCAGCTGCCCAAGCAGCTCGCCTCGGGCCTGATGTTCGGGACCGGCACGACGGTCGCGGTCCCCGACCTCGACCGCACCGACTACCTGCTCGTGCTCGGCGCCAACCCCTTCGCGTCGAACGGCTCGCTGATGACCGCGCCCGACGCCCGCGGCCGCATCGCCGGGATCCAGGCCCGCGGCGGACGGGTCGTCGTGGGCGACCCGCGCCGCACCCGCACCGCCGCGGCTGCCGACGAGCATGTGCCGATCCGCCCTGGCAGCGACGCCCTGCTGCTGATCGCGATGGCGGCCGTCCTGTTCGAAGAGGAGCTGGTCGCGGTCGGCCGGCTCGCGCCGCTCGTCGCCGGGCTCGACGCGCTGCGCGAGGCCGCCGCGCCGTTCACGCCCGAGCGCGTCGCGCCGGCAACCGGGATCCCCGTCGCGACGATCCGCCGGCTCGCGCGCGAGCTTGCCGCCGCGCCGCGCGCCGCCGTCTACGGGCGGATGGGGACGACGACGCAGGCGTTCGGGACGACCGCCTCATGGCTCGTAGACGTGCTCAACACGCTGACGGGCAACCTCGACCGTGCGGGCGGCGCGATGTTCCCGCTGCCCGCGATCGGCGCCGCGAACGCCCGCGGCGAGCAGGGGAGAGGGCGCGGCCTGCGGACCGGCCGCTGGGCGAGCCGCGTGCGCGGCCTGCCGGAGATGCTCGGCGAGCTGCCGGCCGCCTGCCTGGCGGAAGAGATCGAGACGCCAGGCGAGGGCCAGGTGCGGGCGCTGATCACGGTCGCCGGCAACCCGGTCGTCTCGACGCCGAACGCCGCCCGCCTCGACGCTGCGTTGGAATCGCTCGACTTCATGCTGTCGCTCGACATCTACGTGACCGAGAGCAACCGTCACGCCGACGTGATCCTGCCGGCGGCGTCGCCGCTGGAGCGCGGTCACTACGACCTTGCGCTCTACAGCTTCGCGGTCCGCAACGTCGCAAACTACTCGCCGCCGGCCGTGCCGCTGCCCGACGGCGCGCAGGACGAGTGGCGGACGCTGCTGAAGCTGACAGGGATCGCCGTCGGACAGCTGGCCGCCGATGTCGACGTCGACGCGCTTGACGACTTCGTCGCGCTTGACGTCCTGCGGCGCGAGGCGGGCGGGCCCAGCTCGTCGGTGGCGGGGCGCGATCCGCAGGAGCTGCTGGAGGCGCTGGCACCGCGGCGCGGCCCGGAGCGGCTGCTCGACGCGATGCTGCGCAGCGGCCCCTACGGGGACGGCTTCGGCGCGCGCCCCGACGGGCTGTCGCTCGCCGCGCTGGAGGCGGCGCCGCACGGAATCGACCTCGGCCCGCTGCAGCCGCGGCTGCCCGACGCGCTGCGGACGGCGAGCGGCAAGGTCGAGCTGGCGCCAGAGCCCGTGATCGCCGACCTGCCACGGTTGCTCGAGCTGCTCGACGCGCGCGCAGAGGGGCAGATGGTGCTCGTCGGGCGGCGTCACCTGCGCTCGAACAACTCGTGGATGCACAACCTGCCGGGGCTCGTGCGCGGGCCGGAGCGCTGCACCGCGCTCGTCCACCCGGACGACGCGTCGCGCCTGGGCCTTCGCGATGGAGCGCCGGTGCGCGTGCGCTCGCGCGTGGGAGAGGTCGAGCTGCCGGTCGAGCTCGACGCCGAGATCATGCCCGGCGTCGTCTCGATCCCGCACGGCTGGGGACACGGAGTCGACGGCGTCGGCTGGCGCGTCGCCGCTGACAACCCGGGCGTCAACTCCAACCTGCTCGCCGACGAGCAGCAGCTCGACCCGCTCTCCGGCAACGCCGTCCTCAACGGCATCCCGGTCGAGCTGGCTCCGGCCTAGGCGCCGGGGCAGGAGCAGCGGCGCGGACGCTGCCGGCGCCCGCCGCCGCCCCGTCCCGCCCCGCCGAACCCCTATCGCCGCGCGGTCAACGCCACCGTTCTCGCGCGCGAGACGGCTCTGCTCGCCGAAGTCACGGTGACAACGACGTGGTACGGGCCGGCCGCGAGGCCTCTGCCGACAAGCTTCACGCTGTTCTTGCCTCTTCTCGCGGCCGTGCGCACCGTCCGGGCGGGCGCGTAGCGCGTGCACGCCTTCGCTCTGCGGTTGGCGTGCGTCGGCGCGACGCAGCGCTTGCCGCTGCGGCGACCGCTTGCCTTGCGCTGCAGAACGATCGTCGCGCGGCCGGCCTGGGAGGAGGTGAAGCGGAGCGTGACTGATCTGCGCGTGTGCAACGTGCGCGTTGACAGCGAGACCTTGGTCAGCACCGCGGCCGGTCCTCTCGCCGTGCCGCCCCGCCCGCCGCCGCCGGCCCCGCCGGGCCCGCCCGGCCCGCCAACGCCACCCGGCCCGCCAACCCCGCCGGGCCCGCCAACCCCGCCCGGACCACCCGGCCCGTCAGCCGCCACCACCGCGCCGGTCGGCTGCGACGTCGCCGTCCCTGTGCCTTCGGCATTCGTCGCGTGCGAGACCAGCCGCACCGTCTGCCCGACCGTGTCGGCGCCGGGCGTGAAGCTCGGGCCCGTCGCGCCCGCGACGTCGGCGCAGCCACTTCCCGTCGCGTCGCACAGCTGCCATTGCAGCGCGGTCGCGATCGGTGCCGCGCCGACCCACTGCGCGTCGCCGCCGCTCAGCGCCTGCCCCGCCCGCGGGGCGGCGGAGCCGGCGATCGTCGGCTGCGAGGAGGTCACGTCGAGCTCCATGCCGGCTCTCAGGCCGCCGGCCGTGTCGCAACTGAGCTGCGAGGCGTACGCGGGGGCGGAGCGTAATAGGTCGATCTCGTCGGGTTGAAGACGACGGTTGCGCGGCGGGCGATGGAGGAGATCGAAGGGGGACGCACGCGCTCGACGGTAAGCGCTCGGAGATGACTCAGATACCGGGGCGGTCACGGTGATTTAAAGCCTCCGGCAAGGGACGACGTTGCGCGGGAACGCTTTTCCCGACCGCTACGATCGACCTGGTTGGTAGGAAGACTCGCTTCGCAATTCGACGAGTTCCGCCGCTTGGCGGAAGAGCAGGCCGCGCTGCGGCGTGTCGCGACGTTGGTCGCCCGCGAGGCCTCCTCACACGAGCTGTTCGCGGCGGTCGCCGACGAGGTGCTGAGGCTGCTGCGCGTTGAGAACACGCTCATCTACCGCTTCGAGGGCGACGTCGCCGTCGTCGTCGCAATCGGCGGCGAGAGCGATCCGAGACTGCAAAGCGGTCTCCGTGTGATGCTTGACGGTGACAGCGTCGCCGTTCGCATCAGGCGCACGGCACGCCCGGCGCGGCTGGACAGCTACGACCACGCCAGAGGCGATCCTGCCGCGTTCGCGCGCCGTGCGGGAATTCACTCGGCGGCGGGCGCGCCGATCGTCGTCGAGGGGCGCCTGTGGGGCGCCCTTTTTGCGCTCTCGCGCCGAACTGACCCGCTCCCACCCGACACCGAGTCACGCCTTGAGCAGTTCTCGCAGCTCGTCGCGACGGCGATCTCCAACGCCGAGGCGCGCACGGAGGTGGCGCGGCTGGTCGAGGAGCAGGCGGCGCTACGGCGCGTCGCCGCGCTCGTCGCTCACGGAGAGCCGCCGGCGACCGTCTTCGAGGCGATCTGCACCGAGACCGCGCGCGTGCTCGACGCCGAGCTGTCGTGGCTGTTGCGCTACGAGCCGGATGAGCAGAGCACGCTGCTCGTGGCGCGCGGGTTGGCGCCGATGCCGGTCTCAGACGGCACGCGCTTCTCGCTGGCGGGGGAGAACCTCGCCTCAGAGGTGCTGAGAACGGGACGGCTCGCGCGGCGAGACAACTGGGACCATGCGACCGGCGAGCTCGGAGAGCTTGCGCGCCAGACAGGCGTTCGCGCAGGCGTCGGCGTGCCGATCGTCGTAGAGGGCCGGCTGTGGGGCACGCTGGCGGCGAGCTGGGGGCGCGACGGGCCGGTCCCGCCGGGGATCGACGATCGCCTCGCGCAGTTCGCCGAGCTCGCCGGGACGGCAATCTCCAACGCCGACAGCCAGGACCAGCTGACGGCGTCGCGCGCCCGTGTCGTCGCCGCCGGCGACGAGGCCCGCCGCCGCGTCGTGCGCGACCTCCACGACGGCGCCCAGCAGCGCCTCGTCCACACGATCGTGACGTTGAAGATGGCGCAGCGAGCGATGAGACAGAACGACGGCAGAGCGGAGGCGCTCGTCGCCGAGGGGCTCGCTCAGGCGCAGCACGCGATCGGCGAGCTGCGCGAGCTGGCGCAGGGCCTGCTGCCGTCCGTCCTCACCCGCGGCGGCCTGCGCGCCGGCGTCGAGGCGCTGCTGTCGCGGATCGACCTGCTCGTGACGGTCGACGTCGTCCCCGAGCGCTTCCCGCCGGTGATCGAGGCGAGCGCCTACTTCGTCGTCGCCGAGGCGCTGACGAACGTCGCCAAGCACTCGCAGGCCCAGCATGCCGAGGTGAGAGCGTGGGTGCGGGACGGCGTGCTGGAGATCGAGGTGCGCGACGACGGGGTCGGCGGCGCGCGCTCTGACGGCCGCGGCCTAGTCGGGCTCGACGACCGGATCGAGGCGGTCGGCGGCCGCTTCCAGCTCAAGAGCCCGTCCGGCGGCGGCACGCTCGTCTCGGTCTCGCTTCCGCTGCCGCTCTAGACGGCCACGCGGCCACGAGGCCGCGCGCCGCGCGGGCCCGCCGGGCGAAGCCGCCAGGCGCGCTATTCCCTGAGGTACTTCAGCGCCGCCAGCACGCGGCGGTGCTGCGTCGGGCTGGTCTCGAGGCCGAGCTTCTGGAAGATGCTCGTGACGTGCTTTTCAACGGCCGCGTTGGAAATCACCAGCTGCTCGGCGATCCCGTGGTTGGACTTGCCCTCGGCCAGGTTCGCGAGCACCTCGCGCTCGCGCGGCGTGAGGTTGTCGAGCGGGCCTGCGCGGCGGCGCCGCCCGAGCATCCGGCCGACGACCTCGGGGTCGAGCGCGCTGCCGCCCATCGCGACGCGGCCGACCGCGTCGGTGAACGCCTCGACGTCGCCGACGCGCTCCTTCAGCAGGTAGCCGACGCCCTCGGCGCTGTCGCCGATCAGGTCGAGCGCGTAGCGCTCGTCGTAGTAGTGCGAGAGGACGAGGACGCCCGTTCTCGGCAGCCGCTTGCGCAGCTCGATCGCCGCGCGCAGCCCGTCGTCGCCGTGGCCCGGCGGCATCTGGATGTCGACGACGGCGACGTCGGGCCGGTGGGCGAGCGCCTTGCGCAGGAAGGCCTCTGCGTCGCCGGCCTGGGCGACGACCTCAAAGCCCGCTTCCGCCAACAGGCGCGAGATGCCCTCGCGCATGAGGACATCGTCTTCTGCGATTACGACGCGGGCCGGCTCGGGCACGCGCTGACGTTAGCCTTTTTGCGCGGTGCAGCTCGTAAGCCGGCGCATCGAGTCGCTTGTCACCTCGTCCTTGCGCACGAACGGCAGCAGCTGGCTGTTGGCACGCGCGGCGACGACGAACGCCGCGTCGTCGTCAGATGACGTCACGGTGACGTGCGGCTCCCATGGCAGTGCTTGGAGCACGAAGGCGAGGTCGATCCCGTCGCAGTCTGGCAGTCCGACGTCGACGAGGATCGCATCCGGCTTGACGACGTCGGCCGCGGCGAGCGCTGTCACCCCGTCCTGTGCGGTCGTCACTCCCACGATCCCGATGCTGGCAAGGATCCGTGTCACCAGTGAGAGGAACACAGGATCATCGTCAACCACTAACACACTGCGAGTCATGCGCTGATGATCGCGCAGCCACACGGGTTTGCGGGTGGGGAAAACCCGAGAGTTGAGCGGGGGTCGGGTTAACCCTACCTTCGATTAGAGATCTCCCTAAGCGAATCTCGGGAGGGCGGGGCTGTCGAGCGCTTATCCAGCACGCCATAACCTTCACTGTGCATATCGACACGGCAGCCGTGATCGCCCATGAGGGTGTGGAGAAAATAGGCCAAGCTGACCTCGATCCGCGCGAGTTCTTCTACGAGGTCGCGGAGCGGATCGGCCGCGTCGTCCCGTTTGACGCCGCCGGGTGGCTGACGCTCGACCCCGACACGCTGCTCTCCAGCGGCGCACTCGAGACCGAGAAGCCGCCCGAGTTCGTTCGCAGCGTCTGGCGCAACGAGCTGCTGGAGCCCGACGTGCACAAGATCGCCGACCTCGCACGGCGGCGCCGTGCGGTCGCGTCGCTGAGCGAGCTCGACGAGGAGACGCTCGACCAGAGCCCGCGGGTGCAGTCGATCAACCGTCCGGCCGGGATCGGCGACGAGATGCGAATCGTCCTGCGCGCCAACGGGACCGTCTGGGGCAGCGCCGCGCTCTACCGCGAGCTCGACAGCCCCGACTTCGACCACGACGATCGGACGTTCCTCGCTGGCATAGCGGACGAGGTCGGCGAGGGGCTGCGGCGCAGCCTGTCGCGGCGCCCCGCGCCGGGCGCCGGCGCGATCGCCCCGGGCGTCGTCGCGTTCACCGCGCACGGCGAGATCGTCTCCACGACGGCGGAGGCGGGCCGCTTGATGGACCTGATGCCAGGCGACGCCGCGGTGACGCTGTTCACCGTCGCGATCCGCGCCGGCCGCGACGAGCATGCGCGCGCCCGCGTGCGCTTGGACGACGGCAGGTGGCTGCTGCTGCACGGCGGCAGAATGCGCGGCGAGGACGACTCGTCGCCCGAGGTGATGGTGACGCTCGTGCCCGCGCCCCGCGCGGAGATCGCCTCAGTCCTGCTGCGGCTGCACGGGCTCAGCTCGCGTGAGCTGGAGGTGGCGCAGCTCTTGATGGTCGGCCTGGCGACCGACGAGATCGCTAAGCGGCTGCACATTTCACGCCACACCTTGCGCGATCACATCAAGGCGATCTTCGCCAAGGTGGGCGCGACAAGCCGCTCTGAGCTGATGTCGCTCACCACTGAGCACAGCGCTTAAGCGCCTCACTCGACAAACCCCCACATCGAGGGATGGGGATCCGGGCTGGTGAGAGCCACCATCACGGTCCGTTCATCGCAACGGTCCTCAGCTCACCGCAAGATGGAAGGTCCTCTCGATGTCTCAACCAACCACGTCCCGTAGGGCGTCGGCGACGATCATCGTCGCGTGCATCGCGACCGCGATGCTCGTGCTCGACATCAGCGTGATCAACACTGCGCTGTCGGATATCTCCGACGGCCTCGGCACCGGCCTCTCGGGCCTGCAGTGGGTGATCGACGCGTACACGCTGCCGCTCGCTGCGGTGGTCCTCACCGCCGGCTCGCTCGCTGATCGCTTTGGCCGCAAGAGAGCGTTCGTGCTCGGGCTGGCGATCTTCACCGCCGCGTCAGCCGTCTGCGGCGTCTCAGGCTCGATCGGCGTGCTCGTCGCGGCCCGCGCCGTGCAGGGCATCGGCGCGGCGATCCTGTTCGCGGTCTCGCTCGCCCTGATCGCGCAGGTCACCCCGACGCATGCCGCCCGCACGAAGGCGATGGCGCTGTACGGCGGCACGATCGGCGGGGCGCTGGCGATCGGCCCGTTCGTCGGCGGCGTGCTGACCGACGTCGTCAGCTGGCGCGCGATTTTCCTGATCAACGTGCCGCTCGGCATCGCCGGGCTGTGGATGACGATCACGCAGGTGGCTGAGTCGCGCGACTCACGCGCCCGTAAGGTCGACGTGCCCGGCCAGGTCGCGCTCGTCGCTGGCCTGTTCGGGATCGTGCTCGGGCTGCTGCGGGCCAACGAGGACGGCTGGGGGAGCCCGGTCGTGCTGATCTCGCTGATCGCCGGCGGCCTGCTGGTGCTGACGTTCGGCCTGATCGAGACTCGCTCGCGCGAGCCGATGCTGCCGCTGGCGCTGTTCCGTCAGCAGGACTTCGCCGGCGTGCAGCTGTCGGTCTTCGCGGTCTCCTCGTCGCTGTTCGCGCTGTTCCTGTACCTGTCGCTCTACCTGCAAGGACCGCTTGGGCTGTCGCCGCTGGAGACCGGCCTCGTCTACCTGCCGGGCTCGATCTCAATGTTCCTCGTCTCCGGCGCGACGCCGCAGATTGCCGCGCGGATCGGCAACGGCCGCCTCGCGACGCTCGGCCTCGCGCTCGTCGCGGGAAGCCTCGCGCTGATGCTGCTGCTGCAGGCCGACTCGAGCTGGTGGCTGACGCTGCCGGCAACGATGCTCGGCTTCATCGGCGCAGGCCTCTACAACCCGGCGATCAGCGTGATCGCGCTCGGAGCGCTGCCCGAGGAGCAGAGCGGCCTCGCGGCCGGCGCGTACGACACGTTCCGCCAGTCGGGGATCGCGCTCGGCACCGCTGCCTTGGGCGCGTTCGTCCCGGCGGCCGGCGCGTTCGGCGGGGTCGCGGCGACCGACTCCTACGTCAACGGCTTCCACCACGCGGCGCTCGTCGCGCTGGGGATTGCCGTCGTCGGCACGGTCGCCGCTGGCGTCCTGATCGGCCGCAAGCACGCGGCGGTCCCGAAGGTCGCGACCGCTGCGCCGGTCCCGGCGCCGCAGCCCCTTCCGGCTGGCGTCGAGGTCATCGGGCTCGAGCCGGCCTACGAGATCCGCAGCGAGGGCTTGCCGCCGGCGGCCTGAGCTCGCCCGCCGGCCCGCCGCGCCTGCGCGGGCGGGGGGAACGTCTCCAGTCTGCCACGCGCCGTTTCGGGTTCGGAGCGGCGCGTGGCGTTTCTGTCGTCAGAATGGCCGTCGCGTCGCGTGTCGTCGGCGCTTCCCAGTCCCGACTGACAGGAGCCCTGCTGATGAAGCTGATCGGAGCCGGTGTCGCCCGTACCGCCACGACGACGCAGATGGTCGCGCTCGAGATGCTCGGGATCGGGCGCTGCTACCACATGCGCAACATGCTCCAGGAGCTGCCGACGAGCGTGCCGCTGTGGGAGGCCGCCCGCGATGGCGACGCTGACTGGGCGGCGATCTTCGGCGACTGCACGACGACCGTCGACTGGCCCTCGGCCTTCTTCTACCGCGAGCTGATGGACGTCTACCCGGATGCGAAGGTGCTGCTCAGCGTCCGCGACGGCAAGGCATGGGAGGCGAGCATGCGCGAGACCGTCTACGCGATGTTCTACGGCGACTCCGTGATGGCCCACGTGCTGCGCGCCCGCTACCACGTCGACCCGCTCTGGCGCCGCTACATGGACGTCGTGCGCAGCATCTCCTTCGAGCAGCACGGCCCTTACGCCGGCAGCCACCACGACCGCGCCTCGCTGATCGCCGCGATGGAGCGCTGGAACGACGAGGTCAAGGCGAACGTCCCCGCCGACCGCCTCGTGATCTGGCAGCCCGCCGACGGCTGGGAGCCGCTCTGCGAAGCACTCGGCGTCGCCGTCCCCGACCAGCCGCTGCCCCACGTCAACGACACCCAGGGCTTCAAGGACATGCTGATCGGAGGCTCGCTCAGAGCGCTCGACGGCTGGTGGGCCGAGACGCACCCGGGCGAGCGGGCGTAGGGCGCGCCCCGGCGGGCTGCGCGCAGGTCGAACTAGCCAACGACCCAGGAGCGCTACCGCCAGAGCCCGCAGCTCGACCGTGGAGTCGCCGAGCGCGTCGACGCGCGCCCGGGTGATCGCGGGCGCGATCGCTGACGGGACGACTCGTACCGTCATCTGGCTGATCGCGCTCGGGATCGACAACAGCGGTGGGCCCAGCACGGCCCGGCAAGGCCGGCCGGGCGTCGCTGTGGCTCCCGGAAGGGCTCGAACGGCGGCGTCGTACGCGCACGGGCTGATAACGGAGATCGTAAGAGAGACCGAGACGGACCCGGCGCGTGCGAGAGCCGCTTCTCGCCGCCCCGCTGCTCAACTGTCAGGCAGCCGATTTCACGCGCCGAGATCATTTGTAATACCTTGTGGTCGGAATGCCACGTCGCACTACGAAGAAACCACTGCCGCTCGCGCCCGTCGGACAACTCGACAACAGCCTGCTGACGGCACGCGCTCGCGCGGAGATCTTGCAGGCCATCTTTGCCGGGCGCTTCGACGGCAAGCTGCCCAACGAGGACGAGCTCGCGCGGATGCTGAACGTCAGCCGCACGACGGTGCGAACCGCGCTGCAAGGCCTGGAGCGCGACGGGGTCGTCACCCGCCGGCGGGCCATCGGGACGTTGATCAACCCTCACGTCAGACCATCCTCGCTCGCGCTGCAGCGGCTCGCCGGCTTCGACTGGCTGCTCGAAGAGCGCGGCTACGACGTCGAGGTCGACCTCTCGTGGCGCTGGGCGCCGGCTGACGAGCAGATGGTCACGGCGTTCTCCTCGCTCGACGCCGACGAGGAGTGCTGCGTCATAGACAAGGCCTATCACGCCGACGGCACGCTGGCGCTGTCGATCCGCGACGCGGTGCCGCGCTCGATGATCAGAGTCGACGCCCTGCCTAGAGACGTCGACCCATCGCTCTTCACGTTCAGCGCGAGGATGTGGCGCTCGCCGATCCATCACGCGGTCGTGAGCTTGGTGCCGATGGCGAAGCAGGGCGACAACTCGCGCCTCGAACTGGCCGACGGAGTGCCGTTCTTGCGGCTGCACGAGACGCACTACTCTGCGCAAGGCGAGCCGATCGCCTACTCGGTGATAGACGCCGACGACCACTACATCAGGCTCGAGGTGGTGCGCACGCAATGACCGAGCCGCCGACGAGATCGGGCGCCGTCGGCAAGCCGCTCCCGCGCGTGGAGGACCGGCCGCTTCTGGTCGGGAGCGCTGAGTTCGTCGGCGACATCGAGCTGCCCGAGATGCTGCACGCCGCCTTCGTGCGCAGCTCCGTCGCGCACGCGCGCGTGCTGAACGTGGAGACCGCGGCGGCGCGGGCGCTGCCGGGCGTCCACGATGTCGTCTCGGCTGCCGAGCTCGACCTCGCGCCGCTCGTCGCGCCGATCGAGAACCCCGAGGCGACGAGCCCGCCGCGCCCGCTGCTCGCGACCGACCGCGTCCGCTTCGTCGGCGAGGCGATCGCAGTCGTCGTCGCCGACGACGTGTACCGCGCCGAGGACGGCGCCGCGCGCGTCGAGGTCGCGCTCGATCCCCTCAACGCAGTCGTTGACCCCAACGTCGCGTGCGAGGCCGGCGCGACGACCTTGCACGGCGGCTCCAACGTCCTCTACGACCACCACTTCGAGGAGGGCGACGTCGACGACGCCTTCGCCAACGCGCACGTCGTGATCGAGCGCACGTTTCGCAACCCCCGCTACGCGGCCGCCCCGATGGAAGGCCGCGGCGTGGTCGCGGCGCCTGACGGCGACGGCGTCGTGCTGTGGTCCTCGACTCAGGCGCCCCATCGCCTCGCGACGATCGTCGCCGAACTGCTCGGCTTGCCGAACGAGCTCGTGCGCGTGCGCTGCCCGGACGTCGGCGGTGGCTTCGGCCAAAAGGCGCACGTTTACCCGGAGGAGGTTCTCGTCGCCTGGCTGGCGCTGCGGCTCTGCCGCCCGGTCCGCTGGCTCGAAGACCGCGCAGAGAACTTGCTCGTCGCAAGCCACGCGCGCGACCAGCACGTCAACGTCCGCGTTGCCGCTGATGCCGACGGCCGCCTGCTCGCGCTCGACGCCGACGTGATCTGCGACACCGGCGCCTACGGCGTCTTCCCGCACGGCCATCTGCTCGAAGCGCTCGGCACGCCGACGATGCTGCCCGGGCCCTACGAGCTGCGGGCCTACCGCTATCGCTCACGCTCGGTCGCCACGAACAAGGCCCCGGAGGGGGCCTACCGCGGCGTCGGGCTGCCGGTCGCCGCCTTCGTGCACGAGCGCCTGATGGACATCCTCGCCGGCGAGCTCGCGCTCGACCCAGCCGAGATCCGGCGCCGCAACCTGATCCGCCACGAGCAGCTGCCGTACACGACGCTGACCCGTCAGCGCTACGACTCGGGCGACTACCACGAGGCGCTCGAGCGCGCGCTGACGACGATCGGCTGGGAGGACCAGGAGGCGTGGCGCGCCTCGGTCCTTGCCCGCGGCCGCCTGCCCGGCGCCGGGATCTCATGCTACGTCGAGTACACCGGCATCAACTCGATGGTCTTCCACGGGCGAGGGATGGTTGGGATCGCCGGATTCGACAGCGCCCACGTCGCGCTCGACGGCGACGGCAGGGTCACCGTCTGGACGACCCTTCCCGGCATCGGGCAGGGGACCTCGACGACGTTCGCGCAGATGGTCGCGGACCACCTCGAGATCGACGTCGCGCGCGTCACGGTCGCGAACCCCGACACGGCGGTCGGCGCGCTGCACGGCACCGGTACGTTCGCAAGCCGCAGCGCGATCGCCGGCGGCGGCGCGATCGCCGCCGCGGCCGGCGAGCTGAGACGCCGGCTGCTCGAGGACGCCGCGAACCTCCTCGAAGCCGCAGCCGGCGACGTCGAGCTGCGCGACGGCCATGTTGGCGTCGTCGGCTCGCCGACGCCGACGGTAGCCGTGCGCGACCTCGTCGAGGCCGCCGAGCGCGACCGCTACCGCGTCTCCGCCGCCTACGACCCCCCGGCGATCGCATACCCGTACGCGACGCACGTCTGCCTCGTCGAGATCCACCCCGAGACCGGCGCGGTAGAGCTCGCCCGCTATGTGATCGTCGAAGACTGCGGCTCCGTCATCAACCCGTTGATCGTCGAGGGCCAGATCCACGGCGCGACCGCGCAGGGGATCGGCGGGACGATGCTCGAGGAGCTCGTCTACGGCGACGACGGCCAGCTGACGACCGGCTCGTTCATGGACTACCTGCTGCCGACCGCCAACGACCTGCCGGCCTTCGAGGTCTCCCACCTCGCACATCCGGCGCCCGGCAGCGAGGGCGGCGCGAAGGGCGTCGGCGAGGGCGGCACGCTGGCGCCGCCCGGCGCGCTCGCGAACGCCGTCTCGGACGCGCTCGGCTGCGAGATGAACACACTGCCGCTGCGTCCCGAGACGGTCTGGGCGCAGGCGCAGGCCGCGCCGGCGCCTCTCAGCCTTCGTCCATCCCCGTGACGCTTCTGCTCAGCGAGCGCGGGTCGCGCACCGCCCACCGCCCGCCGGCCACGTCGTCGAGGAACCGTTCAACGATCGCGTTGAAAAGGCCGGGCTCCTCGAGGTTGCAGGTGTGCCCGGTGCGCGGCATGAACGACAGGCCCGCTGACGGGATCGTCCGCTTCAGCATCAGGTCGGGCTCGAGGCAGCCCTCGTCTTCGTCGCCCGCAAGGATCAACGTCGGAACCGTCATCGCCGCTAGCTCGTCGCGCAGGCCGTAGAGCGATGGCCGGCGGCTCTGGACGCCGCGCATCGTGAGCTCCGCGCCGCGCGAGTCGTGCGCAGCGAGCCGTCGCGCGAACACCGCCCAGCCTTCCGGGTTCTTGTTCTGGAACTGGACGCGCGCCGGGCCGACCGCATAGCGCTCGGCGACCTTCGCCGCGCCCTCGCGACCGAAGGCGGCGGCGATCGCCTCGCTCTCTTTGCGGAAGGCCGCCTCTCTCTCGGGCTGGGCGCCATAGCCGCAGCCGGCAACAACGAGCGAGCGCACCCGGTCGGGATGTCGCAGACCAAGGTGCAACGTGCAGAAGCCTCCCATCGACAGCCCGACGACATGCGCGCGCTCGACGCCGGCGGCGTCGAGCACCGCGACGGCGTCCTGCACCGCGATCGCCTGTGAATAGGCGGACTCGTCCTGCGGCACCTCCGACGGGGGGTAGCCGCGCGCGGCATACGCGATGCAGCGGAAACGGGACTCGAAGTGCTGAACCTGCGGCTCCCAGCTGCGGTGGTCGCCGGCGAACTCATGGATCAGCAGGAGTGGTTCACCGACCCCGCGCTCCTCCCAGTGAAGGCCGACTCCGTCGGCACTGCGGGCAATAGGCATTTGTATGACCATACAGAAACGTCGGCGCGTCGCAACCCCCGTTTTCGCCCGTCGCGCAACGCTTACAAACTTCCTCTTGCACCATAGGTATCACGTTCGACATACTACGGACGAGCGGCTGCCTGGCGGCGGCCCGAGGTACCCCCGCGGCGGCGCCGTTTGCCCACCGTGGTCGGACGGAGAGGAGCGCACGAACACGATGGTCGACGGTTCTCAGACCGGGCTCGTGGACGTCCACAGCCACTTTTTCCCCCAAGCGTTGGTCGACGCGCTCGCGCGGCGAACCGAATTGCCGTTCATCAGATCGGGCGCGGCGCTGCCGCAGGTGCACTACGGCGAGGGCAACATCCATCCGCTCGAGCCGCCGATGACGGACCTGACGCTGCGGTTAAGCGACATGGACAAGCAAGGCGTGGAGTTGGCGGTGCTCACGGTCAACGTCCCGGGACTCGACTGGTTTCCGGTGTCGGAAGGCCCGGCGATCGCCCGCGAGGTCAACGACGAGCTTGCCGCGACCGTCGCCGCTCACCCCGACCGGCTCGCATGGCTGGCGGCGTTGCCGCTGCCCGCACCGGAGGCGGCCGCAGCCGAGCTGGAGCGCGCGGTCGCCAACGGCGCGCGCGGGGCGATGATCTACTCCAACGCCGCCGGCAGACCGCTCGACGACCCGGCGTTCGAGGTCGTCTGGGAGGCCGCCGCGCGCGTCGAGCTCCCGATCATGATCCACCCGACGTACCCGCTGACCGCGCGCACCCTCGACGCGTACGCCCTGATCCCGACGCTCGGCTTCCTCGTCGACACGACCTCAGCGGCGCTGCGGCTCGTGTTCGGCGGGCTGTACGAGCGCCACCCAGGTTTCAAGCTCGTGCTCGCGCACTCGGGCAGCCTGCTGCCTCAGCTGATCGGGCGGATCGACTATGAAGCGCAGCGCGCGGCCGCGAGAGGCGGCCTGGGGAGGCTGTCGGTCGACCCCAGCGAAGCGCTGCACAACCTCTACACCGACACCGTCTGCGTGTGGCCTCCGGCGCTCATGTCGGCGCTCGCCTTCTTCGGCCCCGAGCACGTGATGTTCGGGACCGACTACCCGTTCTGGGAGCCGGAGCGCTCGATCGCGACGTTAGAAGAGGTGCTCCCAGACCCCGCGGCACGGGCGCCGATCGCGACGGCCAACGCGCGACGTCTCTTCCGCCTCGACGAGGCGCCTGGGCGCTCCGGCGACGTCGACGGTGCGCGCGGGGCGGAGGGAAAACCCGCCGGCCAAGCGGGTGGGCCCCGATGAACAGTGACGCTCGGTCGGTGAATGTTGCCATGCATCTGCGCAGACGCGTGGTCGAGGAGGATCAGCCGGACTCGCCCCCAGGAGGACGTCATGTCTCATGCTCGTAACACCCGGCGGACGGCGCTCGGCGCTGCCGCGGCCATGGCAATCTCGCTCGGCGTCGTCGCATGCGGCAGCAGCGGCAGCGACTCGGGCACAACCAGCTCAGGCGGTGGCAGCTCGACCTCCAGCTCGTCTGGCGGGCAGAGAGAAGTGAGACTTGGGGCGGCCTTGATCGGCCCCAAGAACGACAAGTCGTTCAGCGAGGCGGCGTACGACGGCATCGTCGCGGCGCAGAGAAAGAACCCCGGCCTCGACCTGACGGCAACGCTCGAGAACAAGGTGACCGACCA
Organism: Conexibacter sp.; assembly: GCA_036499225.1. Classification (GTDB taxonomy): domain Bacteria; phylum Actinomycetota; class Thermoleophilia; order Solirubrobacterales; family Solirubrobacteraceae; genus Conexibacter. Next base: position 145,082 of record DASYEC010000058.1, read on the forward strand.
GGAGCGAACCGACGCGGTCGAGACGCTCGCGCCGATCAACAACGTCGTGCTTGGCGTCAGCGCCAGCTTCGGGCCGATCTTCGACGTCGAAGCGCCGAAGTTCCCGAACACGTACTTCGTCACCGTCTCTGCCGCGACGGAGCAGTTCCACAGAAACGTCACGGGCTTCTCCAACGACTGGGGCGCGCCGCTGTACGTCGCCGGCGTGATCGCCGCGAGAATGACGAGAAGCGGCACGATCGGCTATGTCGGCGGCGCGGAGATCCCGCCGACGACGCAGGGCGCCGCCGGCTTCATCGCGGGCGCGCACAGCGTCGACCCGTCGATCAGAGTGCTGAAGAACATCACCGGCGACTTCAACGACGTCGCGAAGGCGAAGGCGGCGACGGCGGCGATGCTGTCCGACGGCGCCGACGTCGTCTTCCCGTTCCTCGACGCGGGCATCGCGGGCGCCTACTCGGCTGGCAGAGAGAGCGGCAGAGACCCGGCGATGTTCAAGCTGACGATCCCGGACTGCACCTCCTACGACAACATCGTCGGCACGGCGCTCGTCAACAACGAGCTGGCCACCGACCGGATGCTGACGCAGTACATGAGAGGCGTGCTGAGACCGGGCGCGATTTTCATCGACCTGCAGGACCCGGCGATCCAGACGCTGCAGCTGTGCCCGAGATACAGAAGCGACGCGACGGTCGCCGACGCCACGAAGAGCACAATCGAGGCGATCAACGACGGCTCGACGAGACTTCCTGCCTCGGCGCTCAACCCGCGTCCCGACTACCCGTGGCGCGAGGGCTTCGACGGCACCGAGCACAACGCGGCGGCGACCGGCTGAGATGGAAGGCCAACGCGTGCAAGCGACGACGCAACAGCCGCCCGCGGTTGTGCAGACCGAGCTGGCGCTGCAGCTCGTCGAGGTGACCAAGCGCTTCCCTGGCGTGCTCGCGAACGACCGCGTCTCACTCGGAGTGAGGCGCGGGGAGGTGCTCGGCCTGCTCGGCGAGAACGGTGCCGGCAAGTCGACGCTGATGAACATCGTCTATGGGCTCTACCACCCCGACGGCGGCGAGATCTTCGTCGCCGGAAGACAGGTCTCGATCTCCAGCCCGCAGCACGCGCTCGAGCTGGGGATCGGGATGGTCCATCAGCACTTCATGCTCGTGCCCGACATGACGGTCGCCGAGAACGTCGCTCTGGCGCCGTCGCTGGCGCCCGGGCTCTGCCGGCTGAGCGACGTCGAGCAGAGACTGTCCGCGCTCTCCCAACGGTTCGGCCTGGAGCTCGACCCGCGCGCGGTGATCGAGGACCTGACGGTCGGCGCCCGCCAGCGGGTGGAGATCTTGAAGCTGCTCTACCGCGGCGCCGGCCTGCTGATCCTCGACGAGCCGACCGCGGCGCTCACGCCGAACGAGTGGGAGGAGATGTCGCGCTTCCTGCGCTCGATGGCCGACGAGGGTAAGTCGGTCATCTTCATCAGCCACAAGCTCGACGAGCAGTTCGGCCTCGTCGACCGTTGCACCGTCCTGCGCGACGGCCGTGTGATCGACACGGTCGCGATCACGCAGACGGACAAGGCCCATCTCGCCCGCATGATGGTTGGCCGCGACGTCACGCTGCGCGTCGAGCGGCCGGTCGTCGTGCCGGGCGCGGCGATCCTCGACGTGCGCTCGTTGACCGTCGTCGACGAACACGACCGCACGCTCGTCGACGATGTCGGCTTCCAGGTCCACGAGGGCGAGATCTTCGGCATCGCCGGCGTCGCGGGCAATGGGCAGAGCGAGCTCGTCGACGCGATCGTCGGGCTGGTCGAGCCCAACGCCGGCGAGATATCGCTCGGCGACAAACGGCTGACGAAGCTCCAGCCTCGCGACTTCACGAAGGCGGGCGGGGCGCTGATCCCGGAGGACCGGCACGAGGAGGGCATCGCGCTCGACCTCAGCCTCGTCGACAACTTGCTGCTGAAGGAGATGCAGTCGCCGGCGTACACGCGCCGCGGCTTCATCGACTATGACGCGGCGCGCAAGCGTGCTGAGCAGCTCGCGGCCGAGTACGACGTCAAGACGCCGGGGGTCGACGTGCCGGCGCGCCAGCTCTCCGGCGGCAACCAGCAGAAGGTCGTGCTGGCGCGCGAGATGAGCCGCGACCCGCGGCTCGTGATCGCCTTCCAGCCGACCCGCGGCCTCGACGTCGGCGCGATCGAGTTCGTCTACAACAAGCTCAACGAGAAGAAGAAGGAGGGAGGTGCGGTGCTGTTGATCTCCTTCGAGCTCGACGAGATCCTGACGCTCGCCGACCGCTTCGCTGTGATCGTGAACGGCCGCCTGCTCCAGGTGCTCGAGAGCGACAAGGCCGACCCCGAGACCGTCGGCCTGCTGATGGGCGGGGAGGCGAGCCCGGCGTGAGAGGCGCGGTCGCAAAGCTCACGAGCGGAGGACTCGAGTTCGGGCTCTCCGTCGCCGTCGCGCTGTTCGCCTTGGCGATCGCCCTGGTCGCCGTCGTGGCGACCGGCGTCTCACCCGGCCGCGGCGCCTCGGCGTTCGTCGATGGCGCCTTCGGCTCGCAGCTCAACTACGCCGGCACGTTCGCGAAGATGGTCCCGCTGACCCTCGTCGCCCTGGCGTGGATCGTCGTCTTCCGCGCCGGCCGCTTCCACGTCGGCTTCCCCGGCCAGATCCTGATCGGCGGCATGTTCGTCTCGATCGTCGCGCTGAAGGTCTCGCTGCCGGCGGTGATCCACCTGCCGCTCGTGCTGCTCGGCGGGATGGTCGGAGGCGGGCTCTACGCCGGGATCGCCGCATGGCTGTGGGCGAAGCGGGGCGTCAACGAGATCCTGTCAACGCTGCTGTTGAACCTCGTCGCGGCACAGATCCTCGCGTGGTGGGTGCGCAAGCCGTTCCACGACCCGGCGACGCCGCTGCCGCTGACGAAGGCGCTGCCCAACAGCTCTCGCTGGCCGGAGCTGTTGACGAACACCTCGCTGCACTGGGACGTCGTCTTGATCCCGATCGCGGTGATCGTCGTCGCGGTGCTGCTTTCGCGCACCCTGTTTGGCTTCCGCATCCGCGTGACCGGAGCCGGCGAGCAGATCGCCCGCCACGCCGGCCTCGCGCCCAAGCGCGTCGGCTCCTCGGCGATCATCCTGTCCGGCGCGATCGCCGGCCTCGCCGGCGCCTCGCTCGTGATCGCCGGCGTGACGCCGGCGATGGGCGAGGACTTCGGCGCCGACTACGGGTTCACTGGCATCGCGGTCGCGTTGCTGGCGCGCAACTCGCCGATCGCTGTGCTGCCTTCGGCGCTGCTGTTCGCCGCGCTGGCACAGGGTGGCGGCGTGATGGAGGGCACCGTCGGCATCTCCTCGTCGCTCGTCGACTTCATCCAGGGGCTGATGATCGTCCTGGTGCTCGCCGCGACAACGCTGCTGTACGTCGTTCGCAAGCGGTCGAGAGCACGCAAAAAGCCGCCGCAGGCGCGCATGGCGCCGGCCGCCGATCTGGAGCCGGCGCGATGAACAGCGTGATCGCAGCGATCGGCTTCGGGCCGTTCGACACGGACTGGCTCGCGGCCGCGATCATCCTGACGGCGCCGCTGCTGTTGGCGGCGATGGGCGAGCTTGTCTCTGAGCGTGCCGGCGTGCTGAACGTCGGCCTCGAGGGGATGATGCTCGCCGGCGCGTTCTTCTCCTACCTCGTCGCGTGGAAGGCCAACAGCCTCGTCGTCGGCGCCTTCGCGGGCATCGGCGCAGGCCTGTTGTTCGCGGTCGTGATGGGATTGCTGAGCATCGTCGCGAAAGCCGACCAGATCGTCTCGGGGGTCGGCGTCAACCTCGCGGCGACAGGGTTGACAAGCTTTCTCTTCGACCAGATCTTCGGCAACCGCGCGCAGGTCGTGGTGCCGACGATGGGCAACATCAAGATCCCGCTGCTGGAGAAGATCCCGGACTTCGGCCCGGCGCTGTTCGACCACGACATCCTCACCTACATCGCGTTCCTGCTCGTCCCCGCGATCTGGTTCCTCCTCTATCGCACGAGATGGGGGCTGGCGATCCGCGCCGCCGGTGAGATGCCGGCGGCTGTCGACACCGCAGGCATCAACGTCCAGCGCGTGCGCTGGGCCGGCGTGCTGACGGCCGGCGGGCTGTCGGGCCTCGCCGGTGCCAACCTCGCGATCGTGCAGGTCGGCATCTTCCACCAGGAGATGAGCGCCGGGCGCGGCTTCCTCGCGCTCGTCGCGGTGATCTTCGGACGCTGGACGCCGCTCGGCGTGCTCGGCGCCTGCCTCGTGCTCGGCGGCGCGGACGCGTTGCAGCTGCGGCTTGCCGATCAGAGCGCGGTGCCGCATCAGCTGTGGGTCGTGCTGACCGGGATCGCCGTCGTGCTGGCGCTCTACATGGTGCTCGCCAAGCGCGGGCGCCAGCGCCAACCGGTCGCGCTCTCGCTGGTCGCGCTCGTCGCGGCCGGAGCGGTCGTGCTCGCGATCGCGACGCCGCACGTCTCGCTGCCCGATCAGCTGTGGCGCTCGCTGCCCTACCTGCTGGCGCTGGCGGTGCTGGCCGGCGCGCTGAGCCGCTCGCGAATGCCGAGCAAGCTGACGATCCCCTACTCGCGTGGGGAGGGGTAGCCGTCGGCGAGACGACACACCAGATCCCGCGTGCGCTCGGGGCGCGCGTCCTCCGTCGCGAGGACGCGCGCCTCGTGCGAGGGCGGGGGCGCTACGTCAGCGACGTGGCGCTGCCGGGCATGCTGCACGTCGCGTTCCTGCGCAGCCCGCGTGCGCACGCCGTGATCGCCGCGCTCGACGTCGAGCCGGCGCGCACGCTGCCCGGCGTCGTCGCCGTCTACACCGCTGTTGACCTCGCCGGCATCGTGAAGCCGATGCGCGCGGCAAGCGGCACACCCGGCTACCAGGCATGTGACTGGCCGGTGCTCGCTGACGGCCGCGTGCGGATGGTCGGCGAGCTGATCGCGATGGTCGTCGCCACCTCGCGCTACCTCGCCGAGGACGCGGTCCAGGCGATCGTCGTCGAGCTGACGCCGTTGACGCCGCTGTTGACGATCGAGCAGTCGCTCGCCGACGACGCGCCACGGATCCACGACGACGTCGAGGGCAACCTCTTCAACCGCTTCGAGACGAGCACCGGCGACGTCGAGGAGGCGTTCGCGGGCGCCGCGCACGTCGTCGAGCTCGAGATCCGCCAACAGCGCTACGGCGCCGTCGCGATGGAAGGCCGCGTCGCCGCGGCCAGCTACAACCCGGGCGCGGACGAGCTGACGATGTGGATGTCCACGCAGGTGCCGCACGTCGCGCGCACCGGCATCGCGCGCCACCTCGGCATGCCAGAGACGCGCGTGCGCGTGATTGCGCCCGACGTCGGCGGCGGGTTCGGGCCCAAGTGCGTTCTGTACCCCGAGGACCTCGCCGTTGCCTCCGCCGCAAAGCTGCTTGGACGGCCGGTCGGGTGGACGAGCGACCGCTCGGAGGACCTGCAGGCGACGATCCAGGGGCGCGAGCAGCTGATGCGCGTGTACACGGCCGCCGACGACGACGGGCGCGTGCGGGCGGTCCGCAGCGAGATGTACGCGGCCAACGGCGCCTACGCGCCGTGGCCCTACACTGCCGCGCTCGACTCAGGGCAGGCATCGGAGAACGTCACCGGCCCCTACGACATCCCGCGCTACGAGCGTCGCGTGCGCGCGGTCGTCACGAACAAGGCGCCGATGGGGCCCTACCGGGGCGTCGGGCGCGTGATCGCCTGCCTCGCGATGGAGCGCACGATGGACACGCTCGCGCGGCGGCTCGACCTCGACCTGCTCGAGATCCGCCGCCGCAACCTCGTTCGCTCGTTCCCGCACGAGACGGCCGTCGGCCAGCGCTTTGAGAGCGGCGACTACGTGCGGATGCTCGACCTGCTGGAAGAGGCGATCGAGTGGAGAGCACTGCGCGCCGAGAACGCTGCGCTGCGCGAGCGGGACGTGATCCGCGGCCTCGGCGTCGCGCTCGCCGTCGAGCACGGCGCATACGGCCCCAGAGCGCTCGGAGCGCGCAAGCTCGAGCTGACGCCCGGCTACGACTCGGCCGCGATCCGCGTCGAGCCCGACGGACGTGTCCGCGTCGCGGTCGGGCTGCACAACCACGGGCAGGGCCACGAGACGACGATCGCGCAGATCGCCGCGGTCGAGCTGGGAATCGCGCCCGAGCAGGTCGACGTCGTGTGGGGCGACACCGCAGTCGTGCCGTACGGCCTCGGCACATGGGGGAGCCGCAGCACGGTCGCGTGCGGCGGCGCGACGATCCTTGCGGCGCGCGACGTGCGCGCGCGGGTGCTCGAGCTGGCCGCGCATCTGCTGGAGGCGAGTGCCGGCGACCTCGAGCTGGCCGACGGCGTCGCGTTCGTTCGCGGCTCCCCGTCGCGGCGGGTCTCCTTCGATCAGATCGCCCACCTCGCGGTCCACCGGCCCGAGCTGCTTCCCGACGGCTTCGAGCCGGGGCTGGACGCGACGCGCCGCTTCGCGCCGCCCGACCCGGGCAGCTTCTCCAGCTCCGCCCACGGCGCGCTCGTCGAGCTCGACGGCGACACCGGCGAGGTGCGCGTGCTGCGCTACGTCGTCTCAGAGGACTGCGGCACGATCGTCAACCCGACGATCGTCGAAGGCCAGGTCCACGGCGGCGTCGCGCAGGGGATCGGCGGCGCGCTCTACGAGCACCTCGTCTCCGACGCGCAGGGCAACTTCCTGACCGCGAGCCTGATGGACTACCTCGTGCCGACCGCGGCCGAGATCCCGCCGATCGACGTCGTCCACCTCGAGTCGCCCTCGCCGCTCGTGCCCGGCGGCTTCAAGGGGATGGGGGAGGGCGGCGCGGTCAACTCTCCGGCCGCGATCGTCTCGGCCGTCAACGACGCGCTGCGGCCCTACGGCGTCGTCGCCGACCACACCCCGATCACGCCGGAATGGATCCTCGCCGCATTGCGGCGAGCACCAGCTCGGGCGTAATCGGCAGCTCGTTGACCTCGGCGCCGATCGCGTCGGCCACGGCGTTCGCAAGCGCGGCCGGCGGCGCGAGCGTGCCGCCCTCGCCGACGCCCTTCACGCCGCCGCGCAGGTCGGGCGCCGGCGTCTGCAGATGATGGACGCTCATCGCCGGCAGCTCGCAGGCGGTCGGGACGAGGTAGTCCATGAAGCTCGCCGTCATCAGCTGGCCGTCGGGGCCGTAGCGCATCGCCTCGTAGAGCGTGCCGCCGATCCCCTGCGCGGTCGCGCCATGGACCTGGCCCTCGACGACGATCGGGTTGATCTCCGGGCCGCAGTCCTCGGCGATCACGTAGTCGAGGATGCGCACGTCGCCAGTCTCCTCGTCGACCTCGACGACGCAGGCGTGGGTCGCGTATGGGTAGGCCGTCTGCTCGGGGTCGTACGCCTCCGCGATGTCGAGCCGGGCGGTGCCGGACCGCTCGGCGCGCGCGGCCAGCTCGCCGAGCGAGATCGTGCTCGAGCGGGAGCCGCGCACGCCGATGCGGTCGCCGTCGATCGCGATGTCGTCCGGGTTGGCCTCGAGCGCCTCAGCCGCCGCTTCGATGAGCCGCGCGCGCAGCTGCGCGGCAACGGAGATCAGCGCGCCGCCGGCGCTGATCGCGCTGCGGCTCGCGAAGCTGCCGCTGCCCAGCGGCGAGTCATCCGTGTCGACGAGCTGCGTGCGGACGGACTCGAACGGCGCGCCAAGGTGTTCGGCGACGATCTGCGCGAAGGTCGTCGCGACGCCCTGGCCGATCGCCGGGCAGCTCGTCCAGACCGAGACCGTGCCGTCGGGGTTGACGGCCACGCGGCCGGCGTCGTAGCCGCGCACGTTCGTCATCCCACGGCCCTTGTATGTCTCCGAGTTGGTCCCGCTCCACTCGACGTAGGAGGCGAAGCCGATCCCCAGCCGCCGCCCCTCCATGGCCGCCTGCGCGCGCCGCTGCTCGAAGCGCTCATAGCCGATCGCCTCGAGCGCTCGGTCGAGCGCCGCCACGTAGTTGCCGCTGTCGTAGCGCAGGCCCGAGGCGGTGCGGTAGGGGAACTTGTCGGGCGCGACGAAGTTGACCCGCCGGATCTCGGCGCGGCCGATCCCCAGCTCGTCAGCGAGCATGTCCATCGTGCGCTCCTGCACGAACGCGGCGACCGGAAGCCCGACCCCGCGGTACGCGCCCTGCGGCGACTTGTTCGTCGCGAGAGAGTGCGTCACGTATCGGTAGTCGGCGATGTCGTAGGGGCCCGGGATGATCGCCGGCGTCCCGAGCGACTCGAGCACCTGGCCCCACGGATAGGGGCCGTAGGCGCCGACGTCGCAATAGACCTCGGCCTCGAGCGCGACGACCTTGCCGCGGGCGTCGGCGCCCGAGCGGATCCGCACGCGCTGCTCGCGCGCATGCGTGCCCGACAGCAGGTTCTCGCTGCGGTCTTCGACCCACTTGACCGGGCGGCCGAGCCGAAGCGCCGCCCATGGGACCGCGATCTCCTCGGGGAAGACGTGCGCCTTCTGGCCGAAGCCGCCGCCGATGTCGGGGCAGCGCACGCGCACGCGGCCCTCGAGGCCGAGCAGCGTCTCGATCGCCTCCTGCAGGATGTGCGGGATCTGGGTCGAGGACCAGACGACGAGGTTGCCGGCGGCGTCGGGCTCGGCGAGCACGCCGCGGCCCTCCATCGGGACGGCGTTGTAGCGCGGGTTGAGGAACGTCCGCTCGACGACGACGGCCGCTCGCTCCATCGCGGCGTCGACAGCGCCGGTCTCGTGCTCCTCGCGGAAGATCACGTTGCCGCCGACCTCGCCGTGGAGGGCTGGCAGCCGCTCGTCGAGCGCGTCGTCGATCGTGACGACCGGCAGCAGCGGCTCGTAGTCGACCTCAACCAGCACGGCCGCGTCCTCGGCGCGGTAACGGTCGCTGGCGACGACGGCGGCGAGCGGCTCGCCGACGAAGCGGGCGCGGTCGGGCAGCACCTGGCGCGGGACGCGCGCCGCCCCGGGGCGCGTCAACACAGGCGTCAACGCCGGGACGTCGGCAAGCTCGCGCGGGCCGAACGCGAGCGCGACGCCGGGCGCGCGGCGCGCGTCGTCGAGCCGCACGCCACGGACGTGGGCGTGGGCGTGCTCACTGCGCACGAACGCCAACTCGAGGCATCCAGCCACGTCCAGGTCGTCGAGGAACGAGGCGCCGCCGCACAGCAGGGCGCGGTCCTCGACGCGTCGGACGCGGCGGCCGATCTGCTTCATCCGCCCTCCAGTCGCAGCAGCTTGACAGCGCGGCGAGTATACGTCCGTTCCGTTCCGCGCGGGAAGGGCCGGCAGGCGCCGACGCCGCCTTGCGGGAGGCGGGTTCGCCCGTCCCGACGGCGATCTCGGCTTGCTGAAGGGATTACCCGCTCTCCACCCAAGGGTTCTCCCGTCGTCCGTCGCTGGCCTGTGCCGAAAGGGTTGCAGACGCTCTGTTCAATGTCATACGATGGACGAATGCGCGGTGCTGTCTCCGGACGCCGTGCGCTCCGTGCGGTTGCGCGAAGGAGGGAGTGGACGTGAAGCTTGAGAAGGGGTTCACCGTTGCGGTCGGGGTCGACCAGGCATGGGCGTGGCTGACCGACGCCGATGCGGTCGCGTCGTGCATCAGCCCGGACCTGAGACGGCCCGACGGCGAGCGCGTCTACAGCGGCGACGTCGTGATCGCGCATAACGGCGCAGCGCTGCGCTGTCGCACGAACCTTCGCCCGCTCGAGCTCGACGACGACGAGCACGTCGCGCGCCTGAAGCTGCAGGGACGCGAGCTCGGCGGCGCGGCACTCGGCACCGGCGTCGTGCAGGGGAAGCTGAACGCGGCCGAGGGCGGGACGCGCGTGACCGTCAGCGCCGACTTCGCGCTCGCCGGCAGCGGGAGCGCCTCGCCGACGCTTGAGCAGGTCGCGGTCGTCGCGCTCGATGGCTTTGCCAAGCGGCTCGCCGACCAGATGCAGGAGCAGCCGCGGCAGGAAGCGGCGGCGCTGGTCGGCGCGAGCGCGCGTGCGGCGAGCGGGCAGCGGCTCAAAGCGGTCGAGCCGGCCGCCGCGCCGCCCGCCGGCGCCGCGCCCAGCACGGCTCGGCCGCAGGCCCCGGCGCCGTCGGAGCAGCCGGGCGCCGTGGCCGCCGCGCCGGCCGACCGCGCCGGCGCGCTCGGCCAGCGGCTCGGCGAGCGCGCCCCGCTCGTCGGCGTCGGCGCGCTGCTCGGCGCGCTCCTGATGCTGCTGCTGCGCCGGCCAAAGCGCCGCAGCACGGTCGAGATCAGGTACCGCTGGTGAGCAGCGAGACGACGACGAAGCCGCGGCGCCGCGCGTCGGCGAAGGCCCGCGTGCCGTACGTCGGGCGCCCGCTGCCGCGCGTCGAAGACCGGCCGCTGCTGGTCGGCGCGGGCGGCTACGTCGACGATTTCGAGCGGCCCGGCATGCTGCACGCGCACGTCGTCCGCAGCGAGGTCGCGCATGGGCGCATCCGCTCGATCGACGTCGCGGCGGCCCGCCGCCTCCCCGGCGTCGAGCACGTCATCACGGCTGCCGACCTGCCGCCGGTCGAGATTCCCGTACGGCTGTTCCCGACCGACTCCTCGAACCGCACGCTTCAGCCGCCGCTCGCGCGCGACCGCGTGCGCTACGTCGGCGAGCCGGTCGCCGTCGTCGTCGCAACCGATCCCTACCTCGCCGAGGACGCCGCCGCGCAGGTCGCGGTCGACGTCGAGCCGCTCGTCCCGGTGCTCGACGTCGAGCAGGCGGCCGACGACGATGCCTGGCTGCTGCACCCGCAGCTCGGCACGAACGTGATCGACCGCGTCACCGTCGGCGGCGACGAGGCCGAGGTCGCGCGGCTGATCCGGGGCGCGGACGTCGTCGTGAGAAAGCGCTTCCGGCTCGCCCGCCAGGGCGCCGTGCCGCTGGAGACGCGCGGCCTGCTGGCCGAGTACGACGCCGACGCGAACGCGCTGACGGTCTGGGGCGCGGCGAAGGTCAAGCACTTCAACCGCACGATCCTCTCCGACCTGATCGGGTTGCCGGAGGCGTCGCTGCGCCTGATCGAGGGCGACGTCGGAGGCGGTTTCGGCGCGCGCGGCGAGTTCTACCCCGAGGACTACCTGATCCCTTGGCTGGCGCGCGAGATCGGGCGGCCGGTCAAGTGGATCGAGGACCGTCGCGAGAACCTGCTCGCGCTCAACCACTCGCGCGAGCAGCAGTGGGACCTCGAGCTTGCGGCTGACCGCGAGGGCCGCTTCATCGCCTTTCGCGCGAGCGTGCTGTGGGCGCAAGGCGCCTACTCGCGCACGCACGGCAGCGTGCTGTTGCCGCGGCTGATCCTGCTGCACGCGTCGGGGCCCTACCGCTGGCAGGCGTTCTGGGGCGAGGCAAGCTCGGTGTTGACGAACAAGACGCCGGCCGGCACCTACCGCGGCCCCGGCCAGTACGAGCCGACCTTCGTGCGTGAGCGGATGGTCGACCTCGTCGCGCGCGAGGTCGGAATCGACCCGGCGGAGATCCGTCGCCGGAACATCATCACGAAGGCCGAGATGCCGTACGACAGCGGCCTGCTCGACCTCGACACCGGCCTGCCGATGGTCTACGACGACGGCGACTTCCCACTCGTCTTCGAGCAGCTGCTCGAGCGCTGCGGCTACGACCAGCTGCGCGCTGACGTCGTGCGGCGCCAGCGCGCGGGCGAGCGCGTCGGGCTGTCGGCGACGTCGTTCATCGAGATGGGCAACCCCGGCGTCTTCGAGCAGGCGCGCGTCGAGGCGCTGCCCGACGGCCGCTTCGTCGCCCACGTCGGGATCGCCTCGGTCGGCCAAGGTGTCGAGACCGTGCTCTCGCAGGTCGCGGCCGATTTGTTGCACGTGCCGATCGAGCAGGTTGCCGTGCGCTACCGCGACACCGCGACCGTGCCCGAGGGTCAGGGCGCCTTCTCCAGCCGCGCGACCGTCTGGGGCGGCTACGCCGTCGCGGGCGCGATCCGCGCGCTGCAAGAACGCGCCGTCGAGGTCGCCGCCGAGCGTTTCAACGCAGTCGCTGACGAGATCGAGGCCGACGGCGACAGCGTGCTCGTCCCGCGCGGGCGGCGTCGTCGCCGCGTCCCGATCGCCGAGCTGGCGAGCGAGGGCTTCTTCCGCTACGAGCCGGGCTCGGCGTCGCATGTGCTGACCGGCGGCAACGTCGCGCTCGTGCGCGTCGACCCCGGTTCCGGAGACGTCGTGCTCGAGCGCTGGTGGCTCGCCTACGAGGTCGGCCGCGCGATCAACCCGTTGACGCTCGAGGGCCAGGTGCGCGGCGCCGCCGTCCAGGGGATCGGCGGCGCGCTGCTCGAGGCGTTCGCTTACGCGCCCGACGGCCAGCCGCTGACGACGAGCTTCCTCGACTACGCGCTCCCGACCGCGGCCGAGAGCCCGAACGTCGAGGTGCTGCTCGTCGAGCTCGGCGAGCGCCGCGAGGGCGACCCGTTGAGCGGCGCCAAGGGCGGGGGCGAGGGCGGCATCATCGGCGTCGGCGCGACCGTCGCGAATGCCGTCGCCGACGCGCTCGGCGGCGCTGCCGGCGAGCTGACCGAGCTGCCGATCCTGCCCGAGACCGTCCAACGGCTGGCGGCGCTGCAGGCGCCGGCCGCGCGTGGAGGAGCGAAACCGCCGATGAGGAGTGCGTCATGAAACCCGCACCATTCGAGTACCGCGACCCGCGCACGGTCGACGAGGTGATCGACGTGCTCGCCGAACACGGGGAGGACAGCAAGATCCTCGCCGGCGGCCAGTCGCTCGTGCCGCTGCTGAACTTCCGCCTCGCGCAGCCGGCGATGCTCGTCGACATCAACCGCGTCGAGGAGCTGTCATTCCTGCGCTGCTCGGCCGGAGTGCTGACGATCGGCGCGACGTGCCGCCAGGCGACGCTCGAGCAGTCGATCTTCGCGCAAGCGCGCTGGCCGCTGCTCGGCGAGGCGGTCGACCTCGTCGCGCACTCGCAGATCCGCAACCGCGGAACCGTCGGCGGCTCGGCTGCGCACGCCGACCCGGCGGCCGAGCTGCCGGTCGCGCTGAGCTGCCTCGACGCGCGCTTCAACATCCGCTCGGCGAGCGGCACTCGGACCGTCGGCGCAGACGAGTTCTTCTCCACGCACCTGACGACCGTGATCGAGCCTGACGAGCTGCTCGTCTCGATCGAGGTCGACCCGCCGCCGGCCGGCGCCGGCTACGCCTTCTGCGAGTACTCGCGTCGCCACGGCGACTTCGCGCTCGGCGGCGCTGCCGTCCAGCTTGCGGACGGCGAGGTGCGGATCGCGCTGCTCGGCGCGTCCGACACGCCGCTGCGCGCGACGGAGGCCGAGCAGGCGCTTGCCGGGCAGCAGATCGACGCCGAGACGGCGGCTGAGGCCGGCGAGCTGGCGGTCCGGGAGGTCGAGCCGACCGGCGATATCCACGGGTCGGGCGAGTACCGCAGACGGTTGACCGCGACGATGGTCAAGCGCGCCCTGCTGCTGGCCGCCGACCGCGACGGGAGGGAGGCGGCGTGAGTCGCAAGGTCACATTGGAGATCAACGGCGAGCGCTACGAGCGCGAGGTCGAGGAGCGGCTGCTGCTGTCGGACTTCATCCGCCACGAGGCCGGGCTGACCGGCACGCATGTCGGCTGCGAGCACGGCGTCTGCGGCGCCTGCACCGTCCAGCTCGATGGCGAGCCGGTCCGCTCTTGCCTGCTGCTCGCGGTGCAGGCGGAAGGCCACCAGCTGCGCACCGTCGAGGACCTCAACGCCGGCATGGGCGAGGAGCTGCACCCGCTGCAGCAGGCCTTCCACGAGTCCCACGGCCTGCAGTGCGGCTTCTGCACGCCGGGCTTCCTGATGTCGATCGAGCCGATGCTCAACACCGCCGCCGACCTCGACGAGGGCGAGATCCGCGCCGCGATCTCGGGCAACCTCTGCCGTTGCACCGGCTACCAGAACATCGTCAGCGCGATCCAGCTCGCCGCGACCCGGATGCAGGACGGCTCGTGAGACAGCTGATCCGCAACGTCCGCCTGCGCGGGGGCGCGGGCACGGTCGACGTCGCGCTCGACGGCGACACGATCGCGGCCGTCGAGCCTGAGATCCACTGGGCCGAGGCCGGGCGCGAGCACGACGGCGGCGGCGGCCTGCTCGTCCCCGGCTTCGTCAACGCACACCAGCACCTCGACAAATGCATGCTGGGCGACGTGATGAGGCAGAACGAGTCGCAGTCGCTGCAAGAGGCGATCGAGATCACCTGGGACCACAAGCGCGACTACACCTCGCGGGAGATCGCCGACCGCGCCGGGCCGGTGATCGAGGCGGCGATCGACAACGGCACGACCGCAATGCGCGGCTTCGCCGACGTCGACACGATCGGCGGACTGACGCCGCTGGAGGGGCTGCTGGAGCTGCGACGCCGCTACGGCGACCTGATCGCGTTCGAGATCGTCGCGTTCCCGCAGGAGGCGATCGTGCGCGACCCGGGCTGCGACCGGCTGATGGAGCAGGCGATGGAGTTGGGCGCCGACGTCGTCGGCGGGCTGCCGTGGTACGAGCGCATCGATCGCGACGTGCATGAGCACGTCGACTTCTGCTTCGACCTCGCCAAGCGCCACGGCAAGGACATCCACATGCTTGCCGACGACACCGACGACCCGTGCTCGCGCAGCCTTGAGTACCTCGCGGCCCGCACGATCGAGGAGGGCTATGAGGGGCGGGTGACGGCGAGCCACTGCGGCGCGCTCGCCGCCTACGACGACAACCACGCCGCGCGCGTGATCGCGCTCGTGCGCGAGGCCGGCATCTCGATCTCGTCGAACACGCAGATCAGCCTCGTCCTCGACGGCCGGGCTGACCGCGGGCTCGTGCGGCGCGGGATCACGCGCGTGCGCGAGCTGCTCGACGCCGGCGTCAACGTGCTGTCCTCGCAGGACGACGTCAACGATCCCTACTACCCGTTCGGCAAGCCCGACCAGCTCGAGGTCGCCCAGTACACGTCGCACGTCGCGCAGCTCACATACCTGCCGGAATTGGAGACGGTGCTCGACATGGTCACCGTCAACGCCGCGCAGGCGATGCGACTGGAGCGCTACGGCCTCGCCCCAGGCGACCGCGCCGACCTCTGCGTGATCGACGCCCCGTCGGTGCGCGAAGCGCTGCGCCTGGTCCCGCCGCGGCGCCTCGTCTTCTACGGCGGGCGGCTGATGGCCGAGAGCCGGCTCGAGTCGGCGCGCCATTACCAACGGAACTGAGGTTGCACCATGCAGGAGAGCCAGCAGCAGGTCGACCTGTTGATCGAGAACGGCGTCGTGCTGCCGATGACCGGCGCCGAGGACCTCCTGTGGGGCGGCTCGGTCGCAATCGAGAGCGGGCGGATCGTCGCGGTCGGCGAGCGCGACGAGCTGCGCCGCGCTTACATCCCGCGCGAGACGATCGACGCGCGCGAGCAGCTTGTGATGCCCGGGCTCGTGAACACCCACATGCACCTCTTCGGGGCGTTCGCGCGCGGACTTGTCAACGACCTCTCGTTCACTCCCTGGATCCAGAAGAAGTTCTACATCACCTCGCGCGGGCTGAACCCGGACAACTACCGTCTCGGGACGCAGTTCACGAGCATCGAGATGCTGAAGACGGGGACGACGACCTTCCTCGACTGCGGCACCTACCAAGGCCTCGAGGAGGCGGCGGTCAAGGGCGTCGAGGACTCCGGGATCCGCGCTGTGCTTGCGCGCGCGATGGCCGATGTCAACGACGACCTCGCCGCCTACCTGAGCCGCTCGGACACCGTCACGCGCGAGAACCTCGAGCACGCCGAGGCATACATCTCGCGCTTTGACCGCGGCGCCAACGGGCGCGTCCGCGCGTGGCCCTGCCCGATCCAGGTCACTTCCGCCTCCGACGAGCTGTGCGTCGGCGCGATGGAGCTGGCCGAGCGCTTCGACGTCGGCGTCGTGACGCACTCGAACGTCGACCGCGAGGACATCGAGGCGCACGCCCTGCGCTTCGGCAGCCGGCCGATCGAGCGCTTCGAGGCGCTCGGGATCCTCAACCGCCGCTTCGCCGGCACGCACATGGCGATCCTCAGCGAGCGCGAAGTCGAGCTGCTGCAGCAGCGCAAGGCGTCGGCGATCCATTGTCCGAGCGCGAGCATGAAGGGCGCGTACGGCGCCTTTACAAAGGGCCGCTACCCGGAGCTGATCGCCAGCGGCGCGACCGTCGGCCTCGGCACCGACGGGCCGGCGGCGGCCTGCTTCCTGGACATGTTTCGCGAGGTCCATCTCGCCGCGACCGGGCACAAAGAGGCCCGCCTGGACTGGACGCTGATCTCGCCCTACCAGGCGCTCGAGCTGGCGACGATCGGCTCGGCGCGCGCGATGCTGCTGGAGGACGAGATCGGGACGCTCGAGCCGGGCAAGCGCGCCGACGTGATCCTGCTCGACCTGATGCGCCCGGAGATGGTCCCGTGGCACGAGGAGAACGTGCTCTCCAACCTCGTCTACTCCGGCTCGGGCAGCCTCGTCCACACGGTCCTCGTCGACGGTCGCGTCGTCGTGCGCGGCGGCGAGGTCAAGACGCTCGACGAGCAGCAGGTGCTGCGCGCGATGCAGGCCGAGGCGCCGCGCTTCGTCGAGCTGTCACGTGAGTGGAACCGGGCGCACTGGCCAGAGGACAACAGCAAGCCACACGTCTTCAAGCCGGTCGCCGAGCCGGCGTCGTGAGCTGTGGCGCGGCCGCGCCGGCGCGTTTGCGCTGGCGCGGCCCGCCGCGGGCGGGCGCTGGCCGCTCGACCGCGGCGCGGCCGGCGCACGCGGGCGCGCCGACCGCGGCGCCGCGGCTCAGCCGAGGTTGAGCCGCACGTCGAGGCCGCGACCGCGCGGTTGACGACGGCTGAGCGCGAGGCCGCCGAGCGCGAGCACGGCGAGGCCCCCGGCGGCGACCGCGCCGTAGCGGATGTACGGAGTCGAGAAGAGGACGGAGCCCATGTCGAGCACGGCGTCGTCGTCGTCGACTGCCGTCGCGCGCGAGGCAGCAATGCCGTCCGGGTTGGTCGCCGGGGCGCTCTCGCCGACGTCGACGGAGCCGTTGACCGATCCGTTGGCCTCCTCGAGCAGCGCCTTCTCGAACCGCTGGGCGAAGTCGCCGAGCATGCGGCTGGCGATGTCCTGCATGATGCCGCGCCCGAACTGCGCCTGGCGGCCGGTGATCTGCAGGTCGGTCTCGGCCATGACGCGGGTGCTTCCATCGCCGGGGACGAGCGTGTTGCGGATGACCGCGGCGGCAGTGCCCTGGCCCTTCGCCTCGCGCGCGCTGACCTCGATGTCGGCGGTGTGGTTCTGCTCGTCGACGGCGCCGAGCTTCGCGGTGCCTCTGTAGTTGACGACCATCGGCCCGACCTTGACCTTCATCGCCCCGCGGTACGCGCCGTCGGCGTCTGCGCCCGCCTCGATCGTAGCCCCGGGGAGGAAGCCAGCGACCCGTTCGATGTCGAGCAGCGTCTCCCACACCCGCTCGATCGGAACGTTGACCGTGAACTCGTTGTTGAGCTTCATTCGCTCCCCTCGCGCCGTCGTTTCCGGTATTGTCCAACATCATACCTAGTAACGCGAACATGGCTCGCTTCTGTTCGGGAGCGATGAGGGGAAGCCACTGATGGCGACGCGTACGAGAGGAGCCGCGCACGACCGCTCAGCATGGGTCGTCCCGAGACTCGGCAGTCGCGTTTTCGGCCGCTCGCTCCCGCGCAAGGAGGACCGGCCGCTGTTGACCGGCGGCAGCTGCTTCGCCGACGACCTCAACCCGCCCGGCGCCCTGCACGCGGCGATCCTCCGCAGCCCTCACGCGCACGCGACGCTCGTCTCGCTCGACGTCGCCCGTGCGCGCTGCCACCCGGGCGTCGTCGCGGTCTTCACGCGCGAGGAGCTGCCGGCCGACGCTCGCATCCCGATGCGGATGTACCCGCGGCCGGGGATGGAGCAGATGCTGCAGCCGCCGCTCGCGCGAGACGCCGTGCGCTACTCCGGCGAGCCGGTCGCCGTCGTCGTCGCGCAGTCACGGTACGTCGCCGAGGACGCGCTCGAGCAAATCGACGTCGCCTACGAGCCGCTCGAGGTGCTGCTCGACTGCGAGCGCGCGCTCGCCGCCGGCGCGCCGCTGCTGCACCCGCACGTCGCCAGCAACGTCGCGTCGGAGATCGTCAACGAGCTCGGCGACGTCGACGCCGTCTTCGCGCAGGCCGACCACGTCTTCCGCGAGCGCCTCTATTGCGGCCGCCACGCGGCGGTGCCGCTGGAGCCGCGCGGCCTCGTCGCCGCGGTCGACAAGGCGACCGGCCGGCTGACGATGTGGGGCGCCGCGAAGGTCGTGCACACCAACCGCCGGCTGCTGTCGACGATGCTCGGCTGGCCGCAGGAGAGAATCCGCCTCGTCGAGCTCGACGTGGGCGGCGGCTTCGGCGCGCGCGGCGAGTTCTACCCCGAGGACTTCCTGATCCCGTTTTGCGCGATCGCGGTCGAGCGCACGGTCGCGTGGACGGAGGACCGCGAGGAGAACCTGCGCGCGCTCAACCACTCGCGCGAGCAGCTCCACGACCTGGCGATCGCCGTCGACGACGACGGCACGCTACTGGCGTTCCGAGACGAGTTCGTGCTCAACACCGGCGCGTACGTGCGGACGCACGGCTCGGTCGTCCCGGGGCTGACCGGCGCGCTGCTGCCCGGGCCCTACGCCTGGCAGGCCCACCGCTCGGTCGCCCGGCAGGTCGTAACGAACAAAACGCCCGCGGGCACCTACCGCTCGCCCGGCCGCTACGAGGCGAACTTCGCGCGGGAGCGGATGATCGACATCGTCGCGCACCGGCTCGGGCGCGACCCCGCCGACCTGCGCCGCCAGAACCTGATCCCGGTCGAGCGGATGCCGTACCTGACCGGCACGGCCGCCGACGACCACCCGGTCGAGTACGACAGCGGCGACTACCGCCTGCTGCTCGACAAGACGACCGACCTGTTCGAGGTCGAGGAGATGCGACGGTGGCGCGAGCAGGCGCCGCCCGGCCGCGCGCGCGGCATCGGCGTCGGCTTGTTCGTCGAGAAGGCCGGCATCGCGCGCTGGGAGTACGCGCGCGTCGGCGTCGACGCAGAGGGCGCGGTGCGCGCCTACGTCGGCGCCGCCTCGGTCGGCCAGGGCGTGCGGACGGTGCTCGCACAGGTCTGCGCCGAGGCGATGGGCGTCGCCTACGAGGCGGTCACCGTCATCCATGGCGACACCGACGTCGTCCCCGAGGGGATGGGCGCGTTCGGCAGCCGCGCGTCGATGCTCGCCGGCAGCGCGGTCGCAGAGGCGACCGAGGCGCTGCGCGGGCGGCTCGTCGAGTTGGCGGCGCAACGGCTGGAGGCCGACCCCGGCGACCTCGAGATCGTCGGCGAGCGCGTCGTCGCGCGCGGCTCGCGCACGGTCGGCGTCGACCTCGGCGAGCTGGTGCGCGACGCCGGCGGCGACGAGCTCTGCGAAGAGGCGAGATTCGACTGCCCCGACATGGGCTTTCCGTACGGCGTCCACTACGCCGCGGTCGAGGTCGACCTCGAGACGGGCGCCGTCGCGATCGAGCGCTACGCGATCGGCTACGACGTCGGCCGCGCGATCAACCCGCTGCTGGTCGAGGGGCAGATCGTCGGCGGCCTCGCGCAGGGGCTCGGCGGGGCGCTGCTGGAAGAGCTTGCCTACGACGCCGGCGGCCAGCTCGTCGCCGGCTCGCTCATGGACTACCTAATGCCGACGGCGGTCGAGATGCCGCATGCCCGCGTGCTCGTGACCGAGGACGCGCCCAGCCCGCTCAACCCGCTTGGCGTCAAGGGAGCGGGCGAGGGCGGGACGGCCGCCGCGGGTGCGGCGATCGCGAACGCGGTATCGGACGCGATCGGCGCAGAGGCGCTCGCGCTGCCGCTCCATCCGGAGCGGGTGCTCGCGCTGGCAGCACAATGCGACGGAGCGTCCCCGGACCCGTCGAGACCACAACGCGTTCCACAAGGGAGAGAGAGATGAAGCCGGTAGACCTGACGCACAGGTTCTCGATTCACACACCGGGCTGGGTCGGCTATCCATCGCCGAAGCTGTCCTATTTCCAGCGCCACGCGACGAACGGGATCGTCTCGCAGCTCCTCGAGACGCCGCTGCATGCAGGCACGCACTTCGACGGCGAGATGCACATCGTCTCCGGCGGCGCCGACGTCGCCTCGGTACCGATCGACCGCCTCTGCCGCCCGGGCGTGATAGTCGACATCTCCGACGACGTCGAGGACTGGTCGGTGATCAAGCCGCACCACATCACCGACAAGATGGAGGTGCGTGAGGGCGACATCCTCATCTACCACACGGGCTACCACCGCTACTTCAACGGCAACGAGGCGGAGGACGAGGAGCGCTACTTCCTGCGCCACCCCGGCGGCGACCGCGAGCTCGCGGAGTGGATCGCAAGCATGAGATTTGCATGGACCGGCTTTGACTGCGCCTCCGGCGACCATCCGATGAACACGAGCATCCGCGACAAGCGGCCCGACCATCGCGCCCGCTATGAGCGCCAGGTCGGCACGCCTGTCGAGGAGGTCTGGCCGTACGAGGACCTGTTCGTCATGCATCACGTGCCGTTCGGCGCCGGCGTCACCCACGTCGAGAACGTCGGCGGCGACATCGAGCAGGTGCTCAACCGCCGCTGCATGATCGGCGCCTTCCCGCTGCCGATCGAGGGCGGCGAGGCGTCGCCCTGCCGGATCGTCGCGTTCGTGGACGACTGAGATGGCGGGCTTCACGTTGGGCAGCTTCGAGCAGTCGCGCGCCGACGAGCCCTATGCGGGCATCCGCCGGCGCAGCTTCGACTCCGAGCACGCGACCGTCGCGGAGTACGTCTTCCAGCCGGGCGCGCAGTTCCCGCTGCACCACCATCCGCAGGAGCAGATCACGGTGATCGAGCACGGCGAGATCGAGCTGCTCGTCGCCGGGGAAGCGCGCGCGCTGTCCGCCGGGGACTGGGCGGTCGTCGCGGCCGACGTCGAGCACGGCATCCGCGCCGGCGCCAACGGCGCTCGCTTCGTCGCGACGATCGTCCCGCGCCGGGAGCGGATCGACGCGTACACGGTGACCAGATGAGCACCCCGCAGACAGTTCAGGTGCTCGACGTCGCGGGGCCGCAGCTCGCGCTCGTCGAGGGCTCCGGGCGCGCGCAGGCGGTCGTCTGGCCCGGCGTCGGCGCACACGCCCGCTCGATGCACGTGATCGCCCTCGTCGGCGGGTCGCGCACGCGCGTCCAGTCGCATCCCGGCGAGGCCGTCTACTACGTGTTCGAGGGGTCCGGCGAGGTCGTCGAGCCCGGCGGCTCCGATGCGCAGGAGCTGACGGTCGGCTCGATGGTCCACGTCGACGGCGGGACGGCGTACGTCTTCGCCGCCGGCGACGACGGCCTCGAGCTGGTCGGCGGGCCCTCGCCGGCCGACCCGTCCTTGTATGCAGAAGGGGGGAGCTGATGGCGATCCGCGTCTACCACCGCGACCGTCCCGACGTGAGGCTGCCGATGATCGCGAGCGACGCGCGGCTGGTCGTCTGGCCGGGCGTCGGGGCGGTCTCGGCGAACATGAACTACGTACGGATGCAGCCGGGCGAGGAGAACGTCCCGCACACGCACATGGAGTCCGAGGACACGATCTTCATCCTCTCGGGCAAGGGGACGATCGAGGACCTCACGCACGGTCTCGAGCTGCCGTTCGAAGCCGGCCAGGCGATCCAGGTGCCGGCCGGCGTGCGCCACAAGGTGAAGGCCGACCGCGGTGAGGAGATCGTCAGCGTCGGCGGGCCCTGCCCGGCCGACTTCGCGCTGCTGCGCGCGGCCGGCGTGCTGCCTTCGGAGGCGGAGCAGGGGCGTGGTTGACGTGCAACTCGCGCTGGACGAGTGAGGCGATGGCCGAGCTGCGGATCGCGCTCGCGCAGGTGACCGGCGTCCCGTACGCCGCCGAGGAGAACCGCGCGCTGTCGGTGCGAACGGCGCGCGCGGCGTTCGACGACGGCGCGTCGCTCGTCGTGCTGCCGGAGCTGATCGTCTCCGGCTACGCCGCCGACGCGGCCCGCCTGCGAGAAATCGCCGAGCCGCTCGACGGGCCGACCGTCGCCGCCTGGCAGCAGCTCGCCGCCGACGCGGGCGGCGTCGTCGTCGGCGGCTTCTGCGAGCGCGAGGAGGGCCGCCTCTATAACGCGGCGGTCGCGGTGACGGGTGAGGGCCCGGTGCTGCACTACCGCAAGCTGCACCCGTTCCGCGAGGAGAAGCACGCTTTCACGCCGGGCGACCGCGGTCTTCCGGTCGTGCAGCTTCCGTTCGGCACGATCGGGATCTGCGTCTGCTACGACCTGCGATTCGTCGAGACGGTGCGGGCGCTCGCGCTGCAGGGGGCCCAGCTCGTCTGTGTCCCGACGGCGTGGGTCCCCGGCTTCGACCAGCAGCGCTGGGACGCCGAGGGGTACGCGCCTCAGGCGCGCGGCGCGCTGTTGCAGTCGAACCTCAGCCAGGTCTTCATCGCCTGTGCCTCGCAGGCCGGGCCGAGCGGCGACTACGACTTTCTTGGCTCGTCGCTCGTCGCCGACCCGCGCGGCAAGGCGTTGCTCGGCCCGTTCCCGGGCAGCAAGGAGACGCTCGCGGCGGTCGACGTCGACCTCGCGGAGGCCGAGCGGGCACAGACGCGAGACCCGTTGATCCGCCCGCGCGCGGACCGGCGGACCGACGTCTACGGGCTCGTCGTCAACGGGCGCGTGTACTGAGCGTCGTGGGCGCGGAGGATCGCGTGCAGCGGCGTGTCGACGAAGGCGCT
>DASYEC010000059.1:0-48888 GCA_036499225.1 Conexibacter sp.
GAGGCGTCCTGCATCGTCTTGCCGTTGAGCTCGCAGGTGATCCGCAGGGCGTACGGGTCGGCGATCTCGTCGCGGGTCGTGATCCAGGGGCCCAGCGGCATCGTCTGGTCGATCGACTTGCCCTTCAGCCACTGGCCGCCGTGGGCGCGCTGCAGGTCGCGCTGGGAGACGTCGTTGGCGAC
This sequence comes from Conexibacter sp., assembly GCA_036499225.1. Classification (GTDB taxonomy): domain Bacteria; phylum Actinomycetota; class Thermoleophilia; order Solirubrobacterales; family Solirubrobacteraceae; genus Conexibacter. Next base: position 183 of record DASYEC010000059.1, read on the forward strand.
GCAGAAGCCGAAGACGTGCTCCCACGCGCGCTCCTCCGGGATCGAGCGTCCGTCGCGCCCGATGATCAGCACGGCCTCGGCCTCGTAGTCCCACTTCTGCGACAGCTCGGCGTCGTAGGCGATCTCGTCGAGCGGGCCGATCACCGTGTCCGGGCCCTTCGTGAAGAACGTCGGGTGCTCGGGTCTCGTGCTCGGGTCCTGGCCTTCGCGCAGCCCTCTGGACTCGTCGAAGTGGTCCCAGTAGTTCCAGCCGCAGCAGAGGACGTCGCGGTTGAAGCGCGTCAGCGGCGCGAGCAGGCGGACCGAGGAGAGCGGCAGCGGCTCGGCCGCCTCGGCGGCGTCGCGCGCAGCCGCCAGCGCGGCGTCGCCGCCGCGGACGATCTCGTCGACCGAGCCGGCCTCAGGGGAGAGCGGCGCGAAGGCGCTGTCGTCGCTGACGATCGCGCCGCTGCGCGGGACGCCGTCAACCAGCGCGCGTGCGAGCTTCACCGGCTCACCCCTCCCCGTCCGCGACGACCGCGATCGCGTTGATCTCGATCAAGTAGTCCTTGTTGACGAACTTCGACACCTCGACCATCGTCGAGGCTGGCGCGACGCCCGTGAAGTACTGGCGCCGGACCGCGTGGATCGCGTCGAAGTCCTCCATGTTGCGAACGTAGACGTCGACGCGGACGATGTCGTCGAGCGTGCCGCCGGCGCTCTCGACCGCCGCCTGCAGGTTCTGGCAGACCTGATGGGTCTGCGCGGTGACGTCGCCGACGCCGGTGACGCCGCCGTCGCGGTTGCGCGCGGTCATCCCCGAGACGAAGACGAAGCGGCCCGCGGCCTGCGCGACCGTCGCTTGCGCGAAGTGGCCGTTGGGCACCGCGAGCTTGTCGGAGACCAGCTCTTGCTTGGGCATCAGCGTGCGTCCTCGGGGTCGGTGTACCAGTCGGGCTGCGTCGGGTAGTGGGGCCCGTCGTAGAGCTCGAGCAGGATCGAGTCCTCCTCGGCGAGCGTCGGCCCGTGCATGCTGCCCTTCGGGTTCCAGTACAAGGTCCCCTCCGTCAACGTGATGCCCGTCGCCGTGTACGTGTAACGCCCCGACAAGCAGTACATGAACTGGTTGGAGGCGTGCGCGTGGACCGACGGGACGCCGCTCCCTCTGAGGAAGCGCACGAGCGCGATCGAGGCGCCCGTGTCGTCGTCGCGCCACAGCATCTTCTGCGCAAGGCCTCTCAGCGTCTTGTCGGCCCACTCCAGCTTGCCAGGGTCGACGAGGATCTCGCGAAAGCGCGCGAGGCCCTCGCCATCGGGCTCGGTGGCGCGCGCGGCGTCGCCGGCCTCGCCCGAGTAGCGGGCGGGCTCGGAGAGGTTCTGCGGGTCAGTCATCTGTGTCCTCACGGCCGAGGTGCTTGAGCTCGATGAGCCGGTTTCTGTACGTCGTCTCTCCGACGTTCGTCAGCTTGTGGACCTTGCCGGCAGGGCGGTAGATCACGCGCCCGACGGTCTCGTGCATCGTCCGCGCGTCGGTGCCGTCGAGGTACTCCATGACGTTGTGGGCCTCCTCGATCGCGAGCACGAGATATGGGTGGTCGTGGAGGTGCCACTCCTGAACCTCGCCGGGCTCGAGGTGCACCTCCCAGACGCGCACATGCTCGTTCTCGAACAGGATCTCGGTGCCGACTTCGCCGAGCATGACGTCGCCGCCTGTCGGGTCCGTCACGACGTCGCCGTTGGCCATGCCAGCTCTCTCCTCTGGTCGGTTCCTGTGATGCGGTCGTAGAGCGCGCCGGCGAGGTCGTCGCCGGCCGCGGGGTCGAACGGCACGATCGCCGCCACGTGCCCGTCGGGGCGCAGCAGCACGAGCGTGTCGTCGGTGACGCCGAAGCGCCTGCGGACGCGTTGCGCCGGGTCGAACAGCGAGCGGTCGCGCAGGCCCGAGTCGTGGGGCGCGTCCCAGCGGCTGATCGCGAAGCGGCGCAGCCCCGGCCGGTCGTCGGCGGCGATCAACGGCCGCCGCCGCACGTCGGTGAAGTGGAGCGCGACGAAGCCGTCGGCGGCGAGGTCGTGCAGATGGACGAGCCCGTCGTCGCCGAACAGCGGCAGGTCGGGGGCGCGGTCGCCGGCGCGCACCGCGCTCGGCTCCGACCCGCTCTTGACCATCGACCAGTCGCCGGTGCCGTCGACGTCGAGGCTGACGCCAAGCAGCCCGCGCGTGAAGGCGTTGCCCCAGTTGCCGTCGCCCATCGCCTCGACGTCGCCGGCGCGACGGTCCATGTACGCGCGCGCGGCCTCGGCCATCTCGCCCGAGCCCTGCGTCGCGACCGGCCCCTGCTCCTGCTCGTAGGCGTCGAGCAGCGAGGGCTCGGCCCAGCCGCGCAGCACCCAGGCGATCCGCCATGGGAGGTTGGAGGCGTCGAGCACGCCGGTGTTGAGGCCCAGCGCCCACATCGGCGTGATCAGGTGCGCGGCGTCGCCCATCAGGAAGACGCGCCCGTCGCGCCATCTGTCGGCGACGCGGTGATGGACCGTGTAGACGTTGGAGCCGATCACTTCCAGCTCGGAGACGTCGCCGATGAAGCGGCGGGCCTTCTCGGCGATCTCCTCGCGGCTCGGCTCCGGGCGGCCCTGCGCGAGCGGGTAGAGGAAGCGCCAGCAGTGCGGCTGGCGTACCAGGATCATCCACTCCTGCGGGTCGCCGAAGTAGGCGAGGTACGGGTAGTCGCGCGGGTTGTCGACGTCGAGGTCGGCCTTCAGGTCGACGAGCGTGTAGCGCTCCTCGAGCGTCGTCCCCTGCACCGTTATGCCGAGCTGCTCGCGGACCTGCGAGCGGCCGCCGTCGCAGGCCAGCACGTACGACGCGCGGATCGTGCGATCGCCGTCGGGGGTCGCGGCGGTCAGCTCGACGTGGTCGTCGTGCTGCGTGAAGGAGGTGACGCGATGCTGCAGCCGCAGCGACCCGGGCGCAACGCGCTCGAAGGCCGCCTGCAGCACCGGCTCGAGCTCGTGCTGGGGGATGTTGATGACGAACGGGAAGCGCGTGTCCTCGGTCAGCGCGCCGGTCAGGACGCTCGCGCGGGCGGTGTTCGTCGCGCGGTCGAGGTCGCCGATCTCGTCGATCCGCAGCGAGGCGCGCAACACGTCGGTCAGCGCCCTGTAGCGATGCAGCACCTCGAGCGTGCGGGTGAGGACGGTGCCGGCCTTCGTGTCGAGCGACAGGCGGTCGTCCTCCTCCAGCACGACCGTCTCGACGCCGTAGCGTGCGAGGCCGAGCGCCGTGATCAGGCCGACCGGGCCGGCGCCGACGACGACGACAGGGAGTTGTTCGTTCACGCGGACTCCTCGGAGCCTGTGGGGTCTGGCGCCGAGAAGGCGCGGTCGCGGGTGAGCGTTGAGCCGGTCATCGTCGCGGCGTCGGAGAGCAGGAACAGCAGCGGCCCGACGACGTCGGCCGGCTGGCCGATGCCGGTCGTGCGCTCCCAGTGCTCGCGCTCTCCCCCGCTCGGGTTCGCGGCTTGGAACTGCGGCGTGTCGATCACGCCCGGGAAGACGGTGTTGACGCGGATGCCGTCCGCGGCGACCTCGGCGGCGAGCGACTTCGCGAACGAGATCAGCGCGCCCTTGCTGGCGGCGTACGCCGACGCCTGCGCGCGGCCCATATGCGCCAGGCCGGAGGCGAAGACGACGATCGCCCCGCGCTTGGCGGAGGCCATCTGTGGCAGCGCCGCCTGACAGCACCAGACGACGCCGTCGAGGTTGACCGCGAGCGTCCGGCGCCACTCCTGGGGGTCCATCGTCGCGACGTCGCTGCGCGGCTGCACGGCAGCGCCGGCGATCAGCGCGTCGACGCGGCCGTGGCGCTCGACGACGGTCGCGACGGCGGCGAAGACCGCCTCGCGGTCGCTGACGTCGACGGTCAGCTGCTCGACGCCGGGGACGTCGTCGAGCGCGGCGCCGTGGGCAACGTCGAAGACGACGGCGTTGCCGCCCGCCTCAGCGTACGCCTGCGCGATGCCGGCGCCGATGCCGTGCGCGCCGCCGGTCACGATCAGCACCTCGCCGCTGGCGTCAAAGCTCGTCTTCATGACGCGGGCTCCTCGGTCGCGGCGCCGGCGGCGGCGGCGGGCGCCCCGGGCGCGAGCGCGGGCTCCGGCTCGCCAAGCTCGACGCCGACGCTCGCCGCCGCTTCGCGGAGGCTTGTCAACGTCTGCGTTGACAGGACGATCCCGCGCTCGCGCGTGGCGGCATAGCGCTCGGCTTCGAGCTGCCCGGGCACGAGCAGGCGCTCCGTGCCCGGCGCGAGCGGCCCGCTCGTGACCTCGCGCGCGAGCATGTCGACGCGTTGCGCGAACTCGTCGGCCGAGGCGCCGAAGCGCGCGACGTCGAGCGCGAGGAAGAAGTGGGCGCAGTCGTTCGGCGTGCCGGTGTCGGCGTAGAGGCCCTTGACGGCGGCGCCGAACGACCCGCCGGAGAGCACGCCGGTCAGCACGTCGACGACGAGCGCGAGGCCGTAGCCCTTGTGGCCCGCGGCGGGCAGCAGCAGCCCGGCGATCGCGGCCGCCGGGTCGGTCGTCGCGACGCCGTCGGCATCGGTCGCCCAGGTCGCAGGGATCTCGCGCCCCTCGGCGGCGGCGAGGCGGATCTTCCCGAGCGCTGCCTCGGAGAGAGCCATGTCGAGCACGAGCGGCTCGCCGCCGGCGCGCGGCACGCCGACCGCCAGCGGGTTGTTGCCGACGACCGCGGTGGCGCCGCCAGGCGCCGGCATCAACGGCCGCGTGTTGGCCGCCGCGATCCCGATCATGCCGGCAGCGGCAGCGGCCTGCACGTAGCGGAACGCGCCGCCGAAGTGGAAGGCGTGACGGACGGCGACGGCGCCAAGGCCGTGAGCCGACGCCTTGTCGATCGCGAGCGCCATCGCTTGGTCGGCGGTGATCACGCCGAGCGCGTGATGCGCGTCGAGCACGGCGACGGCGCCAGCGTCGGCGACCACCTCCGCGGAGGTCAGCGCGGTGACCGATCCCCTGCGGATCCGGTCGACGTACATCGGTACGAGCATCGAGCCGTGCGAGGAGATTCCGCGCAGGTCGGCGTCGACGAGCGCTTGCGCGACGGAGGCCGCGGCGGCAGGCGGAACGCCAGCGGCGGCAAACGTCGCCGTGAGCCGCTCGGTAAGCCAGCTTGGGGCGATGTGGGTGGGTCCAGACATGGGTCTCAAACGGTCGGGATCGCAGTCGGCACGGGGTTTTACGACTCTTGTCGGCGACCTGCGCGCGCCGCCTCCCGTGCAAGCTTATCGTTTATCAAACCCGTTGGCGAGCGATCTCACACCTCCTCGCGCACGGCATTGCACGACCGTCCAATCCCATCCGGAAGAGGTTGAGATGCCAGGAATCGACGTCCACACCCACCTCGCGCCGCGGCTCGCCGACGGCGCTGTCGCCGGCGTCAACGCGACCGCTGACGGCCGCCTCGACGTCGACGGCCACGCCGTCGGGCCGGGCGGCCTCTACGACCCCGACAAGCTCGTCGCCCACCTGCGAGAGATCGACCTCGACGCCGCGGTCGTCTCGATCCCGCCGCCGTTCTTCCGCCAGGGCCTCGACGCCGCCGGCGCCGCTGCGTGGGCGCGTGCGGCCAACGACGGGCTGCTCGCCGCGGTCGACGGCCACGCCGAGCTGATGGGGCTCGCCTACCTCCCGCTCGAGCACCCCGAGGTCGCGCTCGCCGAGTACGCGCGCGTGCGTGACGACGAGCGCTGGGCCGGCATCGCGGCGAGCGCCGGCGGGCGCTCGCAGTCACTCGCCGGCGACGCGCTCTCGCCGTTGTGGGCGGCGCTCGACAACGACGCGCGCCTGCTGCTGCTGCACCCCGGAACCGCGCCCGACCCGCGCCTGGACGAGCTCTACCTCTCCAACCTGCTCGGCAACCCGGTCGAGACGGCCGTCGCCGCGGCTCAGCTCGTCTTCGGCGACGTGCTTCCCGCACATCCGCGCATGCGCGTCCTGCTCGTCCATTGCGGCGGCTGCGTCGGCGGGCTCGTCGGGCGCTGGGAGCGCGGCGTCGAGACGGCGCGCCCGGGGCTCAAGCCGCTGACCGAGCGGCCGCGCGACGCGGTCCGCCGCTTCTACGTCGACTGCCTCGCGCACGACCCGGCGGTCGTCTCGCTCGCCGTCGACACGTTCGGCGCCGACAAGCTGCTGCTCGGAAGCGACTGGCCGTTCCCGATGGGGATCGACGACCCGGCGCAGCTGATCGCGCACCTCGACGGGCCCCAGCGCGCGCGGGTCGCGGTCGACAACGCGTGGGCTGCGCTCAGAGGAGCGCCGGCCGCGACCGCCAGCTGACCGCTGCGGGTGGTTTAGCCCAGCTCGAACGCCGGGCCGCGGTTGGCGACGACGTCATAGGCAGCCCGGCGGCGGTTGGCGTCGTCGTAGTCGGGCGGCTCGCCGTTGAAGGGGTTGGGCGAGACGAGGCCGCGGTCCTGCACGGCGCATCTCTGCGGCATCGCGCACTGGTTGGAGTAGTTGTAGTAGTAGAGCGCCTCGACGCGCGGGTCGAGCGTGCCGAGGCCAAGCAGGAACTGGGTCGCCTGCGCCTGCGAGTCGTCGCCCCAGATCCCGCCGCGCGCGTCGCGGTAGCGGGCGCCGATCTCGTCGATCCAGACCCGCGAGCCGCCCCAGCGGCCGGCGAGCTTGCCGAGGTAGAAGCGCGCGATCCGCGCCGCGGTCGAGCCGTTCTCCTGGAAGGCGTTGACGTCGCCGTGGTCGTGGAAGGCCCACACATCCGGCGTGGCGCCGGCCTTCCGCAACCGCTTCTGGTACGCGTTGACGTAGCGGTCATCGCCCGGGATGCCGGCGAAGCTGCCCGCCACGACCGTCCCCTCGCCGGCCAGCAGCTGGCTCGCGGCCAGCCAGTAGTCGGCAGCGCGCTTCGGGTCGCCGGAGAGCGGATAGCGGCGGCCGTCGCGGTTGTTGGGCTCGTTCCACGGCGCGATCGTGCGCGCCTGCGGGTACTGCTGGAGGAAGGCCGTCAACGCGGCTGTGAACTCGTCGACGCTCGGGGCAACGGGCACGTTGCCGCGCCCCCGCACGTCGACGCTTGGCGCGAAGACAACGAGCACGTCGACGCCCTTCTCGCTCGCGTTCTCCAGGTAGGCCTCGAAGCTCGCCCGGCGCCGGCCGCCCGGCGCGCCGCTCGTCACCGCCACGTCATAGGGGACGACGATCCGTGCCCGGTCGATTCTCAGCCCGTCCCAGTACGGCTCGGTGACGGTCGGCGCGTCAGAGTCTGAGATCCCAAGCTCCATCTCCATGGAGCATGGGTTACCGGCTTGCGGCCGCGCTAGTCCTGCCCCACGACCGACGCGTCCGCGGCGCGCTGCTGCTGCTCGGCGCTCGGCAGCCGGTCGAGCACCTCCCACAGCACCTCGCTCAACGCCTCCTCGGGGTCGTCGACCATCCTCGCCGAGCGCCATGCGACGTGCGCGTCGGGCCGCACGAGCACGCAGCCGTCCTCCTGCACCTCGCGCAGCCGCGCCCAGTCGTCATAGAGGTCGGTGTGCTCGCGGCCCGGGCCGATCACGTACGCGGCAAGCTCGATCCCCAGCGTCGCGGCGGCGCGCTGCGCGGCGTCAGCCCACGCCTCCCCCGAGATCCCGGTCAGCAGCGCGAAGCGGCCCTTGCCGGCGAGGTCGTGGGTGCTGACCTTGTGCCCGTCGTGGCCCAGCCAGCAGTGCGGCAGCCGGGCGCCAGGCCAGGTCGTCTGGTGGTAGTAGAGCTCGGGATCGCGGTCGTAGCGCGGCTCGGGCGTCCCGTCAGGCACGATCGCGCCGGAGCCGTAGCGCTGGCCGAGCTCGACGCCGTGGGCGTTGAACTCGTAGTCCTTCAGCTCGAGCGCCTCGCGCAGGGCGATCCGCTGGCGCGCTGCCTCCGGCGTGTTGTCGGCGATCGCCCCCATCCGCTCCCGCATCACCGCGGGGTCTCTCGTGTCCGAGAAGCCGAGCGCGTCGAAGATCGGGCCGAACTCCTCGATCGACTTGTTCGCGCGCAGGACGATCTGCTTGCCGACCGGCACGCGCTCGGCGTCGAAGCTGTCGAGCAGTCTCTCCCCAGCGTCGCCGCGCAGCACGTACGCGAGTTTCCACGCGAGGTTGTACGAGTCCTGGATCGAGGTGTTCGAGCCCAGCCCGTTCGACGGCGGGTGACGGTGGACGGCGTCGCCGACGCAGAAGACGCGCCCGTCGCGGTAGCGGGTCGCGTACATCTTGTTGTTGCCCCACAGCGAAGTCGAGCGGATCGTGACCGGGACGGTGTCGTCGCCGATCAGGCTGTGGACGATCTGCGTCGCGGCCGCGTTGTCGAGCTCGGGCGGCGGCTCGTTGATGTCGTAGCCCCAGACGATCAGCCACTCGTCCCACGGCCGCACCATCCGCACCAGCCCCATGCCGATCCCGCCGATGTCGGAGCCAGGCTGCAGGACCCAGTAGAGGACGCTCGGCCGGTGCTCGACCTTCTTCGACAGGTCGGCGTGGAAGACGATGTTCATCGAGCCGGCGACGTCCATCTGCCCCTCGAACGTCAGGCCGACGTCCCGCGCGACCTGGCTGCGGCCGCCGTCGGCGCCGATCACGTACTTCGCGCGGACCGTGTACTCGTGGCCGCTGAGGCGGTCGCGCAGCCTGACCGTCACGCCGTCGTCGTCCTGGGTCAGCCCGAGGTACTCGGTGTCGAAGCGGATCCGCGACCCGCGCTGCGCGGCATGGCCGACGAGGATCGGCTCCAGCAGCGTCTGCGGCAGGTCGCAGTTCTCCGACGGGCTCGCGAGCGTGTAGTCGGCCTGGCGGCCGGGATGGGTCCCCCACGTCCGCACGCGGCCGATCTCCTCGCCGGTCAGGCTGTGGCAGAAGACCGTGTCGCCCATCAGCCGCTGCGGCGTGCTTCTCGCCTTGATGTCCGCCTCGATCCCGAGGTCGCGGAAGATCTCGACCGTGCGCTGGTTGGTGATGTGCGCCCGCGGCGTGTTCGCCGTCCAGCGGTACTTCGTCACGACGATGTGGTCGACGCCAAGCGTCGAGAGGAAGAGCGCGGCCGACGCTCCGGCCGGGCCGCTGCCGATGACGAGGACGTCGGTCTGCAATTCGCCGGAGGCGGCGTCAACGCTCATGGTTGCCTTTGGCGGTCGGGACGAGACGGATGTCGAAGGCCAGCCCCCACCAGCGCTCGTCGAGCGCGCGGCCCGCGGGCCCGGCGCCCGGCGGGTGCTCGCTGAGCTCGTAGACGAGCGACTCCTTGACGCCGAAGACGGCGTCGTCCTCGAGGTGGGGCCCGCCGGCTTCGAAGACGTGCGTGACGAGCGTCTCGAAGCCGTCGGCTCTGACCATGAAGTGGATGTGCGCGGGGCGCATCGGGCTGCGCACGGCGGCTCTCAGCAGGTCGCCGACCGGCCCGTCGTGCGGTATCGGATACGCGGACGGCCGGACCGACCAGAAGCCGTAGCGGCCGTCGTCGTCGCTGAACATGTGCGCGCGCCCGGTGAGGCGGCCGTCGCTGTACTGCACGTCGTAGAAGCCGTCGTCGTCGGCCTCCCATACCTCGATCCGCGCGCCGGCGAGCGGTCTCCCGCCAAGCGCGGTGACGCGGCCCTCGACCCAGCACGGCTCGCCGCTCATCCCCTCCGCGACGTCCGCGCCATACGTCACCTGCGGCGAGTCCTGGACGAAGAACGGGCCGAAGACCGTCGACTCGGTCGCCTCTGGCGACTGCGGCGCGTTGATGCCGACCGTCAGCATCGAGAGGCCGAGCACGTCGGAGAGGAGGATCACCTCCTGGCGCCTGTCGGTCGTGATCTGGCCGGCGCGCGTGAGGAAGGCAACCGCCTGCTCCCACTCGGCCTGCGTCAGCCGCACCTCGCGCGCGTACGCGTGAAGATGGCGGACAAGGCACTGCAGCAGCTCGCGCGTGCGCGGGTCCGCGGTCCGCCCGAAGCTGGCGACGACCTCGTCGGTCAGCGCCTGCTCGCGGCGGGCGACCTCGCGTTCGGCGGCGGTCTGTGGCGTCTCTGTCATGCGTTGCTCCGGGCGGTCGTCGAGGGACGGTCGCCGCGCCATGCCGCCCGCAGCAGCGCCTCGATCTCGGGCAGGCCGACGTCGCCGGGCTGCGCCGGCGCCTGCTCGGCGACGAGCCGCGTCGCCTCGGGCAGCTGCGCTTCCTCGAGGCCGATCTCGCGCAGGGCCGTGGGCGCGCCGAGGTCGCTGGAAAGCGCGGCGAGCGCATCGCCCGCGTCGGTGCCGGACGGGGCGCCGAGCGCCGTGGCAACACGCGCGTTGACGCCGGGGACAGCCGGCGCGACGAGCGCGGTGGCGTGCGGCAGGACGATCGCGTGGGTCTCCGCGTGCGGCAGGTCGTAGGCGCCGCCGAGCACATGGCAGACCTTGTGATGCAGGCCGGACCCGGCGGTTGCGAACGCTGTGCCGGCGAGCCACGCGCCGTAGAGCGCCTGCGCGCGGGCGTCGAGGTCGGCGGGCTGCTCGACGACCGCCGGCAGCCCGCGTGACAGCGCGCGGATCCCTTCCTCTGCGATCAGGCTCGTGACCGGGTTGGCGCCCGGCCCCCAGAACGCCTCGATGCAGTGGGCGAGCGCGTTGAGGCCGCTGACGGCGGAGAGCTGGGCGGGCAGCGAGACGGTCAGCTCAGGGTCGTAGACGACGACGCGCGGGAGCACGCGCGGGTCCCTGCCCGTCGTCTTGCGGCCGTTCTCGGTGAGGCCCCAGACGGGGGTCACCTCCGAGCCAGCGTAGGTCGTCGGGACGGCGATGACCGGCAGGCCGGTCGTCAGCGCGATGGCCTTCGCGGTGCCGGTCGTGGAGCCGCCGCCGATCGAAAGGATCGCGTCGGCGTCGACCGAAGCCGCGACGGCGCGCGCCTGCTCGGCGACCTCGACCGGGACGTGCGGGCGGACCTCGGTGAAGGCGCCCGCGATGCGGCCGGTGAACGGGGTGACCAGCTCGCACGCGAGGGCCTGCTCGGCTGGCGAGACGACCAGCAGCAGGCGCTGCGCCCCCAGCTCGTCGAGCAGCTCAGGGAGACGCTCGCGCACGGCCCGCTTGGCGAAGACGACCTTGACCGGGAGCGCGGCGTAGACGAAGTCAAGCACTGGTCCGTCAGCCTAGCCGAGCGCCGCGGCGCCTTCACGACCTGGCGCGCGGGCGCCGCACTCAGCGCGGGCACCGCACTCAGCGGTCGTTGAGGCTGATCGTCGGCGTCGGCGCGGGGATCGGCTTCGCCTCGTCGGAGGGGACGATTGCGGTGCCGATCGCGAAGAACTCGATCACGTGGCTGCCCCAGCCGTGGTTCTGCTCGCGCAGCTGGACGCCGACGACGCCCTCGGCCTTGACCTCTTGCGCCTCAGCCTGCATCCGCTCCATCGCCAGCTCGCGCGCGTCGTAGAGCGCCTGGGTGAAGTTGGGCAGCTCGACGTTGCGGCCTGCCTGCTGCATCGACTGCAGCATGCCGCGGTGGGCGACGTGGTAGACGCAGCTCCCCATCACCATCCCGACGGGTCGGTGGCCGGAGTGCAGGAGCGTCCAGAAGTCCTGCCCGGAGAGGTCGCTCGTGAACGGCCGTCCGTTTGGCGCGCGATGCAAGACGCCCTCGCGGTGGCGGATCGCGGTGCCGACGGCGAGGAACTCGGCCATGTTCTCGCCCCACTGGTAGCGGCCGATCTCCAGCCGAACGCCGACGATCCCGTCAGCGCCGAGCGCGTCGGCCTCCTCCTCCATGCGGGTCATCGCGAGCTGGCGTGCCTCGTACATCGCGGCCGAGAGCACCTCCATCTCCATGCTCTTCTTCCAGTTCGAGGTCTGGATCCCGATGTGGTAAATCGAGCTGCCGACGACGAGCCCGAGCGGCTCGAAGCCCGACTGCTTGACGAGCAGGAACTCGTTGACGCTGAGATCCGAGGTGAACAGCCCGCCGCGGTTCTGCTCCAACCGCGCGCGGCCATGCTCGGGAACGCCTTCAAGCGAGGTGGGGTCGTAGTTGCTCATGCGCGTCCAATCTGGTGGTGGGGCGTGGGGCGCCCGGGTGGTTTGTGCGCGTTGTGCTCATCCCAGCAGCCGCTCGAGCGCGGTGCGGGCCTGCTCGCTGTGCTCCGCCTCGCGCGCGAGCGCGTCAGTGAGGGCCGTCAGCCACATACCCGGATCGAGCGCCTCGCGTCTGATCGTGACGCCGCCGACCTGCTTCTCGCGCGCGCCTTCGACCCGTCCGTCGCGGACGCGCAACGTGAAGCAGTCCTGCCCGAGCGTGACCGACAGCGATCGCACCGGCCGCGCGGAGGAGAACATCCGCCGCTCCCGCTCTACGCGCGTACGCTGCGGAAGCGCGGCTTCGAGCTTCCCAGCAAGCACCGCGACCGCGGTCGTCAGCTCCGTCGCATCGGCCCGGAGCGACGCCGCCAACAGCTCAAAGCCATCGTCGGCAGGCACGATCTTGAGGGTATCTCCTGGGGCGGCGCGGGCGGTTGACGGCGTTTGCCCGGTTCGCGCCCCGCGGTTGACGGCTCCTGCTGGGTCATGTCTGGCCGCCTGGCGCTGCGATAGGTTCCCGACGTGGCTGGCAGATCGGCGACATCGATGGAGACGGCGATCGCGCTGACGCAGACGATCACGCGCCTGCGCAGCCGCCTGCGCCAGGAGTCGAGCCCTTCGACGAGCGAGATCTCGATGCCACAGCTGACGGCGCTCGCACGGATCATCAGCGACGGCCCGATCGCGAACGTCACGCTCGCCACCCGTGAGCACGTCCGGCCGCAGTCGATGAGCGAGTTCGTGCGCGCGCTCGAGGCCCACGGCTTCGTCGAGCGCCTCCCCGACCCTGACGACGGCCGGCGCGTCCTCTTCACCGCGACCGCCGCCGGCCACCGCATCGTCGACGCCGTCATGGAGGCCCGCCACGCGTGGCTGACCGACGCGATCGACGAGACCCTCTCCCCCGCCGAGCGCGACATCCTCGCCGTCGCCGTCGACCTGATCGACCGCGTCGCGAGCGCGCAGGCGCGACGCTAGGCGCCGAGCCGCACCCCGCCGGCCCCTTCCGCCCGCGAGCGCCGCCCACGCGCCTCGCTCCGGCGCGCCGCCGACCTTCCAGACCACCTGACCACACGCCGAGCACGTCGGCGATGTGAGGGTTGGCACATAGGGCATTCTATCAGGCTACCTGAGCTATATTTACAGGGTGCCTGCATATCTTCATCCCGGCGCAGCGGAACTCAGGAAGCCCAAGCGCAAGACGCCGTTCGCGTGGCGCTTCACCTCGCCCCTGTTCCTCGGGTCGGCGCTCAACCCGATCAACAGCTCGTTGATCGCGACCGCGCTGGTCCCGATCGCCCACTCGCTCGGCGTCTCGGTCGGGAAGACGTCGGTGCTCGTCGCCTCGCTCTACCTCGCGAGCGCGATAGCCCAGCCGACGGCGGGCAAGCTCGCCGAGGAGCTCGGCCCGCGGCGCGTCTTCCTCGCCGGCATCCTGCTCGTGCTCGTCGGGGGGATCATCGGCGGCCTCGCGCACGACCTCACGACGCTGATCGTCGCGCGCGTGCTGATCGGCATCGGCACCTCGGCCGGCTATCCGTCAGCGATGGTGTTGATTCGCCGCCGCGCAGCCGACGCCGGGATGGACGCGCCGCCCGGCGGCGTGCTCGGCGGGCTGTCGATCGCGGCCACGGTCACGACCGCCGTCGGACCGCCGATCGGCGGTGTCCTGGTCGACGCGACAAGCTGGCGCGCCGCCTTCCTCGTCAACATCCCTGTTGCGTTGATCGCGCTGGCGATGACCGCGTCGTGGATCGGCCGCGACCCCAAGCTCGGCCGCACGCGCACCGTCGGCGAGATCACCCGTCGAATCGACCTCACCGGAATCGTGATCTTCGCGGCGACGATGTCGGCGCTGCTCGTCTTCCTGCTCGACCTGCCGAGCGCCGAGTGGGCCTTCCTCGCGGCCGCGTTCGCACTCGCCGGCGTGCTCGTCGCCTGGGAGCTGCGCGCCGCGACGCCGTTCATCGACATGCGGCTGCTCGCGTCGAACAAGGCGTTGACGCGGACCTACATGCGCGGCTTGCTGTCGCTGTTGGGGATCTACACGATCCTCTACGGCATCACGCAGTGGCTGGAAGCCGGCCACGGCTTCTCGGCCGAGCAGGCGGGCCTGTTGATCCTGCCGATGGGCGCGCTCGCGGCGATCGTCTCACGGCCGATCGCCAGCCACAACCTCGTGCGCGGGCCGCTGATCGCCGGCGCCGCGGCGGCGCTCGCCGGGTCGGTCGGCGTGCTGCTGCTGACGACCTCGACGCCCGCGCTCGCGATCGTCGCCGTCACGCTGCTGTTCGGCATCACGTTCGGCACGATCGCCGTCGGCAACCAGACGGCGCTCTACACGCAGGCGCCGGCCGCCCAGGTCGGCACGGCTGCGGGCCTCTACCGGACCTTCAGCTACATCGGCTCGATTGCCTCGGCGACGATCACCAGCATCGTCTTCCGCACCAAGGTCGACGACGGCGGCCTGCACACGCTCGCGCTGATCCTGATCGGCGTCAGCGCTGTGGTGCTGCTGATGACGGTGCTGGACCGCCGCCTGCGCACCGCGCGGCGGTCCTAGCGCCGCGGCCGGCGCGTGCGGCCGGGCCGGCGCTGGGGCCCGCCGGCGCGTGCGGCCGCCGGCGCGTGCGGCCGGGCGGCGCCGAACGACCGAGGACCGAACGATCGCCACCGACCCGCGGTAGCGATCCTCCGGTCCCCCGGCTCGCCGTCTACGCGACCGGCGCGGTCGTCCCCGTCGCGCGCTCCCCCATCAGCGCCACAGCGCGCTCGACCGAGTCGACGTCGCGGACGGCGCCGGTGTCGGCGGAGGTCGCCATCGCGGCGTAGGCGCGCAGGGCTGGCGAGACGACGCGCTCGCGCGCGACCGGGGCGTAGCCGCCGGCGGCCTCGAGCGCGCGGCGGCGCTCGGCCAGCTCGTCGTCGTCGACCTCGAGCGTCATCGAGCGGGCGGGGATGTCGATCGTGATCGTGTCGCCGTCCTGCACGAGCGCGATCGCGCCGCCGGAGGCAGCCTCGGGCGAGACGTGGCCGATCGAGAGTCCGGAGGTGCCGCCGGAGAAGCGCCCGTCGGTCACCAGCGCGCACTCCTTGCCGAGGCCGCGGCCCTTCAGGTAAGAGGTCGGGTAGAGCATCTCCTGCATGCCAGGGCCGCCGCGCGGCCCCTCGTAGCGGATCACGACGACGTCGCCGGCTCTGACGCGGCCGGCGAGGATGATGTCGACCGCGTCGTCCTGGGACTCGACGACGACCGCCGGCCCGCTGAATCTGAGGATCGACGCGTCGACGCCGGCCGTCTTCACGACTGAGCCGCGCTCGGCGATGTTGCCGTAGAGGATCGCGAGGCCGCCGTCGGCCGAGTAGGCGTGGGCGATGTCGCGGATGCAGCCTTCGGCAGCGTCGGTGTCGAGCGACTCCCACCGCTCCGACTGTGAGAAGGCGCTCGCCGAGCGTCTGCAGCCGGGCGCCGCGTGGAACAGCTCGAGCGCGATCTCAGAGGGATGCTCGGCGCGGACGTCCCAGGTGCCGAGCCACGCGTCGATCGTGTCCGCGTGGACGGTGTGCACGCCCTCGTTGAGCAGGCCGCCGCGGCGCAGCTCGCCGAGGATCGCGGGGATCCCGCCGGCGCGGTGGACGTCCTCCATCAGGTACGTGCCGTTTGGCGCGACCTTGCAGACGCACGGGACGTTGCGCGACAGCTCGTCGATGTCGCGCATCGTGAAGTCGACGCCGGCCTCGTGTGCGGCGGCGAGCAGGTGCAGGACGGTGTTGGTCGAGCCGCCCATCGCGATGTCGAGCGTCATCGCGTTGTCGAACGCCTCGCGTGTCGCGACCGCGCGCGGCAGGACCGAGTCGTCGTCCTGCTCGTAGTGGCGCTTGGCGATCTCGACGACTGTGCGGCCGGCGTCCTCGTAGAGCTGCTTGCGCGCGGTGTGGGTCGCGAGCGTCGAGCCGTTGCCGGGCAGCGCGAGGCCGAGCGCCTCGGTCAGGCAGTTCATCGAGTTGGCGGTGAACATGCCCGAGCAGGAGCCGCACGTCGGGCAGGCCGCTTCCTCGATCAGCGCGATGTCTTCGTCGCTCACAGCTTCGTTGACAGCGTCGGACATCGCCGTGATCAGGTTGAGCCCCTTGCGCACGGTGCCGTCGACGAGCGTCGCGACGCCGCCCTCCATCGGGCCGCCGGAGACGAAGACCGTCGGGATGTTGAGCCGCAGCGCGGCGTTGAGCATCCCGGGCGTGATCTTGTCGCAGTTGGAGATGCAGATCAGCGCGTCGGCGCAATGGGCGTTGACCATGTACTCGACGCTGTCGCTGATCAGGTCGCGCGAAGGGAGCGAGTAGAGCATCCCGCCGTGGCCCATCGCGATCCCGTCGTCGACGGCGATCGTGTTGAACTCGAGCGGCACGCCGCCCGCCGCGTGGACCGCCGCCGAGACGACCTCGCCGACCGGCTTGAGGTGCGTGTGCCCGGGCACGAACTGCGTGTACGAGTTGGCAACCGCAACGATCGGCTTGCCGAAGTCCTCGCGCGCTACGCCCGCGGCGCGCAGCAGCGCGCGGGCGCCGGCCATGTTGCGGCCATGGGTGACGGTGCGGGACCGAAGCGGTGCCATCTGGGGTTGCTCCTTGCTTGGTGTGCGGAAGGCTGGTGTGCGGAATCCGCGTTCCGGGGTCGGTTCGAGTAGGCTACCGGAATGGCCGTTCCGGTACCACTGTGGGCGTCGCTCTCCCCCGCCGAGAAGCGTGCGCGCACGCTCGAGGTCGCCAACGAGCTGTTCGCCCGCGAGGGCCTCGACCTCCCGATGCCCAAGCTCGCCGACGCGATCGGGGTTGGCGTGGGCAGCATCTACCGCCAGGTCGGCCCCAAGCACGAGCTGATCGCCGCCTTGGTGATCGAGCGCTCCGCGATCCTCCGCGCACGCTTCCTCGCCGCCCTCGATCGGCCGGACCCCTGGGAGGCGCTGACGGCCGCTACCCACGCGACCGTTGACGACTGCATCAACGACGCCCTCTCCCAGACGGCGTGGGACGAGGCCGCGTTCACGAGCGAGTCCGTCCGCCGCGCCCGCAACGGCGCCACCGAAGCCCTCGCCGCCCTCGTCGAGCGCGCCCGCGCCGCCGACGCCCTCCGCGACGACGCCACCCACGAAGACCTCCGCCTCGCCTTCTGCGCGCTGCGCGAGCTCGGCGGCATCGGCCCGGACCCGGCGCACCGGTTGGCGGAGCTGGTGTTGCGGGGGATGCGGAAGTAGCGACCGGCGGGCACCCGGCGGGGGTAACCTCGGTGGATGCCGCCTACCACCCGCGTCGTGCGCGCTGACGCCTTTCCCGACCTCGATGACGAGGTCATGTTTCCTCGGCTTTCCGACGCGAAGCTGGAGTGGTTTGCCAAGAAGGGCGTGCGGGAGGTGTTCGAGCCCGGCGAGGTGCTCTATGAGCATGCGGTGCGGGACGCTCCGTTCTATGTGATCGAGCGGGGGCTGGTGGAGCTCGTCGATCGCAAGCCGGGGAAGGACGTCTACGTCGCGCAGGCGGACAGCCGGACCTTCATCGGCGACATCGCGGCGTTCACGGGCGAGCCGACGATCAGCGCGTGTGTCGCGGTGCAGGAGACGCATGTGATCGCGTTCGACCGCGGGAAGCTGCGGAAGATGCTCGTGCAGTGGCCGGAGTTCGGCGAGCACGTCTTCCGCACGCTGCTGGCGCGGCGGGCATGGCATGAGGCCGAGGGCCACGGGATCATGCGGCTGATCGCGCCGCGCGGATCGCGGCGGGCGTTCGAGGTTCGCGACCTGCTCGAGCGCAACCTCCTCCCCGTGCGCTGGTACGACGTCGACACCGATGCGGAGAGCGCGCAGATGCTCAGGTGGCTCGACATCCCGCGCGAGGAGACGCCCGTCCTCGTCCACGCCGCCAACGTGATGCGCAACCCCTCCGCCGCGCAGGTCGCGCGCAGACTCGGCCTGCGCGCCGAGGTCGACGACCAGCGCTTCGACCTCGTCGTGCTCGGCGCCGGGCCGGCCGGCCTCGCAGCCGCCGTCTACGGCGGCTCAGAGGGGCTGCGGACGCTCGTCGCCGAGTCATGGGCGCCCGGCGGCCAAGCAGGCACGAGCACGCGGATCGAGAACTACCTCGGCTTCCCCAGCGGCATCTCAGGCACGGAGCTGACGCGAAAGGCAACGCTCCAGGCGCGCCGCTTCGACGCGGTCCTCTCCAGTTTCCACAGAGCTGTCGAGCTGGCCGACGGGCCCGAAGGCCTCGTGCGCGTCGACCTCGACGACGGCCAGCACGTGCTCGCCCGCTGCGTCGCGATGGCGACCGGCGCGCGCTGGCGCGAGCTGCATGCGGAGGGAATCGAGCGCTTCAGAGGCGCCGGCGTCTACCACGCCGCGATGGCGACCGACGCCGAGCGCGCGCGTGACGAGGACGTGATCGTCGTCGGCGGCGGCAACTCAGCCGGCCAGGCGGCTGTCCATCTCTCCAACCGTGCCCGGAGCGTGCGCGTCGTCGTGCGCGGCGACTCGCTCAAGGCGACGATGTCCCAATATCTGGTCGACCGGATCGAGCGCTCGCCGCGGATCGAGGTGATGACGCAAACCGAGGTCGCCGCCGTCGACGGCAACGCGACCGTCGAGTCGGTCGTCCTGCGCAACCGCGACGGCAGCCGCGAGCAGGTCGCCGCGACCGCCGTCTTCGTGATGATCGGCGCTGACCCGTGCACCGAGGCATCCGAGGGCATGCTCGCGGTCGACCCCGCCGGCTTCCTGCTGTGCGGGCACGGCGCCGCGAAGGCGAACGGCTACCTCAGCTGGCCCCTCACCGACCGCGAGCCGCACCTGCTCGAGACCGTCCGCCCCGGCGTCTTCGCCGCCGGCGACGTTCGCGTCGGCGCCGCCAACCGCGTCGCCGGCGCGGTCAGCGACGGCGCGATGGTCGTCCGCTTCGCGCACGAGGTGCTGGGCGGGTAGCTCTGCCCCGGGGCGGGTAGCTCCGCCGCACGGCCGCCAGCCGCCAGCTCGCCCTCAGACGACAAGCGACATCACGGTGAACGCCGGCGGGCGGCGCAGCCCGGCGGGCCACGCCACCCGGCCGTCACGGTCACATCAGCTGATCGAGCGTGATCGGCAGCGAGCGCAGCCGCTTGCCGGTCGCGTGGTAGACGGCGTTGGCGATCGCTGCGGCGGTGCCGACGAGGCCGACCTCGCCGATCCCCTTCGTGCCGATCGGCGTGTTGCGGTCGGGCTCGCCGACGAAGACGACGTCGAGCTCGGGCACGTCGGCGTTGACCGCGACGAGGTAGTCGCCGAAGGTCGCGTTCGCGATTCGGCCCGTGCCGGGGTCGGTGACCGTCTCCTCGAAGATCGCCTGGCCGATCCCGCCGACGGTCGCGCCGAGGATCTGGCTGCGCGCGAGCTTCTCGTTGAGGATCCGGCCGCCGTCGATCACCGACGTGACGCGTGCAACCCTCAGCAGGCCGAGGTCGGGGTCGACGCGGACCTCGACGAACTTCGCGCCGAAGGCGCCGGTCAGCGCCATCCCGGTCTGCCCGGGATCGGGCGGCACGCTCTCGCCGTCGACCGTCAGATCGGCGACGCCATGACGGGCGAGGATCTCGCCATACCCCTCTCCCGCGTCCGACCCGGCCCCGCCGCCGTGCTCGCGCCGGTAGATCCCACCGTCCCGCGCGACGACATCCTCCAGCGAGCATCCCTGCAACGGCGAGTCGTCGTCGTCAGCGACGAGCGCCAGCAGCTTCTCGATTAACCCGTTGCAGGCGACGTTGATCGCGTTCCCCAGCGCTCCCGTGAGGCCCGACCCGCCGGACTGGGTCGAGTACGGCATGTCGGAGTCCCCGAGGTCGAAGCGGACCTGGCGCAGCTCGAGGCCGAGCAACTCGGCCGACAGCTGTTTCATCACCGTGTAGGTCCCCGTGCCGATGTCGGTCGCCGCGCTTCGCACGAAGGCGCTTCCGTCACCGTAAACCGTCACGCGCGCCTCGGTGCGCGCCTGCCACCAGCCGTACGCGGCGCCGGCCAGCCCGTAGCCGACGCGCCAGCCGCGCTCCTGCATCGAGCCGACCTCGGGGTTGCGGCCAAACCAGCCGAACCGCTCCGCGCCGACCGCGAAGCACTCGCGCTGCGCCTTGCTCGACCACGGCAGGCCCGACGCCGGCTGCACCTCGGCGTAGTTGCGCAGCCGCAGCTGCAGCGGGTCGATCCCGAGCTCGTAGGAGAGCTCGTCGAGCGCGCACTCGAGCGCGAAGTTGCCCTGCGCCTCGCCCGGTGCCCGCATCGACCCCGGGACCGGGATGTTCAGCCGCCGTTGCAGGTCGCGCGTGGAGGCGTTGGCACAGGCGTAGCTGCTTGCGCTGCCGCTCGCGACCGGCTCGACGTTGTCGTCGTTGACCGCGACCGTCTGCAGCGACTCGTGGTCGATCGCCGTCAGCTCGCCGTCGCGCATCGCGCCGAGCTTGACCGTCTGCACGGTGTTGGCGCGATGGCCGACGCCGGTGAACATCTGCGGGCGGGTGAGGACCGTCTTGACCGGCCGGCGCAGCAGCCGCGCGGCGAGCACGGTCAGCAGCGTGTGCGGCCAGACGCGCAGCCCCGCGCCGAAGCCGCCGCCGACGTAGGGGACGATCACGCGCACCGCGCTCTCAGGCAGCTCGAACGCCTTCGCGATCGACGCCTGCACGTTTGAGGTGAATTGCGTCACGTCGTGGACGATCACCGTGTCACCGTCCCAGGCGGCGACGGTCGAGAACAGGCCGAGCGGGTTGTTCGTGTTCTCGGAGGTGGTGAAGCGCGCCTCGAGTCTCACCTCTGCGGCCGCCATCCCCGCGGCGACGTCGCCGCGCTGAGAGTCGAACCCCCACGGGTCGCGCAGCAGCTCGCCGCGCGCGTCGTCGATCGCCAGCAGCGGCTCGTCGGGCTCATAGGAGACCGAGACCAGGCGCGCCGCGCTGGCGGCCTGCTGCGGCGTGTTGGCGACGACGACCGCGACGTACTGGCCGTAATGGTGAACGCGGTCGTCCTGCAACGCGGGCGGCGTCGGCCCGGCGAACGGCGGCGCGGCGCCCGGCCGCAGCGTCGGCGCGTTCTCGTGCGTGATCACCATCAACACGCCGGGCTGCGCACGCGCCGCCGCGCTGTCGATTTGGCTGACCCGCCCGGCCGCGACCGTGCTGCCAACGAGCGCGGCATGCGCCATGTCCGGATATCTGACGTCGGAAGGATACGGCGCGGCGCCGGTCACCTTCACCGGCCCGTCGACGCGGTCGATCCCCGCGCCGAGCAGCGCCCTCTGCTCGGTGACGCTCATGACGGCACCGGCGCGAGCGTCCGCAGCATCCGCACGACCGTGCGCTTGGCGAGCTCGACCTTGAAGGCCGTGCCCGGCACCGTGAACGGGTCGCGGATCGCGGCCTCGGCAGCAGCGCGGAAGGTCGCGAGGCTGACCGGGGCGCCGGTCAGCGCCTGCTCCGCCTCGCGTGCCCGCCAGGGGATCGTCCCGACGCCGCCAAGCGCCACGCGCGCCTCGGCGATCGTCGCGCCCTCGGTGCGCAGCGCCACGGCCGCCGAGGTGAGCGCGAACTCGTAGGAGACGCGGTCGCGGACCTTCAGGTAGCCCGAGTGCGCCGCGACCGGCGGCAGGGGCAGGTCGACCGCGGTGATCAGGTCGCTGTGCGCGAGCACGTTCTCGGCCGACGGGTCGGCCGCGGCGGGGATGTAGAAGTCGGTCAGCGGGACGGAACGCTCGCCGTCGGCGCCTTGGATCCGCACGACGGCGTCGAGCGCGACGAGCGGGACGCAGAGGTCGGAGGCGTGCAGCGCGATGCAGCGCTCGCTTGCGCCGAGGATCGCGTGCATCCGCGCCGCGCCTCTCACCGCCGCGCAGCCCGAGCCCGGCGCGCGCTTGTTGCAGGCCGCGACAGCCGCGTCGCGGAAATAGCGGCAACGCGTGCGTTGAAGCAGGTTGCCGCCGATCGTCGCCATGTTGCGCAGCTGCGTCGAGGCGCCGGCGAGCAGGGCCTCGTGGACGAACGGGAGCCGCCCTCTCACGGTCGCGTCGGCGGCGAGCTCCTCCATCGTCGTCAGCGCGCCGACGCGCAGGACGTCGCCGTCGCGCGCGATCCCGCGCAGCGGCAGGCGCGTGATGTCGACGAGCCGCTCGGGCTCGATCACGCCGTCCTTCAGCATCAGGTCGAGCTCCGTCGTGCCGCCGGCGAGGAACTGCGCGCCGGGGTATTCCGCCACCAGCGCGACCGCGCCAGCGGCGTCGTCGGGGCGCATGTACTCAAACGGCTGCATCGCTATGCGCCCCCGTTCCCGGCGACCTCGCGGATCGCGGCGACGATGTTCGGATAGGCGCCGCAACGGCAGATGTTGCCGCTCATGAACTCGCGGATCTCCTCGTCGGAGGTGGCGCGGCCCTCCTTCAGCAGCGCGACCGCGGACATCACCTGCCCCGGCGTGCAGTAGCCGCACTGGAAGGCGTCGTGGCGGATGAACGCCTCCTGCACGGGATGGAGCGTGCCGTCGTGCATCAGACCCTCGACCGTCGTCACCTCGCGCCCGTCGCATTGCGCGGCCAGCGTCAGGCACGACAGCACCCGCTTGCCGTCGAGCAGCACCGTGCACGCGCCACAGGCGCCCTGGTCGCAGCCCTTCTTCGTGCCCGTCAGGCCGAGCTCGTCGCGCAACGCGTCGAGCAGCGTCACGCGGTTGTCGAGCCGCAGCAGCTCAACATCGCCGTTGACGTTGACCGCCACGTCGACAGAGGTTCGCGGCGGGCCGCTGCTCGCTGCGCTCGCGTTGCTCGGGGCTCGAGCCATCGTCGTCTCCGTTCAGGGTTGCGAACGAGCACGCCATCCTCACCCACAAGCCGGTGCGGCGCAGTAGCAATCGCGTATGACGGCCGGCGCGCCAGTGCGATGAACGGCAGCCGCGCGAGCGGGCATATAGGGAACATGACTCAGCAACAAGCAGTTGACTATGTCGACCACACCGACGTCATCCAGATCGCGACCGAGCGGCCGAGAGGCGGCGAGGCGGTCACTCCGATCTGGGGCGTCGTGATCGACGGCGTGCCCTACATCCGCAGCGGCTACGGGACGAGATCGCGCTGGTACAGCGGCGCGCAGCGGGCCGGCAGAGTCGCGCTCGTCGACGGCGGAACGCGCTACCCCGCCGCCATCGAGAACATCGACGACGACGCCACGATCCACGAGGTCGACCGCGCGTACGAGACCAAGTACGCCGGCTCAGGCGAGTCGCTCAGACGGATGGTGCGCCCGGACGCGTCGCGGCTGACGATGCGCCTGAAGCCGCTCTGATGTCCGCAACGACAGGCGGGCCCGTCCTCGCGCACGAGACGCTCGGCGCGGGGACGCCCGTCGTCTTCCTGCATGGGCTGACGTTCAACCGCGGCATGTGGCGGCCGGTGATGGAGCGGCTCGGCGACAGCGTGCAGAGCATCGCCTTCGACCTGCCGGGGCATGGCGCCAGCCCCGGGCAGCCGCCGTATCACCTGGGCGATGTCGCCGACGCGATCGCGCAGTCGCTCGACGCGCTGGAGGTCGAGCGGCCTGTGTTGGTCGGGCACTCGATCTCAGCCGTGATCGCGCTGCGCTACGCCGCTGCGCATCCCGTGCGCGGCGTCGTCGACGTCGACCAGCCGCTCAACCCCGCCGGCTTCGTCGGGCTGTTGCAGAGAATCGAGCCGACGTTGCGCGAGGCCGACTTCCACATCGCGTTCCAGCCGTTCCAGCAGAACATGGGCTTCGACCGGCTCGACACGGTGACGCGCCAGGACATCCTCACGACGCAGAAGGTCGACCGCGACCTCGTGCTCGGCTACTGGGACGAGCTGTTCTCCACCGACCCGGCGGCCGCGCGGGCGCACAACGAGACGCTGATGGCGTCGCTCGACGGGCCGTTCCTCGGCTTCTTCAGCCACGACCTCCAGCCGCCGGAGCGTGCCTTCCTGCTCGACCACCTGCGCGACGTCGAGCTCGAGGAGTGGCCCGGCCTCGGCCACTTCATCCACCTCGTCCAGCCGGACCGCTTCGCGGCCCGGCTGAGCGAGTTCGTCACGCGCCACCAGTAGGCCGCCGCGGCGTCGCCGCCCGAGCCGCGGCGGCGCTGACGCCTAGGCAGGTCCAGAGCAGACAGACGCGGCGCTCAGAAGCCGCCGATGTCGCAGCTGCCGGGGTTCAGCGGGTCGCTCCCGGTGATGATCCGCGGCTTCTGGACTCTCCAGCCGGCGTGGTCGTACAGCCATGGCGCGACCAGCCCGGCGCCGCCGTCGGCCGGCGAGTCGAACAGGTCGTCGCCGAGCGGGGCGTCGCGCGGCACCGACTTCGATCCCTTCTTGGCGGTCGACCCGTTGAGCATCGCCATCATCTGGTCGGCTCTGGGGCCGTTGGCGCCCCAGTCGTTCAGCGGGAAGAACATCGTCCGCGGGTCGGCCTTGCCCCACGGCGCGAAGGTCGCCGGCGCCTTCGAGTACACACATGTGACGCTCTTCGGGGCGGTCGCCGGATCCGCGCCGGGGATCCGCACGAGGTCGTACGCGGCGGGGAGGATCGCGCTGTAGAGCCACTGCTTGACGCCGAGCTTCATCCCGCCGATCTGCGCCTGCGCCGTGTTCGCGTTGACGCCCCACGGCCCGGCCGCGTCGCTGACGGCCGCGGTCAGCTTGCCGTAGTCGGAGACGAGGATGTCGCCGTAGGAGCCCAGCGAGGCGAACGCGCGTGTGAGCCGGTTCTGGATCTGCTCGCCAGCGTCGCTCGCGGTCGTCTGAATCGTCCAGTCGGGCGACGGCACGCCGTCGTCCTCGGTCAGGACTGAGGCGAGGTCGAGCACCGACGCCGCGAAGCCGAGCGCCGGGCCGACCTCGGGCAGCTCCGCGCTGACGTACAGGACTGCCGAGGCGAGGCCGAGGTTGCCGCTGACCGCGTCGGGCCCGTCAACCGGGATCGAGCCGATCAGTCTCGCGGCGATCGCGTTGGCGTCGACGCCGGTCGACGACATCACAGCCAGCAAGGAGGTCTGCGCCGTGGCGATCGTGCTGCGCACGGTCGCGACGTCGCTGATCTCGCTCAACAGCTCGCTCTGCACCGCGGCGAGCTCCTCAGCGCTGAAGGCGCTGGTGCCCCCGCTCGGGTAGCTGACGCCTCTCACGTTGTTCGCGAGCGTGACGGTGTCGTACGCCGCGTTGCAGTACTCGGCGCGGACGTCTGGCGCCGGCGTCGGCGAGCAGAGGCCCGGGCCTTGCGCCTGCACCCCGATCGTCTTCGCGATGTACGTCGCTGCGGCGCGGGCTCTGTCGGTGACGGTCACCGGCCACGCCGTGAACGGCTGGAAGAGGACCTGTTGGAACGAGTAGTCGGGCGGGCTCGACGGCACGCCGTCGGCGCCCACCGAGGGCAGCACCGAGTCGGCGAGGACCGCCTGGAAGGCGCTGTCGTTGCGGCGCTCGAGCAGGCCGTGCAGCTCGTCGGCGCCACCCGTCCACTGCGAGCTCGCCTCGGGCGACGGCGTCGAGTTGCGCGCGAAGCCGAGCGGCGGGGTGTTGCCGATCAGCGCGTAGCCGCCGCTCCCGTTCAGGCCGAGGAACAGCCACTCGGTGCCGCCGAGCCGCTCGATCTGCTGACTCGCGGCGACGCTCGCGGCCGAGGTCGGCTTCGGTCTGCCGATGCTCTGCACGACGACCGTGTCCGCGGTCTGCGCGGCGCCGCGCTTGAGCAGCGACGCGAGCGCGCTCTGCGCCTGGCCGTCAACGCTGGCGTTGCCGCTGTTGGTGCCAAAGACGGCGGGCGTGCCGAGCTGCGGGCGCAGCGCGGGGTCGAGCACGAGCACCTGGAAGCCCGCGGATGCGCCGGCCGGCAGCGTGCTCGTGTAGCGCGCGGCGCCGACGGCGATCGTGTTCGACTTCCCGTCGGTGGCCGACTGCGTCTCGATCGGGACGCGGTCGGGCAGCACGAGCCGGTAGCTGGGCACGCCGGTCTCCACCGCGGAGGGCTGCAGCCAGCCGGTCAGCTCGCCGCGCGGGCCGGGCGCGCCGGTGCCGTTGCCGAGCTGGAAGCCCTCGTTGGAGATCGCGGTCTCGTCGCTTTCGAACACGCCCTTGACGAGCGTGTCGCCGCGCGGGTAGGCGATGATCATCAGAACGTCGCGGTTGGCCGCGTAGACGAGGCCCTCGGCGGTCGCATACGCCTCGGCGTTGGCGCCGTCGGGGACGATGACCGTGGCGAGCGGCTCAAGCGTCGCCGCGTCGAGGTAGATCACCTCGGCGTTGACGTTCTGCGGCACGGGGTAGAACGACGCGCCGACGCGGACGCCGACCTTCCCGCCGACGACCGCGCGAGAGTCGAACGCGACCCCCATCGGCCCGGTCGCCGGCACGACGTCGACGGTCAGGAACTGCGTCGTGCAGCCCCTCGCGGCGACCGGCGGCGGCGGTGTCGTGGCGACCGGCGCCGGCGGGTTTCTGCTTGCGCTCGGCCGGATCGCCTCCAGCGCCGTCGCCGGCGCGGAGAGCTGCTCCAGCGGCGTCGACGCAACCGCGCCGGCGGGCGTTGTGAGCGGCAGCAGCGGGCCGGCGAGCGGGGTCGCGACGGGGGTCACGGAATCGGCCGGCGTGGACGCGGAGGCGGCGGGCGACAGGCAGGCCGCGGCGGCGCTCGCCGACGCGCGCTTGCCGCTCCCGCGGCGCGGCTCGCTGACGGTCAGCGCGACCTGGTAGCGGCCGGCCTGGCCGGCGACCAGTCTCGGG
Organism: Conexibacter sp.; assembly: GCA_036499225.1. Lineage (GTDB taxonomy): Bacteria > Actinomycetota > Thermoleophilia > Solirubrobacterales > Solirubrobacteraceae > Conexibacter. Next base: position 27,028 of record DASYEC010000059.1, read on the forward strand.
GTCGGGGTGTCGGCGCCGGTGAGGCGGCCGCTGGCGCCGCGCGGGCCGCTTGCGATCCGCCAGCGGTATTCGAGCTTGCCGCCGGCGGCAGCCCGGGCGTGTCGCCCGTCGAGCCGCACGGCTTCCCCCTGGCGCGCCTGCGCCGGCTTGCGCAGCCCGACGAGCGGCGTGCTGCGGCGGACGCGCACGACGCGTCTGACGACCTGTCTGGCACCGCCGGCGCCGGTCCCGCGCACGACGACGACGTTGCGCCCGAAGCGGACGCGGCGCGTCGTCTCCAGCGTCGCGATCGTCCGCTGTCGCGGGTGGCGACGCAGCGCGACCGCGACCCGGTGGCCGTTGACCACAACCGTCGCGCTTCTCAGCCGCTTGCGAACGGTCACGCGCAGGCGGATCGCGCCTGCGGTCGTATGCGGAAGGCTGACAGTGAACAGTTTATGGTGAATTGAGGAGCCATGCCGCGGATCCCGCTGATGGGCATGTGCCGCGGGCGCCAGCAGAAGCAGCAGCGCCGTTGCGAACGCCGCAACCGACGCGATCAATCGTGACAAACCGTGTGACAGCCTATTACGCATAATCGGCCAAAATACTCGGTCGACCCGTCGCGCGGCTATCGATCACTTGTCCGCGAAGATCATCACCCGAGTCAACAGCCGCGTTGCCCTCTGGTCAACGTTCCGCGAGCCGCGTCGCGGGTCACGCGCTCACTCGCTGCCGAGCATCTCCCGCACCAACGGCGCGACCTCTCTGACCTCGGCGCGCCCGCCGGAGATCCCGTCGAGCGTCGCGTAGCGCTGGAAGACGCGCACCGGGTCGTCGGAGCTGAGCACGGTGACGGCCGAGCCGACATGGATCCGCTCGGTCCGCGCCGCGATCGCCGACAGCACGACGTCGGGCGCGGAGACCGGCATGTCGTCGCGGTGGTGCTCGCCGAGGCCGAAGAAGTCGACCCCGGCCCCATCGGCGAGCACGCCCTCCTCGACGACGTTGCGGATCGACTGCGCCTGCGAGAGGGGCACGCCGTCTGCGTCGCGGGACAGATCGCCAAAGGTGTCGAGCCCGAGGACGATCCTGCCCTTCTCGCGCGCGGCCATCAGCTGACGCGGAGCGTCTTCATCGCCTTCGCCCACGCCTCGACCTGGTCGAACATGACGGCCGCCGAGTCGTCGTGCTGCGGGCCGGGCGCGAAGGTCGAGAAGCTCTCGAAGTCGGTGAACAGCGAGAAGCTGAGCTGCTGACGGACGTCCGCGATCTGCAGCTCGGCGCAGATCCCGCGCAGGTGCTCGATCGCGCGGGCGCCGCCGAGCGAGCCGTAGCTGACGAACCCGGCCGACTTGTTGTTCCACTCGCCGTAGAGGTAGTCGATCGCGTTCTTCAGCACGCCCGACGTCGAGTGGTTGTACTCGGGGGTGACGAAGACGAAGCCGTCGTACGCGTCGATCGTGCGCGCCCACGCCTTCGTGTGCTCGCCGGCGTACTGGCCCATCGACGGCGGCATCGCCTCATCGACGTGCGGCAGCGGGTGGTCGACGAGGTCGACCAGCTCGTACGTCGCGGCGGTGCGCGCCGCCGACTTCTCGACGACCCAGTCGGCGACGGCCTTGCCGTTGCGCCCGGGGCGGGTGCTGCCGAGGATGATCGCGATCTTCAGGTCGGGCACAGGGGTCCTTTCGGTGGGGACGGGCGACGCAGCGCGCGCGGTCGGCGTGACGGCCGGCTGCGTCGGCTCTCTACGGCGTCGGAAGAGGGACATTCGTTCTCTCGGGCAGGGGTCTCAAGACATGCGGACCGTGGTCCGATTCCGGCAAGCTAGCACATACGAGCGCCCGAATCGGACCGCAGTCCGGTCATGTTTTACGGGCGATGTTCGGTTGATGACGCGGCCGCGGGGCGGGCTGGCTGGCGTGGCGGCCGGGCGGGCCTCCGGGCCGCCGGGCGGCCGGGCGGCCGGGCGGCCGGGCGGCCTGGCGGCCGGGGCGCCGGGGCCGCCGGGCGGGCCTCCGGGCCGCCGGGCGGACCTCCGGCCGGGCGGGCAGGCCTCCGGCCGGGCGGCCGGGCGGGCGGGCGGGCCACCGGGGGGACGGCCGGGCGGCGGGCGGCCGGGCGAGCGGGCTGGCGTGGCGGCCGGCGGCTTCCCCGATGAGTTCCGCGCGCGCCGCCGGTCTCTACCCCATGGCGATCTCCCCTGACCTCGACGAGCGGCGGGTAGCGGCGGACGTGAGCGCGGCGCGGCAGCACGACGCCGCCGCCTTCGAGCGGCTGCTCGCGCCGCACCGCGCGCAGCTTCAAGCCCACTGCTACCGGATGCTCGGCTCGCTCGCCGACGCCGAGGACGCGTTGCAGGAGACGCTCGTGCGCGCGTGGCGCGGGCTGCCGGCGTTCGAGGAGCGGGCGTCGCTGCGCTCGTGGCTCTACCGGATCGCGACGAACGTCTGCCTGCGCGCGCTCGAGCGGCGGCCCCGGCGGCTCGTCCCGCTCGACGCCGCGCCGCCGGCTGACCCGCACGGCGCCTTTGCCGCGCCGCTGGCCGAGTCAGTCTGGCTCGAGCCCTACCCCGACGCCGAGCTGCCCGACGGCCGCGCTACTCCCGACGCCCGCTACGAGCAGCGAGAGTCCGTCGAGCTGGCGTTCGCCGCCGCGCTCCAGCACCTGCCCGCCCGCCAGCGCGCGGTCCTGCTGCTGCGCGACGTGCTCGGCTTCGCGCCGCGCGAGATCGCGACGGTGCTGGAGACGACCCCGACGTCGATCCACAGCATGCTCCAGCGCGCGCACCGCACGGTCGACCAGCGGCTGCCGGCGCGCAGCCAGCAGTCGACCCTGCGCGCGCTCGGCGACGAGCGGCTGCGCGTTCTCGTCGAGCGCTACGTGCGGGCTTGGGACGACGGCGACGTCAACGCGATCGTTGACATGCTGACCGCCGACGCGACGCTGACGATGCCGCCGCGCCCGAGCTGGTACCGCGGCCGCGACGCCGTCGGCGCCTTCCTCGCCGCCCGCCCCCTCTCGCGCGAGCGCCGCTGGCAGCACGTGCCGCTGCGCGCCGCCGGCCAGGTCGGCTTCGCGGTCTGGATGGCGGAGCCCAGCCAGAGCGCGCCGCAAGCGCTCGCGCTCGAGTTGCTGACGATCGACGGCGACGGCCGCATCGCCGCGATCGACAGCTTCCACGACCCGTCGCTGTTCTCGCGCGTGGCAGGCTAAGCGCACCGGAGGGCTAAGCGCGCGGCAGACTAAGCGCGCCGCGAGCAGCGCGCGCGGCGCGCGGCGCGCGGCGCGCAGCGCCGACCGCGCCGCCCAGCTGGCCCGCGCCCGCGCCCGCGCCACAATCGCGCCGACCCGCGATGGATTCCGGCCCTCACTCGGATCTCTGCTTCCAAACCCCTTGGAAGGAGACCGATTCACCGTGAAACCGACCGCTCACCGCACCCGCGCCTGGGTGCTTGTGCTCGCCTCGGCGGCGTCGTGCATGGCGGCGCTCGACACGCTCGTCGTGGCGACCGCGCTGACGAGCATCCGCGCCCATCTGCACGCCTCCGTCGCAACGCTCGAATGGACCGTCAACGCCTACAACCTCAGCTTCGCCGTCTTGCTGATGACGGCTGCCGCGCTCGGCGACCGCCTCGGCCGCCGCACGATGTTCGCCGTCGGCCTGACGCTCTTCTCGCTCGCCTCCGCAGCCTGTGCATTGGCGCCGACTGCAGGCTGGCTGATCGCCGCGCGCGCCGTCCAAGGCGGCGGCGCCGCGCTGATCATGACGCTCGCATTCGCGCTCGTCAGCGCCGCCTTCCCGCCCGAGCGCCGCGGCAGCGCGCTTGGCACCTTCTTCGCGCTGACCGGCCTCGCGGTCGCGAGCGGCCCGCTTGTCGGCGGCGCGATCACCGAGGGGATCGCATGGCAGTGGATCTTCTGGCTCAACGTCCCGATCGGGCTGGCGCTCGCGCCGCTCGCGCTCGCGCGGATTCCCGAGAGCTACGGGCCTGACGCCGCGCTTGACCTGCGCGGCCTCGCGCTTGTGACCGGCGGCGTGCTCGGCCTCGTCTGGGGACTGGTGCGCGGCAACGCGGCCGGCTGGGGCAGCGCCGAGGTGCTCGGCACGCTCGCCGCGGGCGCGCTGCTGCTCGTCGCCTTCGTCGCCTGGCAGGCGCGCGCGCCGCAGCCGATGCTGCCGTTGCTCTTCTTCAAGACGCGGGCCTTCTCGGCCGGCAACGCGGCGATCTTCTGCGCCGTCGGCGCGCTCTTCTGCAGCGTCTTCTTCTTCGCGCAGTACATGCAGAGCGTGCTCGGCGCCGGGCCGCTCGGCGCTGGCCTGCGGCTCTTGCCGTGGACCGGCACGCTGTTTGTCGTCGCGCCGATCGCCGGCAGACTGGTCGACCGCGTCGGGGAGCGGCCGCTGCTGATCGTCGGCCCGCTGCTGCAGGCGGCCGGCTTTGGCTGGATCGCGCTCGTCGCCGGCCCGGACACCTCCTACGGCGCGCTGATCGCGCCGCTGATGATCGCCGGGGTCGGCATCTCGATGTCGTTTCCGGCCGCGCAGAACGCGGTGATCAGCTCCGTCCCAGAGTCCGCGATCGGCAAGGCGGCCGGCGTCAACAGCACGATGCGCGAGCTCGGCGGCGTCTTCGGCATCGCCCTCGGCGTGGCGCTGTTCGCCGGCGCTGGCGGCTACGCGACGGCGCAGACGTTCAGCGACGGCTTCACCGCCGCGACCTTCGGCGCCGCCGCGCTGTCGCTGGTCGGCGGGCTGTGCGCGACGGCGTTGCCGAGCCGCAGCCGCACGAGCGCCGCCAGAGCGCTGGACGAGAGCGGCGCGAAGAGCGCAGCGTGAGCCAGCTCGCGTCCCCGCGCAGACCATGATGGCGCGCGGGGCCGGGCGGCGCTCGTACACCGGCGGGCGTTGGGTAGGCAGGGCGAAGAGGCATCGACACGAGCGAGGTCGCGCGCATGAGCCAGCCCCCAACCGGAAGCGATCGCAGGGCCGTCGGTCGGCTGACGTCCGTCAACGTCGGGCTGCCGAGAGACGTGGCGTGGGAAGGGCGGACGGTCTACACGGGGGTCTGGAAGCAGCCGGTCGCGGGGCCGCAGATGGTGCGGCGGACCAACATCGACGGCGACGGGCAGGGCGACCTCAACGGGCATGGCGGCGAGCAGCGGGCCGTGCTCGTCTATCAGCGCGACTCCTACGACCACTGGCAGCACGAGCTCGGACGCGACGACTTCGTGCTCGGGCAGTTCGGCGAGAACTTCACGGTCGAGGGGATGCCGGACGACGAGGTCTGCGTCGGCGACCGCTACCGGATCGGCGAGGCGGAGCTCGAGGTCACGCAGCCGCGCGTCACCTGTTACCGCGTGGGGCTGCGGATGGGCGAGCCGCGGCTGCCGTCGCTGCTCGTCGCCCACCACCGGCCCGGCTTCTACCTGCGCGTCATTCAGGAAGGCCACGTCGAGGCCGGCAACGAGATCGTCAAGACCCGCAGCGGGCCTGAGGCGCTGAGCGTCGCCGCGATCGACGCGCTCCTCTACCTCCCCGGCCACGACCTCGAGATGCTGCGCTCCGCGCTGCGGATCCCAGCGCTCAGCCCGGGGTGGCAGGCGTCGTTTCGCGAGATGGTCGAGGCGGCTGAGCGCGGCGCCGAGATCGCCGGCGGCGTGGGCGTGGCCGAGCAGCCGGCGTGGCCGGGCTTCCGCCGGATGCGGGTCACGAAGGTCGTCCCCGAGAGCCCGACGGTCTCCTCGATCTACCTCGCCGACGAGGGCGGCGCGGAGCTGCCCGCGGCGAAGGCCGGCCAGTACCTGACCGTCCGCGCCGTGGGCGCCGACGTGCCGGCCGCCGTCCGCAGCTATTCGCTCTCCTCCTCGCCTGAGCCCCAGGTCTACCGGCTGAGCGTGAAGCGCGAGCCGCACGGCGTCGTCAGCGGCCTGCTGCACGCGACGCTCCACGCCGGCTCGGTGCTCGACGTCGCCGCCCCGCGCGGCGAGTTCACGCTCGCGCAGGAGAGCGGCCGAGTGGTGCTGATCTCCGCTGGGATCGGCGTCACGCCGGTGCTGGCGATGCTGCACGAGCTGGTGAGAGCGGGGGCTGCTGCGGAGGTGTGGTGGATCTACGTCACGCACGACGCGACGACCCACGTCTTCGCGCGCGAGGCGGACGAGCTGCTGGCCTCGCTTCCCCACTGGCACGAGCAGGTTTTCTACACGGGTGTTGACGCGGGCGCACCACGCCCGGCGGGGGTCGTTGCCGGCCGGCCGACACCCGAGCGGCTGCGCGCCCTCGGCATCCCGGCCGACGCGAGCGCCTACATCTGCGGGCCGCCGCCGTTCATGGACGAGATCGGCGGCGCCTTGAGCGAGCTCGGGCTCACGCCGGAGAAGATCCACACCGAGCTGTTCAGCGCGCTGCCGGCGATCACGCCCGGCGTGACCGACCAGCGCAACGTCCCGCCTCACCAGCCCGCGGGCACGCCCGGCCCCGGCCCGCTCGTCACGTTCGCCCGCAGCGGCCTCGCCGTCCACTGGGACGACGCCCGTCGATCGCTGCTCGAGCTCGCCGACGCCTGCGACGTCCCGACCCGTTGGTCGTGCCGCACCGGCGTCTGCCAAACGTGCAGAACCCACGCCCTCTCCGGCACCGTCGCCTACGCCCCCGAGCCGCTCGAGCCGCCCGCCGAAGGCGACGTCCTGCTCTGCTGCTCTCAGCCGAGAGGCGACGTGGTGCTCGACCTGTGAGCGCGGGGCGCGACCCCAGTCGCCGGCGCGTGCCGCTTGACCGCCCGCGCCACCTTCGCCCGGTCACGTGCGGCGATCGCGTCGATCAGCGCCTCGTGCACTCTGAGGCTCTGTCTGCTGCGGAAGACCGCGTCGGGGACGACCTGCTCGACGGCGCTCTCGACGTAGTCCATCAGCGTCAGGTACACGGAGCGCAGCACGGCGTTCGGCGTGATCTCAGCCATCCGCCTGTGCAGCGCCCAGTTCGCCTCCAAGAAGGCGCGCGCGTCATCGCCGGCGACGGCCATCTGGGCGAGGATCGCGCGCAGCTCGACGATGTCCCGCTCGTCGTGATGCAGCCGCGCCTCCTCGGCGATCAGCGGCTCCAACGCGTTGCGGACGGCGAGGCAGTCAGCGCGCGTGTCGCCGCCGTCGCGGAAGCCGAGGATCAGGTGGCTGAGGCGGACCTGCGGCGAGGGCGAGGCGACGAACAGCCCGCCGCCCGGGCCTGGCCGCGAGGCGATGATCCCGCGCGTCTCGAGCACCCGGATCGCCTCGTTGACGGTGCCGACGGAGACGCCGAACCGCTCGCGCAGCTCGCCCTTCGTGCCGAGGCGCGTCCCGTCGGGCAGCGCCTCGGTCGAGATCTGCTGCTCGAGCCGCCGCGCAAGCGCCTCCGCGCGGGTGACGCGCTGGTCGTCAAGCGCCCGGCGCTCCCGGCTCGCGGCCAGCTCCCCTGCGTCACGCATCGTGTTCATCAGCTCCAGTGATATCGACCGCCGGGCGGTCTCGGCGATTCGGGCCGTTGCACCGTATCCCAGTGGCGCAGCGCGAGGGCCGACTCCGGCCTGCCGACGGGGCCGCGGTCGTGCCCGACCTGGTGGGTAGGATCAACCAGGGATGAGCACCTCGGACGTCCTCACGCCGCGCGTCTCGCGCGCGGAGACGCTGGCCCGGCAGCTTGAGCGGGAGATCAGAGCGCAGGCGATTCCGCCTGGGGTTCGCCTCGGCACGAAGGTCGAGCTGCGCGAGCGGTTCGGCGTCGCGGCCGGGACGCTCAACGAGGCGGTCCGCGTGATGGAGACGCGCGGCATCGTGATCGCCCGCCCGGGGCCAGGCGGCGGCGTCTTCGTCGCCGACAGCTCGCATGCGCGCCACGGCACCGTCGTGCTCGAGCTCGACTTCGCCAGCTCGTCGATCAGCGACTGCGCCGAGCTGCGCGCGTCGCTGGAGCCGGCGATCTGCCGCTCGGTCGCGAGGGACCACACGCCCGCTGACATCGCCGAGATCCAGCGACTCGTCGGCGAGCTTGCCGACAGCGGCCCGGACCCGCACGCCTTCCGCGAGGCCAACTGGAGCTTCCATCGCGGCATCGCGGCGATCTGCCCCAACGTGCCGCTGCGAACGGTCTACCTGGCAGCGATCGGGATGCTGGAAGAGGCGATGGCCCAGTTCGGCTTCACCAGCTACGACGCGCGCGCGGTCGCCGTCCACCGCGAGCTCGCCGACGCGATCGCCGAGGGCGAAGGCGCCCGCTTGGAGCGCGCGATACGGCGCCACGAGCGCCGCTCCCCCCTGCCTTCGCCGGCTGAGCGCTGAGCGAGCGGCGCCGGCCTGCGGGCGCCCATCACGCCCGCCGCCCGCCCGCCGCCGGGCGCCCATCACGTCCGCCGCCCGCCCGCCGCCGGGCCCCCATCACGCCCGCCGCCCGCCCGCCGCCGGGCGCCCATCACGCCCGCCGCCACCAGCCGCCGGGCCGACCAGCCGCCGGGCGCCCTTGCGCCCGACGGCCTCCACACCAACCGCGCTCAGTTGAACGCGTACTGCTCGTAGTCCGCGACGTTGTCCTGCGTGACCGTCGCCGCGGGGACCACGATCTGGCGCGGTACCTCCGGCGGGACGAGCTCCGGGAAGCCCTCGCCGAGCGCGATCAGGCGCGCCATGTTGACCGCCGAGGCCGCCATGTTCGGGTTGTAGAGGAAGGTCGCCGCGTACAGGCCGCCCTCTCTGATCTGGTCCATCGCGTCCTGCGAGCCGCCGACGCCGGTGAGGAACATCTCGTCGTCGCGGCCAGCGTTGCGGATCGCCTGCACGACGCCCTGAGCCATGTCGTCGTCGTGCGTGTAGACGGCGTCGATCTGGTCCTGCGCCTGGAGGATGTTCTCCATCACTCTGAGGCCGGTGTCCGGGTTGAAGTCGCCTGGCTGTCTGGCCACGATGTCGATGCCGCCGTTCGGGCAGGCCTTCTTCAGCTCGTCCGAGAAGCCTCTCGAGCGCTCCTCCGTGACCGAGATGCCGGCGAGCCCCTGGATCTCGACGATGTTGCCTCTGCAGCTGAGTCTGTCGGCGAAATAGTCGGCTGCCAGCACGCCGATCTGGTAGTTGTCGCCGAGGATCGTCGCGGTCGCCGCGTCGGGCGCCGAGAACAGCCGGTCGACGTTGATGACCGGGATGCCGGCCGCCTCCGCTCTCTGCGCGACCGGCGTCAGCGCCTCGCCGTCCTGGGGCAGGACGACCAGCGCGTCCGGTCTGTCGGGGATCACCTGCTCGATCTGCTGCGCCTGCGAGTCGGCGTCAGCCGCTTCGAGCAAGCGGAATCTGACGTCGTCGTATCTCGCCGCCGCGGCCTTCGCGTTCTTGGAGATCGCGCCGAGCCAGCCGTGGTCGGTCGGCGGGACGCTGGCCACGATCGTGACCGTTCTCCCGCTCGGGTTGCTCTCGTCGGCCACCGGCGCGGCGCCGTCGGCCGAGCCGCCGTCACCGCTCGTGTCAGCAGCGGCTTGCGTCGAGCCGCTGTCCTCGTTGCTGCTACTGCCGCCGCACGCCGCGATGCCGAACACCAGCAGCGCAGCGACGGCCAGCGTCATCAGCAGTCGCTTGAGCGACATTCCTGGCCTCCTCCTCCTATGGGTTTCACAGCCTTGCCTCCGGCCGCTGGAGCAGCACCGCCCCGAGGACGATCGCTCCCTTGACGACCTGCTGCACCTCCGTGGAAAGGTCGAGTTGCGTCATCAAGCTGAAGATCAACGCGAACGTGAGCACGCCGAGGAACGTCCCGACGATCGTCGCCCGGCCACCGGCCAGGCTCGTGCCGCCGATCACGACGGCGCCGATCGCGTCGAGCTCGTAGAGGTTGCCGCTGACCGGCGAGGCGCTCCCGAGGCGCGCGCACAGCAGCACGGCGGCGACGCCGGCCAGCAGCCCTGACAGCACGTAGACGCTGAGGATCGTCCGCCGCACCGGCACGCCCGCGATCCGCGCCGCCTCGCGGTTGCCGCCGACGGCGACGACGTAGCGGCCGTAGCGGGTGCGGTTGAGCACGATCCAGCCGGCGATCACGATCCCGAGGAAGACGTAGACCGAGACCGGGATCCCGAAGATCCGCCCGGTGCCGAACCACAGCAGCGAGAAGGCGCCCGGGTCGCCGAACGAGCCGCCGTTGAGGTGCAGCAGGCTGACGGGCAGCTTGTCGTTGAGCAGCAGCGCGACCCCGCGCGCGATCGAGAACATCGCAAGCGTCGCGATGAACGGGACGACCCGCCCGTAGGCGACCGCGATCGCGTTGATCGACCCCAGCGCCGTCGCGAAGGCGACCGCGCCGACGATAAACAGCAGCGTTGACCCGCCCGGGTCGACGAGGATCCCGCCGAACATGCCAGCGGCCGCGACCATCGAGCCGACCGACAGGTCGATCCCGGCGGTCGCGATCACGAACGTCATGCCGATCGCGAGCACGCCGACGACGCTCGCCTGCGTGAGCATGTTGCGGACGTTGTCCCACGTCGGGAAGCTGTCGGGCTTGAGGATCGCGCCGACGACGAACAGCACGATCACGACGATCGCGAGCGCGTACTCCTGCAGGCGGAAGCCCGCGAGCCGTCGCTGCGCGAGCCCCTCCGTCGGCGGCGCCGCGCCGCCGCGCTCTGCCGGCGACGTCGTCATGTGACCTCCTCGATCAGGTCTGGGGAATCGGTCGGCGCGACCGCGTGGCGCAGCAGCTCGCGCTCGCTCGCGCGCTCGCCGTCGACCTCGAAGACGAGCTCGCCCTCGCGCATCACGATGATGCGGTTGCAGATCCCGACCAGCTCGCCGAGCTCGGAGGAGACGACGAGGATCGCGACGCCTTCGCTCGCCAGCTCCGTGATCACGCGGTAGAGCTCGGCCTTCGTCGGCACGTCGACGCCGCGCGTCGGCTCGTCGAGCAGCAGCACGCGGCAGTGGCGCAGCAGCCAGCGGGCGAGCACGACCTTCTGCTGGTTGCCGCCCGACAGCTCGCGCACGATCCGCTCGCTGTCGTTCGGCACGGTCTGCAGCCGTCGCAGGTGGTCGGTCGCCGCCGAGCGCTCGGCGCGGACGTTCAGAAGCCCGCGCTGGAAGCGGCCGAGGTCGGCGAGGCTGACGTTCTTCGTCTGGCTCCATCCGAGCAGCAGCCCCTGCGACTTGCGGTCCTCCGGCGCGAGGCCGAGGCCGGCGGCGATCGCGCGGTCCGGGCGGCCGGGCGGGAGCCGCTTGCCGTTGACGCGGACCTCGCCGTGGTCGGGCCGGTCGAGGCCGTAGATCAGCCGCAGCAGCTCGGTGCGCCCGGAGCCGACGAGGCCGCCGAGGCCGACGACCTCGCCCGCGCGCACCTGCAACGAGGCGGATCGGACCGCGGGCAGCCGCCGCACGTCTCTGACGTCGAGCATCACGTCGCCGGCCGCGCGCGGCCGCTCGGGGTAGAGCTGCTCGACGGCGCGGCCGACCATCAGCTCAACCAGCCGGTCGGTCGGCGTCGTGGCGAGAAGGCCGGTCGCGGCGGTGCGGCCGTCGCTGAGCACGGTGACGCGGTCGCCGATCCGGCGGATCTCGTCGAGTCGGTGGGAGATGTAGACGACCGCGACGCCGTCGGCGGTCAGCCGCCGCACGACCTTGAACAACGTCTCGATCTCGCCGTCGTCGAGCACGGCCGAGGGCTCGTCCATGATCAGCAGCCGCACGTCATGCGACAGCGCGCGGGCGATCGAGACGACCTGCTGCGCGGCAGGGCGCAGGTCCTTGATCTTGCTGCGGGGATCGATCCCCTCATGCCCGAGCCGCGCGAGCAGCGCAGCGGCGTCGCGGCGCATCTTGCGCAGGTCGAGCAGCGGGCCGCGGCGCGGCTCGTGCGCGAGGAAGACACTCTCGGCGACCGTCAGCTCGTCGACGAGGTCGAGCTCTTGGTAGATCGTCGCGACGCCGTGGCGCAGCGACGCCGCCGGGGCGCCCGGCGGCAGCGGCTCGCCGGCGACGAGGATCTCGCCGCGCGTCGGCTCGACCGCGCCGGAGACGCACTTGATCAGCGTCGACTTGCCCGCGCCGTTGGGGCCCAGCAGGCAGTGGACCTCGCCGGCCTCGACGGCGAAGTCGACGCCGCGCAGCGCCTGCACGCCGGGGTACTCCTTCACCAGCCCGCGGACCTCGAGCGTCGGCGCCATCTGCTTAATTCACCACCAACGGACGCAAGGTGCGATGGGCGAGCTCGAGCCCCTGCTCGACCTTCTCCGGCGTGCCGCCCCAGACGGGGTCCTCATGCTCGACCGAAAGCACCCCTTCGTACCCGCCGGCGTAGAGCGTGTCGACGTAGCGGCGGAAGTCGACCTCGCCGAGGCCCGGGATGCGGTAGCGCCACCAGCCCATCTCCCACGGCGCTGTCGCGCGCGCGGAAAGCGTCAGGCCATGCTCGGCGAGCGTGCCGCGGACGCGCTCGGCCTCGCGCGCGTCGAACGCGTCAACGGCGACGTGGGAAGCGGTGAAGGGGCGGTCGCCGCGCGTCGGCCAGGCGGCGAGCTCGAGCGCCTCGTAGCCGTTTGCGCCGGCCCACGCGGCGATCTCCTCCAACAGCCGCTCGGGCATGCACGATGTGAGGAAGCCGAGCTTCATGGCCGCGCCTCCGCGAGGCGGCGATCGGGCTCGGGCACGTCGGTCCAGGCACCACCGCCGGCGGCGGAGTCGAGCACCGCCGTCGTGATCTGCACCGCGCGCCGGCCGTCTATGAAGCGCGGCATCCCTTGTGGCGGCTCGCCCGTGCGAATCGCGGCGTAGACGTCGGCGACGAACGCGTCGAAGCAGTCGGCGTACCCCTGCGGATGGCCGGGCGGGAGGGTAGCGAGCCGGGCGGCGCCGGGTGACAGGACGGGCGCGTCGCGGAGGATGAGCGAGATGCCGTCGCGCTGACCAAGCCACAGCAGCTCGGGGCTCTCCTGGTCGAAGACGAGCGTCTCCTCCGCCGCGTCCCACTCGATCCACAGGCGGTTCTTGCGGCCCTGCGAGACCTGGCTGACGACGACCGAGCCGAGCGCGCCGCCGTCGGTCTCGAACTGGACGACGGCGATGTCCTCGGTGTCGACCGGGCGGAGCGGGCCGGCTCCGTCGTTGCCGTCGCCGCTGCTGCTGCCGCCAGCGGTGCCGGTGCCGCTGGCGGTGCCGGTGCCGCTGCTGCCGGCGGTGCCGCTCCCGCCGCCGTCGCCGCCGCCGCCGCTGCTGCCGCCGCCGCTGCTGCCGCCGTCGTAGCCGCCGCTGCTGCGCGCGAACGCCGGCCGGCCGCCGCTGTCGTTGCGCTGCGGCATGACGGTCGCCGTGCGCGCGCTGACGCGCACGATGCGGTGGCCGGAGGCGAACTCGGCGAGGTCGCACCAGTGCGAGCCGATGTCGGCGAAGGCGCGCGAGGGGCCGCCGAGGCGTCGATCGACGCGCCAGTTGTCGTCGGTTGGGCGCGACAGCCAGTCCTGCAGATACGTGCCGTGCAACAGGCGCAGCGGGCCGCTGGCCCCGCCGCGCAGGCGCGCCTGCGCCTCGCGCACCATCGGGTAGTAGCGGTAGACGAACGGCACCGCCGCCTGCAGCCCCGACGCGGCGGCCTGCTCGACAAGGGCGCTGGCGCCGTCGTCGTCGAGCGCGAGCGGCTTCTCGCAGATCACGTGCTTGCCGGCGGCGAGCGCCGCTTGGGAGAGCGGGACGTGGAGGTGGTTCGGGGCGCAGACGTGGACGACGTCGACGTCGTCGGCGACGACCAGCTGCTCCGCCGACGCATAGGCATGCTCGGCGCCGAGCCGCGTCGCGGCGGCTTTCGCCGACGCCGCGCTGGAGGCGGCGACGGCCGCCACGCGGCCGCCGGCCAGCAGCGCCGAGCGGGCGTGCACGGCGCCGATGAACCCGGCGCCGACGATGCCAGCGCGCAGCGGCGCTCCTCTGGAGATGCGAGCTCCTCCACTCATAACCCGACGATCTCACAGACTTTTGACTGTTGTCAAGCAGAAGACCGGTACGGAACAAGCAAGATTCCTGTGCCCCTGCATTGCACCGGTCGGAAGTAAGGGTGGCCCACGTGCTTTACTTGCTGCGTGGCGGCGATGAGAGATGGGCTCCACGACGACTCGTCACGCGCTCCCGCCGGCGATGCGGCCACGAGCGCTGGCGCGGTCCTGCGCGTGATCCGCGACGCCGGGACGCTGACGCGGGCCGAGCTCGTGCGGCGCACCGGCCTCGCCCGCTCGACGGTCGCACAGCGCGTCGACACGCTGCTGCGGCACGAGCTGGTCTACGAGACCGGCGGCGGCAGCTCGACGGGCGGGCGCCCGCCGAGCTCGTTAGCGTTCAACGACGGCGCCGGCGTCGTGCTGTGCGGCGACCTCGGCGTGACCCATTCGCGCCTGGCGGTCTGCGATCTGGGCGGCGCATCGCTGGCCGAGGAGGTCGAGGACTTGGACATCTCACGCGGGCCGGAGGCGGTGCTCGAGGTCGTCCACGAGCGGTTCGGCGCGCTGTTGAAGCAGGCAAGACGGCACGAGTCGCAGGTGCGCGGGATCGGCATCGGCGTGCCCGGACCGGTCGCGTTCGACCGTGGCGAGCCGACCAACCCGCCGATCATGCCGGGCTGGGACGGCTACTCGATCCCGGGCTGGTTCGCCGAGCGCTACGACGCGCCGGTGCTCGTCGACAACGACGTCAACATCATGGCGCTCGGCGAGCACGCGACCAACTGGCGGGACCGGTCCCATCTGCTGTTCATCAAGGTCGGCACCGGCATCGGCTGCGGGATCGTCGCGCACGGCGAGATCCACCGCGGCGCGAAGGGCGCGGCCGGCGACATCGGCCACATCCGCCTCGCCGACCAGGAGGCCGTCTGCCGCTGCGGCAACGTCGGATGCCTGGAGGCGGTCTCCGGCGGCGGCGCGCTCGCGCGGCGGCTGCGCGAGCAGGGCGTCGAGGCGCAGTCGAGCCGCGACGTGGTGCGGCTCGTGAAGGCCGGCGACGCGACCGCGACCCAGCTGCTGCGCGAGGCGGGCCGCAACCTCGGCGACGTACTCGCGGGCTGCGTCAACTTCTTCAACCCCGAGGTGATCGTGATCGGCGGCGACGTCGGCCAAGCCTCCCAGCAGCTGCTCGCCGGCGTGCGCGAGGTGATCTTCCAGCGCTCGCTCCCCCTGGCCACCGAGGAGCTGCGAATCGTCCCCTGCGGCCTCGGCGACCGCGCCGGCATCGTCGGCGCCGCCAGCATGGTCACCGAACACGTCCTCTCCCCCGCCGCCATCGACCACGCGATTCGGCGGGCGGCCGCGGCGTAGCCGGGTGCAGCACCGCTCATGGCGGATGCCCGCACGCGGCCTGCCGTCCAGATGTTGACTTCGGCGAACATCGCGCTTAAGGAGGTTCTTTGCGCGACCGAGAGAAAACACCCAAATAGTTTTGATTCAGATTTGGGTGTAAACTTTACGCATGTCTTCTCTGCAGCCGATCGACGCATTCGTCGGACGCGACGCGGAGCTGGCGCTGCTGAGACGCGAGCTCGCGCGGGTCAAACGGACCGGACGCGGCGCGATGCTGTCGATCCGCGGCCGGCGACGGGTCGGCAAGAGCCGGCTGGTCCAGGAGCTCGTCAGCCGCGCCAGAGCCGCATCGGTCTATTACACTGCGATCCAGGGGCCCGGCGACGTCGAGCTGCGCCGCTTCCTCGAAGCGGTCGCTGGCGCTGACGTCCCTGCCAGCGAAGAGGTCCGGCGCGGCACGACAGCCGAGACGTGGGAAGCCGCGCTCGCGCTCGCCGCGACCGGTGCGACGAGAAGATCGCCGATCGTGCTCATCGTCGACGAGCTGCCGTACCTGACGGCGAAGGAGCCGACGATCGAGGCGGTCCTCCAGCTCGTGTGGGACCGCGTCTTGCAGAGCGCGCCTGTGCTCGTCCTGCTCGTCGGCTCCGATCGCGCGACGATGGAGGCGCTGACGGAGGAGGGCAGGCCGCTCTACGACCGTGCCAGATCGATGGTCGTGCGCCCGCTCGACCCCGCGACCGTCGGCGAGATGCTTGCGCTCGACGCCGCCGACGCGCTCGACGCGTACACGGTGATCGGCGGTTTCCCGGTGCTCGCGCTCGAATGGGAACGTGGCCGCACGCTGCAGGAGTACCTCGCCGAGGCCCTGACCGACCCGAGCTCCTTCCTCGTCATCAGCGCCGAGCGCGCGCTCGCCGCCGAGCTGCCCGCAGACCTCCAGGCGCGCGCGGTGCTGTCGGCGATCGGGTCCAGCGCAAGGGCCCACAAGACGATCCTCGCGCGCAGCGGCCTGTCGCAGACCTCGCTCGACCGCGCGCTCGACGTGCTGTCGAGCAAGGGGATCGTCGACCGGCTGACGCCCTACTCGGCAAGGCTGTCGCCGAAGAACCGCCAGTACGTCGTCGCCGACCCTTATCTGCGTTTCTGGCTGCGCTTCATCGGGCCGAGCATCGACCTGATCGACCGAGGCCGCGGCAACGTCGTCGTTGACACGGTGACGCGCGACTGGCCGACGTTTCGCGGCAGAGCGGTCGAGCCGACGATCCGTGAGGCGATCGAGCACGCGCTGCCCGACCGTCGCTTCGGCAGCGCCCGTCACGTCGGCGCGTTCTGGAACCGCACGAGCACGGTCGAGGTCGACCTCGTCGGTGGAGACGCGACGCCGTACGCGAAGGCGCTCGCGTTCGTCGGGTCGGTCAAGTGGCGCGAGGGCCAGCCCTTCGACCGCACCGACACCGCCGCGCTCGCCAACCAGCGCCCAAGCGTCCCCGGCGCGACGACGACCACCGCCCTCGTCGGCGTCTCCCGCAACGGCTTTGCCGACGACGCCGGCCTTGACCTGCAGCTCACGCCAGAGGACGTGCTTGCCTTCCACCGGCAGAGGTGAGCGGGTTGGCGGCGTTCGGGCGCGCTCGCCGTCCCCCACGCCCCGTCGACGCGACCGTTGCTCACCCGTTTGAAACCTCTGCGCTCTGTGCGCTGACCCGTCACGCGTCGTTCACACCCGATCAATTCACCTGGCTAGCGTGCGGCCCGCTCACCTCTCCAACCAGGAGTCACATGTTCCGCAACATGCTGCGCGCGGGCGCGCTTGCGGCCGCGCTCACCGGCGTCGTGCCGGCCGCCGCGCTCGCGCATCCCCAGCCGCACCCGCAGCCCTCGTCGTTCGACCTCGAAGCCCACCGTGGCGGCATCGGGCTGCGCTCCGAGAACACGCTCGCGAGCTTCGGCAACGCGATCAGACTCGGCGTCAGCTCGCTCGAGATGGACGTCGCGATCACGAAGGACGACGTCGCGGTCATCTCGCACGACCGCCAGATCGATCCCAACAAGTGCACTGACACCGCGCCCCTCACCCCCGGCGACCCGCAGTTCCCCTACGCGGGCAAGTACATCAAGGACCTCACGCTCGCCCAGGTCAAGACGCTTGACTGCGGCTACAGACAGCTCGCCGGCTTCCCCAGCCAGGAGAACGTCCCGGGCGTCAAGATGGCGACGCTGCGGGAGGTCTACGACCTCGTCAACCGCTACCACTCGCCGGTCAGAATGAACGTCGAGTCGAAGTACGAGGCCGGCACGACCGACACGAAGCCGATGGAGGACTTCGTCCAGGCGATCGTCAAGGAGACGCGCCGCGCGGGCCTCATCGGACAGGTCACGAACCAAAGCTTCTACTGGCCGGCGCTGAGACGGATGCAGCAGGTCGAGCCGCGCATCCCGACGATCGCGCTGATGAACGCGTACAACCTCTACGACCCCGCCACGCAAAGAGGCTACGCGCAGATCTGGCTGGGGATCGACCCGGCCGACTACGGCAACGACATCGTCAAGGCCGCCGCGACCTTCCACCCGTATGGGATCGAGCCCGTCGACGGCGCGCCGGACGGCGGCTCGATCGGCCAGCCCGGCTTCCAGCCGTTCACGACGAAGGCGATGGTCGACGAGGCGCACTCCTACGGGTTGAAGGTGATCCCGTGGACGCTCGACGACCCGGCGATGCAGTCGACCTACCTCGACTGGGGCGTTGACGGGATCATCACCGACTATCCCGACCGCCTCCGCGACCAGCTCGCCGCGCACGGCATGGCGCTGCCGCAGGGCACGCCGTCGCCGCTCGATATCGCCGCGAAGGCCGGCTCGCTGAGCGACCTCCGCACAGACGTGGCGAACCGCGACGTCTCAACGGTCGCGTTGACGACGACGGCCGCGCGCAACGGCACGCTCCTGCTGGGGACGAGCGGCACGAGCGGCACGAGCGGCACGAGCGGCACGGGCGGCGCCACGCTCGACGAGGCCCTGAGCACGGTCGCGCAGAGCGGCCGTGACGACCTCCGCGTGACGATCGAGCCGCAGCTCGGCCGCGGCGCGGTGCTCGGCGCCCTGACGCAGGCGACGCAGCTCGCGCACGCGCTGCGCAGCAGCGGCCTCGACGGTCGCACGACGGTCGAGACGAGCAACGGCCTCCTTCGCGCGATGCTCTCCCTGCTCGACGCGCGCATCAAGACGACGCGCACGGCCCCGCCGGTGATCGACGACGCCGCCGCGATGCAGACGGCGCTCGTCAACGGATCCAACGCCCTCGTCACCGACGACCCGACGACGCTGATCCACGTCGCGAAGGTCAACGGGCTGCGCTGAAGCCCGCACGGTCTGCGCTCCTTCCCGTCCGCGTGGCGGGAGGGAGCGTCGCCCGCGCCGATGAGTTCGGCGCGCCGCACCCGTCTAGCTGGTACCAAGACAGGCGGACCACGGGCAAAGGAGCAGCGATGCAGATCATCCTCAGCAACTTCATGAGCGTCGACGGCGTTGTGCAGGCGCCGGGCGGGCCGGAGGAGGACACCGACGGCGGGTTCGCGCATGGCGGCTGGTCGATGCCGTACTTCGACCCCGAGACGATGGGCGTCCTGATCGGCGAGGTGATGGACCGGACCGACGCGCTGCTGTTCGGCCGGCGCACATGGCTGGGGATGGCCGCCGCGTGGCCCGACCGCGCCGGCGATCCTTACGCCGACCAGATGAACTCGCTGCCGAAGTACGTCGCCTCGCGCACGCTCACGCAGGACGACATGACCTGGAACAACTCGACGCTGCTCGACCCCGCCGACGCGATCGGCGCGATCCGGGCGCTGCGTGAGCAGGAGGGCACGGGCCTGCACCTCTGGGGCAGCCCGTCGCTCGCCGAGCAGCTGATCTCCAACGACCTCGTTGACGAGTACCAGCTGATGATCGAGCCGCTGCTGCTCGGCGGCGGCAAGCGCGTCTTCCCTGGCGACGGCCAGGCGCGCCCGCTCGAGCTCGTCTCGACGACGACCTCGAGAACCGGCGTGCTGGTCTGCGCTTACCGGCCGGCGCGCGTCTGAGCGGCAGGAGGCGCGGCGGCGGTGCCCGGACCGGCTTTCCAGACAAGCCAGTCGCGCTCGATCACGCGCATCATCGGCGGGTAGACGATCAGGTGGCGGAACGGCGCGATCGCGGCCATGTAGGCGTTGCCGAGCAGCCCGTTGGGCTTCACGAGGACGGCCATCTGGCCGCGATAGACGCCGTTCTCGTCCGGCACCCAGCTGAGGTGCATCACCCCGTGCATCGTCGCGTTCGCGACCTCGGCGGCGAACTCGTCGTCGAGCAGGTAGAGCGGTCTGAAGGGAAGCTCGGCGAACTCGGGGCCGGTCGGCCCTTCGCGCAGGTCGTCGGGCAGCCGGTCGCGCAGCGTCGGCACGCGCGACCCGAGGCCGCCGTCGGGGTCGTCCCAGCCGAGCAGCCCGCCCAGCTTCCAGCGAATCGCCCACAGCAGGCGTGCGGGCGCGGGCGAGCTTCTCTCCGGGTCCATGGCGGCTGAGCCGTGCACAAGCAGCGGGAAGTCGTCAGGCCCGCCCGGCGTCGGCAAGGCCCAGACGTCCTCGAGCCGGAAGTCGCGCGTCAGCTCGTGGATCCGCCAGGGCTGTGACGTGTGCGCGCTGTTGGACAGCCTCATAACCGACCTCCATCGATCCGTGGACGCCAATCCATACACTGCTGTATGGATGAGCCAGCTTATGGATGCCCGCGGACCTCGTCAACCGACAACGGCGCACGAGCGCGCTGACTGATGGCCCCGCCGATCCGCACGCCGCGCAGCGCCTGGGTCGACGCCGGGCTGCAGGCGCTCGCCGCCGGCGGGCCAGACGCCGTCCGCATCGACCCGCTGGCGAGAGCGCTCGGCGTCACCCGCGGCGGCTTCTACTGGCACTTCGACAACCGCCAGTCGCTGCTCGACGAGATGCTCGACACGTGGCAGCGGCGCGGGCTGGAGACGGTGATCGAGCAGGTCGACGCCGACCGCGGCGACGCGAGGGCGAAGCTGCGCCACCTGTTCGCGCTCGCGACTGCCGCGGGCGACCTGCTGAGGGTCGACCTCGCCGTCCGCGACTGGTCGCGCCGCGACGCCAAGGTCGCCGCGCGCTTGCGCCGAGTCGACAACCGCCGGATGGCGTACATGCGAGAGCTGTTCCGCGCCTTCTGCGCGGACGAGGAGGAGGCCGAGGCGCGTGCTCTGATCGCCTTCTCGCTGTGGATCGGCAGCCGCTTCATCGCCGCCGACCACGGCGCCCGCTCGCGCGCCATGGTCCTCGAGCAGGCGCTGTCAGGGCTGTTGGCGTAGCGCCGCCTCAAAGAGGGCGCCGCAGCGGTCCCTCGCCTGTGGGGCCCTCGATCTCGCTGCGCGCTCCTACCCTCCAGGGCATGGCCCTTGACACGTCTGCCGCGGTTGTTCGTCAGGCCGTCGAGCATCTGCGCCAGGCGCAGCTCGAGCCGCACGAGTTCCTCTACGAGGTGTCGTTGCGCGTCGCGCGGGTCGTGCCGCACGACGCGGCCGGCTGGATGACGGTCGACCCGGACTCGCTGCTGCCGACCGGCACCGTCGAGACGTCGAAGACGCCCGAGTTCGTACGCGCCGTCTGGCGCAGCAACGGGCTGGAGGAGGGACGCAACAGCCTCGTTGACTTGGCGAGACTGCGCTCGCCGGTCAGCGTCGCAAGCCTGCTGGACCCGGCCGTCGCCGATGCCAGCCCGCGCGTGCAGCTGCTGCACGACGTCGGGCTGGGAGGCGACGACCTGCGCGCGATGCTGCGCTCCAACGGGCACACGTGGGGCATCGCGATCCTCTACCGCGAGACCGGCTCGCCTCCCTTCAGCGAGCGGGAGCGGCGCTTCATGTCCGAGATATCAGAAGAGATCGGCGAGGGCCTGCGGCGCTCCCTCACACGCCGCGCGGCCCCGGACGTCGGCCTCCTGCAGCCGGGCGTCGTCGTGTTCGGCGCCGACGGCTCGATCACCTCGGCGACCGCGGAGGGCAACCGCGTGATCGGCATGATGCGCGGCGACGGCATCTCGACGCTCTACGCCGTCGCGTTGCGGGCGATGCCGAGAGAGCGCTCGCTGGCGCGCATGCGCCTACCCGACGGCCGCTGGATCCAGCTGCAGGGCGGCCGTCTCTCCGACGCCCCCGACCGGGCGGCTCGCACTGCGGTGACGCTCGTGCCGGCGTCAAGCGCCGACCTGACGCCGCTGCTGCTGCGCCTGCACGGCCTGACCGTGCGCGAGCGCCAGGTCGCCGAGCTGCTGATCGCCGGCTGGCAGACCGACGCGATCGCCACCCGCCTCCACATATCCCGCCACACGCTCCGCGACCACGTCAAGTCCGTCTTCGCGAAGGTCGGGGCGACCAGCCGGTTTGAGCTGATGGCGCTGCTTTAGAGGCCGCGGGCGACGGAGACGAGCGCGACGCGCCGGACGCCAACGAGTTCATCCGCCAGAGCAGGGTGGAATACCACCTACGCAAGGCGTTCCGCAAGCTCGGCGTGAAAGTCACGGACGCAGCTCGCTCAACGTGCGTAGCCCC
>DASYEC010000060.1:0-5842 GCA_036499225.1 Conexibacter sp.
CTGATGGAGCGGCTCGCCTTCGAGCGCGAGGTTGCCGTCGGTGTCGGCGCTGGTCGCGCGGATGAAGCTGACGTCGATCGGATACGAGCGGTAGAAGAGCCAGTCGCGGCCGCCCAGCTCGACGACCTCCGACGTGCTGTACTCGGAGCGCCGCGCGCTCTCGTTGATGCGGCCGCCGAGGTCGCGCGGGTCGACGAACGTCTTGATGCCGATCTCGCTGAGGATGCCCGGGCGCCGAGCGCCGGTCGCGCGCCACAGCGCGCATACGACGCCGGCCGGGAGCAGGAACGCCTCGACCTCGTCTTCGTCCACGAGCCGGTTCATGGCCGAGTCCTTGAACCAGTAGGGCGGGGCGAAGGAGCCGCCGATCACGCGCGTCGTCATGCCCTTGTGGGCGAAGCGCTCGAGCCCGACGCCGGGGCCGAGGCCGTAGACGTGCAGGTGCGTCTCGGTCAGCCCGCGCGGCTCGCCGGTCTCCAGGAAGCGGCGCTCGAGCGCCTCCAGCAGAACCTCGGGCACGAGGTTCCAGACGACGCCGCAGACGGCGACGACGTCGCCCGTGCGGACGAGGCTCGCCGCCTCGTCCGCGCTCATGACGCGCGCGGCGCTCATTGGCGCTCGAAGATGACGCGGTTGCTGTGCGCCATGTACTTGGCCGGCGGGATCTCGATCACGTCGCCGTCGCTGCGCGTGAACGTGCCGCTCGCCTCGGCGGACATCCAGTAGAGGATGTTGACTGTGTCGCGGAACGGCACCCAGGGGTAGTAGGCGCGCGCGTACGCGCCGGCGTCCAGCTCGAGCGCGCCGCCGTCGGTCTCGACCGTCACGTGCCAGCGGTACGGGACGCGGAACCAGCTGCGCGGGTCCACCCAGTGGTCGGTGTCGTCGATGCGCACGCGCTCGGCGCCCTGGACCTTGAAGGTCTCGCCGTCGACGACGACGTACGCGAGGCCCTCGGCGGCGGACGGCGAGGTCATGATCCAGCTCTGCACGCGGTCGCCGAACAGGTGGTGCCAGTTGAGCCCGTGCCCGCGCATCTTCTGCGGCTCGTGGTCGCGCGTGACGATCACGCGCTCGTGGCAGGCGTAGCCGCTGACCTCGAGCCGGCGCCCCGCGTGCGCGATCGTGCCGCCGGCGCGCAGGTAGACCTCGTACCAGGCCATGCCCTCCTCGGCGAAGCCCTCGTGCGGGAACAGGGGGAACGACGGGACGAAGGCGTCGAACGCGAGGTCGAGGTCGACGCCGCCGTGCTCGCCGCGTGCCTCCCAGTGCGGCGGCGCGTCCTCGTACTCGCGCCCGAGGATCTTCCACAACACGCGTTCGTCGTTGCGGTCGGCCTGCACGGTGCCCCGCGGCAGGTAGTCGGCCACGTTCCAGCCCACGGCGACGAAGTCGTTGTCGTGCATCTGGCGCTTCTCCGCCGCCGAGTAGTTCGTGGCGACGAGGACCGTCTGCAGGATGTCCATCTCGGACGCGTAGTAGCTGTGCGGCCCGCGCTTGACGATGTACGGCGAGGTCCACAGCGTCACGTCGGTGCCGTCGGACGCGTCGGCGCGCAGCAGGAACCCGTGGTTCTCCCACAGGTCCTGCTCAGGCGTGATCTCGTCGAGATGGCAGCGCTGGTGGTCGATCGTGACGTCGAACGCCTCGCGGTCGATCGTGTCGCTCATGGGTGCTCCTCCCTCTCCTCGGACAGTCTCAGGCGCGGCAGCCGGTCGAGCGCGTTGCCGGAAAGCACGCGCTCGGCGGCGCCGGGCGGGACGACGGCGAGCACGTCCTCGGGGGCGACGGCGTCCCAGCCGGGACGGCGGCTCCCGTACAGCACCTGCTCGCCCGACCGCGACACCTGCGCGAGCTCCCGGCTCGGGGACAGGCCGTCGGGACGGCCGTCCTGGCCCTGGGCGACGAACGCGGCGTGGCGCCAGGCGATCGCGCTCGGCGGCTCCTCGACCCACGGGATCTCGACCCGGCCGGAGCGCCAGTCCTTGTCGAGCCGCCACAGCAGCGGCGCGGCCAGGTCGGCGCCGCCGTCGGCGAACACGAGCCGCAGGCCGGGCAGCCGCCCGAGTGTCCCGCTCGTCACGAGGCTCGCCAGGTGCACGAACGGCAAGAGCGTGCGCAGCGCGTCGTTCTCGGCGAAGTGGATCGGCTGGCCGACCGGCGAGCGCACGAGCTCGGCGGCGCAGGCGAGGTCGTCGAGCACGAAGACCGGCAGGTCGTTGGCGACCGCGGCCTCCCAGATCGGCAGGTAGCGATCGGCGCCGTAGGGCTCGTGCACGCGCAGCGGGACGAGCACGGCGGCGAAGCGCTCGACCGGCGCGAGCCGCTCGAGCTCGGCCACGGCGGCGACCGGATCGGTCACCGGCAGCCGGATCGCGCCGCACCAGCGCTCGTCCGCGGGCGGCTGCAGCCACTGCTCGTGCAGCCAGTCGTTGGTCGCGCGGTCGACGGCGGCGAGGTGCTCGGGGTTCGGCAGCAGCCCGCGGCCGCGCGGGAGCAGCAGCGCCGCGTCGACGTCGTCGGTGAGGACCGAGTGCGCCAGCGCCGCCTCGTCGCCGGCCGCAGCGGGATCGCCGACGTCGGGGACGTCGGCCTCGTAGAGCTTGCCGAACGGGCCGGGCACTAGGTTCATCGCCAGCCGCCACGGGTTCGGGAGCCGCTCCGCGTACGCGGCGTCGGGGACGAGCGGGTGGACCGCGGCGTCGACGATGCTCATGGCTCGTCGTAGCGGTCGGCGGGGCGGACGGCGGGCAGCCCGTACAGCTCGCGCGCGTTCTCGCACATGATCCGCGCGCGCAGCTCCGGCGCGAGCGTGGGCGGGAGCGCGCGCAGCGGGTTGTCGTAGTCGTAGTGCGGATAGTCGCTCGAGAACAGCAGCAGCCGGTCGGCCTCGGCGAGCTCCAGCAGCCGCTGGACGTCGCGCACGGACTCGGCCTCCTCGATCGGCTGGCTCGAGAAGCGGATGTGGTCGCGCACGCAGGCGAGCGGGTCCTTGACCGCGCCGGGCGCGCGGACGCCGCGCTCCCACAGGTGCATCAGCCGGGCGACGACCGGGCGGTGCCACAGGAAGCCGCCTTCCAGCAGGACGAAGCGCAGGTCCGGGAAGCGGTCGAACACGCCGCCGCAGATCCAGCTCGCGACGTGGGCGGCGTACTCGAGCGGGTGCGTCAGCGCGTGGTACTCGACGTAGGTGCGGAAGTGGCCGACCGGCGTCGCGCCGAGCGAGAGCCGGCCGCTGTCGTTGAAATGGATCGCGACCGGGAGCCGGTGGCGCGCGGCCGCCTGCCAGAGCGGGTCGTACTGCGGGTGCCCGAGCGGCCGGTCGCCGTCGTGCGCGATCAGCGCCTGCCTGAAGCCGGGATGGCCCGCCCAGCGCTCCAGCTCGCGCACGGCGCCCGCCACGTCGTCGATCGCCAGCAGGACGGAGCCGAGCAGCCGCGCGTCGTCCTCGGCCAGCCAGGTGGCGGCCTGCCAGTCGTTGATCGCCGCCGCCACGGCCGCGTTGAGCGCCGGGTCGGGTCCCTGGCCGGGCAGCGCCACGATCAGCCCGATGTCCATCCGCTCCTCGGCGAACAGCTGCCGCCTGACGAGGTCGGGCTCGGTGCCGGGCAGCTCGCCGGCGGGGCCGAAGGCGTCCATCCGCGCCGGGTTGCCGAACGGCAGGTACGCCGTCCGCGTCGCGAGCCGGCGGCGGTCGCCGAGCCGGTCGCGCCAGGGCGCCGGCATGTAGCCGATCAGCTCGTCCGCGTCGCGCGGCGCGAGGTGGATGTCGATGTCCACCAGCTGGACGGGCACGGTCGTGCGGACCGGGTCGGCGACGCTCATGCGATCTCCACGACGACGAGCTCGTCCTCGACGGTCACGGGATAGGCGCGCGCACGGCGGCGCGAGGGGAAGACCGTGCGGCCCGTGCGGATCTCGAACTCCCAGCGGTGCCACGGGCAGGCGACGATCTCGCCGTCGCGCCGCCAGCCGACCTGTGGGCGGCCGTCCGCGCGGGTCAGCGCGCGGCTCGTCCCCGTGATCGTGCCGGCGCACAGCGGCCCGTCCATGTGCGGGCACTGGTTGCGCAGCGCGAAGAAGTCGCCGCCGACGTTGAAGACGCCGATGCCGGGCCCCGGCTCCGGGTGCACGATCCGCACCGTGCCCTCGGGGATCGAGCTCGCTGGACCGACGACGAAGCGCATCGCGAGCCATTCTCGGCGCGCCCGGCACCGCGCCGCTACGGCTCGCGCGCCGAAGTTCGGGCACCGAGGTTTGTGTGCTCGCACAAGCGGCGCGGATTGGAGGTCGCTCCAGTCGGCGCGCGAAGCGCCGTCCCGCGCGACGGGCACGGGCGCGTACGGTGCGCCGATGCTCGCCACCGACTCGCTCGCCGATCGCGTCTGCCTCGTCACCGGCGGCGGAGGCGGCCTCGGCCGTGCGACCGCGCTCACGCTGGCCGCGGCGGGCGCGCGCGTCGCGGTGCTCGGCCGCCGGCCGGAGCCGCTGGACGAGACGGTCGAGCTGATCGGCGCCGAGCGCGCGCACGCGGTCCCCGCCGACGTGCGCGACCCCGAGGCGGTGGCGGCCGCGTTCGACGCCGTGCAGGAGCGCTTCGGCACGGCGGTCACGACGCTCGTCAACAACGCTGCGGGCAACTTCGTCGCGCCGGCCGAGAAGCTGACGCCCAACGGCTGGCGGGCGGTCACCGGGATCGTGCTCGACGGGACGTTCTTCTGCTCGCGCGAGCTCGGCTCGCGGCTGATCGAGCGCGGCGGGCCGGGGCAGATCGTCAACGTGGTGGCGACGTATGCGTGGACCGGGGGACCGGGCAACGCGCACTCGGCCGCCGCCAAGGCCGGCGTGGTGAACCTGACGCGCACGCTCGCGGTCGAGTGGGACGAGCACGGGATCCGCGTCAACGCGATCGCCCCGGGCCCGATCGACACGCCGGGCGCCGGCAGCAAGCTGTGGTCCTCGCCGGAGGCGCGCGAGCAGATCCTCGCGACCGTCCCGCTCGGGCGCTTCGCGGCGCCGGAGGAGGTCGCGGGCACGATCGCGTTCCTCGTGTCCGACGTCTCGGCCTACATGACCGGCGATGTGATGGTCGTCGACGGCGGCTACGGGCTCGAGCAGCGGCGGCTCGGCGAGCGTGTGACGGTCGGCCGGGGGTGATGGCGGGCTGACGGCTTCCTGCGCGACGGGCGTGGAGTCGCACGATGGTCGCGCCGGAAGGCGTCGCGCGGGGAAGCGGCGTCGCGCGAGGAAGCGGTCGCGCGAGGAAGCCGTCGTCCCAAAACGCGCCCGTAGCTACGCGCGCCAGGCGGGCTCGCGCTTCTCGACGAACGCGCGCGCTCCCTCGGCCGCCTCCTCGGAGGCGGCGACCCGGTCGTTGATCGGCTCCTGCCGCTGCCAGGCCGTCAGCTCCGGGAGCTGCGCGGCGCTCGCCAGCACCTCCTTGGTCGCCTGCACGGCCTGCGGCCCGTTGGCCGCCACCTCGCCCGCCAGCGCGAGCGCCGCGTCCAACGCGCCGCCGGGCTCGGCGAGCCGGTTGACGAGCCCTAGCGCCGCCGCCCGGGCGCCGTCGATCGGCGCGCCGGTCAGGGACAGCTCCATCGCCACGTGGTACGGGATCCGGTTCGGCAGCCGGATCAGCCCGCCGCCCGCGGCGAGCAGCCCGCGCCGGACCTCCGGGAGCGCGAACTGCGCGTCGCGCGAGGCGACGATCAGGTCGCACGCGAGGGCGAGCTCGAAGCCGCCGCCGAACGCGTAGCCCTCGACGGCGGCGACGATTGGCTTGCGCGGCGGCGCGAGCGCGAAGCCGGCGAACCCGCGGCCGTCGACGACGGCGAGGTCGCCG
>DASYEC010000061.1:0-31292 GCA_036499225.1 Conexibacter sp.
CGAGCCGCGACCGTTCCCCGCCGCCGAGAACCACCTTGAGCGGCGGGCGATGGAGGAGCTGGAGTGCTTGGCCCTCGCTGAGGACGCAACCGACATGCTCGGACGGGTCCTGTCCAGAATTCACCTTCCGGGCGTCAGAACGCCGGACGATCGATGGCAGCAGATCCGCGCGCTGCTCTATAGCGGCGTCTTGGCCGTCCGGTCTCTGCGTGTCGAGATGGCGCTTCTTCGCGTCGGATACGGATCCGACGTTTTCGTGTTCCATCGTCGGCTTGCTGAGCTCCTTGCGCGGGTCCAACGCTTCGTCGCCGAACCCGGAGGCGCCCATCACGCGCGAGACTGGCTCGAAGGACGTGACGGCGGCGCGAGAAAGGTCGCCGCCCTCGACCCTGACATCTGGGACTTCCTCTCGCATGTCGCTCATGCCGACTACCGAGCCGTCGAGCAGCACCTTCTCGTGACCCGTGAGGATGGGAACCATGAGTTCGTCATGCTGCCGTCGCGCAATGTCGTCAGAGCCAACGCGACGCTCGTTGTCGATAGCGGAGTAATCCGGGACATTACGATGCTGATCGCGAGGTTCGTCGGCGAGCCGCTTCCTGGACTGGCGGCGCTCGACGCAGCTATCCATGCGGCGCAGGCAAGATGGCTGGACTCCGACGACGAAGGCCACGAGCAGACGCTCACGCTGTAGGGGGACCCCACGGACCCGACGTCACAGTCCGTCTCGCAAGCCCTCGGTCCTCCGGCGATCGCGTCAACGCATGCACCTAAACTGTGTCGAATGATCAGTCCAGGCCCTTTGTTCGCGCTCGGAGAGTACGCATCTGCGGCACAGGCGTCTGCGTTCGAGGCGATCGATCGTCTCGCACGGGCACAATCGCCCTTGCTGGCGTCGATCCGTTCGGAGACTACGGAAGTGATCCCGGTATCGAGGATCACAGGCAGAGACGGAAGAGAATTGGAGATCGCGCCGGTGCCAGTACAAATCTCCCTGGAGATCGACATAGACCCAGCGATCGAGGGGGACTTGACAGGGGTTCTTGAGGCGCTTGACGCTGCCGCGGCACAGAAAGAACGAGTGCTGAGCAAAGCTGTGATCTCCTCGATGTTGAAGATCACTGATCTGACGGGCAACAAACTTGAGGCCGGCGGTCGTCCTCTCTCTTGGGATCTCATCACTGACGCGTTCGAGAAGATCGATCTGAGCTTCGACGAGAACGGCGAGTCCAACATGTCCCTCATTCTGCATCCGGACGCCTATGCGCGGCTCGCGGCGCTTGGGCCGCCGACAAAGGAGCAGCAAGCACGACACGATGCTGTGATCGCCAATAGACGTGCCGAGTGGGAGTCTCAGCGCCGAGCCCGTCGCCTGCGGTGACGGTGCGGGCTGCTGTTCTCGGGGTCACACGGCATGGACGTGCTTTTCTCCCTCGGAGAGTATGACCGGGCTGCTTGGTTGACGTTTCGCACGCTTGTCGAGACGGCTTTGCCGCGGATTGAGCCAGGGCTTGCGACGTTCGACGTTCACGAAGTCGAGAAGGTGCCGACGGCTCGGGTCGTGATCGACAAGGAACGTGAAGTCAGCATCCCGCCGATGCGCGTCGAGCAGACGATTTCACTCGAACCTCGGCGGGTTGTAAGCGGCGATCTCGGGGCGGTCCGGGAATCCCTCCTTGAAGTCGCTGAACGTGAGGCGAGATTGCGAATGCGCTGGATGGCGCATGCGCTCGATGCGATAACAGCGGCAACCGGCCAGGTTCAGAGAACAAGCGGGCCCATGAGCTGGGAGTCCGTGATGGACGGACTGGCCAATGTGCGCGTCGGATTTGATGAGCGCGGTGAACCAAAGTTCTCTATTTGGCCGCCGCGTGCTCAGCAGGAGTATGACGCTTTGCCACCTCGGACGGACGAACAACAGGCTAGATGGCAGTCGTTGATGGATGAAAAACGAATGGAGGACAATGCTCGCAAGCGTGATCGCCGCTTACGTTGAGTCTCTGGGCGAACGCGAACTTGACGTGCCGTTCCGTGCGCTTCTTCGTGCGGAGGGCTTCTTTGACATTGCCTTCGTGCATGGCGTCTCAGAATTCGGCCGCGATTTCATCGCGAAGCGTCTTGATAACGACGAGGTCGTCCGGCAGTACCATTTCCAAAACAAGGCAGGAAATATCAATCAGGCGACGTTTCGCGAAGTGCGCGCGCAACTCGAAGACATCCGAACGGTTCCCTTGCGTCATCCTCTCGCCGATTCGGGACTCGAAAATGTGATTGTCCTGGTTACAACGGGCAGCCTGAGAGGGGACGCGCGAGAGGCGGCTGACGGATATAGGCAGACTCTTCCGAGCAGGTGGAATTTCAACGTATGGGCTGGCGAGAAGCTGATCGAGATGTTCACCACGCATCTTCATGCGGCCCTCTCAGAACGGGCGCGTGGCCCGCTTCTTACCCTGCTCGGATCAATTGACCAGGGCGTCATTGATCAGCAAGAGGTTGAACGGCACAGCCGTCGATGGATCCCCGATACGCAAGCTGCGGTCTCGTCAGCAGACGTGATGGAGGCCGCGTTCATCGCTAACCGACTTCGTTCCGCGGACCGGTTGGATCTTGCTTGCTACTGCGCCCTCGGCGTTTTGCGTGCCCAGCTTGCCGCGTCATCGGAGGAAGAACCGCTGTCCGAGGCGTCCATCGCGGAAATTCGCGCAGCCGGCGAGTTCTTCGTTTACTACGGAGAAGCACTCTGGGCGCGCTGCGACGAGGCGTTGCGGTATCCCGCACCGATGGTGAACGTCCATCGTGAGTTCGGGTTCTGGGCGACGTATCCGGTGCGATGCATGCGCACGGCCGAGTTGATTGCTCTGTTGGCGCTCTGGAGACGACGGCGCCAGGAGGAAGTGCAGGCTCTTGAAGACTGGGTCGGCGAGTTTCTCAGACTCCAGCCGGGGAGCGCTCATCCGATATCCGATCGCTACGCGGTGTCGTTGCTCGCTCCCGCGATCTTGCTGGCAGGTCAGCCCGAGATCCTGACAAGGTGGTTGCGCGAGGTGGTGCGATGGACCGCCGATCGATACGAGGGCGAAAGTCTTGGGATCGCTGGTGTAGACGCGACCCCGGAGCAGGAAGTTGAGTATCTGTTAGGAGATCTTGAGCACGTCGAGTTGCCCGAGCGTCATGAATCTCTTGTGGCGGGGGCCGTGTTGGACCTTGCGTCACTCCTTGAGTTGGCTGAGATCTACGACGACGCCCGGCATGAGTTCTATGCTGTCGCTCTGGTTCCGGATTTGCGTCATCCGCCGGAAGGGCGAGACGCCTGGTTGCGGGACGGTGATGGAACTCGCCAGCAGCTTAACGCTCCGTTCAGCGATAGGTTCAGCGAGACTCCTGGATGGCACACCGCTCCCCACCACGGTGAGGCTCCTCCCGACTGGCCAATGACGACGGGCCTTCAATGGGAGACGCTCGCGGTTTGGACGCTCTTACGTGACCGTTGGAGTGCCCCGCTGCTCCGAGAGCTCGTGAGTCCGATCGTGCGCACGTAGATCGGATCACCGCCCACGCCTGATGATTCCGTCCAGCGCTGGGATGAGGGACGCCTCGGTTCTTGGCGACCAGCCCGTCACAGCAGCGCCGGGAAGCGAGCCAAGTGCTGACCGAAGAGCAAGGATGCGCTGGCCTGCTGAGGTGGCGAACAGGACGAGATGCTCGGCACTGGCGAGTTCGCTGCGCGGGAGCGCCTTCGCGTACCGGTCGACCTTCTCGCGGATGCGGCGCAGGGGTTCGGTGCCGCGATCGAGTTCGAGCAGCAGGTGCAGGGGCTCGCGGTCGGGCAGGTGGAGGACGCCGTATCCGTCCGGTGTGACGATGCCGCCGAGGAGGCGGCTGGTGGTCTTCTCGCCGTACCACTCGTGGAGGGAACCACCGGCGGCGCGCAGCTCGACGGCGAGGCGTACGAAGAACTCGTTCGTGGCGACGTGGTGGCCGAGCTTGGATGAGACGGCAACGCGCGCGGCGGTCGCGTGACGCCAGTGCAGTTGGTCGCGGTCTTGGTCGAGTTCGTCAGCGACGACATGCGCGCCGGCCTCGTCGAGGATCCAGTGGTACGGGGAGCTGCCTTCGCCGAGGCGGACCTCAGGGCGGAAGCGATCGAGCATGCGCAGCCTGTACAGCACGTCGAGACGATCTCGGGCCGTGTTCGGATGTCTGAAGTGAAGCCGGGTCAGTTGGTCGGTCGTGAGGGTCGTGTGTTCGTAGCAGTCGATGACGATCTGTCGATCACGGTCCGTGAGACGACTGGCGAGCGTCAGCAGGTGTTTGGTCGTGACACGAGTGGGGCGGTCTGTTTTGTGTCGTTGGTCCCCCTTGTCGGGGCTGCTTCCCGAGCGTCGAGAGCGCGTGTTTGCGAGGGATTCGGCCGGTGCGTCACCGGTTTTCCTAAGCACCGGACCGACCTCCCGACCGGGCACCGAGCCGATGACCGGACCCCTCGGAGCGGGGGCGACGCTTGACTTCAGGCTCGATTGCGCCGTATCGGCGCTCGAACAGCACGTCGGAGTCCGACATGCCGGACAGCCGATCGCGGACGTGCTGGCGGACCTGCTCGGCACGATCGTCGGCGTCGGGCGCCGAGAGCGGTTCGGTCGTGAGCGTGAACGCGCGGGTCGTCGTGCCGCTGTGGCAGAGCCGGACGGCGGTCGTGAACTGGGGCAGGTGGGCGAGGTCGTGTCGGGAGAGCTCGGGCTGAACGTCGCGGTCGAGCGCGTTAGCGTCGTCGGCGGAAAGCTGAAAGTAGATCTTCGTGCGGGCGTTGGCGCTGATGCCCTCGCGCAGCCCGCGTGGGAGTTGGGCGAGGTGCTGATGCGCGAGCGCGAGCGAGAGCCGGTACCCGCGCGCCTCGGCGAGCACGTCATCGACCGAGGTCGGCAGGTTGAGGTAGTTGTGGACCTCGTCCACGTAGAGCGCGGCGTCGCGCCGTTGCTCGACCGGCTGGGCGGCGCGGGCGAGCGCGGCTTGCCAGACGCGGGCGACGACGATCGACCCGAGCAGGCGGCTGGTGTCCTCGCCGAGCGTGCCCTTCGGCAGTGAGCAGAGCAGGAGCCGGCCGGTGTCGAGCGCGCGGGTGATGTCGAGCGTCGAGCGCGGCTGTCCGATGATGCTGCGCAGGCTGCGGCGCAGCAGCAGCGCGCGCAGCTTGTTGGACACCGGCCCGGTCACCTGCGCGCGCGTCGTCTCCGAGAGGCCGTCGTACCACTGCCAGAATGGTTCGAGGCCGACGGGGTCGCTGATCGGCGCGGTCAGGTTCGCGCGCCAGGCGTCGTCGGTCAGCAGGCGCGGCACGTCGGCGAGCGTCATTGGCTCCGGCGCGCGCGAGCGTCAGCAGTGACGAGCGCAGGATGTCGTCGGTGCGGGGTCCCCACGAGCGTTCGTAGAGGCGGTGGAAGATGCCGACGAGTTGGTCGACGACGAGGTCGGTGTCGCGGCCTTCGAGCACGTTGAGCGCGGGCGGCTTTGGGTCGTGGGGGTCGAGCAGGTCGACGCGGTCGATCGCGTCGGCGGGGATGCGGGCGAGGATGTCCTCGACGAGGTCGCCCTTGGGGTCGATCACGACCGCGCCGCGCCCGGCGGCGAGGTCGTCGAGCGCGAGCCGCGCGATCAGGGTCGACTTGCCGGTGCCGGTCGGGCCGAGCAGGTGCAGGTGGTGGCGGGCGTCGGCGGCGGCGAGCATGACGCGGCGGCCGTTGGAGGCGATGCCGAGCGGCTTGCCGGCGGCGGGCAGGCGGGGTGGTGGCGGGACGCTGCGGGCGCCTGCCCGGTCGACGCCGGGCGTCGTCTCGTCGGTCGGCAGGTGCGCGAGTGCTGCCAGCTCTGGGACGCTGAGCAGGAACGCGCCGTGCCCGAGCCGGCGCTCGACGACGCGCGGCAGGGAGGCGCGGCGCCGGCGGCTGCGCAGCCCGGCGCGGCCGTCGTAGGCGGCGAAGGCGCCCGCGACTGCCCGCGCCCGACCGGCGGCGGCGCGGCGGCTCGGGGCCGCGACGGTGATCCGGACGAGGCATCGGTAGCCAGGGTGGGCGGCCTTGTCGAGCACGGCTCGCACGTCCGGCGCGATCGTCGGGTCAGGCGCCGGCCGGGCCGCGCGCTGCTGTCCGCTGAGCGAGAGCCAGCCGCTGCGCGGCGTGCCGGCGCGCAGTCTGCGGGCGATGGCGCGCAGCCGGCGGCGCTCGTGGCGGGTCGCGGGCCGCGCGAGGACCTGCACGAGCACGCGCTGTCTGGGGCCGAGGTCGGCGAGTTGGCCGAGCACGAGCGGCAGCGGGTCGGGGGTGCCGGTGCCGATCGGGAACCAGTCCGGCCCGGTCGGCAGCAGTTCGAGGACGCGGCGGCGGCCGTCCTCGAGCGTGGCTGCCGAGCCGTCGTCGCCGTCGTCGAGTGTCGCGCCGGGCCATGCGGCGGTGACGGTGCGCTCCAGCAGGCCGGTCGGGATCGTGCGCGGCACCCACATGCGGAAGCGGGCGCCGTCGTCGTCGGCGGCGATCTCCCAGGCCAGGTGGACGTTGCCGCGCAGCAGCCGGCCTGCGCGTGAGCGCAGCAGCGCGTGCAGCGAGGACCACAGCAGCAGCGCGCCGTCGGGGTCGGCTGTCGGCGGCGCGCCGATCGTGACGACGCGGGCGTGCCGGGCGAGCCGCCGTGCGCGCCAGCGCGGCAGCAGCACCGCGACGGCGACGAGCGCGGCGAGCGCGACGGCGATCAGCGGCCAGCGGGACGCGACCGGGTCGACTGTGTCGTGGAGCCAGCGTCGGGCGTGGTCGAGCAGGTCGGCGGGGTCGGGCGGCTGCGGCGGTGGGGGCGGGCGGTCGCGTCTCATCCGTCGAACCCGACGTGGAGGTGGTCCTCGTGCTCGGAGTCGTTGAAGAAGCCGGGCAGGCTGATGTCGCCGAACGGCGTGCCGACCTCGGTCGGCCGGATGGGTGCTGGCAGGCGAGCGATGGTGAGGGCCATCGCGCGTGCGGCGGGGCTGGCGTCGTTGACGAGCTGGCCGTTGACGGTGCCGATGTCGACTGCACGGCCGACCGAGTGGTTGGAGACGCTGCCGCCGGTCGTGTACTGGCTGTGGCCGGTGAGGAACGGGCCGACCCCGGCGATCGTGTAGCCCTGGCTGAGGGTCAGCAGCACCGCGAGCAACCGTCCGTCGATGCGGCCCGAGCGCACGTCGCTGACGGCCTCGGGCCGCAGTTCGATTCGATCGCTGGACAGCACGGCCTGCGCGAGCGCGGCGGCGTCGCCCTCGACGGCCTGTGGCGTCGGCGGTGGCATGGCGGCGGCCTCGCGCCGGTAGCGCTCGGCTATGTCGAGCACGTCGGCTACGTACGCGTCGGAGTGGTTGTAGGCCCAGATCGCTTGCCGCAGGTCGGTGCGGGCGCCGGACGCGCGGAGGTAGTTGGCGGCGCCGAAGATCGCATCGGCCGGGTTCCAGCGGTCGGCGCGGCCGTCGCGGTCGGCGTCGACTCCGTAGGTTGCCCACGTCGGTGCGAGGAACTGCATCGGGCCGCCGGCCCCGGCGTAGTTCTCCGAGCCGGGCCGCCAGCAGGAGGGGTCGGGGTCGCGGCCGTGGTCGCACTCGGCCTTGCCGATCGCCGCGAGCACCGACCACGGGATGCGGTAGCGGCTCGCGGCAGCGCGGTAGAGCCGCAGCTCGGCCGCTGGGATGTTGGCGACCGGGCCGCCGGCAGCATCGGAACCGAACCCGCCGATGCCGCCGCCGATCACGCTCGCGGCGGCGCCCATCATCAGCACCGGCAGCAGGAGCAGCGCGGCGAGCAGGCCGATCGCGGTCTTCATGTCAGGCGGCCTGCGCCAGCTCGGCCGGGTCGCTTGTGACGAGCGCCTGCTCGGCGGGGCTGGCGACGACGCGCAGTGGGATGCGTTGGTCGCCGGAGACGAGCATGCCGTGCCCGGTCGGGCAGGTGAGCAGGTGGCGGCGCTCGCCGGGCGAGAGCCGGAACGCTTCGCCGACCTGGTCGATCGCCTGCGGCGCTTGCCGCAGGAGGACGTGGGTGGCGGCGTTGGTGACGACGGCCTGTCCGTGGTTGTCAGAGAGGAGGTCGGGTGCGTCTTGGGAGACGGTCGTCAGCGCGCACCAGCGCTTGCGGGCGGTCTTGGCGAGCCGGTGCAGGAATCGGGCGCCGGCCGTCTCGCGCATCAGCAGCCATGCTTCGTCGACGAGGACGGAGCGGCGGCGAAGGGGGCCGTCGAGTGAGCGCCACATCGCGTCGAGCGCGAGCAGCAGCGCGGGCGCTTTGATGCGGTCGGAGAGGCCGCGCAGGGAGAAGCAGATCAGGTGCCCGTCGGGCCGGGCGGTCGTCGCGCGGTTGAACAGCGACGAGTGCGATCCGGTCGCGTAGGGCTCCAGTCGTTCGGCGAGGCTCGGGCCCGTCTCGCCCTCGTCGGTCAGCGCGGCGACGAGGTCGCGCAGCAGCGGCGCCGGTCGGCGGTGCGTGGAGGGGTCGGCGGTGATGCCGACCGTGGCGTAGCAGGCGCGCGCGGCGCGGTCGAGGGCTGCCAGCTCGGCGC
The DNA here is from genome assembly GCA_036499225.1 of Conexibacter sp. GTDB lineage: Bacteria > Actinomycetota > Thermoleophilia > Solirubrobacterales > Solirubrobacteraceae > Conexibacter. Next base: position 8,563 of record DASYEC010000061.1, read on the forward strand.
CGACGAGGCCGCCGATGAGCAGTTCGACCAGCTCGGCGAGGAACAGGATGCGGTCGTCGAGGGCGCTCTCGTCGCCGCTGGTGTCGAGGTCGAGCGGGTTGAGCGCGACGGCGTCGGGGCCGGTCAGCGGCAGGTAGGCGCCGCCGACCTCCTCGCACAGTGGCCGGTACTCCTCCTCGGGGTCGATGATCCAGACCTGCACGCCGCGATAGAGCAGCCGCAGCGTCTCGACCTTCGCGAGGAAGCTCTTGCCGGCGCCGGAGCGGGCGAGGACGACGGTGTTGTAGTTCTCGCGCGCGAACCGGTCGACGATCACCGGGGCGCCGCTGTCGGTGACGCCGTACAGCACGCCGTCGGCCTCGACGGGCGGGTCGATCGACGCCCACGGGAACGCGGCGGCGAGCGCTTCGGTGTCCCACGCGCGCCGCAGCCGCAGCCGGTCCATGCCGAGCGGCAGCGACGACAGCCAGCCGTCGAGCGGCCGGAAGGTCGCCGGCACGGCGTGCAGCATCAGCGACGCGCAGAGGCTGCGGACGCGCTCGGAGCGCGCGTCCAGCTCGTCGCGGTCGGCGGCGATGACCGACAGGTACAGGGCGTTGCGGAACAGGCGGCTTTCGCCGCGCGCGAGGCGGCTGGCGAGTTCGTCGGCGTCCTCGGCGGCGGCGGCGATCGTCGGGTCGGTGAGCCGGCCCCGGTCGGCCTCGATGCGGCGGGAGGACTCCAGTCGTGCGCGTTGGCGCTGGAGGTTGGAGGAGGCGACCTCGGGCGTGATCGGCTCGACGTGGAGCGTGAGGTCGAGGTCGCCGGCCGCGCGCAGCAGCGGCTCCAGCCAGCCGCGCGTGACCTCGCGCGGGTAGCCGATCACGGCGAACGTGCGTTGCCAGCGCTCGCCGACGCGCACGCAGTCGCGCTCCAGTTCGAGCGACGCGAGACCGGCGAGCGAGCCGCCGGCCGGGCGGCGTCCGGGCAGCAGGGCGCTCAGCATGTGACAACCCCCGTGAGGTAGGAGCCGGTCGGGAGGCCGGGCGGGTCGATCGCGTGCGCGAGCAGCGCGGCGGCGTCGTCCCCGTCCTGCAGTCGCAGGTCGACGCCGGCCGCGCGCAGCAGCTCGCGGGCCTCCTCGGCGTTGCGGAGCAGCGTCGCCGTCGCCGCGTCGCGGTCCTTGGCGCTCGTCGTCAGCGTCAGGACGATTTGCCGGCGCCGGACGCCGCCGTCGTCGCCGAGCTCTTGGACGAAGTCCGCGTGGCCGCGTGCCGCGCGGGCGAGCGCAGGGTGCGGCAGCTCGTCGGCGTCGTCGCCCAGCCCGGCGGCTTTGCCGGCGAGGTCGACGGGCTCGCTGCGGACGGTGATCCCGGCCGGCTCGGTGAGCGAGTGCAGCCAGCGGCCGTACGCCTCGACGAGGCCGACTTGTTCCTCGTCGCCGCGCAGCCCGAAGCTCGTGCCCCCAGCGGTCGCCAGCAGGCAATAGCGGCCGTCGCTCAGCTCGACGACGCCCGAGCGGAAGATTCCCCGCACCGGCACGTCGAGCGGCGAGCTGGCCGGCTGCGCGACGGCGGCGGCGCCGGGCAGCGGCGCGCTGACGCCCTCGGGTGCCAGCACGCGGCGGCGGTGGCCGAGCAGCAGCCGCAGCGCGGCGAGCGCGAGGCGGTCGCCGGGCAGCCCGTCGAGTCTGCCGAACGCCAGCCCGACGCCGATCAGCGCGATCGGCGTCGCGGCAGCGGCGGCGAACGGAAGCGGCGCGACCGACCCGACGAGGCTGAAGATCAGGTAGGCGCCGATCGCGGCGCCGACGAGGATCAGCAGTTGCCTGAAGGTCAGGCCGAAGGCGAGACGATCCTCGAGGTCGACATCCGCGGGGACCTTGATGCGGTCGCGGCTCATGCTGCCGCAACCGCCGCTGCGCGGACGCCCTTCGCGACGACGTATGTGCGGACCGTCGTCGCGATCGTCGAGCGGCGTCCGGAGAAGACCGCTTCCTTGGCCCAGAACGGGATCTTCAGCAGCACCCACAGCAGGCAGAGCGCGACGAGCAGGTCGATCAGGCCACCGGTCGCCGAGAGCCCGAGTGCGCTGTGTCCGTCCGGGGTGAAGAAGACGCTGACCGCGACGGCGAGCGTGAGCGCTTGCGCGACCTGAATCGAGAGCGCCGCGATCATCGCCCGCCACCACATGTGGGCGAGCCCTTCGGTCTGCGGCAGCGCGTGCGCGAGCAGCATGATCGGCGCCGCGACGACGAGCAGCACGATCAGCGCCGCCCGCACGATGTAGAGCACGAGCAGCACGACCGCGAACCCCGCGCAGGCGAGCCCCAGGAAGATCAGGAAGATGCCGCCGCCGCTGACGGCGGCGACGACCCACGTCGCGAGTCGTTCGCTGGCCTGCACGGCGTCGGCGCCGCTGGCGACCAGGCCGGTTGAGAGCGCGTTGGCGAACGCGATCATCTGCCCTGAGAGCGCGAGGCTCGCGTTCACGAGCACGGCCGCGACGAACAGGCGCGGCAGGACCTCCTTGATCGAGTAGCGCGTCTGCACCGACTCGTGCGTCATCGCCAGCGCCGCGGCGGCCAGCGCGGCGAGCACGAGCAGCGCGTTCGCTATGCCGGCGACGACCTGCCAGAGCTGGCGGATGCGCTCCTCGCCGACGACGCGCGGGGTCGCCAGCAGCGTCTTGCCGACCAGTTCGAGCGATGGTCTGAGCGCGTCCTCGACGAGCCCGCGAAACCAGTCGTTGACGGCCTCGCGGACCTTGCCGGGGATGTCGAAGAGGCCGGGGTCGTCGTCCTTCCCGTCGCCGTTGAACTCCTTCCCGCCTCTCGGCGCGGCGCCGTCGTCGGGCAGTGGCGGCCCGACCTCGATGCCGGGCGGCGGGCCGGTGAGCGACGGTGCGGGCGGGGGTGGGGGCGCGGGCGCTGCCGACGCCGCGCCAGCGTGCACGGTGAGCGCCGCGCAGGCGAGCGCGACGGCGGCGAGCGCCTTCACGACACGACCGCCTGCCGGACGATGCCGATGAGGACCGGCGCCAGCAGCGCGAGCGCGTAGCCGGCGAGCGCCGCTTTGACGGCGCCCTTGGCGCGCTCGATGGCGCCGGGGTCGCCACCTGCGAGCAGGTAGCGAATGCCGCCGATCGTGAGCAGCAGGGTGGCGAGCGCGGCCAGCAGGCCGGTCAACCACACCCGCAGGTTGTCGATGACGCCGCCCAGATCGTTCTGGGCGGCGAGGGCGGTCGGCGCCGCGAGCAGCAGGAGCGCTGCTGCGGCGCCGAGCGCGCACGCGAACGTGCGTCGCATTGCGCTCGGGGCCGGCGCGGGTCGGCCCCTTCACCTCCTTTCCCTTCAGGTCGACTGAGCGTCTTCGCCGGCCGGGGCAACCCCGGCACCAGCGACCCGAGCGGGAAAGGAACGTCGGTTTTGCGGCCGTCGCGGTACAGGCCGGTAGCCGAGGAAGACGAGCAACCGGCGCTCCGCGCGCTGGCGCCGCACCTTCAGCGTGTTGTAGGCGACGCCTTGCTCAGCGGCGAGGTCGGCCAGCCGAAAGCCGTCGATGCGCGTCCGCAAGATCAGCTCGGCCTCCTCGGCGCTCACCGCGCCGGCCTCGACGGCCAGGTCGAGCAGGCCGGCGACATCGCCGTCGACCGGCTCAGCGGCGACGATCGCGGTCACGTCGTCGGTCAGCTCGCCGCGTCCCCGCCTGCCGTCGCTCAGCGCCGCGAGCGTGCCGCGCATCGTGTCGAGCAACAGGTTCGCGGCAACCCGCTGACGACGGTGCAGCGGGTAGCGGCGGATCGTCTCCCACGCCGCCGCGAGCAGCGCGGCCCACAGCTCGTCGCGGTCGCCGGGGTCGTGCAGGACGCGCTGCGAGACGCGCTTGAGGCCGGGCATGATCGCCTCCAGCACCACCAGCCCGGCGAGGGGGTCATCGCGAGCGATCTCGACCAGCGCGTGCAGCGCACGATCCTTCGTCGCGGGCTGCGCGTCGCCGCGAAACAGCCGCATCAGCGAGGCGGCGTCCGCGAACGAGGCCAGCGCCGGCGCCTGCCGCCGCCAGGCCGCGAGACGGCCGGCGAGTTGAGGTCCGGCGACCTGCCGTCGCCACTCAGCGTCGAGGAGGTGCAGCGGCACGGATTCCATCGGTGGCTCCCTTCGTTCAGTGGGAGCGCCACGGTCCGAGCTGGCACTGACACCGCACCGACAAATGGCTGACACGCCACGTTTGTCGGGCAAGGCAGCGGGTATGCGCCCGTTTACGAAACGCGAGAGAAGCGGTAACCGCCTCTCGACCGGTCGCCAAGACGCCCTGTGCACCGGCGATCACGACCACCGTGTCAGCGGCGTGTCAGTGCCGTGTCAGTGGCTTTGGCAAGGAGTTGCCAATGAGTCGTTCGCTTACGGCTGGGCTCTCAATCCGCCGTCTTACGCACGGCCGACGCGACGTGGCGCGCGGCGGGACGCCGACGTTGAGACCGCGTACCTCAACTGAGCCGCCCGAGCCGTTGGGTCGCGCGCCGCTGCGCAATTGGGCGACGCCGCTGCGCGCCGCAGGGGTCGCGCTCGTGCTGCTCGCCGCCGCCGGCTACTGGCTCGTCTACAGCGGCACGACCGAGCGGACCCCGGTGCTCGTGATAGCGCGCGACCTCCCGGCCGGCGCCGTCGTCAGAGCCGGCGACCTGCGCGTCGGCGAGCTGGCCGGCGATCGGGCCGTGCTCGCCGGCATGGTGCCCGAGCAGCTGCTCGACCGCGTCGTCGGCCGGCGGCTCGCCGCCGCCGTCACGGGCGGCGCGCCGCTGCCCCGCAACGCGCTGACCCGGCCGATCGCCGAGGTCGCTGCCTACACGCTGACGCTGCCCGCGATCCGAACCGGCGCGGTCCAGGTCGGCGACCGCGTCACGGTGCTGGCGACCTACGGCGCCGGCAGCGGCCGGGCGCGCACCGTCGTCGTCGCGCGCAGCCTCCAAGTGCTCGGCCTCGGCGCGACATCCGGACCGGTGAACAGCGCCACCACGACCGTCCCGATCGTGCTCGCCGTCCCCGACCCTTCGATCGCCGCCGACCTCGCGCTCAGCAACGACGCGGCCAGAGTCAGCCTGCTGCTCGAAGGCAGCAGACGGAACACGACCCGGATCGACCCCGCGATCGAACGAGGCGGCGCATGACCGCCCCGCCCCCCGTGATCCTGCTCGGCCTCACCCCGCTCGCCGAGCGCGCCGTCGAGCCGCTGCTGTTCGGCGACGCCGCGGCCGTCGAGCTGGCCGGCAGCGCGGCCGAAGCCGACGAGCTGGAACGACTCGCCGACGGCGGCGCCGCCGTCGCTGCGCTCGTCTCGCCGCAGCTTTCCGGGATCACCGCCGGCCATTGCGCCCGTGTGCGCGCCGCTGGCCTGCATCTCATCGGGCTGGCGCTCGACGATCACGAGCGCGACGCGCTCGACGCGCTCGGCGTTGAGGTGGTGATCGGCGACGACGCGACCGCGGACGAGCTGGCCGACGCCGCCCGCGAGCAGGCGCCGGCGCCTGCGCCGCGCACCAGACAGCAGCCACGCGCGGCAGGCGACCGGCGCGCGCTCGTCGCGGTGATCGGCAGCAAGGGCGCACCCGGCGCCAGCGAGGTCGCGGCGTCGCTGGCGACGATCGTCAGCGACCAGTGGTCGGCGCTGCTGCTCGAACTCGACGGCCTCGGCGGCGACCTCGACGTGCGCGTCGCAGCCGACCCCGACGAGGGGTCGGTGCTCGGCCTGGTGCGCGCCGTCGCGGCCCAACGCGACGAGGAGCTGCGCGGCCTGCTCGAACGCTGGATCGTCGGCGCCGACGGGTGGCCCGCGATGCTGCTCGGCGCGCCCGTCGACAGCCTCGCCGAACTCGGCCGGCCCGGTGCCCCCGCGAGAGCACTCGCGGCCGTCGCCGAGCTCTGGCCGGCGGTGATCGTCGATGTCGGCTTCGCGCTCGCCGTCGGCGACGACCCGGCCGCCGCCCGCGTCCACCGCGAAGCCGTCGTGAGCGCCGACGCCGTCGTCCTCGTGATCGGCGCCCGCGAGGCGCAGCTCCGGCACGGCGTCGCGCAACTCGACCGGCTGCTCGACGACCTGGGCGTGCCGCGCGAGCGACTGCGCGTCGTCGTCAACGGCATCGGCGCGCCCGGCACCCCAGAGCGTCGCGTCGTCGAGCAGACAGTGACCGGCGCGCTCGCCGACCGCCGGCTCGCCGCCGATGCCTGGGTCGCGTGGGACGCGCGCGGCCTGCGGCGCGCGCAACGGCTCGGCCTGCCGATCGCCCGCGCCCATCCTCGCGGCCGCTACGCGCGCGCCCTCCGACAGGTCGTCGCCGACCTGTTCCTGCAAGCTGCCTCCGAGCCGCTGCCGCGTGATCGCAAGCAGCCGCTGAGCGGCGCCGTCGCCACGCCGGCCTTCGCCGCGCAGCCGGCCGCCGGCAAGCACCCGACAACGCGCGAGGAGGTGGCGCTCCCGTGGCGGCCAAGCACATGAACGGCGACGCGCTCGCCGCTGTCCGCGAGCGGGTCGAGCGCGATCTCGCCCGCGACGAAATCGACCTCGCCAGCGCCGACGGCCGCGAACGCACCAGACGGGTGATCGCCGAGGCGATCGACGGCTACGCCGCCGACGCGCTCAACGGCGACGGCCCGCTCGCGGATGCCGAGCGCGCCGCGATCGAACGCGACCTGCACCACGACCTGATCGGCCTCGGCGCGCTCGCCGAGCGGATGCTGTCCGACCCCGATGCACAGGAATGGATGGTCAACGGACCCCGGCGCGTCTTCCGCGACACCGGCGACCGGATCGAGCGCGTCCCGAGCATCGTGTTCGACGACGACACGCAGGTGCGCGCCTTCCTCGACCGCCTCCTCGAACAAGTCGAAGGCAAGCGACTCGATCGCCTGACCCCGCGCATCGAGGCCCGCCTTCCGGACGGCTCGCGACTGACCGCCGCGATCCCGCCGATCGCCTCCCAGGGACACGCGATCTGCTCGATCCGCCGCTTCAGACTCGTAGCGACCACACTCGACGAGCTGGTCGGCCTCGACTTCCTCAGCGACGAGGGCGCCGACTTCCTCGCCGCCTGCATCCGCGCCGGCAAGAACGTCGTCGTCGCCGGCCGTGTCTCCAGCGGCAAGACGACCCTCCTCAACGCGCTCGGCGCCGCCGTCCCCGGAACCGAGCGCGTCGTCGTCTGCGAGTCCTCGGCCGAGCTGCAACTTCCCGACACGCTCGCCAACTGCGTCGCCTACGAGGCCCGACCCGGATCGGCCGACGGCCTCACGCCGATCACGCTCGAAGACCTCGTCGCCGACGCGCTGCGGATGAACCCCGACCGCATCGTCGTCGGCGAGTGCCGCGGCCCGGAGACGATGGCGATGCTCTGGGCGTTCGCGACCGGACACGCGGGCATGACGAGCATTCACGGCGAGTCGGCCGCGCACGCGCTCAGAAACCTCGTCCGCTTCGCGCTCACCTCCGGCGCGCGCATCGACGCCGCCGACGCGCTCGACTGGCTGCGCGAGATCGACGTCGTCGTTCACTGCGACCGCCCGCGCAGCTACACCGACGGCGAACGCCGCTTCGAGCCGCGCCGCATCGACGAGATCGCCGAGGTGGCCGGCATCGAAGGCCCCCGCATGACGCTCGGCCCGATGTTCGGTGGAGCCGGCCCGACGCTCCGCTGGCTCGGCGACCCGCCCCGCTTCGCCGACGACCTCCTCGCGACCGGATGGGAACCACCCCGATGAAGCAGCTCATCACCGCCGCCGCGCTCGGCGCCGCCGTCGCCGTCGCGACGGGTTGCGGCGGCAACGACAGCGGCACGCCGTCCGTGCCGCGCACGACGGCCTCCGCCGAGCAACCCGATCCGACGGTAGAGCTGGAGCGCGCGGCGGTCGACGCGGTCGAGGCGAATGCGATGCTGGCGCAGCAGGTGGCTTGGACGAACCGGGTGCCAGCGTCGGCAACGCAGTCGACTCGTGGCGTCGCGTTGTCGAACATGCGTCACGCCGCTGCGGAGAACGCCCGAGCAGGCGTGCGGGTCAAGACGATCGACGCGAGAACCAGAGTGCTCAGCGTCACGGTCGATCCGTCATTCGGACAAGCGACCGCGCGCGTGGTGGCAGTGCAGCGGCTGAACGTCTATCGACGTGGTCGCCCGCCGCAGCGTCGGCGGCTCACGGAACGAGCGACCATCGTTCTCAAGCGCCTTGGTCGCGGCGAGCCGGCGCGGTTCGTGGTGTGGAGGGTCAGATGAGACACGCCACCGTCGTGGCCGCTGCGGCGCTCGCCGACCTGGCTCTTCTCGCCTGGCTGGCCTCAGCGCCCGCGGCCGACATCTACGTCGGCCAGTATTCGGGTCAACGCGGGACGGGGCGAGCCGAGATCGGCGGATCGGTGACCGAACACGAGTCGGTGCCGAGCGGTCCGGGCACGAGCGGCGGGAACGGCTCGCCGTCCGCGGACGGGCCGCCGTCGTATACGCCGACCGAGACGACGGAGCCGTCGGCGCCGACCGCGGGGTCGGAGGTGCCGTTGGTCGATCCGCGCTTCAGAGGAGCGCGGTCGAGAGAAGCGTTCGATCCCATCCCGAGCCCTTGCCTGTACTTTCCCAACACGCCGGGCGGCTGCCCCATCGAGCCGTCGGCGGCAGAGCCGCCGAGAGGCAGAAGAGCCAGAGCGCCACCGATCGACCCGGGCGCCGTCGCGGCGTCGATCGCCGTGAGCATGCCGCTGCTGCCTGGCGAGATCACCGTCAACCCGGAGGCGGCCGGATGGACGGGTGTGGCGTCGTGGTTCTGGTTGGAGCCCGCGCCGAGAACCGTCGCCGCCGTCGCGGTCCTCGGCGCCGAGCAGATCGTCGTGACGGCGCAGCCCTATCCGATGTGGAGCTTCGGCGACGGCGCGCAGGCGGGCGGCAGCGTCGGCCGCCCGTACCGGCGTGGCGCCGACGTGCAAGGTGCCGTCCGGCACCGGTACGAGACGCGCTGCATGCCCGGCGACGCGGGCCGCAACCCGCACGTCAGCGAGAGCTGCACCGGCGACGGCTACGCCGTCGGGGCGGCGGTCGAGTGGTCGATCTCGTTCGTGGCGACCGGCCTGGTCGAGATGTCGGGCGCGCTCCCGTCGCGCACGACCACCACGTCGAACACGTACCCGGTCAACGAGGTCCGCGCCTTCCTGACCGAGGGCGCGTCGTGACCGGCTTCCTGCTCGGGCTGCTGTTCGCAGCCGGCGTGGCGCTGTTGCTGTTCGGCGACCGCACGGCTGCCGCGAGAGCGTGGTCGTCGAGCGCGAGCGGGAAGCTGCGCGACCTCCTCCGCGACGCTGGCGTCGACTGGCGTCCGCTGACGGTCATCGCGGCATCACTGCTGTCTGCGTTGCTGGCTGCCGCCGTGGCGGTCGTCATCTCGGCGCTGCCCGTGCTCGTGCTGGCCTGCGCGTGCGCGGGCGCCGCCGTCCCGGTCGCGTGGCTGAGCAAGCGGCGCGAGCAGCGCCGACACGAGCGAGAGCGCGCGTGGCCCGACGCGCTGCGCCAGCTCGCCGACGGCCTCGAAGCCGGCTTGGCGTTCCCGGCTGCTGTGCGCCTGGTCGGCGAGGCCGGGCCGACGGCGCTGCGAGCGGACTGGCGCGCGTTTCAGGCGCGGACGCGAGCGAGCGGCTTGGGGACGGCGATCGACGGCCTGACCGAGCGCGACGAGCGCACGGCTGAGACAGTCGCGCTGCTGCTGCGGCCGGGGCTGCTGGAGCTGCCGGCGGGCGGCATGGCGCCGGCCCTGCGCGAGCTGGCCGGCGTGCTGTCGGAGCGGTTCGAGGCGCGCGAGAGAGCACGTTCACGAGCCGCCAGCCTGCGCACCGAGGCAGCAGTGCTGGCGCTGAGCCCGATCGTGTTGCTGCTCATCGTCGGCACCGCGTCGCCGCTCTACCTCGACGCCTACCGCACGCCGACCGGCACCCTCGTCGGCGCGACCGGCGGGCTCGTGATCTTCGGCTGCTGGCTCGCGATGCGGCGGCTTGGCCGCGTGCCCGAGCCGCGCCGCAGCGGGAGTCGATCGTGAGCCTCTTGTTGCTCGTGTCGAGTGCCTGCCTGGTCGCGGGCGGTCTGCTGCTCGTGCAGGCGGCCGTGGCGCCGCGTCGGGTGCCGCTGCCGCTGCGGCTGCCCCGCGTGCTCGACGGCGTCAGCGCCCCGGACGGCCTCCCCGCACCCGTCGGCGACCGGGTCGAGCAGGTGCGGCGCAGCTATGCGCGCCAGATGCGGCAGGCCGGGCGCCGCGACGGCGTCGGGACGCTCGTGCGCGACAAGTTCCTGCTGGCAGCGACGGCGCCGCTGGTGCTGCTGATGCCGTACGCCGCCGCGACCGGCCGGCTGCCGTCGGCGATCGTTCTGCTCGTGCTGGCCGTCGGCGCGTGGTGGGCGCCCGACCTCGTGCTGCGGCAGGCGGCGAGACAGCGCCGCGAGACGATCGCGCTCGACCTGCCCGACGCCGTCGCCGTGCTGACGCTCGCGCTCAGGGCCGGCCAGTCGCTGCGCCAAGCGCTCGAACTGGCAGCGCGCGACTGCCCCGGCCCGCTCGGGGACGAGCTGACCCGCGCGCTGTCGATATCTCGCCGCGAGCGCGGCGTCTCCGAGCGGCAGGCGCTCGTGCGCGTCGGTCGCGACTCGGGCGAGCCGAGCTTTGCGCGGTTCGCCGAGCTGCTTGCTGCGAAGGAGAGCCCGTACATCGACTTCCTGCGGTCGCAGGCTAGAGCGATGCGCGCCGAGCAGCACCGCGTCCTCGAGCGCGCCGCCGACCGCGCCTATCTCGCCATGCACGCGCCGCTCGTGCCGCTGTTGATCGTGCTCGTGCTGCTGGTGGCGTACGGGTTCCTCAACGTCTTGTCCGAGTCCATCTGAACCGAGGAGGTTCGACCTCATGCCGACCTTGAAGATCCACCTCGACGCCGCCTTGAGAGCGCTGCGCGACGAGCGCGGCGATGGCCTCGTGAACTGGCTCGTGCTGGCGATCGGCCTCGCCGCGGCCGCCGCGATCATCGTCGCGCTGCTCAGACCGGCGATCCAAGGAGCGGGTGAGCGAATCGTCGGGATTCTCGGCGGCTGAGGATGCTGCGGCGGCTCGTGCGACGCCTGCGCTGCGAACGCGGCGACGGCCTGATCGACGGGCTGCTCGTGCTCGGCCTCGTGCTGCTCGTCGTCACGGTCACCGTCCAACTGCTGCTCTACGCGCACGCGCGTTCCCTCGCCGTTGGAGCCGCGCAGGACGGCGCCCGCACGGGAGCGGCCGGCGGGTCGGGCGCGGCCCGCGCGAACGACGTGCTCGCGGCCGGTGGCGGCGCGACCGACGGACTGCACGCGACTTCGTCGACGACTGACACGACCTTCACCGTTGAGGTCGCCGGACAACCGCCGCGCGTCTTCCCGGTCGGGTTCGCGCTGCCGCGCGTGAGCGAGCGCGCGACGCTGCCCGTCGAGCGATACCCGGAGCTGGAGCGTCGCCCGTGAACGCTCTCCGACGCGGCCTGCGCGACGAGGCCGGTTCGAGCCTGCTCACCGGAACGGTCGTGATCGGCGGCCTGATGGTGCCCGTCCTGTTCCTCGTGCTGCTGTTCGCGCGCGTAGAGCTCGCGCATCTCGCCGCCGAGCAAGCGGCGCGCGACGCCGTCCGCTCCGCAGCGCAGGCGCCCGACCTCGACCGCGCAAGCGCTGCCGTCGACCTCGCCGCTGCGCGCGCTCGCACGATCGGCGGGACGCCGGTCCGCGTCTTGTTGTCGGGCGAATGGGAGCGCGGGAGCGTTCTGCAGGCCGACGCGCGCACGACCGTCTCGCTCGGCCGGCTGCCCGGCCTCGGCCGCTTCGGTCGTGTCACCGTCAGGGCTCGCGCTCGTGCGCCGCTGGACCAGTACCGCAGCATCGCCGGAGCGGCACCGTGACGGCCCTCAGCGGGACGAGGCGCAGGCTCGCGGACGAGCGCGGCGCCGTGCTCGTGGCCGGCGTGCTGCTCGTGCTCGCGATGCTGCTGGTGATCGGCCTCGCGGTCGACATGGGCCGCGCCTTCATCGAGCGGCGCGAGCTGGCCGCCATCGCCGACGACGCCGCGCTCGTCGGCAGCCAGCAGCTCGACACCGACGCGCTGCGCGACGGCCGCATCGAGTTGGAAGTCGACGCCGCGACCGGCGCCGCGACGGCCGTGATCGACGCCGAGCGCGGCCTCACAGGCCGCGCCCGCGCCGACGCCGAGCGCGTCACCGTCACAATCCGCCGCCGCGTGCCGACCGTGCTGCTCGGCCTCGCCGACGTGAAGGCGCTGACGATCACCGCGCAGGCGACCGCGACCCCGCGCGCACCATGAAGCCGGCCGCCACAGCAGCCGCCGGCGGCTGCGTCGTGTTCGCGGCGGTCGCGTCGGCGACCGGCGCGGAGCCCGCCGCCGTGGCGCGGCTCGCGCTGCTCGGCGCGGCGCTCGGCGCCGTCGTCGTGATCGACCTGCGCGAGCACCGGATTCCGAACGCGATCGTGCTCCCGACGGCGGCGGCCTGCGCCGCGCTGCTCGTCCTCGATCGCGCCGCGATCGGCCCGCTCGTGCCCGGCCTCGTACTCGTCGCGGTCCTCGCGGCGGTCAGCCTGACCGCGCCGGCCGCCCTCGGCATGGGAGACGTGAAGCTCGCCCTGCTGCTCGCGCTCGGCATCGGCGACGACGCCGTCACGGCGCTGTCGGCCGGGTTCGTGCTCGCCGCCGCCTACGCCGCCGCGCTGCTGGCCCGCCACGGCCGCAGCGCGGCGCGAACCGCGCTGCCACTGGCCCCGTTCCTCGCGACCGGCGCGCTCGGCGCTCTCGTGCTCGCATGACCGTTCTGCGCCGAATCGGGCTGCTCGCCGTCGCGGTGATCGCGGTTGTCGGCGCCGTCGCGTTGTGGGGCCTGCGCCCGCCGCTGCCGCACCTGCCGTCGTCGTTCTCCTCGCCCGTGAGCACCGCGTTCGTGCAGCGCAGCATCGTCGCGTTCGCGTGGGTGGCGCTGCTCCTGCTGCTGGCGATCGTCGCGGTCCGTGCCGCCCGCGCCGCGCGACGGCGCCCGCGTGCCGAGCGCGCTGTCCCGCTCGGCCGCCGGCCTCGACGCCAACCCGCGCGCAACGCCCTCCGAGCCGCGCGCATGCCGCTGCTCGTCGCGCCCGCCGCCGAGCGGATGCCGCGCCGCGTGGGCTCGCTCTCGCTCAGACTCGACCTTGGGATGCCGGCCGACGCCGGCCGAGAATCCGCGGTGATCGACGGCACCCACGACGACGAGGGGCAGCCGCCGGCGCCTCGCATCAGGGTTGGCCTGCTCGGGCCGTTCGCGCTCGACGGCGCTCCGCTGCCGAGACGGACCTCGACCCGCGAGCTGATCGCCTACCTCGCCCTGCACCCCGACGGCGCCACGCGTGACCAACTGCTCGAAGCGCTGTGGCCCGACACGGACCCGCGCCGCAGCCAACCCCGGCTGTGGCAGGCCACCAGCGAGGCCAGAAAGGTGCTCGGCGACGCGTTCGTCTCCGACGACGGCCGCTACCGACTCGACCGCGACCGGATAGCCGTCGACCTCGACGAGCTGGCGCCGCTGCTGCGCCGCGCCGAGGCCGCCGAGCGCCCCGCCGACCGCGCGCGACTGCTCGCCCGCGCCGACGCGCTGTGGCGCGGCGCCCCGCTCGACGGCGCCGACCACGAGTGGGCCGAGGGGCACCAACGGCGCTTGCGCGGCGAGCGCGTCGACCTGCTGCGCCGGCTCGCCGAGACATGGCTCGAAGCCGACGAGGCCAAGCGCGCGCTCGACGCCGCAGAGCGCGGGATCGCGCTCGACGAGCTGCACGAACCATGCTGGCGCGCGGCACTCGACGCCGAGGCGCGGCTCGGCCAACGCGACGCCGTCGAGGCACGGTACGACGCGCTCGCTCGTCTGCTCGACGACCGTCTCGGGCTCCGACCGGAGCCCGAGACGACCGCCCTCTACCGGTCGCTGCTGGCGCCCGCTACCGCGACGAGCGGCGCGCCTCGGACGGCGGCCCCGGCTCGTCGGCCTGGAGCTGGTCGAGCTTCGAGCGAAACGCGGGGTCGCTGACATCCCGCTCCGCGTGTCGGGGTGATCGGGGTGGATCGGAGCGGCCATCGTCAGCGATCAGCCCGGTCCCGCCGCAGCGGCTGCACCGAGCGCTGTCCTCGGACAACGACGAGCCATAGCCGTTGCAGTCCGGGCACCACTGCATGCCATTCGGGATCTCGCCGATCGCGCTCACGAGCGGCGCTCCCCGAACAGTTCGCGCAATCGCTTGGCGAGGGTCGCGACGGTGCTCATCAGCCCGCGAACCTGGTCCTCAAGCTGCGTCAGACGATCGGTGTGCTCGATGCGACTGATGTGCTCGCGCGTCGCGTCACGAATCAACGCCGCACGAGCGATCCCGAGCCGGTCAGCGATCTCGCAAAGCCGTTCCCACAGGTCGGCGTCGAACCGGACCGTCGTCACGTGCTGCGCCGATTCATCACGAGCCGGACTCATCGGCACCTCCCGCGTCGGGGTCAGGAGCGCGTCTGCGACGACGGCGCCGCCGGGGAGCCGGCGGGTCGCCGAGTTGGCGCAGGTAGACCGCGACAAGCTCGTCGAGGCCGACATCGAGTCCGCTGGCGACCTTGAGCACGATCCTGAGCGTCGGGTTGATCTCGCCGCGCTCGATCGCGCCCACATAGTTCCGGTGCAGGTCCGCGTGCTGCCCGAGCACCTCTTGCGAGTAGCCGCGCCGGGCGCGCAGCTCGCGTACCGCATGTCCGAACGCTTCGTGCTCGGGCGACTGGGGCTCGGCCATCAGGCCGCGGCGCCGTCGGCTCCCCGCCCTCGCGCCACGTCGGCGAGCACATCGCCGATCACGGCGCATGCCGCCGCGCACTCCTGCGCCGCCTCCTGCTCGGTCGCGACGCTGTCGATGTGACCGCGGATGCCCTCGGCCGCCTGCATGTTCAAGCGCGAGAGCGTGTCGACCAGCGCCGTGCGCTCCATCCTGATCGCGAACGTCTCGCCGGGGTCCTCGGCGCCCCAACCGATCTCGTCGAACAGTCGCATCTCGTCGAAGTAGCGGCGGCGCAACTCACGGGCGGAGTCGAGGTGGCCGGCGCTCAGCTCGATGTGCAAGTCGCCGACCGACGAGAGGTCGGCGACGAGCTGGTCGAAGAGCACATCGCGCTGCTCGCGGACGATGGTGACGGCGACGAAATCGTCGTCGCCCTGCTCCGCGCCGGCTCGCTCCGCGTCGTCGCGCACGAGCGCGAGCGCATGGCCGACGGCCTCGACCAGCGCCGCAGCGTTCTCGCCGTCGGGGTCGCTCTCGCGCACACGGGCCAGCGTGGCGCGGAGCGCGTCAGGGTTCATCGTCAGCGCGAAGCTGTCGCGGTTGTCGTCTTCGTCCCACCCGAGGTCGTCGAGCAGAAGCAGGTCGTCGGCGATCGTCGCGCGTCGCTCTCGCGCGGCAGCAACGTTCCCCGCCTCCAACTCGAACACGATCAGCCTCAGCTCGGCGAGGCCGTCGATCACTGCGGTCCGAATCCGATCCCGCTGCTCGCGCGGCAGCAGGTTCGGATCGGTCTGCTCGCATGCAAAAGCCAACGGCGCAGTCATGGCCGCTCCTTTCGATCGAGCACCGATCGCGTGCAACGAGGGTCGCAAGCACGCCGCAGCCCCGCCGTGCGGGCCAGTAGTCGCGCGAACGCGACTGCGCCAGAGGCAACCCGAGCGGTCTACGGTGTGGAAGCGCCGAAGTTACGGCTTCGGTGCAACCGGTCCGGGCGGGCGTTCCAGCGCTCGTCCGGACCACTGTTATCGGTTGTTCCAGTCGGCGACAAGATCAAGACGGGCGGGCGAATGCAAGACCGCACCGCCGGTCGAGATCGGTGGGATGACTCCATCGAGAGGTGGAGAAACACCGCCGATCGGCGGTGTCGCGATAGCCGCTGGCAGCTCGGCGGTGGCCACGCGCAGCGGAACGCCGTCTTGCTGCGGGCATCAGCATCGCGACATACCGGACCGCAAAGCGAGAGCGCGCAGCAAGATCACGGGCGCGCCGTGAGCACGGTCAGCTCGCGTCCGGTGAGGCGGCCACAATCGGTGAATGAGCCTTCCAGAGCCGGAAACCCAGGGCCACGCCGCTGCCCAAGGCGCCCGCGTCGCCGTTGAGCGAGGGAATCTTGACAGCGCAGTGTCGTCACACCTCGCTGGTGGCATTGCGTGGGCCGCCGATGAGATCGTCGAGCTGTATCAGAGAGTTGCCGCGTTGGAGCAATGGGCTGCCGAACGCGGCTACACGCCGCCAGCGACGTGAAACGTATGCACCGGCGACGACGGAGGTCGTGTGGGGCCGTGAGGCAGAGGCCGGTGTACTGATGGCCGTCGGCGTCCCTGAGCGCTCTCTTCGAGATATGGCTGCGGCGCTCAGCGAGTTCGAGGGTGTCAGGTGCCTGTGGCGCGTTGTGGCCGCCCTTGCGGTCTACACGCTCATTCGCGTGTTGCCGGTCGTGGCGGCCGTGATCGTCGCGATCGTGTCGGTCAACGGTCCCGTCGCGGCGGCGTCCGTGAGCGCAGTTGTCGCGCTCGCCGTTGAGGCCCTCGGCAAGAAGCTTCGCGTGCGGTTCCCCTGGAAGGCGGTCCTCGCCAACCGGCTCTTCAAGTTCGAGGCGATGAATCCTGCGACGCAGGTTCCCGTCCGTGTTCGTGCCGCCGATGAGGATGTCGCGGGAAGGGCACTTCGCCGTGCGCGGTTCAATCCCGTGATCTACGGTCTGCGAGTGGGCAGCGTGCCGCTCGACGCCCCGGATCTCGACTGCGAGATCGCAGTGCACGAGCCCGCAGCAAGGCGGCAATCCCGGTCTGACCCCGACCGGGTGCAACGGATTGCCGACGTTCTGCGCGGCGCGCAGGTGCGAGCGCGCGTTGCCGGAGTCGATGTCGTCCCCTCGCCTGGTGATGTCGCGAACGCTTGAGCCGCAGGCCGCCCTCGCGGAACTTGCGGCATGGGCGGACGATCATCGTGCCTGGCCGGTCACGAGAACGTTCGAGGGAATTCTGCGCGCTACGTTCGCGCGGTCGACGAAGACGTTCAATGCGGGTCGCGTCTTGACCGGCGACGGCTACGGTCCGCAGGCCGGCATGCTCACTCGTGCGCTGTTCGAGGATGTGGTCGTGTCGTACTGGATGACATACGTCCAGCAGGAGAGCTGGGTGGTCGAGCGCTTGAAGGATCGACGGCGCTACGGGCGACTGCTGATGCGTGACCTCGCGCTCGTCGTCTACGACGACGTTGATCCCGACGAGCAGATCGGTGCCGACCAACTCGCCGCATTGCAAGGCGACCGGCCGCGACTCGAAGCGCTTTTTGGCCGACACGGCGAGGCGTTCTGGTGGGCCAACGACGTGCACTTCAGACCGACGAGAAAGGGCAAGCCAGGCAGATGGGTCCGTGGCACGCACCGCACGCTCGACGGGCTCGTCCGGGCGCTCGAAGGCGCAGCCGCCGGCCATTCCAGTCGTCGTGATCACGTCCTGCAACCGCCGCAGCAGGACGGCCGTACTACGTTGCGCAACTACCTTGCGCTCGCGCACAACTTCAACAACATGATGGTCCACCACACCGAGTTCGGTGTGCAGATGCACGCTTCCGGGGACGCGGACGGCGACCCGGAGACGTGGAATGAGGACCCCTCCGAGCAATGGGTCAAGCAGATCGAGCTGACGCTCTACTGGAACTACGGGCAGATGATCCTGCTGATGTGCGATCGGCTGCGACCTGATCTGTCCGACGCCGCGGCCCACGCGTTCGAAGTCTCGCTCAGAGCTGCTTGGGCCGACCTCGCCAATCCGGCCTAGACGATGCTTAGACCTCCGATGGAATGCCGAGCGCACCTAGCTACAGCCGGATCTCAATGCGAGGTGTAAATCGCGGGTCTGACCCCGTTGCTCTCGCCGACCTCATGCTGGAAGCGGCGGGACTCTACGAAGTAGCGCCAGGTCTCCTGCCCGCTGTTAGCCTCGCGTTGCGATGACCGATCCAGAGGCGCTGGCCGTCGCGACGCTCTATGGCCGGCACGACGAGGTGGATGCGCTCGCTCGTTTGCAGGCGCCGGTTACGGTACTTGCGGGTGACTCGGGTACTGGCAAGTCGGCGGTTCTGGCGGCAGCGCAGGACGCTCGTCCCGATGCGTTAGCCCCGGCACCTCGCACGGTGCGCTACATGGGGGTCCTGCAACAAGCGCTTTTGCAGGCGCTCGCGGATGCCGTAACTCTGAATGTTAGACGACGTGGCAAGGCGTCCGAGGTAGCGGATCATCTGTTTGAAGCTGCCCGGCGTATTGCGCTGGAACAGAGTCACGAGCTGGCGAGCGTCGTCGCGCAGGAGTTGTTGGCCGTCGTCCGGGGTCGGCTTGGGTCAGAGTTCGGTAGAGCTTTCGAGCAGTACATACGAAAGCTTCGAGAGTCGGTCGATGAGAGCCTGAGCAGCCGCTTGAATGCGGCGCTCGATCCTGGAGTCACCGGGCTGGTTGTCGGGTTTGCAGAAGAGGTCGCGAGAGCCGCTGAGTGCGATGTGCTGCTCGCGCTCGACGCCGGAGAGCGACTCAGCCGAGACGGCATTCGGCTGCTCGCCGACATTGCAGAGTCGCTGCCCGATTCAGTGCGAATCCGTATTGCTATCGCCGACTACACGTCCGAGCAGCAGCGAGAGGTGGCTTTCCTTGAGACGGTCAACGCGGTTGCGGTGCGACGTCTCGATGGGCTCACTGTGACGGAAGTGGCCGAGTGGTTGGAAGGCGTGTCTCTCGACCCAGGGCTTGCCAATGCCGTCCAGCGCGTCACTGGTGGCTATGCGTTGCATGTCGGGGACCTGGTTGGCCATCTTCAGGCTGGCGGCGAGATCGAGGACATGCCGCTGTCTCAGCAGTTCGCGAAGCGCACCCGTGAGGGCTGGGATGCCCTGGATCTGGAGGTCGTCGCATGCGCACGACGGCTGGCGGCGTTCCACGATTCGCTTCCTCGGGACGCGACGATCGCGTTCCTCGATCTTGATGACGCGCGGTGGGGAGCGATCGAGGATGCGCTGTGGCGCGCTCGCGTGTTCTCCGTCTATGTCGATGGGCGACGATGGTTTCACGAGCAGCGTCGTCGCTTCGTCTACGACTCGATCCTTGGCGTCGACGAGCGGGACCGTGCCGCTTCGGAGGCCGTGCCAGCGTTGTACAGACTCATCGTGGATGCGCATGTGCTCGACCGTGAACCGGAACTGGCGACGATCGCCGCCGATGCGATCAGTTTGCAGAACGCGGACGAGCAGTTGGCAGGAGTGCTGGCGATGGATAGCGGCGAGATCGCGCTTGTCGCCTCGCTGATCGAACTGGTTGAAGGACCGTCGTCGCCTGCGGTGTTCGCCGATGTCCTCCTGCGGTACGCACGGCGGGTGTTCGATGCGCCCGGTGATCTCATAGATGCGCTGGACCGCGCGAAGCAGCGCAACTCGATCGCAGTTGTCGTGCGTGGCGACGCGGCGGCCGTAGTGCCCTACTTTCGTACCGGTTTGGTTCTTGTCGTCGTTGCTGGACGTGCGAGTGCTGAACTCGGACGGCTTCCTGTGCAGCGTGCAGCTTCGGCGGCTTGGCAGGTACAACTGCAGCCTCGGATCGAACCGTTCGATCGTGCTCAATACGGGCTCGGCACCGCCACTGCCGGCGGCCTTGGCGAGATCGCGCTTGAACTGCGAAAGCAACGCGACTCCGGGATCGTGGTCGTGGGGCAACCCGATTTGGGCGAGAACCTGCTCATCCGCGCTGAGTACGGCGAACGCCCACTGTATGCGGCAGTGACGTTCAAGACGGCATCAGATCGAGACGCTGCGGAGCAGCGCCTCAAGGACGCGGATGGCGAGTTGTTTGGCGAGCGGTTCGAAGTCCACGATGTATTCGCACATCCGACATCAGTCGTCCCGGCCCGCCGACTGATCCGTGCCGCCGAACGGCTGACCGACGTAGCACTCCGACAGAGCGGGAGTCCTACCCTTCGGCTGAGAGGTCGCCTGGACGCTGAAGCGAGACTCCAGCGAAAGGCAGCGGCAATCGCGTTCGCGCGTGCGCATCTGACTTTTAGAGAGCAGCTCGCAGCGAGTATCGAGAAGCCGATCGGCTACGCCTACAGCGAAGAGGACGACCTCTTCTTGGAGCTTGAAATCATCGGTGGTCGCACCGGGGTGCACCGGATCGAGCTTCCGGCGGGACTGAATCTTCACGACCCATACGCGATGTTTCGGCTTGCGGTTCTGGCGGATTTGGCTCCGGACGAGTACGTCGGGCACTATCGGCTGCACGTCGGATACGGGCACGAGACAGACACAGCGGATCCCGCGATCGAACTGTTCGAGTTGCTGCAAAACCGTTCCGCCATCTACAACGCCAGCCAGCCTCAGCTTGTGCTTCCACGGCAGGAAGAGCCGCTCAGGAACCTCCTGGCTACGGCAGCGAAGCGAACCTACGACGACGCTGTTGCGATGGGCAGCGCCATTGAGGTCGGTGACGAGAAAGCAAAAGTCGAACCCCGCGTCCACTACGTCACGATCCTCTTCGACCCTCCGGACCCCTCGCTCGCTCCAGGTTGGTTCTCGAAAATGCACGTCGTCGAGTGCGACAGCCCTGACGGGCAGGAGCAACTGCACCTGCGGATCATCGACCAGGAGGCTCACAGCGGCGAGCAAGCGACGGCGCTGGCTTTCACACCGACAGGAGTTGCCGAACTTTTCGGGCTCAGCAGCGAGCCCACGCTGTTGGCACGGCGCATGAGCGACATGCACATGGGGGTGGCAAGGATCCTCGGCCACGAGGAGCGACACATCACGTTCGAGCGGCCAGACTGACTTGCTGGACTGCTGCGCGGCTGAGCATCGCGTTCCGCCCATGCGCCGTCAGCTCAGCTCAGCTTCCGCACCGCCACGAAGCGGTACCCGGTCGCGGGATAGTGTTCAGAACCCGCCGGGTAGATGGATGCGGAGTCGGCGGGTGTCGGTGATCCGTGGACGATCTTCGCGTCTCGCATGCGGCGACGATGTGGTCGACTGCTTGTGCGGCCGGCGATGATCTGGCGCTTCGCGGGGTCCGTTCGCCGTGAAAAGCATCCGACGAGTCGTCAGCTCACAAACCGTTTGGACCACACCTCGCGAACTCCCGCTGCCTCGCGCTCCAGTTTGCGCCGCTCCATCCAGTTTGGCGGGCGACCTTTCCGATATGAGCGGGCAATGACGCTGTCAAGTGCTCTACTGAGCGCTTGGATCGCACGTATAAGTGCGTCTCCGCTTGGATCGCCTTTGTACGTCGAGATCCAGTCCGGCGCCCGCGTCAAAACTCGAAGGGCTTCCTCGGATCCTCCGAGCGCGTACTTGACCTCCAATCGCTGCTTCTTGAGCGCCTCCGCAGCCCGCATCGCGTGGTCGAGGGAGTTCCCGGGCTGCTGGCCCTCTCTGTTGCGCTTTTGCACGATCACTATCCCTGCAGTGACTTCGTGAATGTCTCGTGCGAGCGGCGCCAGATGGGGCTCCAAGGTGGAACGATGCGCGGCTCGGATGGCAGTTCCTCGCGCGCTGAGCGCATCGACAGCGAGCTTCACGGTGGCTGCTATTGCAGCAATGGCAGCCGCAAGGAGAGTCGCATCTTGCGTCGACACGGCTATCGCCAAAGGAAAGCAACTCATTGACATTCAGCCGCGCAGAGGCCGGAAGCGATGGGGAGCACGCATGTTGTGATTTCGGTCAAGAGACATAGCGAGTTAGGGGGCCAGAAGAGCGCAGGTGGCGAGTGCAGTTCGCGACGGCGAACATCGCGCGGGCGCGATATGGCTCGGACTCTCCCTCTCACGGGCATCGGCGATTACGTGAAGACCGGCGTGGAGACGTCCATCAGCTCGGCGATCTTTGCGGCGATGTCCGCCATCGAGTCCTCCGCGGTGCTCAAGCCGCTTCGCGAGCCCAGCAGCGGGCTGATCTCCCGCAGAGCCTCGTATGTCGTCTCGTGCACGACCGGAACGAGCTGATCGCGCGCGAGGAGCTCCGAGAGTTCCTTGTCGGCGATTCCCTCCGACTCAAGGCGAACGAGAAGCGCAGGGGTGACAAGCACGATTCCGGCCCGCGACTTCGCCAGTCCCTTGTCGATCGCACGGAGAAGCGGCGCGCCGAGCTTGACGTCCTTTTCGCTGAACCAAACCGACACGTCGTTGGACTCGAGCAGATCATGAAGTTCCTCGGCGGCACCGTGGCGGTCGTCCCACGCATGGCAGAGGAAGACGTCGCGAAGGTCCGGGAACTGCTCCGCTCGCTCTTCGACGCTTCGGCGGACAGGAGTCAGCGTCTGCACTTCGGCCGGTGTGTAGATCACGCCAGAGCTGCCCGGCGACCATCTCGGCCGCGCACTCCTGCTGCCGGACCCACCGCCGCTGCTCGACCCGCCCCCACGGCTAGATGTCGGGTAGGCGGGCGGGGAGTAGGAGCGATACCCATACGAGCTATACCCGCCGCCGCACGCGGGGCAAGCGGCGGCGCCGCTCGCGGTGCGATGACCACGCACTGGTGCCGTGCACCGAGCCATGAGGGACTGCCTTTCTGTTGATCTCCGAACGCCGCCGGCGATCACCGACGTGCGAGACGTTTTCAGGCGCGCACAATGATGGACAGGCGCCCGGATAGAACCTACGTTCGACTGCGCACTTTGCGCG
>DASYEC010000062.1:0-16547 GCA_036499225.1 Conexibacter sp.
AGCTTCGGCCGCGACACCGGGCTCCAGGCCCGGATGGTGCTCACGATCTTCCTGCTCGGCGCGGTCTACGCAGTGCTGATCGCGGCGGTGGCTGCCTCCGGGCTGGGCATCGCCTCGGCGCTGGCGATCGCGGTCGCGCTGTTCTTCGTGCAGCTGTTCGCCTCCGACAAGCTGGCGCTGCGCGCGATGCACGCGCGCCTCGTCACACCACAGGAGGCGCCACAGCTGCATGCGCTGATCGAGCGCCTGTGCGTGCAGGCCGACGTGCCCAAGCCGAAGATCGCGATCGCTCAAACCGAGGTCCCCAACGCCTTCGCGATCGGCCGCTCGCGCAGAAGCGCGACGGTCTGCGCCACGACGGGGATCCTCGACCTGCTCTCCCCCGGCGAGCTGGAGGGCGTGATGGCGCACGAGCTCGCCCACGTCCAGCACCGCGACGTGATGATCATGACGATCGCCTCGTTCTTCGCGAGCATCGCCGCCTTCATCCTGCAATGGGGCTTCCTGCTCGGCGGCAACAACCGCGAGAGCCCGGGGATCCTGCCGCTGATCGCGATCTCCTTCGCGGTCTACGGCGTCTCGTTCTTCCTGATGCAGATGCTGTCGCGCTATCGCGAGTACGCCGCTGACCGCGGCGCCGCGATCATCACCGGCCGGCCGAGCGCGCTCGCCTCGGCGTTGCTGAAGATCAGCGGCTCGATGAGACGGGTGCCGCAACGCGACCTGCGCGAGGCAAGCGAGATGAACGCCTTCTTCATCCTGCCGGCCTCGCCGCGTAACGCGATCGGCGGGCTGTTCGCGACCCATCCCCCGTTGGAGAAGCGGATCGCGGCACTGGCCCGCCTGGAGGCGCAGCTGCAGGGGACGGCTGGCAGCGACCTGCCCCCGGCCAGGGGCTACCGAGAGCTGACGCGACCGTAGAGCGGGCGGTCGCTCGGGCGCAGCGGCGCGGTGTCTGAGGCGGACGCCGCGCCGCAGAGCGCTGCAGCGCGGCACTGCGCTGCCTTCAGCCACGGCGGCTGAAGGCAGGATCACCGCTCTTAGTCACCGAGGATCAGGCTGAGGCGACGCTCGAGCGCGTCGCCGAGGACCTTGCGGACGGGGCCGTCCTCGAAGCGCTCGACCAGCTCGGCGAGGAAGCCCTCGATCACGAGCCGCTTGGCGACCTCTTCCCTGAGGCCGCGCGAGCGCAGGTAGAAGAGCTGCTCGGCGTCGATCTGGGCGATCGCAGCCGCGTGCGTGCAGCGCACGTCGTTGGCCTGGATCTCCAGGCCCGGGATCGCGTCGGCGTGCGCTCTCTTGGACAGCAGCAGGTTGCGGCTCTCCTGGAAAGCGTCGGTCTGCTGGGCGCCTGGGTCGACGATGATGTTGCCGCGCCAGACTGCCTCCGAGCGCCCCTGCAGCACGCCGCGGAAGGCAAGGTCGGAGGTCGTGTGCGGCGCCGCGTGCTCCTGCGTCGTGTCGAAGTCGATGTGCTGGCGCTTGTGGCTGGCATAGGCGCCGGTCACTCTGCCGTCGGCGCCGGGGCCGGCGAGCTTCGTCTCGCTGCGGACCTTGCCGCGCGCGGAGCCGAAGCCGAGCGAGACCCAGTCCAGCACGCCGTCGCGACCGACCTCGGCACGCTGCGTGCCGAAGACCCAGCTCTTCTCCGACAGGCTCTGCCCGTTGACGAAGCGCAGCTTCGCGTTGACGCCGACGACCAGCTCGACGACGGTGTTGAAGACCCCGTCGACCTGCTCAGAGGAGGAGAGGTACTGCTCCCACACCTCGGCCTGGCCGCCGTCTTCGACGACGATCAGCGTGCGCCAGTTGAGCGTCGTGCGGTCGCTGTCCTGGACGGCCGTAGCGAGGATCGGCCGCTCGACCGTGACGCCGCGTGGAACGTAGACGAACAGCCCGCCGGCGAAGCCGGCCTCGTTGCGCGCGACGAAGGCGTCCTCGCCGGCGACGATCGTGCCGAGGTAGCGCTCGACCAGCTCCGGGTGCGACGCCGCGGCCTGCTCGAGTGACGTGACCAGCAGCCCGTCGGGCAGCTCGCCCGCGACCTCGACGGTCGCTGCGTCGACCTGCGTGACGACGATCGGCTGCTCAAGCCCGACGAACAGCGGCTCGGCGCTCTGCGCCGCGCTCGCCGCGCCCTCGCCCGCCGGCGCGTACGCGCCGAGGTCGAGCGACGAGATGTCGGTGAACTCCCACCCCGGTCTGCCCTTGTAGGTGGGCAGGTCGAGCCGCTCGGTCAGCGAGGCAGCGCGCTCACGGCGCTGCGCGAGCCAGCCAGGCTGCTCGATATCGAGAGTCGTGGGCATTCGGTTCTCCATTATCGATCGGCGAGCGCTAGCTCAGCCGATCGATCCTTCCATCTGCAGCTCGATCAGGCGGTTCATCTCGACCGCGTATTCCATCGGCAGCTCCTTCGTGATCGGCTCGATGAAGCCGTTCACAATCAGCTTCGACGCCTCCTCCTCGGAGATGCCGTGCGACTGCAGGTAGAAGACCTGCTCCTCGCCGATCTTGGAGACGGTCGCCTCGTGGCCGACGTCGACGTCGTCCTCGCCGATGCGGATCGTCGGGTAGGTGTCTGAGCGCGAGCTCTCGTCGAGCAGCAGCGCGTCGCAGACGACCTTCGACTTCGCGCCGTGGGCGCCTCTGGCGACCTCCAGCAGGCCGCGGTAGGAGCCGCGCCCGCCGTCCTTGGAGATCGACTTGGCAAAGATGTTCGACGTCGTGTTCGGCGCGACGTGGACGATCTTGCCGCCCGCGTCCTGGTGCTGGCCGGCGCCGGCGAAGGCGATCGAGAGGATCTCGCCGTGCGCGCGCTCGCCCATCAGGTAGACCGACGGGTACTTCATCGTCAGCTTGGATCCGAGGTTGCAGTCAACCCACTCGACGGTCGCGTCCTCGTGAGCGATCGCGCGCTTGGTGACGAGGTTGAAGACGTTCTGCGACCAGTTCTGGACCGTCGTGTAGCGGATGCGGGCGCCTCTCATCGCGATCAGCTCGACGACGGCGGAGTGGAGCGAGTCCGACGAGTACGTCGGCGCCGTGCAGCCCTCGACGTAGTGCACGTAGGAGCCCTCGTCGGCGACGATCAGCGTCCGCTCGAACTGGCCCATGTTCTCCGTGTTGATGCGGAAGTAGGCCTGCAGCGGCATCTCGACGTGGACGCCCGGCGGCACGTAGACGAACGACCCGCCCGACCAGACAGCGCTGTTGAGCGCGGCGAGCTTGTTGTCGTTCGCCGGGATGACCGTGGCGAAGTATCTCTTCACCAGCTCCTCGTGCTCGCGCAGGCCCGAGTCCATGTCGACGAAGATCACGCCCTGCTGCTCAAGGTCCTCGCGCACCTGGTGGTAGACGACCTCGGACTCGTACTGCGCGCCGACGCCGGCGAGGAATCTGCGCTCGGCTTCGGGGATGCCGAGGCGGTCGAACGTCTTCTTGACGTCCTCCGGGACATCGTCCCAGTTGCGCTCGGCCCGCTCGGAGGCGCGCACGAAGTAGTGGATGTTGTCGAAGTCGACCTGCGAGAGCATCGGCGAGCCCCATCTGGGCATCGCATGCGCGAAGAAGTGGTCAAGCGACTTCAGGCGGAACTCCCGCATCCACTGCGGCTCGCTCTTGAACTCGGAGATCTTCTCGACGATCTCCCTGTTGATGCCCTTCGGCGCCTTGTACAGGTAGTTCTCGGCATCGTGGAAGCCGAAGCGCTCGGTGTAGTCGGAGTTGATCCCCTTGAGCGCTTCCTGCTCGGCAAGGACTTCAGGAGTAGCCATGGTCAGTCAACCTCCAGCTTGATCACGTCGTCGTCGATGACCACGGGGAATGTGTCCACCGGGACATAGGCCGGCAGCGTGAGCGGCGCACCGGTCTTCAGATCGAACAGCGACCCATGTCGGGGGCATTCGATCGTGCACTTCTCCTCGTCCAGCAGGCCCTCGACCAACGGGCCGTCGTCGTGCGAGCAGCGGTCCTCGATCGCGAAGATCGCTCCGGCGCAGTTGAAGACGCCGATCTCGAGGTCGTCCAGCTCGACGAGCTTCATCGCTCCTGGGGGAAGCTCTTCGAGAGGGCAGACAGTGATCGTTTCCGGCACGAGGGAAGAAGTCCTAGTCAGATGATCGGATTTACATCCCGATTGTAGCGGGGAGACCCTGTCAGGCCCCCCTAATACGCCGCGGGAACGCGCATTGCCCGCGGCATGCCCGCGTGCGGCCTGCGTGGCTGCGCTCAGGCAGCCTCTTCGGCGTCCGGCCACGCAGCGGCGGCGCCGAGCGCCGCGCTCTTGAGCACCTTCAGCGACAGCATCGCGCACTTCATCCGCGTCGCCGAGATATCGATCCCGAGCAGGTCGAGGATGAACGACTTGTCGAGCCTGAGGAGGTCCTGGACCGGCATCCCCTTGACCTCGTCGGAGCTCATCGAGGCGGCGGCCTGCGAGATCGCACAGCCGTGGCCGGAGAAGCGGATGTCGGCGACGCGGTTGTCGTCGTCGACGACGAGCTGGACTCGCAGCGTGTCGCCGCAGAGCGGGTTGGCGTCCTCGAACTCGAGGTCCGCGCCCGTCAGCTCCTCCTGCGGCGGCGACCAGTTATGCGGCCGCTTGTAGTGCTCCAGGATGTACTCGCGGTAAAGGTCGTCCATCGGCTTAGAGGGTAGCGGGGCATCGCGCAAAGACCCCTAGAGCTATGCACTTTACTTCGGCGCATTGAATCACTACGATGTCGCTCGTCTGGTCGAGAGGGCCTTCCTAGGGGACCCGGTAATCGGCCAGACTTGCCGCCATCCACCTGCTCGCGGGGACGCGGGCTTGCATGCGGCGAACCGGCGGGGGGTGTCGCGACCACACCCCCCGCCGCATCTTCAGCGCTGGCCGGGCTGCCTCAGAGGCGGCCCGGCCACCGCGCTAGAGCTGGAAGATCCGGCGGACGTCGGCGAGGCCGGCGACGAGCGCGTCGACGTCCTCGCGCGTGGTGTGCG
The DNA here is from genome assembly GCA_036499225.1 of Conexibacter sp. GTDB lineage: Bacteria > Actinomycetota > Thermoleophilia > Solirubrobacterales > Solirubrobacteraceae > Conexibacter. Next base: position 4,978 of record DASYEC010000062.1, read on the forward strand.
CGGCAAAGCTCGCGCGCGTCGTCGCGGGCACGCCGAGGCGGCGCATCAACGGCTGCGCGCAGTGATGGCCGGCGCGCACGCAGATCTGTGAGCGGCCGAGTATGTCGGCGACGTCGTGGGGGTGGACGCCGTCGAGCGCGAACGAGACGAGCGCGCCGCGATGCTCGGCGGCCGGGCCGTAGATCGTCAGCCCGGGCACCTCGGCAAGCTGCTCGAGCGCGTAGCGGGTGATCTCCGCCTCATGCGCCTGCACGGCGTCGACGCCGAGCTCGTCAAGCCACTCGACCGCCGTGCCCAGGGCGGTCGCCTCGACGTACGGGGAGGTGCCGGCTTCGAACTTCCACGGCAGCTCCTTCCACGTCGCGGTCTGGAAGTCGACCGTGCCGATCATGTCGCCGCCGGTCAGGAACGGCTCCATCGCCTCGAGCAGCTCGCGGCGGCCGTGCAGCACGCCGACGCCGGTCGGCCCGTAGACCTTGTGGCCGGTGAAGCCGTAGAAGTCCGCGCCGATCGCGGCGACGTCAACCGGCCGCTGCGGCACCGCCTGGGCGCCGTCGACGAGCACGACCGCGCCGGCCGCGTGCGCGCGCCGGACGATCTCCTCGACGGGGTTGACGGTGCCGAGCACGTTGGAGACGTGCGCGACCGCGACCAGCTTGGGCTCGAGCTTCAGCAGCCGGTCGAGCGAGTCGAGGTCGAGCCGGTGGTCCTCGGTCAGCTCGACGTACTCGAGTCTCGCGCCGACCTCCTTGCAGAGCTGCTGCCACGGCACGACGTTGGCGTGGTGCTCCATCGGCGTGATCACGATCGTGTCGCCGGCTCTCACGTTCGCGCGGCCCCACGAGTACGCGACGAGGTTGATCGCCTCGGTCACGTTCTTCGTGAAGATCGTCTCGGCCCGGCGCGAGCCGATGAAGCGCGCGATCGTCGCGCGCGCCCCCTCGAAGCGGTCGGTCGCCTCCTGCGCCAGCGTGTAGACGCCGCGGTGGATGTTGGCGTTGTGGAGCCGGAACGACTCCTCGATCGCCTGGATGACGCGCTCAGGCTTCTGCGCGGTCGCGCCGGAGTCGAGGTAGACGATCCGCTTTCCGTCGATCACGCGTTGCAGGATCGGGAACTGCTCCGCGATGGCGGCGGCGTCGATGGCGGTGCCGGCAGCGACCGAGCTCATGGCGTCACGAGGCCGCAGCGGCGGCGGCCTCTACCTCTTCTCTGATCCATCCGTAGCCCTTCTCCTCGAGCACGCCGACGAGCTCGGGACCGCCCTCCTTCACGATCCGGCCCTCGTACATGACGTGCACGTGGCTGGGCTGGACGAGGTGGAGGATGCGCTGGTAGTGAGTGATGATGAGGACGCCCATGTGGTCGCCCGCGACGGCGTTGACGCCGTTGGAGACGACGCGCAGCGCGTCGATGTCGAGGCCGGAGTCCGTCTCGTCGAGGATCGCCATGTCCGGTCTCTGCAGCGCGAGCTGGAGGATCTCCATGCGCTTCTTCTCGCCGCCGGAGAAGCCCTCGTTCAGATAGCGGCTGCTGAACTGCCTCGGGACCTCGGTCAGTCTCATCGCCGCCTCGACCGTCTGGCGGAACTCCTTCAGCGGGACCGTCTCCTCGCCGCGCGACTCGCGGTGCGCGTTCATCACCGTGCGCAGGTACTTGGTCACGGTCACGCCGGGGACGGAGACCGGGTACTGGAACGCCATGAAGAGGCCAGCGCGGGCGCGCTCGTCAGTCGCCGCCTCCGTGATGTCCTCGCCCTTGAAGAAGATCTGGCCGTCGGTCACCTCAAGGTTGGGGTGGCCCATGATGACGTTCGCCAGCGTCGACTTGCCAGAGCCGTTGGGCCCCATCAGCGCGTGGATCTCGCCCTTGCCGATCGAGAGGTCGAGACCCTTGAGGATCTCCTTCTCGCCGACGCGGACGTGGAGGTTGCGGATTTCGAGCTCTGGCATGGTCTCCGGGGGTGGGGGTTCGTGCGACGGGTCAGGCCGCGGGGGCAGCTGGTGCGGCGGACGGGAGCTGGACTTCGAGGTCCCGGCCGGCCGCTGCGACGGAGCGGCTGCTCTCGCGGCGCGAGAACTCCACCAGGTCCGCCAGCGTCGTGGTCTGCAGCGTCCGGACGACCCCGCCCTGGACGCGCATCCACAGGAGCTTCGTGGCGCAATGCTCAGCGCCGTCGTGCTCGAGGTGGGAGCACAGCACGCGCTCGGTATGAGCGTTGACGAAGCACTCCATCGGCGCGATCGCGCCTTCAAGCGCGAGCACGACCTGGTCCATCGTGATCTGCTCGGCCGGACGCGCGAGCCAATAACCGCCATGCGCGCCGCGGGCGCTTCTCACGAGATCGGCCTTCTTCAGTCTCGCGACGACCTGCTCCAGGTAGGCGAGCGGCAGCTTCTCTGCTGCCGCTATCGCCTTCAGGCTGGTCGGCTGCCCTGCCTCCTGGCGGCCCAGCTCGACCATCAGCCGCACGCCGTACTCCGCCTTGGAGGAGAAGATCATGGCTCAAATCCTACCAACGGGGTCGGTGTTCTAGGGGAGGCGTGAAGGCGCCAGCAGCGGGCACGGCGCGACGGACGCCGCCGTACGCGACGACGCGCGGCCGCTGGCTTAGTCATAGTCCCCCGCGTGCCACACGCATCTGTTCCTTCGCTCGCCGACGGCGCCGAAGTCGCGCGCATCGCGGAGCTGGCGCACGCGAGCGGCCGGCTCGGCATCGACACCGAGTTCATGTCAGAGGGCCGCTACCGCGCGCTGCTGTGCCTCGTGCAGGTCGCCGTGCCCGACCCCGACGCGCCAGACGGGATCCGCATCGCGCTGTTCGACCCGTTCGAGGCGATCGACTTCGCGCCGCTGGGCGTCGTGCTCGCCGACCCGGCGATCGAGATCATCCTGCACGCAGCGCGCCAGGACGTCGCGATCCTGCGGCGCGCGTGGCAGACCGACGTGCACAACGTCTTCGACACGCAGGTCGCCGCCGGCTTCGCCGGCTACGGCGCCCAGACCGGCTACGGCAACCTGCTCGGCGCCGCGCTCGGCCTGCGCGTCGGCAAGACCGCCAGCTACACCCGCTGGGACGCCCGCCCGCTGACCGAGGAGCAGGTCTCCTACGCGCGCGAGGACGTCGTCTACCTGCTGCAGCTCAGCGACAGGCTGCACGAGCAGCTCGAGAAGAGCGGCCGGCTGGAGTGGGCGCGCGAGGAATGCCGGCGGATGGAGGACGCGACCGACGAGCGCGACCCCGAGACCGCCTTCGAGCGGCTGCCGCGCTCGGGCCAGCTCGATGGCAGATCGCGCGCGGTCGCGCGCGAGGTCGCCGCCTGGCGCGAGCGCACCGCCTCCGAGGAGGACAAGCCGGTCGGCACGATCCTGCCCGACCCTGCGCTCGTCGAGATCGCCAAGCGCAAGCCGTCGAGCACGCGTGAGCTGGAGCAGATCCGCGGGCTGCATGGCGGCCATCTGCGCCGTCGCGGCCAAGCGATCGTCGACGCGGTCGAGCGCGGCCGCGACGCCGAGCCAATCGCGCGCGAGTCGCGCCGCCCCGGCGGCGAGCAGGGCGACGCCCCGCTGATCGCGCTCGTCGAGGCGGTCATCCGCACGCGTGCGATCGATGCCGGCCTGGCGTACGAGCTCGTCGGCTCCCGTGCCGAGCTCGAGCAGATCGTGATCGCCGCCCGCCGCAACGACCCCGAGCCCGACGTGCGCGCGCTGCAGGGCTGGCGCCGTGAGCTAGTCGGCGCCGAGCTCGCCGAGCTGCTCGCCGGCCGTCGTAGTGTCGTGATCGACCGCGGCAAGCTCGACGTGCGGCCGGTTGCTGACCCCCGCACGGACGCCGCAGACGCGGACGAGTAGGCGCTGCGGCCGCAGCGCTGAGCTGGGGGTCAGCGCGCGGACGCGCCACTGCACGCTGCCTTGCCTGGTTCGCGGGTTGCAAGGCCGATGAATAGGGTCGTGCCAATGTCTCGTCGCCACATCCTCCTCGCCGGCGCCGCAGCCGCCGCGCTGATCCTCGGCCCAGCCAGCGGGCTCGCCACCGCCGAACAGGGCGGCGCCTCGCCCGGCGGCACGCCGCCGACGGCAACCACCCCGACGACTCCGACGGCCCCGCCGACTGGGACGACGCCCGGCGGCACGACCGGCACCGGGAGAGACGGCACGCCGCAGACGCCGCCCGACGACGGCGCCCCCGACCAGCCGGCGCCGCTGCAGGTGACGGGCTCGACGCTGACGCAGAGCGGCGGCTCCATGCTGTGGACCGCAACGACCGCGACGCGCTGGTCGCCCGCGTCTCTGCGGCGGGACAGACAGTCGCTCTGCCTGCGGCTCGTCTACGAGACGAGCGTGGTCAACTCGCGCGACGTCTGCGTCCGCCGCACCGGCGCGACGGTCACGCTGACGCTGGCGCGCGTGCTGCGCTCGGGCGGCGACGGCCCGCTCAACCAGCTGACCGCGAGCACGCGCAAGCCGAGCCCGCGCTCGCTGCGCGCGACGATCACGCTCGCAAGACTCGGGATCCCGCAGGGCACGCCCGTCCGCTGGCGCACGCTCGCGCGCACGGACGGCTGCAGCCTGACCGGCTCGAGCGCCTGCTTCAGCGCCCGCCCCGCGGACGGCGCGGTGCTGCAGCTGAGACTCCCGCTGCCCTACGGCTGCACGCCGGGCGGCCAGGACTACTGGACCAACGGCTCGCGCGACAAGAAGGTCGTCGCGCTCACCTTCGACGACGGCCCGTCGATCTACACGCCGCAGTACCTCGCGATCCTCAGACAGAAGAGAGTCCACGCGACCTTCTTCGAGATCGGCGAGCAGGTCTCGTCCTACGCCGAGACCGTCCGGCAGATCCTCGCGCAGGGCAACGAGATCGGCGATCACACGTGGAACCACGCCGACGTCTCGGCCGGCGGCGCCTTCGCCTCCAGCGAGATCACGCGCGCGGCTGACGCGATCCAGCAGGCGAGCGGCTTCCGCCCCTGCGCCTTCCGCGCGCCAGGCGGCGCCGTCAGCGGCTCGCTCGAGAGCCTCGCCCGCGGCCTCGGCTTCAACACGATCGAGTGGGACGTCGACCCGCGCGACTGGGCGCTGCCCGGCACCGACGCGATCTACAACACGGTCGTCAACACGACCCACAACGGCTCGATCGTCCTGATGCACGACGGCGGCGGGAACCGCACCGAGACGATCGCGGCGCTGCCGCGGATCATCGACACGCTGCGGGCCCGCGGCTACTCGTTCGAGACGATCTCGCAGATGACCGGCGAGAGAATGAAGTACCGCTAGCCGTTAGCGAAGGGCGCACGCCTCCCCACGTGACCGCGTGCGGATCGGCGTGCGCCCTCAGTTAGTTGTACTACTACAAGCATTGCTATCGTCGGAAGCGTGACCGACGCGCAGCCAGATCCTCGCCGCTTCCTGATCCTGGCGATCTGCTGCATGAGCCTCTTCATCGTCAGCCTCGACGCGACGGTCGTGAATATCGCGCTGCCGTCGATCCACACCGACTTGCACGCCTCGGTCTCCCAGCTCCAATGGACGATCGACGCCTACACGCTGACGCTCGCAAGCCTCCTGCTGCTGTCGGGCTCAACCGCTGACCGGCTCGGCCGCGCGCGGATCTTCAAGGTCGGCCTGTCGCTGTTCACAGCCGGCTCGCTGCTCTGCTCGGTCGCGCCGAACACCCAGCTGTTGATCGTCTTCCGGGTGCTGCAGGCGATCGGCGGCTCGATGCTCAACCCGGTCGCGATGTCGATCATCCGCAACACCTTCGACGACCCGCGCGAGCGGGCACAGGCGATCGGCATCTGGGGCGCGGTGATCGGCCTCGGCATGGCGCTGGGCCCCGTCCTCGGCGGCCTCTTGGTGCAGGTGGTCGGGTGGCGCTCGATCTTCTGGGTCAACGTGCCGGTCGGGATCGCGGCGATCGTGCTGACGGCGCGCTTCGTGCCGGAGTCTCGCGCGCACCGCGCGCGCAGAGTCGACCCGCTCGGCCAGGTGCTCGTGATCGCGCTGCTGGGCTCGCTCACCTACGGGATCATCGAGGCGCCCAAGCACGGCTGGCTGTCGGGCGAGACGATCGGGCTGTTCGCCTTCGCGCTCGTCATGCTGATCCTTTTGGTCGCTCAGGAGCTGCGCCGTTTCGAGCCGCTGATCGACGTGCGCTTCTTCCGCAGCGCGCCCTTCACCGGCGCGACGCTGACGGCGATCTTCGCGTTCGCCTCGCTCGGCAGCTTCCTCTTCCTCAACACCCTCTACCTGCAGGAGGGCCGTGGCCTCTCGCCGCTGGACGCGGGGCTGTGGACGCTGCCGATGGCCGCGATGATCGTGATCTTCGCGCCGATCTCGGGCCGGCTTGTCGCACGCGCCGGGGCGCGGCCGTCCCTCGCGTTCGGCGGAGCGGCGATGACCGCCGGCGCCCTGCTGTTGACCGACGTCTCGCCGACGACGTCGATGGCCCACCTGTTCCTCAGCTACGCGCTGTTCGGCATCGGCCACGGCTTCGTCAACGCGCCGATCACGGACACCGCGGTCTCGGGCATGCCAGCCGAGCAGGCCGGCGTCGCCGCGGCCGTCGCCTCGACGAGCCGCCAGACAGGCTCGTCGCTCGGCGTCGCGCTGTCGGGCGCCGTCGCGGTGCCGGCCGTCGCCGTCGCCAGCGCGACGCAGATCGCCTCCTCCGCGCATTCCGGCTGGTGGATCGTCGTCGGCTGCGCCACGATGATCTTCGTGCTCGCGTTCGCGACGACAAGCCATTGGGCACGCGGGACCGCCGAGCGCGTCGCCGTGCAGCTCAGCCGCCAGACGGCGAGGGCATGAGCGAGCCAGGCCGCACCAGCTGGCGGATCATGCGCGACCTCGTGCTCGACCACCACCGTCGCCAAGCCGTTGCCGACGAGGTCGGGCTGAGCTTCGCGCGCACGCGCGCGTTGTTGAAGCTCGCCGACGCGGCCGAGCCGCTGACGATGCGAGCGCTCGCCGAGAGGCTGCAGACCGACGCCCCCTACACGACGTTGATCGTCGCCGACCTCGAGCAGCGCGGGCTCGTCGAGCGCTCGGTCGACCCGCGCGACCGGCGCGCGAAGATCGTCCGCACGACCGTGGCTGGCGAGGCGCTCGCGCGCCGCGCTGACAAGCTGCTCGACGTCCTCCCGGCGGCGCTCACCGAGCTGCCCGCGGAAGACCTCGCCGCGCTCGACCGCATCCTTGCGGCGCTCAGAGCAGAGGGCTGACCAGCCGCTCGCCGGGCCGGGTCGGCGGCGCGCTCGTGCGATCGCGCGGGGCCGTCCGGAGTGCGGCGAGAAGAATGCGGCGGCCACCGTGTTCCCCCACACGGTGGCCGCCTGCTGCCGCGGGCCGATTCGAGGCGGCCTACGGGCGGACGGCGACGGCTGCTCGTCGGCTCCAGCACGACGATGCCCCGGGGCAGAAGACACCGCGCGCGTGCGAGCACGCGGCATCTCCGGAGTCATCAGTCGTTTTCTTGAGCCGGCGGTGCGCCGCCGTGCGCTGCCGATCGAGGTCCCCCGCGCCGTTGCGCGCCGACGCGATGCCGTGCGCCGCGCACGCCCCGTGCAGGAGGGCGTGCGTCGCGGAACGGCATCCGTGCGGATACCCGATCGGCAGGTTTGGCTCGTTTTCCGATCCCATGATTAATCTTCGGAGAACCGAAGAACGTTACACTGCGATCAAGCTCATCACCCCTGCAAACTCGCCCCAGGCGTCCCTGGGGCGCGCGTTCCCCTCATCACGAAAACCTCCGCAACAGCGGTGATTCGCAGGCCCCACGCTAACGATCCGTGACGCCCGCGTCAACTGTTGAATTACGTTGATCAGTAGGCACCCTGTGCGCGTTCAAGAGCACCGGCGCCGTTTTCTCTGCGACGGATGTTGTTCGCCTTCTTGAAAATCGAAGGAATGGCTTCCGCGGCAGCCGCGCGCACGACGTTGGTCGCGAGGGCCTCCTCTCGCGCACGCGCGTGCGACCTCGCTCCGCTCGTGCGCTCTGGTACGGTCGACATTCCGCATCACGGAAATGAGGTAGGCGATACCCAGGCAGGCGAAGAGTCCCGCGATCGTGCAGTCAGTCGCGCGTGGATTCGACCTTCTCGAGGCCGTCGCCTCGGCCGATGAGATCGGTCTCGTAGAGCTGGCCCATCGCACGGGCCTGCAACCGAGCACCACCCATCGTCTGCTGGCCACGCTGATCGCCTGCGGCTACGTCGTTCAGAACCCGCAGACGAGCCGGTACCGGCTCAGCCACAAGGTCGTCGAGCTCGCCGGCGGGCAGGAGCACCGTATGCAGCGGCTGCGCACCGCCGTGCGCCCGCACCTGCTGATGATCCGCGACGCGACCGACGAGACGACCAACCTCTGCGTGCTCGACCGCTTCACGATCGTCTACGTCGACCAGGCCGAGAGCAGCCGCACCGTGCGGATGTTCACCGAGCTCGGCCGACGCGTGCCGGCGCACGCCTGCGCCGCAGGCAAGGCGATGCTCGCCTTCCAGTCGCCCGACGTGCTCGCCGACCTCCGCCAGCGCGCCCCCTTCTCGTCGCTCACCCCGCACACGATCACCGCCGCGCCCGAGCTGGAGGCCGAGCTGCGCCAGGCGCACACCGACGGCTACGCGGTCGACCACGAGGAATACGAGGACGGCGTCATCTGCATCGCCGCGCCGATCTTCGGCTCCAACGGCGAGGTGCTCGCCGCCGCAAGCGTCTCGGGCCCGGCGGCGCGGCTGCAACGACGCGACCTCGACGAGCTCGGCGAGCTGGTGCGCGGCCGGATGCTCGACGTCTCGCGTGAGCTCGGCTACGAGCCGGCCCCTGGCACCGGCGCGCCGGCTAGCGGGGCCGGCGCTCGCACAGGCGGCGCGAGCGCGCCCAGCGCGGCCTGAGCCGCAGCGGCGACACGCGCCGCAGCGCGCCGCCCCGACAGTGGCGCGCGCCATCGCGCACAAGGCGGGCGCGCGACGTTAGACCCGCGTCGGGTTGCCCGCCCGCCTCCACGCTGGGACAGTCGTGACATGACGTTCAGCAATCCAACGGGTGGCCCCGACGGCGCGGACACGCGCCTGTGGCATCCCTTCTCCGACATGTCCGTGGTGCGCCGCAGCGAGCGCATCATCACCCGCGGCGAAGGCGTGTGGGTCTTCGACGACCAGGACAGGCGCTACCTCGACGCCACTGCCAGCCTCTGGTACGCGAACGTCGGCCACGGGCGCCGCGAGATCGCTGACGCGGTCCATGCGCAGATGGGGCAGCTCGAGGCGTACTCCGCCTTCGGCGACTTCGCCTCCGAGCCGGCGCGTCAGCTGGCCGAGCGGATCGCCGGCTTGGCGCCGCTTGATGACGCCCGTGTCTTCCTCACGACCGGCGGCGGCGAGTCGATCGACTCCGCCGCGAAGATCGCGCGGCGCTACTGGGTCGCCAAGGGCGAGCCCGAGCGCGTCCACCTGATCGGGCGGATCGGCGCGTATCACGGCACCAACGGATACGGCACGAGCATCGGCGGCATCGAGGGCAACCGCTCCGGCTGGGGACCGCTGATGAGCGACGCGACGCAGGTGCCGTGGGACTCGCTGGAGGCGCTCGAGCAGGAGTTCCTGCGCGTCGGGCCCGGGCGCGTCGCGGCCGTCTTCGCTGAGCCGGTGATCGGCGCGGGCGGCGTGCTCGCGCCGCCGCCGGGCTACCTCGAGGGCGTGCAGGCGATCTGCGCCGAGCATGGCGCGCTGTTCGTCGCCGACGAGGTGATCTGCGCCTTCGGACGTGTCGGCCGCTGGTTCGCCTCCGAGCGCTTCGGCATCTCGCCCGACATGATCACGTTCGCGAAGGGCGTCACGAGCGGCTACCTGCCACTCGGCGGGGTCGTCGCGTCGGGCCGTGTCGCGGAGCCGTTCTGGGACGAGCCCGGCAACGTGCTGCGCCACGGCGCGACGTACGCGGCGCACGCGACATGCTGCGCGGCCGCGACGGCCAACCTCGACCTGCTCGAACAGGATGGCCTCGTCAACCGCGCACTCGAGACGGAGTCGGTCCTGCACGACGCGCTCGCACCGCTCGCCGAGCACCCCCTCGTGCGCGAGGTGCGCGGCGGCGTCGGGCTGCTCGCCGCGGTCGAGCTGACGCCGGAGGCGATCGCGGCCGGCGGGGTCCCAGCGGTCTTCGCTGACGCACGGGAGCGCGGCGTGATCGTGCGCGCCCTCGGCACGTCGATCGCGGTCTCGCCGCCGCTGACGATCGAGCGCGCAGAGATCGACCTGCTCGCGACGACGCTCGGCGCCGCTCTCGACGCCCTCTCGGCGGCCTCGGTAGCCTGACGCCAAGGCCTCAGAATCGACGTGCTGACCGGAGCGCGATTACCTCGACGGCAGTGAACCAGTGAAAGGTTCCTCACCGTGGGAAAGCGGGCATCCGGAGAAAGCGGCACACTATGTTCCTCACGGTGATCCGAACGAACGTTCCGTGGGAAGTTTTCGAAGCGTGACGGCTTCTCCCCCGAGGTCGTCACGAGCCACGCCGCCCCGCGTGGCTCCCGGCCGGTCGCGCTCCCCCTGGCGCGGCCGGCCATTTTTTCGCGGTGACGCGCGCTGGGCTGTGGCGCCGCGGCGCGCCCGCCCCGGACCGGCTTACGCAGCGCCGAGCCGCTCGCGGCCGTGCGGAGCGTCGAGGTCCAGCAGCGGGCCCTTCGGGACGACGCGCGTCGGGTTCAGCTGCGGATGCGTCATGTAGTAGTGGCGCTTGATGTGGTCGAAGTCGACCGTCTGCGCGATGCCCGGCTGCTGGTACAGGTCGCGCAAATAGCCCGACAGGCTGGGGTAGTCGGCGATCCGGCGCAGGTTGCACTTGAAGTGGCCGACATAGACGGCGTCGAAGCGCACGAGCGTCACGAACAGCCGCCAGTCGGCCTCGGTGATCGCGTCGCCGAGCAGGTAGCGGCGCGTCGCGAGTCGCGCTTCGAGCCAGTCGAGCGAGGCGAACAGCGCGTCGAAGGCCTCCTCGTACGCCTCCTGGGTGGCGGCGAAGCCGGCGCGGTAGACGCCGTTGTTGACCGTCTCGTACACGCGCTCGTTGATCGCGTCGATCTCGGCGCGCAGCGGCTCGGGGTAGAGGTCGACGCTTGCGTCACCCCATTCGTCGAACGTGCTGTTGAGCATGCGAATGATGTCGGCGCTCTCGTTGTTGACGATGCGCGACGTCACTGTGTCCCACAGCACCGGCACAGTGACTCGGCCGTCAAACGCGGGGTCGCTCGCGAGGTACGCCTCTGACAGGTAACTGAAGCCATTCACCGTGTCGGGCTCTTCCGAGGTGAAGCGCCAGCCGCGCTCGTCGCGGAGGGGGTCGACGATCGTGATGCCGATCGCCTCCTCTAGGCCCTTGAGCTTGCGCACGACCAGCGCGCGCGACGCCCAGGGACAGGCGAGCGATATGTAGAGGTGGTAGCGCCCAGCCTGGGCGGGAAACGGCGTCGAGCCGTCGTTGCTGACCCAGTCGCGAAAGCGGCTCTCCTGGCGGACGAACTGGCCAGTGGCGTTGGACTCTCTCGGAAACTGCGCGCTGCTCGCGGCTGGCCTC
>DASYEC010000063.1:0-50666 GCA_036499225.1 Conexibacter sp.
CGCGCCCGCGCCCGCGCCCGCGCTCGCGCTCGCGCGGGCGGCTGATGCGGATCCCAAGCGGCCGACTGGCGGTGAGACGATGAGCGACAGCGGCGCCCCGGGGCGCGACATGCGGCCGGCGGTCGGCAAGGGCGGCGGGCCGGCGTCGTGGCAGCGGGCGGTCGAGGGGGCGCCGGTCGGGCTCGCGCGGCTTGAGTGGGGCGATGCGCGCTGGTCGTTCCTCTACCGGCGCGACGACACCGGCTACGCGCAGGACGAGCCGGCCGAAGGCGAGATTGAGGAGGCCAACTTCCGCGGCCGCCACGCCCCGATGCCGCCGACCGTCCAAGGGCCGGTGATCAACCCGCCCGTCTGGACCTGGGAGGTGCCGGCCTACTTCTGGCTCGGAGGGATCGCGTCAGGCGCGTCATGGGCCGCGGTCGCGTGCGACGTGACCGGCGACGAGCGCTCGGCGCGAATCGCGCGGATCGTCGCGCTCGGCGCGGTCTCGGCCGCCCCGCCGCTGCTGATTTCCGACCTCGGCCGCCCGGCGCGCTTCCTCAACATGCTGCGGATCGTCAAGCCGCGCTCGCCGATGAACCTCGGCGCCTGGGCGCTGACCGGCTTCTCGGTCTTCAACGCCGCCGCCGTCGGCGCCGACCTGCTCGGCATGCGCCGCGCAGCGCAGGGGCTCGGCGGCGCGACCGCGCTGGTCGGCAGCTATCTCGGCTCGTACACCGGCGTGCTGCTGGCGGCGACGGCGGTGCCGCTGTGGGCGCGCAGCCGCCTGCTGCTCGGGCCGATCTTCGTCGCGACCGCAAGCGCGACCGGCGCTTCCGCGACGCGCCTGGCGCTCGTCGCGACCGGCCTGCCGCACAGACACCCGACGCGCCGAGCGCTCGGCACGATCGAGACGGGTGCGATGCTGACCGAGCTGGGGCTGTCGATGGCCAACGAGCGCCGCCTGCACCATGCCGACGACGCGATGAAGAGAGGCGGCCCCGGTATCGCGTTCACGCTCGCGAGAACGTTCGTCACGACCGGCCTCGTGTTGCGGGTCCTGCGCCCGCGCCTCGGTCCGGCCTCCCACCACGCGGCGAGCGGCCTCTACCTGCTCGGCGGGCTGATGTATCGCTACGCCTGGGTCGAGGCCGGCAAGACCTCGGCGCGCGACGACATCGACTCCGCGCGGATGGCGCGCGGCCGCCTGACGCTCGAGGACGAGCTCGGCATCGGCCCGGCCGGCGACCGGCTGGAGTCGAGCTGGCGCGAGCCGCTCGCTGGCCGCACCGGCCCGCTGCCGCGCATGTGGGCCAACACGGCGCGCCGCGTCAGCCTGCTGGTCGACGGCGTCGTTCATCGCGGCGGCTGAGCCGCGAGGAGGACGCAAATGCCAGAGACGACCGATCCGACCTTCTACCGCACGCCCGCCGAGGCGATCGCGGCGCCGCCCGAGCAGCTCGCCTACGTCGCCGCGTTCGACCCCGACGGGCTGCAGAAGGACGCGATGACGGTGATCGAGTGCGACGACGCCTCGCCGCATTACGGCGAGGTGATCGGCTGGACCGAGCTGCCGACCGCCGGCAACGAGCTCCACCACTTCGGCTGGAACGCCTGCTCCAGCGCGCTCTGCCACGAAGGCCACGAGGGGATGCTCGAGCGGCGCTTCCTGATCGTGCCGGGGCTGCGCTCGTCGCGGATCCACGTGCTCGACACGCAGCCCGACCCCAGCCAGCCGCGCGTGACGAAGGTGATCGAGGCCGCTGAGCTGGCCGAGAAGGCCGGCTACTCGCGCCCGCACACGGTCCACTGCGGGCCGGGCGGGATCTTCATGTCGAACCTCGGCGCCGCGAACGGCGACGAGGGGCCGGGCGGCGTCGCGCTGATCGACCACGAGACGTTCGAGGTGATCGGGCCGTGGGAGAGAGCGCGAGGCGACCAGTACCTCGCGTACGACGTCTGGTGGCATCTCAGACAGGACATCGCGATCACGTCGGAATGGGGCACGCCGGCGATGCTCGAGAACGGGCTCGACCCCGACGACCTGCTCGGCCGCAGGTTCGGCCATCACCTCGACTTCTGGAGCCTCTCCGAGGGGCGGCTGCTGCAGCGGATCGACCTCGGCGACGAGCATCAGATGACGCTCGAGCTGAGGCCGGCGCACGACCCGCGCAAGACGTGGGGCTTCGTCGGCGTCGTGATCAGCGTCGAAGACCTCTCCTCGTCGATCTGGCTGTGGAACCGCGACGGCGACCGCTTCACGGCCGAGAAAGCGATCACGATCCCGGCCGTGCCGACGCCGGCCGACCAGCTGCCGCCGGCGCTGCAGCCGTTCGGCGCGGTACCGCCGCTCGTGCCCGACATCGACCTGTCGGTCGACGACCGCTGGCTGTACGTCTCCTGCTGGGGGACCGGCGAGCTGAAGCAGTACGACGTCAGCGACCCCCGTCACCCGCGCGAGACCGGCTCGGTGAAGCTGGGCGGGATCGTCACCCGCACGCCGCACCCTGCAGCGCCTGGCGAGCCGCTCGCTGGGGCGCCGCAGATGATCGAGATCAGCCGCGACGGCAAGCGCGTTTACGCCACAAACTCGCTGTACGCCGCCTGGGACGAGGTCTTCTACCCCGACGGCGTCGGCGCGTGGGTCGCTCGCATAGACGCGGACACCGACACCGGCGGCCTCTCGATCGACCCCCGTTTCTTCCCGCATGACGACGACTTCCGTGGCCTGCACGTCCACCAGACCCGCCTCGGCGCCGGCGACGCGTCGAGCGACTCGTACTGCTTTGTGGAGTAGGCGGCCGTCCCACCTGCGCTGAGCGCGAGCGGGCGGCCCGGCGGCGCGCGCCGAGCGGCGCCCGCCGGGCGACCCGGCGCTACGCCCGCGCCTGTGCCTTGTGCAACAGCCACTCGATGTGGGCGCCGGGCTGCTCGCCGAGCGCGCGCAGCTTGCGCAGGCCCGTCCACAGCTCAGCCTCGGAGGCGGTGCCGGGCAGCGCTGCGAGCGTCGGGACGAGGTCCTCCGCGACCGCCGCGACGTAGTTCGCCGCGACGTCCGCGTCATCGCCGTCGTAGGCGCAGAACCGCTCGCCGGGGGTGATCGACGTGAAGCCGGCCTCGGCGAGCCAGCGCGCGACGTGCGTGCCGGCGTCGCTGCGGCCGGTCGCGTCCATCCCCTGCCTGAGCGCGTCGAGCAGTGCTTCGACCTCGGGCGACCACGGTTGCGCGCGGGCCGTCGAGTAGTCGGCCTCGATCGCCGTGATCGCCCCGCCGGGAGCCAGCACGCGACGGGCCTCGCGCAGCGCGGCGACCGGGTCGGCGAGATGCTCGAGGAACCACATCATCCAGACGTGGTCGAAGCTGTCGTCGGGGTAGGGCAGCGCGGTCGCGTCGGCGACGGTGAGGCTGGCGGTGACGTCGCGGCTGGCGAGGTGCGTGCGGGCGAAGGCGATCTGCTCGGGCGAGATGTCGACCCCAGCGAGCTGGGTCCGCGGGAAGGCCTCGCCGAGGATCGCCAGCACCGCGCCGACGCCGACGCCGACGTCGAGCAGGCGCGTGCCGGGCGCAAGCCTCGTCGAGGTGTCGGTGATCACCTGCTCGCGCCAGAACTCGGCCTGCGCGACGAGGCGCTCCTGCTCCCTCGTCGCATAGCCGTGGAGATATCCCGGGCTTCCCTCGGCTGCCGGCGTCGTCTCGCTGTCGGTCATTCGCGTGGTGTCCTTGATCGGGTGTGTCGCGGCCTGGCCGCCGAGCGCGAACGGCGGCAGGCCGTCACCCCAGGCTAGTGAGGCGCGCATGTCCATTGCTCAGCCCTGCTCGAGCGTCGTGGCGATGAATTCAGCGACGGTGTCGGCGAACAGCTGCGGCTGCTCGATGTGGCCGAAGTTGCCGCTGCCTTCGAGCACCGTCATCCGCGAGCCGGGTATCCCGTCGTGCAGCTCTTGCGCGCGGCGCGGGCCGCAGATGAAGTCGAAGCGGCCGACGATCACGCTCGTCGGCGTGGTGATCGAGGAAAGCTGGCGGGTGGTGTCGAACGGCACGCCGTCGCTGGAGACGAACCAGCCGCGCAGGCTCTCGCGCATCGGTCTGAGCTGCTCCTCGTGCGCCCAATAGTCCGCGAAGTAGGCGGGCAGCAACTCGCGCAGGACGGCGGTGAAGCTCTCGTCGTCGAAGATCTCCGGCGCCCACTTCCACGCTTCCAGCACGGCCGGGATCTCAGCCTGCCTTGAGAAGCGCTCGGCGAACTGGCCGATCAGGCGCGTCGCCTCGGCCCAGTGGCCGGCGCCGGTGCTCGCGACCGTGTCGTAGAGGATCAGGCCCTTGAGACGGTCGGGGCGGTTGAGCGCGTAGCGCTGCGCGACGGCGCCGCCGTGCGAGTGGCCGAGCAGGAACGCCTGTGGCAGCTCGAGGCCGTCGATCAGCCCTTCGAGCATCCGCGCGTAGCGCTCGACGGTGTAGCCCGAGGGATGGCCGGGCAGGCGGCCGGATGTGCCGGTGCCGATCGGCTCGGGGTAGATGGCGGTCATCTGCCGCTCAAGCGCCGGCATCTGTATGTAGCTCCACTCCATCCCCGGCCCGCCGGAGTGAATTACCACAATCGGGCCAGTGCCGGTGCCGGCGACGCGATAGCGCTGGCGCACGCCGTCGATCGTCATGTCGTGCACGCCGGTGGCGAGCCCTGCTGTTTGACTCATGCGTTACTCCGAAGCTGGGACGCCGGAGGAGAGCAACGCCGTCAGCTGCGCGGCAGAAGTGACGTGCAGCTTGGCGAAGACCGACCGGACGTGGTTGCGCAAGGTGAAGCGCGAGATCTTCAGGAGGCGCGAGATCTCCTCGGGCTCGGTGCCGACGGCGAGCTGCGCGGCGACCTCACGCTCGCGAAAGGTCAGGCCATGCAGCCGCACCAGGACCGACATCAGCTCGGCCGCTGGCGGGGGCATGAACGTCACGGACGTCTGCGCCGAGCCAGGCGGGGCGCCGATCAGCCGCGCGCCGTGCAGGATCAGCCAGCGGCCGTCGGTGAGACGGACGCGCGCATGGGCTGCGCGGCCGGCGTTGGCGTCGACCGCGAGGGTGTGGAGCGTGTTGGTCGCGTCGCCCCGCATCAGCCGCATCAGCTTGATCGCGTCGTCGGTGGCGGCGCTGATCTGCGCGTCGGGGTGGAGCGCGACGACGCCGGGCACGAACGGGTCGAGGTCTCTCGCGGGGCGGCGCGCAAGGCTGCGCCGCAACCCGTCGCCGATCTCGCTTGCGACGGCTTCCATGAAGGCGCGCTCCCGCAGGCCGAAGCGCGGCGACGCCGTCTCGCGGAAGAGCACCGACGCGCCCCACGCCGAGCCGGCGGAGCGCAGCAGCGTGCGCATCTCGTGGCGGACGCCAGCCGGTCCGAGGATCTTCTGAACGCGCGCCGACTGTGCCCTTATCGACGGGTCGAGGTCGTCGAACACCGCGACAGGGGACTTGCGCCGCACGACGTCAACAAGGTTGTTGACGTCGCCGTCCTGGCGCTCGTTGCGCCACAGCTCCCGCACCATGAAGCGCGCGACCCCGGTCTCGAACCCGCCGGTCGGGAGCAGCGTGTCGGGGTCGAGCGTCATCCACCCGGAGGCGTCGTGCGGCACGATCCGCGCCAGCCGCTCTGCCACCTCGTACAGGAACTCGTGCGGATCCAACCCCGCCCGCCCGAGCCTGTGAACCGCCTCCCGGAACACGGTGGCTGAGGTATCAAAACCCATGTAGCCGAAGCTAGGCGTTACAGCGCGTAACGAGAATCCCTAACACGTGGGATCGTCACCTGGCGCATCCGCCTCCCCCCAACCCCTTCTCCCCAAGGCGCAGCGGGTGGCAAAACGTCTTTCGAAGGGTCGAGCATGCCCTCAGCGACGCGGGCTCGAACACGGGCGGGGCGCCCAGTTGGCGGGGATCGCGGCCACCATGAAGGAGCCAATGCCCCGAGCACGTTCAGGACCGAACGGCGTTCGCGGGCCGGCATCCATCGCCCCACCCCGCAGGCTCCTAAGATCGGTGTATGGCCTCGGTCGACCCGTCGCAGCAAAGACCCCTCGCGCTCCCGCTGAGACTCGATCCAGAGTCGGCGGGTTGGCTGCGCGGCCTGCGCTCCGCCGGGGCCGTGCGCGATGCGACGCTCGCGAGGCTTCACACGACGCTGCTGAGGATCGCGCTGAGCGAGACGCGGCGGCGGGCGCCACGGCTGAGGATCGCCGGGCCCGAGCTTGACGACATCGCTCACCAGGCCGCCGCCGACGCGCTGATGGCGATCGACCGCAAGCTCGACGGCTTCCGTGGCGAGAGCCGCTTCACCACGTGGGCGTACAAGTTCGTGATCTTAGAGGTCTCGTCGAAGGTCGGACGGCACTTCTGGCGCAACCCGCCGGTGCCGTTCGACGCCGAGGACTGGGAGCGGCTGCCCGGCCGCTTCGGCTTCGACCCCGCTCGCCAGTCGGAATGGCGGGAGCTGATCGATGCACTGCGCCATGCGGTCGACGAGCAGCTGACCGACCACCAGCGCGAGGTCTTCGTCGCGCTGGCGCTCAACGGGATCCCTCTCGACGCGCTCGTGATCGAGCTGGACAGCAACCGCGGCGCCATCTACAAAACGTTGTTCGACGCGCGCCGCAAGCTGCGTGCCGCGCTCGTCGCCGACGGCCACCTGCAAGACGACAGCACGGAGCGCTCATGAGCAGACGATCCTCAGCGCTGGACCACTTCCTCACGACCGACCCGCGCGACGTCGGCTGCGAGCAGGCGCTCGACCTGCTGCACGTCTACGTCGACCTCGTCGCGGCCGGCGAGCAGCCCGAGCTGACCTACCCCGGGATCGCCGCGCACCTCGACGCCTGCGGCCCGTGCAGCGAGGACTTCCACGGGCTGCTGGACGCTGTCCGCGGCGCGACGGAGACGCTCGGCTCGCCTGGCCTGCCGCGGTAGCGCCCAGCCCAGCCCGGGCGACTGCGTCGCGGCCAATCCTGACGATTCTCTTAACGGCGTCCCTGCGCGGGTAAGCACCGCGCCGAGACGGATGCCTAAGAGATGTTGGCCCAAAGCCCGTCTGATTAGGAGCAGCATGCGTTCCATCGCACGTCTCACCGCCGCCAGCGGCCTCTCGCTGGCGGCCGTCGCCCTCGGCGCGACCGCCGCCTCGGCGTCGCCCGCGCACCACGGCAACAAACACGTTGAAAAGCACCACAGCGACAAGCGCTCGGCTGCCGTCTTCGTCCAGAGCGACAACCTCGCCGGCAACACGGTCGTTGCGTACAGCCGCAGCGCCGACGGCAGCCTCCATCGCGCGGGCGTCCACCCGACCGGCGGCCGTGGCGGCATGCTGGTCGGATCCGTCGTCGACCACCTCGCCTCGCTCGGATCGGTCGCCTACGACCGCGCGAACGGCCTCCTTTACACGGTCAACGCCGGCAGCGACTCGGTGACGGTCTTCTCCGTCAAGGGCACCAAGCTGACGCGCCGCCAGGTGATCCCCTCCGGCGGCGACTTCCCGAACAGCATCGCGGTCCACGGCGACCTCGTCTACGTGCTCAACGCCCGCTCCGGCGGGACCGTGCAGGGCTTCCACCAGAAGAACGGCAAGCTCGCCCCGATCGGCGCGGGCCACCGCGCGCTCGGCTTCGACCCGATGATGACGCCCGAGTTCACCAGCACGCCGGGCCAGGTCCTCTTCTCCCCCAGCGGCCGCCAGCTGCTGGTCTCGACGAAGGGCGACAGCAGCTCGATCGACGTCTTCAGCGTCGGGCAAAACGGCGGCCTCTCGGCCAAGCCGACCGTCAACGCCGAGGCTGGCGCGGCGCCGTTCAGCGGCGTCTTCGACGCACATGGCCACCTGCTCGAGGCCGAGGCCGGCACGAACGCGCTCGGCGTCTACTCGCTCGATGCCAACGGCACGCTCAACAGCCTCTCGCAGAACCCGACCGGCCAGGTCGCGACGTGCTGGATTGTCGTCGCGGGCGGCCACGCCTACGTCTCCAACACGGGCAGCAACAACCTCACCGGCTTCGACGTCGGCGCTGACGGCATGGCGAAGTCGCTCGGCACGACGACGACCGACGGCGGCACGGTCGACGCCACCGCCTCGCCCGACGGCCGCTTCGTCTACGTCCAGACGGGCGCGAGAGGGATCGTCGACGCTTTCCGCGTCGAGCCCAGCGGCGCGCTGCACCAGCTCGGCTCGGTGACGGTGCCCGGCGCCGTCGGCGGCGAGGGGATCGCAGCCTCCTAAGTCGCGGACACGCGCATGTGCTGCCGGAGCGGGGCGTTGTGCCCCGCTCCGGCGGTGCGGGCCGCCGGGGCGGCCCGCCCCGGCGGCGCGGGCCGCGCGAGGCCCAGTCCCCGGGCACCGGGCGGCCCGGCAGCGGCCAGCCTCAGCTGCCCGCCACCCGCACCCGCCATGCACTGCCCTCACGTTCCTCTGAACCGCCGAGGTGCCAATCCCGCATCGCGGGGATTCACCTCCTGCGCCATCCGTGCCAATTTCCCGCGCCCTGTTGTCACTCGACAGGACCGGCCACATGCAGACATCGCAGGAAAGGTTGCTTCAGATGGATCGAAGCTCAAGGCTCATCAAGGGCGGGACAGCCGCGCTTGTCACCGTGACAGCGCTCGGCTCCGTGTTCGCCGCCAGTGCAGGCGCCCAAACGACGCATATGGGCAAGGGGAAGGCTGCCGGCAACGACAAGACCCGCTTCGTGTCACCACGCGGCAAGGACGCGTGGTCGTGCACCAAAGCGCAGCCGTGCAAGACGATCACCGACGCGATCGCCAAGAGCGGGAACGGCGGCAAGGTCGTCGTCGGGCCCGGCACCTATCGCGAAGACGTCAGAGTCACCAAGGACGTCACGCTGACGGGCAGGGGCAACCCGGTCGTCAACGCCAGAGGCCTCGACAACGGCATCGTGGTGATGGGCGCGCGCGCCGCTGGCGCGACAGTCCACGGCTTCACCGTGCGCGACGCCACGTTTGAGGGCCTGCTCGTCAGAAACGCGACGCGCGTGACGATCAGCGGCAACACGGTGGCGCATAACGATCTCGGCCGCACCGCGGCGAGACCGGTCGGCTTCTGCTCGCCGATGGGCGGCGGCGACTGCGGCGAGGGCATCCACTTGCTCGGCACGACGCACTCGACGATCGTCAACAACACCAGCACGGGCAACGCCGGCGGCATGCTCGTCAGCGACGAGACCGGCCCGAGCGCGTTCAACACGATCTCCGGCAACACGATCATGGACAACCCGTGGGCGTGCGGCATCACGCTCGCCGGCCACAACCCGAGAGCGATCGTGCTCGGCGGCACGGCTGATGCGCCGGTCGAGATGAGCCGCGCCAAGAACGTCGCCGGCGTCTACGACAACGTCGTCACGAACAACACGGTCGAGCGCAACGGCCTCAGATCGGCCGGCGGCGGCGTCATGATCGCGACCGGCCTCCCGGGCGGCGGCGTCTACGACAACACCGTCAAGGGCAACACGGCCAACGGCAACGGCTTCGGCGGCGTCACGCTCCACAGCCACGTCGCGGGCCAGGACCTCAACGGCAACAAGATCGTTGACAACACGCTCAGCAACGACGGCGTTTTCGGCTTCCCCCAGACCGGCGCCCCCGGCGACCAGGACGCCGGCATCACCGACACCGTCGGCATCACGGTCTTCAGCGCCGTGACCCCGCTCCAGGGCACCGTCGTGAGCGGCAACAAGATCAGCAACGTCCACTTCGGCGTCTGGACCCAGAACGTCCCGACGATCGACCCCGACGCCAACAGAACGAACGCGACGGTCGCGGTTCCGCTGTTCCAGAAGTAACCGCCATCTGAACAACCGCGCGGGCCCTCATCCAGCCCGCCCCCACGCGTCCTGCGGCCTCGCACTCTCTCCCTCGGTGCGGGGCCGCAGGCGGTTTTGGGGTCGTGCGCTCGCGGCTGCTGGGGCGCCGTCTGCTTTGACCCAGTCGGGTCTTCGGTGTGAAGCGCTTGCCCACGGCGGTCATCGAGGCGCATGGATCGGGCGGGCGGCGGAGTCGGGCCGCGGTCGGTGATCGGGCGGGCGGGTGACCGGGCGGGCTGGTGGCCGAGCGGGCTGGCGGGTGACCGGGCGGGCTGGCTGGTGACCGGGCCGCCTGGTGACCGAGCGGGCGGGCGGGTGACCGGGCGCCTCGTGACCGGGCGGCCCGGGCGTCGTTTTCCATGTCCGATTTCCACCACCGTGAAGTTGAGGGTCCCCTCGACCCTTGGCTTCACCGGCGTATTTCCGGAGCGCAGAGATATCGGGTATTTCGCCCGCTAAAGCGGGACCGGAGGCCCGGGGCCTTGCTCGTCAGGGCCCCGGCCGGCCGCGCGGGGTCCAGCGGCCGGTGCGCGAGTAGGTTTGCCGGGCTCGCTCCTCGCGGTCGCGGTCGTCCTCGCTGGAGATGCTCAGCCGCGCGAACACGTTCACCAGGGCGACGAGCACCGCGATCCCGATCAGGACGATGCCGAACGTCGTCGCGATCGTGCTGGTCCCGACGATCAGAAAGACGATCCCGGCGATGCCAATGACCGCCGGCGCGCCGTATCGCACCACTTTCACCACATATCGAATCTACCCGCGCCGAGTCGTCCGAGAACGACGCCGCGCGAATGCGCCAACGCGAAACCACCGTAGCGTCCCCGGTAGCGGCGGTCGGTGGACGAACGTATGGTCAGGCGCTGCCAGTGGGTCGGGGCACGACCGCATCGTGCGTGCGCAGCGCAGCTTGACGAAGGGAACGCGAGATGGGGTTGTTCGATCGAGGCGCTGGCTCCGGTGAGCCGTGGGAGGTCGACGTGATCACGACCGAGTACGTGATCTCTGGTCGAGTCGAGGGCGGCGGGCTGAAGTGGGGCTGGACGTACTTCGAGTACGCGGTGACCTCCGGCCCCGCGCGGCCGTTCGAGTTCGTCGCGACGGCCGCCCGCTCGACCGGCGCGCTGCCGGCGCCTGCCGTCGTCGGCCGCCAGGCCGCCGTAACGCGCGGCAGCGCCCTCGTGGCGCTCGCGCCGCGCGGCGACACCGCGATCGGCCTGTGGGAGCAGTGGAACACGATGGCGCCCGTCGCAGCTGAGGTGTTGATCGGCCCCTACCTGCTGACCGGCTCAGTGCTCAGCCCCGACGGCAGCGCGACCTCGCCGATTCTCGGCGCGAGCTTCCCGGTGCGCGATGCGACGCTGCGGCGGATCGACGGCTACGGCGACGGCGCGCCGATCGAGCTCGCGCGCGCGACCATCGACGCGCGCTTCGTCCACATGGTCAGCGCGACCCGCTGACCTACAACGTCGGAATCCGCGGCGGCAGCGCCCCGGTCACCGTGTGGTTGCCGATGTGGATGTACTTCCAGCGCGCCGGGTCGTGGAGCGAGTGGGTGCGGACGTTGCGCCAGTGGCGGTCGAGGCCGTATCTCTCGTCGGTCGAGGCGGCGCCGGTCAGCTCGAATATCCCGCTCGCGATCCCCACCGCGACCTCCTGCGCGTACGCCTTCGCCTCGGCGACCGCGAGCGACGCGGCGGCGGTGTTCTCGTCCGTGAGCGCAGGCGCCTCGAAGGCCTCGTCGACCGTGCGGGCGCCACGCTCCAAGAGCGCCTCAAGCGCGTGCAGCTGCGTCGTCAGCTCGCCGAAGCGGCGCAGCAGCAGCGGCTCCTCGGCCGCACTCGAGCCGGGCGGCGCCTCGATCCACGGCCGCGTGCGTGTGCGGACGTACTGTGCGCCGTCTTCCAACGCAGCGCGCGCGATGCCGCTGTCAATAGCCGCGTGGATCGCCTGGTCGAAGGCGCCGAGCGCGCTCGGCGGCGGGACCGGCGGCGGCGCCCCGGTGTCGATCACGTAGCGGTCGGGCAGGCGGACGCCGTCGAGGATCACCGCGCCGCTGAACGTCGCGCGCTGGCCGAACGACGACCACTGGTCGAGGTCGAGCGTCAGCCCGTCAGCGTCGGTCGGCACGAAGGCGATCGCCGGGCCGCCCGCGGGCCCGATCGCGATGACGCCGAGCCAGCTCGCCCCGAGCGCGCCGGTCGCGTAGTACTTGTGGCCGCTCACCGTCCAGCCGCCGTCCGAGGAACGCTTAGCGACGGTGCGGATCTCGGCCGTCGTCGAGGTCCCGCGCTCGGCGAACGCGCTGCCGAGCCGCGCGCCCTCCCGCAGGATCGCGCCGTAGACCTCCTGCGCGCGCTCGTCGCTCGGGTCGCCGCCGAGGACCTCGACGCCGATGTAGTGCGGCACGAACGTCTGCGCGATCGTCGGGTCGGCGCGCGCGATCAGCCGCGTCACCTCGACCACGACGCTGCGCGCCAGCTCCGGCCCGCCGAACGCCGCTGGCACCCGCAGGCCAAGCAGCCCGGACTCGGCCAGCAGCCGCAGCTCCTCGATCGGCTTGCTGCGCTCGCGGTCGCGTGACGCAGCGGTCGGCTCGACCGCGTCGGCGTACGCGCGCGCCGCGGCGTACGCCTCCTCTGGCGATCCCAACACGGGCGGCGGCGCTTGGGTCAGGAGTGCGGGCTGGTTCGTCATCGGACTGCCTTTCGTCGTCGCGCGCTCACCCCCGCGCGCCGCTGGCTTTTCATCCAGAAGCTAGGACGCCTCCGCCCGCGCGGACATCCCCGGCATGCGGGAGCCCGCGCGCCGCGGCGGCGCCTTGCATCCCCCGCACCCGCGCCCCGCCGAAACCTTCCGCGCCGGTAAGGTTGACCACGGAATGGCCCCTCTGCTTGGCGCCGACCAGGCGTGGTGGCGTTCCCCGCTTGCCTGGCGCACGGAAATCCTCGCCGCGATGGTCGTCGGCATCGCGCTCATCCCGGAAGCGATCTCGTTCTCCGTGATCGCGCACGTCCCGCCGAGCATCGGCCTGTTCGCGTCGTTCACGATGGCGGTCACGATCGCGATCGTCGGCGGGCGACGAGCGATGATCTCCGCCGCGACCGGCTCGACCGCGCTCGTGCTCGCGCCCCTCTCTCAGCAGCACGGCCTGCAGTACCTGATCGCGGCGGTGCTGCTGGCGGGGCTGATGCAGGTCGTGCTCGGCCTCGCAGGCGTCGCGCAGCTGATGCGCTACGTGCCGCGCTCGGTCTCCGTCGGCTTCGTCAACGCGCTCGGGATCCTTTTGTTCAAGGCGCAGTGGCCGAACCTCGAGCACGTTCCCTCGGCCGTCTACGCGCTCGCTGCGGGCGGGCTGCTGATCATCGGCTTCTTCCCGCGCGTGAACAAGGTGATCCCGCCGCCGCTCGTCGCGATCGTCGTCGTTACGGTGATCACGGTCGCCGCCGGGCTCGACGCGGTGCCGACGGTCGGCGACCAGGGCGCCCTGCCTGACGCGCTGCCGGTGCCCGGGCTGCCGGACGTCCCGTTCACCTTCCACACGCTCTCGATCATCGCCCTCCCTGCCTTCACGATGGCGATCGTCGGGCTGCTCGAGACGCAGATGACCGCCCGTTTGGTCGACGACCTGACCGACACCGGCTCCAACAAGGACCGCGAGTCGTGGGGGCAGGGGATTGCCAACCTCGTCACGGGCGTCTTCGGCGGGATGGGCGGCTGCGCGATGATCGGCCAGACGATGATCAACGTGAAGTCGGGCGCGCGCACGCGCGTCTCGACCTTCCTCGCCGGCGTCTTCCTGCTGATCCTCGTCGTCGCGCTGCACCCGATCGTCTCGCGGATCCCGATGGCGGCGCTCGTCGCGGTGATGTTCTTCGTCGCCTTCAGCACGTTCGACTGGAACAGCGTCAGCCCGCAGCACCTCAAGCGGATGCCGAAAAGCGAGACCTCGGTGATGGTCGTAACAGTCGTGTTGACGGTCGCGACGGGCAACCTGTCGATCGGGGTGCTCGCCGGGGTCGTGCTCGCGGCGCTGCTGTTCGCCCGCCGCGTGCAGCGCCTGACGAGCGTGACCCGCCTCGTGCCCGAGCGCCGCACGGGCCCCGGCGCCGACGGCGACACCGCCACGTACACCGTCAGGGGCGAGCTGTTCTTCGCCTCAAGCAGCGACCTGACCGACCATTTCGACTACGCCGGCGACCCGGAGCACGTCGTCGTCGACCTGACCGACGCGCACGTCTGGGACGCGTCGACCGTTGCGGCGCTCGACCGCGTCGTGACGAAGTACGCCCATCACGGCAAGCGGGTCGAGCTCGTCGGGATGAACGACGCCAGCAGCGCCTTCCACCGCAACCTCGCCGGCCAGCTCGACGCGAGCTGACCCGGCCGCGCCCGCCCCCGCCGCCGCCCGGCCCCGCCGGCTCAGCGCCGCCCCCCGGCCCCGCCGGCTCAGCGCCGCCGCCCGGCGCCGCCGGCTCAGCGCCGCAGCCGCCCCCGCCGCATCGTCGCGAACATGTAGATGACCGCGATCAGGGCGATGATCGCGAACCACCCGCCAGTCGGCCCGAGCGCGCGGAAGAACAGGTGGAAGAGGAAGAAGTGATGGACCAGTCGGAGCAGCGAGTGCGTCCCGGCTGGACCGACGCGGGCCACTGCGAACAGCGGCGCGCCGAGGAGTGAGAGCACCAGAACGATGCTAGGCCTGCCCCCCTGCCGCGACCGCGCCGAGATTCGCTACGCGGCGAGCGGCAGGTCAGGCGGATCCGCGTGCAGTGGCGCGTCGCGGCTCGTCGGGACGCCCGGGGCGATCTCGAGCGTCCGCGCTCGCGCTGTTGACCACGGCCTCGCCGCGGGTGTTGGCCGTCCGCAGCGCGAAGAGCGCCGCCGCGGCGAGGCAGACGCTGCATGCGAGCAGCGCGTCGCGGAAGCCGGAGGTCAGTGCCACGGGCTGCGGCGTGTGGCGCTCGAGCAGGTGCGTCGTGCGCGCGGTCGCGACCGCCGAGAGGGCGGCCAGGCCGAGCGCGCCGCCGACCTGCTGGGAGGCGTTCAGCAGTGCCGCCGCGAGGCCGGCCTGATCGGCCGGGACGCCTTCGTTCCCCGCCGTCGTGACCGCGACGAAGACCGAGCCGAGGCCGAGCGAGGCGATCAACAGGCCCGGCAGCAGGTCTGTTGCATAGGACCCGCCGACCGGCACGCGCGAGAGCCAGAAGACGCCGACGGCCGCGATCAGCGCGCCGACGGCCATCACCGGCCGCGTGCCGAGCTTGGCCAGCAGCTGCGACGAGACGCCCGCGGCGACAGCGACGCCGAAGCACAGCGGCAGGTAGGCGAGGCCGGTCTGGATCTGTGAGAAGCCGAGCACGTTCTGCATGTAGAGCGTGAGGAAGAAGAACATCGAGGTGATCCCGGCGACGCCGATCAACAGCGTGATGTCGGCGGCCGCCAGGCCCCTGATGCGGAAGATCGACAGCGGCAGCAGCGGGTTGCTGCTGCGGTGCTCGTTGACGACGAAGAGCGCCAGCAGCGCGAGTGCGCCGCCGATGCCGACGAGCGTGCGCGTCGCGCCCCAGCCGACGTCGGGCGCTTTCACGATCGTGTAGACGAGCAGCAGCATCCCGAGCGTCGAGAGCAGGGCGCCGCGCAGGTCGAGGTTTTGGAGGTTGGCCCGGCGGTTGTCGTTGGCGAACAGCGCGAAGACGCAGACGATCGCGACGATGCAAACAGGCTCGTTGACGAGCAGGACCCAGCGCCAGCCGGGGCCTTCGGAGAGGATCCCGCCGAGCAGCACGCCGACGGCAGAGGCGAGGCCCGCGACGCCGCCCCAGACGCCGAGCGCCTTGTGCCGGTCGGTCCCGGTGAAGTTGGTCGTCAAGAGCGAGAGCGCGGCGGGCAGCATCATCGCGGCGCCGATCCCCTGCACGAGGCGGGCGCCGACGAGCATGCCGGCGCTCTGCGCGAGGCCGCCGGTCAGCGACGAGAGGGCGAACACGACGGTGCCGCTGACGAGCACGCGCCGTCGGCCGAACAGGTCAGCAGCGCGGCCGCCGAGCAGCATGAAGCCGCCGTACGTGAGCAGGTAGCCGCTCAGCACCCACTGCAGGTTCTGCACCGAGAAGCCGAGGTCGTTGCGGATCGAGGGCAGCGCGACGTTGACGATCGACGAGTCGACGAAGTCGAGGAACGCCATCGTGCACAGCAGCGCCAGGATCAGCTTGCCGCGCCTGGTGGCGAGTCTTGAGGGCGGGGCGGCTTGGGTTTCGGTTGTCGCCGGTGTTGTGATTGCCACGGGTCAGTCCTCCGGATCAGTGAGTCGTCACCCCCTTTGACGACGCACGGCATGCGGATGTGACACGCCGCCGCAGGGCCCGGCGCACGGACCCCGCTACGCTCGAAGGGTGAGCTCGACGCCCGACGAGGACGATCCGCGCCCTGAGGCAGGCAAGCTCCCGACCGGCCGCATCGCACGGACCGCGCGGGTCGGAGGGCTGGTTGCCGGGCAAGGGCTGCGCTGGGCGGGAATGCGGACCGCCAACCGCGCGCGCTCGCCCGAGCGCGCCGCCGAGGCCCAGAACGAGCGCACGGCGGCGTTGGTCAACCAGCTCGTCGACCAGCTCGGCCAGATGCGCGGCGCGGCGATGAAGGTCGGCCAGATGATCTCGATGGTCGAGTTCGACGGCCTGCCCGAGGAGCAGCGCGACGAGCTGCAGGATCGGCTGGCGGCGCTGCGCGACAACGTCCCGCCGGTCAAGTTCGCCGACCTCGAGAAGCTGATGAAGAAGGAGTTCGGCGGGCCGTTACGGCGCGTCTTCTCCGATTTCGACGAGCACGCCTTCGCGGCCGCGTCGATTGGCCAAGTCCACAGGGCGACGACCGTCGACGGCGACGACGTCGTCGTCAAGGTCCAGTATCCCGGTGTCGCCGAGGCGGTCGAGACGGATCTGCGCAACGCGACGCTGCTGCTGCCGCTGGTGAAGCGGCTGGCGCCGGGCCTGGACGCCAAGGCGCTCGCGGCGGAGATGCGCGAGCGGATCGGCGACGAGCTCGACTACGAGTTGGAAGCGCAGAACCAGCGCCGGATCTGGCGGCTGATGCGCGGCCACCCCTTCGCGCGGGTGCCGCGTGTGTACACGGATCTGTCGACGCGGCGCGTGCTGGTGTCGGAGTACATCGAGGGCGAGCGCTTCGAGGAGGTCCGCCGGGCCGACGAGGGCGTCCGCGACAGGTACGCCGAGATCGTCTTCCGCTTCTTCATCGGCCTGCTGTACAGGAACCGCATCGCCCTCGGCGACCCGCATCCCGGCAATTACCTGCTCTGCCCCGACGGCCGTGTCGGCTTTCTGGATTACGGCCTGCTGCGCGACCTCAGCGCCGAGCGCGTCGACCGCGAGCGCGCGATAGCCGGCGCGGTGCTCGAGAGATCGGCCGAGGGCCTGAAGTCCGCGATGTCCGCTGCGGGCTACCTGCCCGACGAGCGCGCCGACGCCGTCGACGCCGAGTGGGCGCTGCGGATGATGACGATGGCGATCGGCTGGTACGCGATCCCGGGCTTCCGGCGACTGTCGCCCGAGGGCGAGCGCGAGCGCGAGCGGGAGTTGGAGGACGAGCTGGAGCCCGACCTGGCGAGCGAGCTGCACGGGCACGATGTCACGCCCGAGGCCGCCGCCGCCCGCAAACGCGAGCGCCCCACGCGCGAGCAGCGTGCCGCGACGAGACGTCAGGTCAACCAGTTCACGCTCCCGCCCGAGGCCGTCCTGATCCGCCGCATGCATGGCCTCGTAGCGATCGTCGTCGCGCAGCTGCGCGCCGGCGCAGACTGGGGCGCGATAGCCGCGGAGTACCTCCACGGCGCCCCGCCCGCCACCGAGCTCGGCGTCGCCGAAGCCGAGTTCTTCAGCGGCCGTCGCCACCGCGCGCCGACGTCGGTCGACTGACACGGGCGCCGGTGTCGCCGGCTCCGTGGCGCTCGCGGCGCGGCGTGGCCGCGGCGTGCGGGCGCCCGCCGCCAGCGCTCGCTGCCTGCTGATCGTGAAGCCGGGTACGGTCCCGCTGATGACCGCCGCCGAGACCGCTGTGCCCGACGAGCTGGCTTCGCGCTGGGAAGGACGGCTGAGACCGCTCGTGTTGAGCGCGGCGCTGGCCGTGCTGCCGCTGATCGCGCTGTCGCTGACCCACCCTCACGGCGCCTGGCACGACGTCGAGGAGATCGGGCACTGGGTCGTCTGGTCGGTGTTCGCGGCAGAGGCGGCGGTGATGCTGACGGTCAGCCACGACCGCGGCGCGTGGGCGTCGAGCCATCGCTTCGAGCTGCTGATCGTGGTCGTCAGCTCGCCGCTCGTGCCGCTCGCCCTCGCAGCGGCGCCGGCGCTGCGGCTGCTGTTCCTCGCGAAGCTGTTCAAGACGCTCAAGCTCGCGAAGGTGATCAAGCTCGGCAAGCTGCACAAGAGCGTCAGATTGCTGCGCAGAAGAGCGGGCCTCGGCCCGCGCGCGGAGCTGCTCCTGTCGCTCGTCGGCATCACGCTCGGCGTCGGCCTGACGATCTTCATCGCGACGGACGACGCCCCGCTCGCCAGCGCCGCCAACACGATCGCCCTGCTCGCGATCGGCCTGCTCGTCACCGTTTGCGTCGCGCATCTGCGCCGGCGGGCGCGCCGCGCTGACGTGCCCGGCGGCGCAGCGCGCGAGTAGCGCGGGGCGGTCGACCTCCTACGCGCTCAACGCCTCCGCCTGCTCGAGCCGGTGGCGGGCGGTCTTGATGTGGGCGAGGTCGGTGAAGCGGCCCTCGAACGTGAAGACGCTCTCGCCGGCCGCCACTGACTTGTCGAAGCCGTCGATCATCGCGCGGTAGCGGGCGAGCTCTTCGTCGGAGGGCGTCAGGGCGCGGTTGACGTGAGGGGTGTGGTGGGGGTAGATCGTCAGGTAGCCGCGGTAGCCGAGCCGGCGCGCCGCGGTGACGTCGGCGACGAGGCCGTCGATGTCGTCCTCGGTCTCCCAGCAGCCGGACGTCGGGTGCTCGATGCCGGCCGCGCGTGAGGCGAGCAGGATGCGGCTGCGGTAGTAGAGCGTCTCGGTGCCGTCGGGCTGCCACTCGTACCCGATCGTGTGGGCGACGTCGCCGCGGGTCGCTGCTCCGATCATGCTGAAGACGCGCTCGTGGGAGACGATCTCCAAGCACTTCTCCAGCGCCTCGGCCGTCTCGCCCGGCACCAGGAACTTGAGCGTCCCGACGGGCACGCCGTTGGCCCGCTCGGCCTCTGCGACCAGCGCCGCGATGCCGACGATGTCGTCGCGGTTGCGCGTCTTCGTGAGCATCAGGCCGTCGAGGCCTGGCTGCACGACGCCGGCAATATCGAGCCCGGCAAAGCCGCTGTCAAGGTCGTTGACGCGGACCAGGATCGGGCGCTCGTCGCCGTCGTCGCGCAGTCTGCGGATCGTCTTGGAGATCCGCACGCGGGCCCGCGCCTTGTTCGCGTCGAGCACGAGGTCCTCGAGGTCGAAGACGAACGCGTCGGCCTCCGACTGGATCGCGCGCTCGATGGCGGCGGCGTCGTCGCCGGAGGTGATCAGCAGCGATCGATACGGCTTCATGGTCTGCTCTCCTGTCGCTCGGCCGGCCGCGACCGGCTCCCGCTCGGACGCCAAGGTCCGCAGCCGCGTGCCGTCGCGCCGATTCGGGATCAATCTTATATATCTTGGAAAGGAAGGCAAGGGTGTCAACGCGCTCGTTGGATCTGTCAACACATGCGTTGCCGAGCGCTGCCGCCGCGCGAACAGCAGGAGCCCCGCCGCAACCGCGAGGCAGCCACCGCCGCTGAGCGCGAACGCGAGCGTGTAGCCCGTCTCCGCCGGATAGGTCCCGCCCGCGACCGTCCACGCTCCCAGGATCACCGCGCTCAGACAGCTGCCGACCGCGCCGCCGACCGTCCGCAGCACCTGGTTGAAGCTCGTCGCGCTACCCGTCTCGCCGGGCGGCGCGCCTTCCATGATCAGCGCCGGCATCGCCGCGAACGTGCTCCCCACGCCCGCCCCGAACAGCAGCATCGCGAGCGCCATCTGCCAGACGTGCTGGTGGATCACCGCAAGCCCGAGGTTGGGGATCGCCGCCACCACAGCGCCCGCCGGCAGCACCGCCGCCATCCCGTACCGCCGCCCCGCCGCCCGCGCGAGGCGGTTGGAGACCTGGCTCCCGAGCGCGAGCGGCGACAGCACGAAGCCGCCGACGAGCAGCGAGGCGCCGAGCCCGTAGCTGACGCTTGACGGCGTCTGCGCCAGCCGCGTGATCAGCGAGAAGCCCATGAACATCACGATCCCGAGCGAGAAGGCGCTGACGTTCGCGACCAGCACGGAGCGGTGGCGCAGCAGCCGCAGCTGCACGAGCGGACGCGGATGGCGAAGCTCGTGCGCGACCCAGCCGACGCCGATCGCGGCCGCCGCGGCGGCCAGTATCAACACGGGCGTTGACGTCCATCCCCACGCCGCGCCCTCGCTGACGACGATCAGCATCGCCAGCAGCCCGCCTCCGAGCAGCAGCGCGCCGC
The DNA here is from genome assembly GCA_036499225.1 of Conexibacter sp. Lineage (GTDB taxonomy): Bacteria > Actinomycetota > Thermoleophilia > Solirubrobacterales > Solirubrobacteraceae > Conexibacter. The sequence continues at coordinate 20,357 of DASYEC010000063.1, forward strand.
CGACGTCAAGCCCGCCGGAGCCGTCGCCGATCGGGGCCGTCTGGCGCGGCAGGACGGCCAACAGCAGCGGAATCGCGGGCAGCACGAACAGCACCGCGAACCAGAACGCCTCGCGGTAGCCGAGGTACTGCGTGATCGCCGCGACGAGCGGATAGCCGACGCCGAGCCCGGTCGCGCCGGTGATCGACAGCGTCGCGACGCGCGACTGCAGCAGCCCCGGCGGCGTGTGCTCGCGAATCGACGCGAGCGCCATCGCGAGGATGCCGTAGCTGACGCCCTGCAGCGCGCGGCCGGCGAGCAGCACGCCGAAGCTCGGAGCGATCGCGCTGAGCGCCGCGCCGGCGCAGATCACGCTCAGCGCGGTGACGATCCAGCGGCGGCGACGGCGGCCGTCAGCGAGCCGGCCGAAGACCGGCGTCGCGACCGAGCCGACCATCAGCGTCACCGTCAGCGCCCACTGCGCGGTGCCGAGCGAGACATGCTGCTCGCGCGCGAGCGTCGGCACGAGCGGCGCGCCGAGCGAGCCGACGACCGCCGCCAGCAGCGTCGTGTACATCAGCAGCGGGAGCAGTGCGCGCGCCCGCCAGCCGACGAGCACGGCCTCCCGTTCTCCTTGCAGCCCCACCGTGCTCGCGCTCAGGCGACGCCGCCGCCAGCCGCCGGCTGCGGCCCGCTCTCGTCAAGCGGCGCCCCGGCCGCGACCGCCAGCTCGCGGCCGATCACGTAGCCGAACGTCATCGCAGGGCCGAGCGTTGCGCCTGGCCCTGTGTAGCCCCACGGCACCGAGCCAGCCGCGACGTTGCCGGCCGCGAACAGCCCCGCAAGCGGCGCGCCCGTTGCCTCCGAGAGGACGTGCCCGCAGCCGTCGATCCGCAGCCCGCCCTTCGTTCCGAGCGCGCCAGCGAAGACCTGCTTCGCGTAGAACGGCCCGCGCTCGATCGTCCCGAGCGAGGGGTTGGGGCCGTGGTCGGCGTCGCCCCAGGCGCGGTCCCAGGCGCTCTCGCCGCGGTGGAAGTCAGGGTCGCGGCCAGCGCGGGCGTATCCGTTGAAGCGCTCGACCGTCTGCTCCAGGCCAGCGCCGTCGATCCCGGCGCGAGCGGCCAGCTCGGCGAGCGTTCCCGCGATCGCCAGGCCGCGCGCGGGCTCGGGCGCGACGCCGTCGGTCTTGGTTGCGATCAGCGGGTAGGCGTCGACGAACTGCTGGTCGACGACGAGCCACGCGGGCAGGTTCTCCGGACCGCTCGCGAGCGTGCCGAACGCCGCCGGCATGTCGTAGTAGTTGGTCGCCTCGTTGACGAACCGCCGGCCGGCGCGGTTGACGACGATCGCGTGCGGGAAGCCGCGCTCGGCGCGGCACATCACGCTGCGCACGCCGCCGGCGAGCGGCGCCCCGTCGCCCGCGACGTCGAAGACCGGCGTCCACCACGCGTCGCCCAAGCCTGCGACCGCCGCGCCCGCGGCGAGCCCGAGCTCGAGCCCGTCGCCGCGCCCGACGTCCTCTGGGCTGGCCGGATGCGTCAGCGGGCGGTCGAGGTAGCGGGCCTTGAGCGCCTCGTTCCACTCGAAGCCGCCGCTGGCGAGCACGACGCCGTGCGTGGCGCGAAGCGAGCGCCGCCCGTCGCGGCCGTCCACGACGACGCCGTGAACCGCGCCGTCGTCGTCGAGGACCAGCTGCTCGACCGGCTGCTCGACGAGCACCCGCGCGCCGCGCGCGAGGCAGCCGTGCAGCAGGTGCGCGACCAGCGCGGCGCCGCCGCCGACCTGCGGGGCGCTGTCCGCCGCCGGCGGCGCCGTGAACGACCGCGACATGTAGTGGCGCTCGCCGTAGTACTCGGCCTTGCTGATCACCAGCGACGAGGTCGTGCCGCGCCGCAGCTTCCCGGCCCACGGCCCGAGCAGGTCGAGCTGGAAGCCGCCAAGGTCGATCGAGCGGCCGCCGTGGCGCGCGCCGTCGAGGTGGTAGCGGTAGTCGAGCGTCGGGCCGACCGGCGGATAGGGCTCGAACGCGAAGCCAAAGCGCCGCTCCAGCTGCTCGACCATCTCGGGCCCGCGGTCGACGAGCGTCGCGAGCACCTGCTCGTCCGCGCGCCCGCCGGCGACGGCGCGCATGTACGCCAGCGCGTCCGCGCGCGAGTCCTCGACGCCGACCTCCGCCATGTGGCGGTTGCCGGGGACCCACAGCGTCCCGCCTGAGACGGCGCTCGTGCCGCCGACGAGCGCGGTCCGCTCGAGCACAGTGACGCGCAAGCCGGCGTCGGCGGCGACCAGCGCGGCCGTCAGCCCGGCGGCGCCGGCTCCGACGACGACGGCGTCGACGGTGTCGTCCCACCGCGGCGGGACGGCGGTTGTGCGTGCGGCCATGCGACCCATCCTTCGTCGTGGTTCGACAGCTCGCGCGCCCTTTCGCGCGAGCCCGCCTGGCCCATCCGAGGCCCGCTCACATGTAGACGACGACCTCGCCGTCCTCACACGCCGCGTCGTAGACGGCGACGCGATAGCGATCGGGCGCGACGATGCTGCGGCCGGTCGACATGTCGAACTCGAAGCTGTGCCAGGGGCAGCGGATCAGCGGGTTGCCGTCCTCTTTGAGCTCGTACTCGCCGACCCTGCGGCTGGTGATCTCTTGCGTCACCGGGCCGACGCACAACGGCGCGCGGTGGTGCGGGCACATGTTCGTGACCGCGTAGTACGCGCCGTCGACGTTGAACACGCCAATCGACCGACGGCGCAATGTCGTGATCGTCCGCGAGCCAGGCGGCAGCTCCTCCGCGGCGCAGATGACATGCCGTTCACGCTCCATCCCAGGCTCCTCCGTGACAGCGCCGGACCACACCTCCGGCATCAACTAAATGATAACTGTTTTTGACCTGATGCGGGCTGTCGCCCGTGGGCGCTCAGCCGCCGACGGCGGCGTGCGGCGCGGGCGAAGCGCCCTGTGCCCGCTTGTCAGCCGCGAAGCGCGCCTCGAGCTGCTCCAACAGCGGCCCGGTGCCGCGCGCGACATGCTCCCTCGCGACCTCGTACGCCCGCTCGCCGTCGCCGTCGCGCAGCGCAGCGATCAGCTGCTTGTGGTCCTCGAGCGCCTGCTCGCCCCAGCCGGGGATCAGCTCGAAGCTCGTGCGCGGCGTGCCGGTCGACAGCGTCCGCAGCAGCGCGGACAGCCGCGGCGAGTCGGCCGCGCGGTTGACGACGCGGTGCAGCGACCAGTTGATCTCCGACGCCGCGTGCATGTCACCGCCCGCGACCGCCTGCGCAAGCTGCTCCTGCAGGCGGTCGAGCTCGCCGATCTCCTGCTCGCTCACACGCGTCGCGGCCCGTCGCGCAGCCTGCCCGGCAACGAGCGCGTTGACCTCGAAGATGTCGGCCATCACGTCGACGTCGACCGGCGCGACGACAGCCGCGCCGCTTGCCGTGTTGTGCAACAGGCCCTCATGGCAGAGCGAGACGATCGCGTCGCGGACGGGCATGCGGCTGACCTGCAGCCGCGCCGCCCACTCCGCTTGCACGACGCGATCGCCGACGTGCAGCTCGCCGGTCAGGATCTGCTCGCGGATGATGTCGGCGACCTGGCCGCCGAGCGAGCTGCGCACGACGCGCTTGGTGTCCGGGAGATCCGTCACGAGCGAGCCATTGACCTTATCGCTCAGCCGGCGACGCGCCTCCGGTTGCGCCGACGCCCGCACGCGCGCCTGCCCCGGCCCCGCGCGCACCGCCCGCGCCGCCCGGCAAGCCCGCAGCCCCCGCGCTCACCACCCGCCGGATCGCCATCACGTGCCGCAGCAGGAAGTGCAGGTCGAGCTCCCACGTGAAGCCGATCCCGGCGAAGACCTGGATGCAGCTGGCCGTCGCGCGCTGGCACAGCTCGACGCCGGTCGCCGCCGCGCGCAGGTTCTCCGCGCCGCTGACCTGCGCCGCCCAGACAGCCGCCGAGCGCGCGAGCTCGACGTCGCGCTTGACGTCGGCGAGCAGGTGCTTCATCGCCTGGAACGAGCCGATCGGCTTGCCGTACGCCTTGCGCTCATGCGCGTAGGCGATCGCCGCGGTCAGCGCTGCCTGCGTCGCGCCGACAGCCTCAGCCGCCAGGCAGGCGCGCAGCTCGTCGAGCCACTGCGGCGGCAACGGAGACGCCCCGTCGACAACCGCCAAAGGGAGCGACGGCGCGAACGTGTCGACCGCGCCCAACGGCCCGACCGCGTCGAGCGCCCCGTCCGCACCGAGCAAAGAGATCCCGGGCCAGTCGCCGAACGGCGCAAGCGCCCCCGAGCCGTCCGCGACAGCGAACGTCGCGCCCGCCGCGGCAAGCCCCCCGCTCGTCCCGCGCCAGCGCGCGACGAGCATCGTCGTCGTGAACGGCACGGGGAACAGCGACCGCCCCCACGCCTCCGATATCTCCAGCAGGTCGCGGCCGTCGAGCCCCGCCCCGCCAGCCGAAGCCGCGACGCCAAGGTCGAACCAGTCGCCCTCGCCAAGCGCGCGCCAGATCTCCTCATGGCGGTCGGCGAAGAACGCGTCGGAGCGGCTGCCCGGCGTGTGCCCGTCGACGAGCGCGGCGAAGCCCTCCACCAGCGGCGCCGCGTCCTCGCTCGCCAGCAGCTTGATCGTGCCCTCCATCGTGCTGCTCATCGCGGCAGCGCCAGCACGCGGTCAGCGACGACGTTGCGCTGGATCTGGATCGTGCCGCCGTAGATCGTCGAGGCGCGCGACTCGAGGTAACGGTGACGCCAGTAGTCACGGTGAACGGGGCAGTCGAGCGCCACGCCGGCCTCGGTCAGACGTTGCATCAGCTCACTCCAATAGACCTTCGTGATCGAGACCGGCGGGTACCAGTCGCCGCCGGTCGCCATCAGCTCCGTCGCGCGCATCACGTGCCAGCGCAGCAGCTCGATCTGCGTCTCGAAGTGACGCAGCCCGCCCGGGTCGCGGTCGACCTCGCAGTGGCACTCCTCCAGGCGGTCGGCCCACTCGCGCATCTCGCGGTAGTGAACGAGCGCGTCGACGACGTGTCGCTCGGCGCGGAAGCCGGTCAGCTTGCCCAGCCCCCAGCCTTCGTGCTCCTCGCCGAGGATGTCCTCGCGCTGCGCGATCGCGCCGTCGAAGAAGACCTCGCTGAAGTGCGTCTCCCCCGTGATCTGGCGGATCGGCACGACGTCGATACCCGGCTGGTGCATGTCCATCAGGAAGACGGTCAGGTTGTGCCCGCGCGGCAGCGTGTCCGAGGTTCTCGCGAGCAGGTAGATGCGGTCGGAGAGGTCGGCGTTCGTCGTCCACGTCTTCTGCCCGTGGATCACGTACTCGTCCTCGCCCTGGCGCTCCGCGCGACACGACAGCGCGGCGAGGTCCGAGCCGGCGCCCGGCTCCGAGAAGCCCTCGCCCCACAGCTCCTCGCCGGCGAGGATCGGCTTCAGGAAGCGCTCTCTCTGCGCCTCGGTGCCGTGGGCGATGACGGCTGGGCCGGTCAGGAACTTGCCGATCCGGTCCAGCTCGTCAGGCGCGTGCGCGATCGCCATCTCTTCGTAGAAGACGAGCTGCTCCAACGGGCCGAGGCCTTGGCCGCCGTGCTCCTTTGGCCAGCTGAGGCCGGCGTAGCCGTCGGCCCACAGCTTGCGGTCCCACGCGCGCCGCTCCGTGTTGCGCTCGTGCTCGCTCATCGTGTCCGCGCCGTCGCGCCACGACTGCGGGATCGCGTCGGACAGCCACTCGCGGACCTGCCCGCGGAAGCGCTCGACGCCGGGGTCGGAGAAGCTCGTCAGCACGGTCAGCCCTCGGCTTTCGGCAGGCGGTCGTAGAAGGCGCGCGGGTTCACGTCCATGATCTTGCGCTTCCATTCCTTGGAGAAGCCGCGGAAGGCGGCGTGCGGGTTGTCGAAGTCCCAGTGGGGATAGTCGGAGGAGAACATCAGGAGGTCCTCGCCGCCGACCGACTCCAGCAGCGAGACGAGCTTCTCGGGCGCGCCGGCGGGCTCGTCGAGCGGCTGCGTCGCGAGGCGGACGTGGTCCTTGACGTACTCCTCGGGCGAGCGCTTCATCCACGGCAGCTCGTCGCGCATGCTCATCCAGCCGCGGTGCAGGCGCCACAGCACGGCGGGCAGCCAGGTGACGCCGCCCTCGATCAGGACAAGCTTGAGTCTGGGGAACTTCTCGAAGGTCCCCTCGCACAGCACGCTGGTGAGCTGCGCCTGCGTCACCTGAATCAACGACGCGCTGTTCTCCAGGTAGGAGCTCGACGGCGAGAGCGCGGTCATGTGCGGGTTGACGCCGGCCGACTCTGAGCCCGGATGCCACGCGATGGGCAGGTTGAACTCCTGCGCCGCGTCGTAAATCGGGTCGTAGTAACGGTGACCGAGGCGGCGGTCGCCGGTCGGCATGCCGACCTGCACCATCCGCGGGTGGTCGCCGAGGCGGCGGATCTCCGCGGCGGCCTTGACCGGGTCCTGCGGCGCGACCGCGATCGAGCCCATGAAGCGCTCGTCAGCTGAGAGCCACGTGTCGATCGTCCAGTCGTTGTACGCGCGCATCAATTCAGCCGCGATGTCGGGCGAGGGGACGCCGCCGACCATCAGGTTCTCGGCTCCCATCAGCACGCCGTAGGTGACGCCGAAGCCGTCGAACAGCTGTCTGGCGGCGAACTGCGGGTCAGAGCCCGCGTAGCCGCCGCCGGGCGGAAGCGCGTCGTGCATCATGCCGCCGTGCGGGTTCATGTAGGCAACCCACGGCAGCCGATACGGGATCAGCGCGGCGGAGACGCCTCCGTCGCCGAGGCCGAGCCGCTCGCACCACGCCTTGCTCAGATACGGCGTCAGCGTGTCGAGCGTGCCCATGATGTGGTGGACGTCGCAGTCGATGATCGCGTGCGCCTGCTCACTGGCAGCAGGAGCGGGCGCAGCCTGGGCAATCGAGCCTGACATCGTGTCCTCCTCGTAGGTTGGGGATACGGTATACCGTCTCAAATGGAGCTGCCAGCGCTTCCGCTGCGATAGCGGTCGCGCAACAGCCGTTTGGCGAGCTTGCCGGTCGGCTGACGGGGCAGCGCGTCGACCAGGTCAAAGCTCGCCGGCAGCTTGAACTTCGCCAGCCGCGTGCGGCAGAACGCCTCCAGCTCGGTGACGAGCCCAGCGCCCGCAGCGGCGTCGATCGGCTCGACGATCGCCTTGACCGCCTCGCCGTAGACCTCGTCGGGGACGCCGATCACGGCGACGTCGCGCACGCCCGGATGCTCGAGCAGCACGGCCTCGACCTCAGCCGGATAGACGTTGATCCCGCCGACGATGATCATGTCCGACTTGCGGTCGGACAGGAACAGGTAGCCGTCGGCGTCGACGTGGCCGACGTCGCCGAGCGTGCTCCACCCTTGCGCGGTGAAGACGCTCGCCGTCTGCTCGGGGTCGTCGTGATACTCGAACGGGCGGCCGCCGCCGAAGTAGATCGTGCCGACGTCGCCGGCGCTCAGCTCGTTGCCGTCGTCGTCGAGCACGTGGATCTCGCCGAAGACCGGCTTGCCGACCGAGCCGCGATGCGCGAGCCACTCCTCGGAGGTGATCCGCGTCATCCCGTTGCCCTCGGTGCCGCCGTAGGTCTCGGTGATGATCGGCCCCCACCACTCGATCATGCGCTCCTTGACATGCGCCGGGCAGGGCCCGGAGCCGACCGTCGCGCCGACGTGGGCGGCGAGGTCGAAGCGGTCGCGCTCGGCGGGGTCGAGCTGCAAGAGCCGCACGAACATCGTCGCGACCCACAGCGAGTGCGTCACGCCGTGGCGCTCCATCACGCGCAGCGCCTCGAGCGCGTCGAAGCGCTCCATCGCGATCGTCGTCATGCCGATGCTCTGCGAGATCATCAGCCGGGTCAGGCCCGAGGAGTGGTAGACCGGCGCGGGCACGAGGCCGACGCTCTCCTCGGTCAGCCCCCACGCCGACTCGATCCCCGGCGGCAGGCCGAAGACGGTCCCGCCCGGGGCGTTGCCGCTCTGCGGCCGCTTGATCCCCTTCGGGCGGCCGGTCGTGCCCGAGGAGTAGATCATCGCCGTGCCCTCGAGCTCGTCGCTGAGCGGGCCCTCAGGCGCCGCCGCGATCGCCTCCTCGTAGCGGGCGAAGCCGTCGGCACCGTCGTCGAGCGCGAGCACCAGCTTGACGTCAGGCGCGTGCGCGAGCGCCGCGCGCGCGAGCTCGGCGTAGCGCGGCGCGACGATCACGGCGCGCGCGTGCGAGTTGCGCAGCACGTACGCGATCTCGTCCTCGCTGAGGCGGACGTTGACCGGCGTGTAGTAGAGCCCGGAGCGCTGCCCGGCCCAGTACAGCTCCGAGACGCGCGGGTGGTTGGCGGCCATCACCGCATAGGCGTCGCCCGGCTTCAGCCCAGCCGAGCGAAGCACCTTCGCAAGCGCCGTCGAGCGACCGTCGAGCTCGCCGTAGGTGAGCACCTCCTCCGCGCCGTCAACGCCCACGGTGACGATGGCGGGCTTGTCGGGCAGCCGCGCCGCGATCGATCCCACGTACATCCTCAGCCCACCTCGCCCGTCATCGCATCATCTCTCGCTTCATATAAAAGATAGTACTGATGGATCGGCCGACGTGCGTCTAGACCGCGTGCGCCTCGAGGCCGAGATACGCCTCGAGCAGCGCCTCGCGGTTGGCGATCTGCGAGCTGCCGCCCTCCATCACGATCGCGCCGCCGACGAAGACGTAGACGCGCGTCGCCAGGTCGAGCGCGACGCGCGTGTTCTGCTCGACCAGCAGGACCGACGTGCGCCCGCGGATCTGCGCGACTGCCTCCCCCACCACCTGCGTGATCTTCGGCGACAGGCCGAGGCTTGGCTCGTCGAGCATCAACAGCAGTGGTGACGCGACCAGCGCGCGGCCGATCGCGACCATCTGCTGCTCGCCGCCCGACAGCGACCAGCAGGCCGTCGAGCGCAGCTTCACGAGCGCCGGGAAGAGGTCGTAGACGTCGTCGAGCGAGTAGCTCGCGCCGCGCTCGCCGCGCGCGGTCGTCGCCACCTGCAGGTTCTCGTGGACGGTCAGCGCCGGGAACAGCCGGCGCCCCTCCGGCACGTGGATGACGCCGAGTCTCGCGATCCGGTGAGGTGCCATGCCCCGCAGGTCACGGCCCTCCAGCCGCACCTCGCCGCCGTAGCCGACCATCCCCGAGACCGCCTTCAGGCTCGAGCTCTTGCCCGCGCCGTTGGGCCCGAGCAGCGCGACGCACTCGCCCGCGCCGACCGTGAAGCTGACCTCTCTCGCCGCGACGACCGCGCCGTAGCTGACCGACAGCTTCGTCACCTCAAGCATGGCTCACCGACCCGAGGTAGGCGTCGATCACCTGCGGGTCGGCGAAGACCTGCTCGTGCGGCCCGTCCGCGATCAAGCTGCCGGCCGCGAGCACCGCGACGCGCGGGCAGAGCGAAGCGACGAAGTCCATCCGATGCTCGATCAGCAACAGCGACACCCCCTGCTCGTTGACGGCCGCGAGCACCTTCGCCATCGCCTTGCTCTCCTCCGTGTTGAGGCCTGCGACCGGCTCGTCGAGCAGCAGCACCGACGGCTTCGCCGCCAGCGCCCGCGCGAGCCCCAGCATCTGCTGCTGCCCGAACGTCAGCATCGACGCGGGCGACTCGGCCGCGTCTGCCAGCCCGACCTGGTCGAGCAGCGCAAGCGCCTCGCTGACGCGGCGGCGCTCGCGGCGGTCAGTCGCGCGGCGTAGGAACCACGCCGCGAACAGGCCGTTGGTGCGGTCGCGATCGAGGCCGAGCATCACGTTGTCGAGGCAGCTGACGTCGGCGAACGTCTGCGGCGACTGGTACGTGCGGCTGATGCCGCAGCGCGCGGCCGACAGCGCCGAGCCGGCCCGCACCTCGCTGCCGTCGAGCGCGATCCGGCCGCCGCCCTTGACGATCCCGCTGATCGCGTTGACGAGCGTGCTCTTGCCCGAGCCGTTCGGGCCGACCAGCCCAAGACGCTCGCCGGCCTCGAGCTTCAACGTCACCCCCGCGACCGCGCGCACGCTGCCGAAGGAGACGTTGACGTCGTCGATCTCAAGCGCCATGCGAGCCACCTCGTCTCGTCAGCGATCCGGCGAGCGACAGCAGCCGGTTGCCGGCGCCGATCAGCCCGTCCGGGAACGCGATGATCGCGACCACCAGCACGACCGAGAAGATCAGGTCGCGATGCTCGGCCGCGCCGCGCGCGATCTCGGGGACGCCGACGACGAACGCGGCGCCCAGCACGGCGCCCCAGACGGAGTAGAGGCCGCCGAGGATCACGACGAGGAAGAGGTCGATCCCGAGGTTGAGCGAGAACGAGTCGGGCGAGATGAACCCCTCCATGTGCGCGTAGAAGGCGCCGGCGAGCGCGGCGAACGCCGAGCCCAGCACGTAGACCGTCACGCGGTTGCGGACGACCGAGATGCCGAGGCCGGCGGCCGCCGCGGGGCGGTCGCGCACCGCGGTCGTGTCGCGCCCCAGCGGCGAGATCACGATCAGCGTCGCCAGCGCCAGCGCGACCGTCAGCGCGACGAGGCACATCCAGTAGTAGCGCTCCGGCGTGTTGACGACGAAGCCGAAGACGTGCGGCACGTTGACGAGCGCGACCTCGCCGCCGGGCGCGGTGAATCCCGTCCATTGGCGGAAGACGATCACGCAGACCTGCGAGACGCCGAGCGTCGCGATCGCGAAGTAGAGCTCGTTCGTTCTGCGCAGCAGCAGGCCGACGAGCGCGGTCACGACACAGGCGACGAAGACCGCGAACAGCACGCTGAGCCAGAAGCCGGTGTAGTGACCGGCCCACGCGGAGGCGTAGGCGCCGATCCCGAAGACGGCCGCTTGCGAGAAGGCGAACTGGCCGGACAGCCCGAGGATCAGGAAGAAGCCGATCCCCGCGACCGCGTACAGCAGCAGCTCGTCGAGCACCGAGGCGGAGTAGTCGGTCGTGAACAGCACCGGGCCGAGGCACATCAGCGCCCCGAAGACGACGATCGTCACGAGCCGCAGCCGGCGCGAGCGGCGCCGGCGGGCGACCGCCTCCTGCGTCCCGGCCGTCTCCGCGACGGCGTCGGGGCCCTCGGCGCCGGGCCGGTCGGTTCGGTCCGTCGCGACGCTAGACACGGACCCGCTCCTCGCTGCCGAGGATCCCCTGCGACCAGATCGCGATCACGCCGATCATCACGATGAACGGGTACAGCTCCGTGAAGCTGTCCGAGACGTACGCCGAGCCGAGCTGCTGCACGAGGCCGAGCACGAGCGCCCCGATCACGACGCCGCCGAGGCGGCCGAAGCCGCCGATCACCGCCGCGGCGAACGCCGTCATCATCGCGTCGAAGCCCATCGAGATCTCCAGGGAGCCGCGTGGGGCCATCATCAGCCCCGCGAGCCCTGCGAGCAGCCCGCCGAGGCCGAACGCGATCAGCCCGAAGCGGGCGACCGGGATGCCGTACAGCGACGCGACGTCGGGGTCGGCCGAGACGGCGCGGAACTGACGGCCGATCTGCGTGCGGCTGAACATCAGCATCAGCGCCGTCACGACGACGGCGGTGACGAGCACGATCAGCAGGTCCCAGTACGCGATGTTCGCGCCGAGGACGTGCAGCACCTTGCCGTCGAGCGGGGTCGACAGGTGCTTGGGGTCCGACCCCTGCCATGTCTGCAACCCGGACTGGATGACGAGGCCGATGCCGAGTGTGGCGATCACGACGACCAGCAGCGGCCGCGAGCGCAGCGGCCGGTGCGCGATGCGCTCGACGACCATGCCGAAGCAGAACATCAGCGCCAGCGCCGCCACGTACGCGAGCGCGCGCGGGACGCCGACCTGCACGATCAGCCAGTAGCCGAGGTAGGCGCCCAGCGTGACCAGCCCGCCCTGAGCGAAGTTGATCACGCCCGTCGCCTTGTACGTGACGATGAAGCCGAGGGCGACGAGGGCGCTCAGGCACCCGGTCGCCACCCCTGCAACGAGGATGCTGATGAACTCTCCCACGTCCCGCTCCTAGAGCCCGTCGAACTCCTGGACGGTTCTCGGCGTCCCGTCCGCGAACGACATGATCACCGCCGAGTGCCCTGTGACATGCACGGGGTCGGTCTTGTAGTCCTCGCAGACGCCGCCGGTGTAGTCGAGCGACTCGAGCTGCTTGAGGACGTCGGCCGAGTCCGAGCTGCCCGCCTTCTCGTAGGCGTCCTTGAGGATCGAGAAGGAGTCGTAGGTGATCGCCGAGTTCGCGTCGGGCGTGTAGCCGTGGGCCGACTCGTACGCTCTCGTCCACGCTGGCGTCTCTGGGCGTCTGGAGTCAGACGGGTTGCACGGCGTCTCGGAGTAGAGGCTCTTCGTCAGCGCCGCCGGCGCGAGTCTGTTGATGAAGACCTGCGCGGCGGACTGCTCGCCGACCAGCGGCTGGGTCATCTGGTACTGCTGCATCTGGCGCAAAATCAACGCGAGCGTTGGCGGGTAGTCGTTGCTGACGATCGCGTCGGTGTCCTTCATCGGCAGCAGCTCGCTCGTGACGTCGGTGCCGCCCTCGGTGATGACGCGCGCGGCGCTGACTCTGCCGCCGTTGTCGGTCGCGGCTCTGGTGAGCAGCTCCTGGTTGCTCTGCGCCGCGCTCTCCTGACGCAGCAGCAGGCCGATGTCCGTCGCTCTGAGGTTTCTGATCGAGAACTCGACGCCCGACTCGGTCGTCAGGTTGGCCGGCGTGCCGATGCGGAACGAGTACTCGCTCGCGCCCTTGGAGTCGTCGGCGTGGTACTCGGCCTCCTGGCCGCCGCCGAGGAACAGCAGCGGGAGCTTGCTCTGGTCGAGCACCGGCTTGACCGCGAGCACCTGCGAGACGACCGGCAGGCCGATCAGCGCGCTGACGCCGTCGGAGGTCGCCTTGCGCGCGGCGGTGATCGCCTCCTCGGGCGTGAAGCCGGAGTCGTACTTGATCACCTGCACTCTGCGCCCGTCGATGCCGCCGTCGGCGTTCAGTCTCGCAACTGCGTCGTTGGCGGGGTCGACGTAGATCTTCGGATTGGCTGCGGCACCCGACAGCGGGACGATCAGGCCGATCTTGACCGGCTCCGAGCTCTTTCCTGCGCTTGATCCCGAGCTCGAGCTCTCGCTCGAGCCGCACCCGGCGGCGAGCACGCCCACCGACGCAAGGGCCGCAAGCCCCAGCACACGACGTTTCACCATTTCGACTCTCCTCCTCTTGGAACGTCAGGCAGTCACGATGGCGGTCTCAAGCGCCGTCGCCGCTCACGGGCATCGACCAGATGCGCGCGGCGTTGCCGCCGAAGACGGCGGCACGGTCGTCGGCCCCGAGCTGCAGCGCTTCGTCCATCGCGCTGACCGTGTTCTCGTAGGGGCCCGACGCCAGCAGGTTTGGCCAGTCCGAGCCGAAGACGACGCGCTCGGGCCCGTAGGCGTGCAGCACGTCGCGCATCAGCGGGTGGACGTCGACGTACGGCCACGGCTCACGCGAGAGGTGTGCCAGCGCCGACATCTTCACGACGACGTTCGGCAGCTCGGCGCATCTCAGCAGCTCGGCGGCGTCGGCCGGCGCGGCGTCGGCGCCGACGAGCGCGAGATGGTCGATCACGATCGTCGTCTGCGGCAGTGTGGCGGCGCGCTCACGCAGGGCTGGCAGCTGGCGGGCGAGCGCGAGCACGTCAACGGGGATGTTGAGACGTGCCGCTTCCTCCCAAATTTCGTCGCCCTCGCGGCCGGCGAGCCAGGCTTCGTCGCGCCCGTCGTAGGGCAGCAGGCGCAAGCCTGAGTAGCCGTCCTCTTCGACGAGCCGCCGCAGCTCCGTGGGCGCGTCAGGATTGGCCGGGTCGACAACGCAGACGCCGGCGAGGCGGTCCGGGTGCCGCTTGAGCGCGCCCGTCAGATACGAGTGGTCAAACCCCGCGTCACGACGCGAGTGGATGCAGACCGCGCCATGAATTAATGCAGCGTCGAGGTCGCCGATCAGGTCGTCGTCAGTCCAGCTGCGCTCGGCCGGGGATCTCGCTCGCCAAATGTGGATCGCAGCGTCGATCCCCCTCATCGGAGGCCCGTCCATCCTGCCATGCGTCCTCTCCTCGTTCCGCCGAGCACCACCCCGACATCTCCATCATTGTAAGGATAGAGATGATTTTGTCAACGGGCTCCGGGTCAGCGCGCGGAGGTGCGCGGGTGGTGCGCGATTGTCGACAATTCCTGTGTATTGTGCTGGCGCATCGGCAGCCGTCTGCCTCAGGGCTGCGCCAGCGACGTTCACGGGAGACGACGATGCTTCAACTTGGTGACGGTCAGCTCTTCCGGGCAAAGGCGCGGAGGCTGTTGTTCGTCGGCGGCGCGACGGCGTGCATGTTCATTGCGGCGGCGACGCCAGCTGGCGCCAGACTCGTTCCCGATCCGGGCGCGGGAAGAGGCAACCCGAGAGCGCTTCGCTTGGAGACGATCGGGATCGGCTTGATCAACAGAGTCGTGAAAGACGTCCGCCACGCTCACCCCGAGTGCGTGCCGGACAGCCCGTTCGACGATCCGACGACGGTGACCGACGCCTCGCCGAGCGACGCGTTGCTGGCCGCGTTCGCCCCGCTGCGGCGCCCCGCGACGCCTGATGACACGCTGCCGATGGACGTCACCACCATGCATCTGCCAGCGGGGCCGATCTACACGAACTCGATCCGCCTGCTGCACGGGCCCGGCGGCCACGACTTCTACCTCATCGTCGCGCAGGGCCGCTTCGTGCCGAGACCGGAGCCGCGCCTCTGCTTGCGCCTGCAGCGCAGAGAGCTCGAGGACAAGCTCGCGGACCGGAGCTCGGCGCTGAGACGGATGACCTTGCACACGTTCGATCAGGTCAACGGCAGCGAGCACCCGCTGCACCCGCCGAAGCCGGCCGAGGCGGTCTACCTCTTCGACCGGACGCCGAGCGGGCAGATCGGCGGTGGCGGCGGTGGCGTCGACCTCGCCTTCATCCGCAACCACGGGATGGTCGGCACCTCGGGCACCCGCGGCAGCTCACAGGTCACCGTGCTCGTCCCCGACGGCGTCGCCTCGATCACCGCGACCTTCGCCCGCACCGTCCCACACGGCAAATACCGCGCCCCGAAGGTCTACCCCAGAGCGATCACGATGAAGGTCCCGGTCCAAGACAACATCGCCTCATTCACCGCCGCCCGCCCAGCCCCGGACGCCTTCCCGACCCAGATGGTCTGGCAGGCCGCCGACGGCTCGATCGTCAAGACGGTGAGAGGCAACCGCTAGGGAGCCGGAGCGGGCAGCGAGTGCGCTTGCCGATCCGCGGGCACGCTCGTCGCAGCGGGGTTAGTTCCCCGAAACGAGGCCGGCGAGCCACCGTCCATGGTCCGACCAACGCGCTACCTGGCCCTTCTGGACAAGCAGGCGTTCCTCATCTTCAAGCCGGCCTGGCTCGGAACGGTCGTCGAGCACTGCGTGGAATCTGTAGCCGTTGACCTGCGAAAGGTCACCAAACTCGGCGTACACGAGCCGTGCGGTACGCCACGCTTCTTCCCCGCCGATTGGTTCGATGATGGTGTGGGTCTTTGGGAGGAAGATCGAGACTCTGTGCTCGTGGCCTGAAGCGCCTGACAGCCTGCGGTTGCGTTCGACTCTGGCCCCCTCGGAGAGCGCATCGGCGACGAGCCTCGCGAACGTGTTCTCGCTACGCGGCGGTCTGAGAAACGCGTCGGCCGCGCCGATGGCAGCGGCAGCGAGTGCAACACGCCAGCAGGTTTCCTCCAGCTCGTCATTGGTGCAAGTCGCTTCAACCCGGCCTTGCTCGAAGCGGACTCCAAATCGGTGAGCGAGATTCGCGGCCGATTCGGAGAGGCGTCTCTCGTTGACGTAGCCGACAAGCGAGGCCTCGGTGGTTCCTCGATCGCTCACAAGGAAACCGTTGCCGTACGGTTCGACGAACACCACGACTCCGCCACCATCGGGATACTCGGCGGGCGTGAGCAGCGAAATCCGGTCGTCAAAGGTGGCGGTCTCGACCTCCGCGTCGAGAAGGCGCGACACGCGCTGTGCCAGTTCCGTTGCGGAGATCATCTTCTGAGTGTGAGTTGGGTTTCGGTCGGCTGCGTGTAGGCGTCCTTAGGGTCGATGTTCGCACGCTTGCAGAAGGCGTGGAAGACCTCGCGATGGGAACTCAAAGCGAGCCCCTCAACCGGACATGAGAGTTTGCGCCCATCGATCCATACGTGCTCGTGGATGGGGGATCGATCCTCCACCGGAAAACCCGGTGGGCGTGGGCAGCGGTTGAAGTGGCGACGAACCTCCCCTTCTGGGATGAGGTTCCATTCCAGCGCTCTGTGGGCCCCAGCTTTGAGCTTGAACGCCCACCGGCGCTCTCGAACGGCGAGCACTACTGCCAGCGTCTGGCCGACCGCCACGGCATCGGACGTAACCACTGCGACGCCGACCTGCGTCCGGTTGGGGTACTCCGACCATCGAAGGTCCCCGGCAAGCTCCTTAGGTGCAGACAAGAACAGCGCGACCAGGGTGTCGTCCATGAGGCGCGGCAGCCTATCTGCCCTAGCTCACCGAAGGCCCCACTTCTTGGCGCGATACCCATCACATGTACGTGTTTCTAATCACATCGCGGTACGGCTGCCCGGCCCGCCGCTCGTTGATCGTCGCCAATTGGACTAGTCCACCCTTGGGCGCCTTGCGGCTTGTGGTGAGACCGGGATCAGGCTGAATGGGATCCGCTACATCATCGCTGTTCCGGCTAGGCGGGCCAGGCCGTGAGCGGCTGCGCGGGGTCGAAGCCCAGCGCGGGCGGCTCGTCGCGGACCGCGTTGAGATCGTGGAGCGCCGCGATCTGCTCTCGGGGATGGAAGGCCGCGGCCTGTTCGAGCTCGTCGTCGGAGAGCGAGAGCCCGGCGCGGCGGAGGGAGTCGGCGGCGAAGGCGTTCCGGTCAGCGTCGCGCCCGGCTTGGTCGGCAGGCGCTGCGGCGTCCGCGGGCGTCGCGGCTTGCGCGGGCGGCGCGACCTGCGTGGCCGGTGAGGCCGAAGCGGATCGCGCTTGCGACGTGGGCGGCGGGGCGGCCGGGGCCAGGCGCGTGTGCCAGTCGGTCACGCGTTGGTATGCGTCGCCGACGGCGATCAGGAGGGGCTCGGCGAAGGGTGGGGCGGCGAGCTGGATCGAGAGCGGCAGGGCCTCGGCGTTGAAGCCGATCGGGGATGCCATCACGGGGTTGCCGAACGGGTTCCAGTAGTGGGTGCACGGGCCGTCGAAGATCCGCTTCAGCGGCGGCGGCTGCGCGCCTTCGTACCGCGGGGCCGCTCGGGCGGCTGTCGGCGTCGCGATCAGGTCGACTTGCGTGAACAGGGCCGCCAGCTCGCGCAGGGCGTGGCGACGGACGCGCTGAGCCTGCACGTAGTCGGCCGCTGAGACGAGCCCGCCAGCCGCGAGCATCACGCGCGTCTGGGCGCCGAAGTCGTCCCACCGCTCGCGCAGCCGGGGTAGGTGGTACGCGAACGCCTCGGCTGAGAGCGTCGCGAGCACGACCGCGGCCAGCTCTGCGTAGAGCGGCAGCTCGACCTCGACGAGCTCGGCGCCAAGGCCCTCCAGGGTCGCGAGCGCGGCCTCCAACGCGGGGTCGAGCGCGGAGTCGCGCTGCGCCGACACATGCGCCAGCGGGTCGACCCCGATCCGCAGCCCAGCCAGCGAGCGAGCGCCGTCCGCGCCGATCCGCGCGCGGCCCAGCGACCAGCCTGCTTCAGCGAGCCGGTTCGCGGCGGGGGTGGCGAGGGAGGTTGGGTCGGTTGGGGCGGGGCCGGCAATCGCGGACAGCAGCAGGCCGCAGTCGTGCGCGGTGCGGGCGAGGGGGCCGACGCGGTCGAGGCTGTACGCGAGCGGGACGCAACCCGCCACCGGGACGCGGCCGAAGGTCGCCATCAGCCCTGTGACTCCGCAGGCCGCGGCTGGGAGGCGGATGCTGCCTGCCGTGTCGGTCCCGAGCGCTCCGGGGAAGAGGCCGGCGGCGACGCCGGCGCCCGACCCTGAGCTCGAGCCGCCGGGCCACGTGTCCGCGTCCCACGGGTTGCGCGGAAGCGGGAACGGCTTCGCTGGGTCCGGCGGCCCGTAGGCGAACTCCATCGTCGTCGTCTTGCCGGTGATCACCGCACCGGCGGCCCGCAGGCGGGCGACGACCAGCGCGTCGTTGCCGCCGCCCCACGGCGCGTCGCACGCGAGCGGCGCGCCGGCCGGCGCGTTCTTGCCCGCGCCCCGAAGGCGCGCGACGACTGGGGCGTCCTGTTCCCTGCCCCACGTCGCCGCGAACACGGCTGGGGCGTACTGCCCCCTGCCCCACGTCGCCCCGAACGCTTGGCTGTTCGCGGAGGTCGGGCCCTCGGCTGTCGCGATGATGTCCTTCACGCCGAGCGGAATGCCATGCAGCGGGCCGCGGTCGTGGCCGGCGGCGAGCTCGCGGTCGGCGTGCCGCGCGGCCGCAAGCGCCTCGGCATCGAAGCGGGACACGTAAACGCCGAGATGGTCGAGCGCGGTCGCTCGCCGCGCCGACGCCTCGACCAGCTCGACGCTGCTCACCTCACGGGCGCGCAGCAGCCGGCCGGCCTCGGCGATCGTCAGCGCATGCAGTGGCTCAGCCACGCCGTCAACGCGCCTCCGCCGAGCGCGCAACGGCTCCGACCACAGTCGTCAACGCGCACGTGGACCGGCTCCCCCACTCCCTCACCCCACCCCCACCGACCGCGTCCGTCCGAGGTACGCGTCGAGCAGGGTGTCGCCTCTCGCGAGCTCGGACGAGCGGGCGTGGAGGACGACTTCGCCGCTGGCGAGGACGTAGGCGTGCTCGGCGAGGCCGAGGACCAACGCGGTGTTCTGCTCGACCACGAGCATCGGGGTCGTGTGGCGGATCTGCGCGAGCGCTTCGAACATCGCGGTCGCGATCGCGGGCGAGAGGCCGAGCGAGGGCTCGTCGAGCATCAGCAGGCGCGGGGCGCCAAGCAGGGCGCGGCCGATCGCGACCATCTGCTGCTCGCCGCCGGACAGCGCCCAGCCGCCGCGCTTGCGCAGCGCCTTCAGCGGCTCGAACATCTCGTAGACGTCGTCGATCGACACGCCGCTGCGGCCGGCGCGGGCGCTCTCGCCGATCTGAAGGTTCTCGTG
Organism: Conexibacter sp.; assembly: GCA_036499225.1. Classification (GTDB taxonomy): domain Bacteria; phylum Actinomycetota; class Thermoleophilia; order Solirubrobacterales; family Solirubrobacteraceae; genus Conexibacter. The sequence goes on from DASYEC010000063.1 coordinate 39,466, forward strand.
AACGGTCAGCGTGCCGAACACGTGCCGGCCCTCGGGGACATGCACCAGTCCCAGCCGCGTCGTCTCCTGCGGCGTCATGCCGCGCAGCGACTGGCCGTCGAAGCGGATCTCGCCCTCGCTGCCGACCAGCTGCGAGATCGCCCGCAGCGTCGAGGTCTTGCCGGCGCCGTTCGCGCCCAGCAGGGCGACGACCTCTCCCGCCGCGACCTTCAGGTCGATTCCGCGCACGGCCTCGACGCGGTCGTAGCGGACCTTCAGTCCCGTGATCTCAAGCATGCGAGACGGCGCTCCCCAGGAAGGCCGCGGCGACGCGCGGGTGGTTCCAGACCTCGCTCGGCGTGCCCTCGGCGATCGGCTTGCCGGCGTCGATCACGAGGATCCGCTGGCACAGCCGGTTGACGAAGTCGATCTTGTGCTCGACGAGCAGGATCGACAGGCCCTCGCTCGCGAGCTGCTCGATCAGGTCGGCCAGCAGGTCGGTCTCGGCGTCGTTCAAGCCGGCGCTCGGCTCGTCGAGCACGAGCACCTCCGGACGACCCGCCAGGCAGCGCGCGAGCTCCAGCAGCCGGTGCTGGCCATACGTCAACGACCGCGCCGGCAGGTCCTCGACGCCGACCAACCCGACACGGTGCAGCGCCGCCTGCGCCTCCCTCCAGCGCACCCGCTCGCGCCGCCACATCGGCACGCGCGCGAGCCACGCGGCGAGGAAGCCGGTCATCGAGCGGTCGGCCGCGCCGACGAGGACGTTGTCGAGACAGGTCAGATCGCTGAAGTTCTGCGCGGTCTGGAAGCCGCGCGAGAGGCCCGCGGCGCGCGCCTTCGTGCGGCGGCCGGAATGAATCGGCCGGCCGCGCACGGTGACGCTGCCCGCGAACGGCTGCACGCCGGAGATCGCGTTGAGGAAGGTCGACTTGCCGCTGCCGTTCGGGCCCACGACGCCGAGGATCTCCCCCGGCCGCCGCACCGTCAGCGAGACGCCGTCGACCGCGCGCAGGCCGCCGAACTGCACGACGATGTCGCGTGCGTCGAGCAGCGGCTCGCCGGGCGGCTCGGCCGCCGCGGCCGCACGCGGGTCGAACAGCGGCGTGCCGGTCTCGCGCGCCGCCTCCGCCGCCGGCTCGGGCTCGCGCGGCACCGCCGCGTCGGCTTCTCGCGCCTCCTCCTCCCTGCCGCCGATCCCCAGCCGCGTGAGCACGAGGCCGCGCAGGTCGTTGCCGATCCCCGCGATCCCGCGCGGCAGGAAGACGACGCCGCCAAGCAGGATCGCGCCGTAGATGATCGTCTGGTACTGCTCGAGGCCGGTCAGCACCTCGGGCAGGAAGACGACGAACGCCGCGCCGACGACCGCGCCCCACATCGAGCCCACGCCGCCGATGATGACGCCGACGAAGATCGCGATCGCGAGGTCGATGCTGAAGGTGTCGGGCGACAGCGTCGCCTCCCAGCCAGCCAGCAGCGCGCCGGCGACCGCGCCGAGCGCCGAGCCGAAGACGAACAAGCCGATCTGCAGCCGCTTCGCGTGAACGCCCGAGGACTCGGCGGCAAGCTCGCGCTCGCGCGCCGCGACGGCGTTGCGCCGCAGCGGGGAGCGCTCGACGAGGATCGCCAGCAGCAGCACGAGCACGACGACGCCGAGGATCACCCAGAAGAAGCTGCGCTCATCGATCAGCTCCGTCCCGAACCACGTCGGGGTGTCGATGTCCACCTGCACGCCGTTGGCGCCGGCGAAGCCGCTCCAGTTGCGCAGGATCTCGATGCCGATCTGGCTCGCTGCCAGCGTCGCGATCGCGAAGTAGAACGCCTGCACGCGGATCGTGAGGATCGCGAGGATCGCCGCCAGCACCGCGGTCACCCCGACCCCGAGCACGAGCGCGGGCCAGAAGCCGATGTGGACGCTGAAGTACGCGGTCGTGTAGCCGCCGACGGCCATCATCAACGTCTGGCAGAAGGCGAAGCGGCCGCCGAGGCCGAAGACGAAGTAGAAGCCGACGATCGCGATCGTGTAGACGAGCCACAAATTCACAAGGTGCTGCGTGTCCGACGCGGTGCCGTAGAGGAACTCGGCCAGCAGCGCGACGGCGATGAAGATCAACAGGCCGGTGAAATACCGGCGCCGGTAGGGCGCGGGGCGCAGCGCGGCGGACGCGGGGCGCGCGCCGGCCGAGGCCGCGGCCGTGCGCAGGCGAGCGATTGCGGACATCAGACCCGGCTCCCCTGCATTGCGGTGAAGAGGCCGCGCGGCCGGATGATGATCACGATCAGCATCAGCCCGAACGGCAGCACGTCGCTGTAGTCCTGCAACACGTAATTGCCGAGCACCTGCTGGACCAGCCCGACGAGGATCGCCGAGACGACGATGCCGCCGATGCTGCCGAAGCCGGCGAGCACGGCGACCGCGAACGCGGTGATCATCATGTTGAAGCCGAGGTTGAGGTCGATCGCGCCCAGCGGCGCGACCAGCACGCCTGCCAGCGCCGCGAGCGCGGCCGAGGCGCCGAAGGCGATCGTCGCCAAGCCGTTCACGCGGATGCCCATCAGCTGGGCCGCCTCGCGGTCGGCGGCGAGCGCGCGCAACTGCCGCCCATAGCGCGTGCTGTTGAAGACGTACCCAAGCACGAGCACGATCACGGCGGTAACGCCGATCACGAGCAGGCGCTGGTCGGTGACGGCAGCGCCGAAGATGTTCACGCTGCCGTCGCCGACGGGGCTTGAGAGGTTCTTCGGCGTTGTGCCCTGCCAGATGCCGAGCGCGCTGCGGATCGCCAACGCGACCCCCAGCGTGCCCAGCACCACCGCGATCGGCGACGCTCTGCGCAGCGGCGCATACGCGATCCGCTCCATTGCGACGCCGACCGCGAACAGGATCAACAACGTCAGGAGATACGCAGGGACGATCGCGATGTGCTCCTGGGCCGTGAGCCAGAACGCCACGTACGCGCCCGCCGTCATGAGGTCGCCCTGGGCGAAGCTCACGACGTTGGTTGCCTTGTAAAGCAGCACCAGCCCCAGCGCGACGAGCGTCAGCACCGCCGCGAGCGCGATTCCACTCGCGCACAGGCCGAGGAACTCCGACATCAGACCGCCCTCTCCAGTTTCTCGCTTGCTCGCTTACTGCGTTCCGGCGGGGTCCTCGTACTCACCGACAAGCGTCGGCGAGCCCGTTCTGAACGAGTGCAGGTAGATCTTGCTCGACATCTGCTGTGCCGGAGTCGATTTATGATCGCCGCAGGCGCCGCCGGTGAACGTCTTGGTCTTGAACTGCTCCGCGACCGCGTTGCCGTCGTTGCTGTTGGCGTCAGCAGTCGCCTGCGCGGCGATCATCACCGAGTCGTGCGCGTTGGCCGCCTGGAAGGTCGGCTCGTCGCCCGTCGCGGCCTTGTATCTCTCGACGAACGCTCTCGCCTCGGGCGTGATGTCGTCGCCGTAGAGGTTGCACGAGGTGCCGCCGATGATGTTCGGCAGCGCGTCTCTCTTGATGAGCCCGTCGGAGAGGCTCGGGTAGAAGTTCGTGTAGCCGATCGTCGGGACGTCGATGCCCTGCTGCGCCATCTGGTTGGCGGCGAGCGCGGCCTGGTTCTCGTACGTGAAGACGAGGACGGCGTCCATCCCCTTCATCGCGAGCGCTTCCTTGGTGACGTCGGTCGCGTCGTTGGAGACGCTGCGCTCGACCGCGAGGCTGACGCCTCTGTCGGCCAACGCCGCCTTGATCGCCGTCACCGCGCCAGCGTCGGAGGGATCGGGGCTGTAGATCAGGCCGATCTTTCTCGCGTGGACTCTGTCGAGCGCGTACCAGACGGCCGCCCGGCCCTGGGTCGCCAGCGACGCGCCCGCGAAGAAGCGGTACTTGGAGCCGAACTTCTGCCCGAACTCCGACGGCGGGTCGGGGCTGACGCCCATGTTGACGACCTGCGTGCGGTCTATCTGCTTCGTCAGCACCTCTTGGATCGGCCCGGGCGGGCCGAGCGTCACCGACGGCTTGCCGGACATCGCCTTGAGGTACTGCGTCAGCGTCTGCGACGCATCGGTCGGGCTGGCCGGGTAGCGCGTGTACTCGACTCTGCGGCCGTCAACGCCGCCCGCGGCGTTCAGCTGGTCGACCGCGATCTCGGCTCCCTCTTGGAAGTCCTGGATCGCGTATGAGCTCTCGCCCTTGATCTCCCACAGGAACGCGAGGTTTATCGGGTCCGTGCTCTTGGCAGCGCTGCTCGAGCCGCTTGACCCGCTCGACCCGCTCGACCCGCTTGACCCGTCAGACGACGAGCTGCTGCTTCCACATCCGGCTGCCAGCGCCGCTGTTGCGACGACAGCGGCGCCGATCGCCAACCCACGACTGACTCGTAGCTTGCGCATCGTGACTCTCCTCTCCGTACGACCAATTACCGGCTGAGCACACGCGTGCGCCAGCGCCTACCACGCGTCTTCTGCGACGCGCGTCATGCCACCGGCGTCGCGGTCTCCTCCGCTGGCGCGGCGGGACGCCGCCGGCCCAACACCGCAAGCGCGTTCTCGCGCAGGAACTTCGGCCACACATGGGGCCGGAACGGCACATTCGGCAACTCGCTGAAGATCCGCTCGTACGACAGCCCGGACGGGAAGTAGCCGGCGAACATCACCTTGTCCGCCCCGCGCGTGTTCGCGTACTTGACGATGCTCTCCGGGTAGTACTTGGGAGCGAACGCGCTCGTCGAGTAATACAGGTTCGGATACTTCAGCATCAGCTTCACCGCGAGGTCTTCCCACGGCTCACACCCATGCCGGGTGACGAGTCTCAGCTCCGGGAAGAACCAGCAGACTTCGTCCAGCAGCTTCACGTGCTGGACCTCCATCGGGAAGCGCGGCCCCGGCACGCCGGCGTTGACGAACATCGGGATGTCCAGCTCGATGCACTTCGCGTACAGAGGGTAGAAGCGCTTGTCGTTGATCGCGACCTGCGGGAAGTACCCGGCCGGGAAGGCGGTCGCGGCGACGACGCCGAGCTCGTTGACCGCCCGCTCGAGGTCGCGCACGCCCTGCATCCCGAGGTTCGGGTCGACGTAGTAGCTGGCGAGGAAGCGGTCGGGGTACAGCCGCACCGCCGCGCGCCCGATCGGCTCAGGGAACGAGACCGGGATCATCGCCTGCTCGACGCCGTATCTGTCCATCTCGTCGACGAGGAACTTCGGCAGCGTCTCGTCGACGACGACCTCGGGCGGCTGCTTGTACATGTAGCCGGCGCCATGTCTCAGGTGGCCGCGGCTCTCCTCGTCGCGGATCAGCCCGTCGAACTGGCGGTACCACTCGGTCCGCTCGACCGCCGGCACCCCGATCATCAGGTCGATCACCCGGGTCTCTCCGGGGAACTGAACCGATGGAGCCATCAGAAGACAGCCAGCGGGTTGACGGGGCTGCCCGTCGCGCCGACGAACGGGATCGCCGAGAGGATGAACTGGAAGGCGTACCGGTCCTTCGCCGCGCAGTGCTCGGCGAGCGGCTCGAAGTTGCAGTTGTCGAGCAGGTAGAGGCCCATCGCGACGAGGCCGACCGAGTGGATCGGGATGCGGCAGCCGGGGTAGCCGGACGGGATCACGTCCTGCGCGGTGTCGGCGCCGATCAGCGAGACGCCGTGCTTGTGCATGAACGGCAGGCAGGAGGCGTGCCAGCCGGCGCGCCCGACCTCCATCACCGCGTCCGGGCCGTTCTGCAGCTTGCGCTTGCCGTAGCCGGTGCGCAGCAGCAGCGCGTCGCCCTCCTGCACCTCGACGCCCTGGCTGGCGACGATCTCCTCGAGCTCTGCGCCGGTGACCGAGTCGCCGGGCTCCAGCCAGTCGACGCCGCGGAACTTCGGCGCGTCGACGAGCACGCCGCGCGTGATCACGCCGTCGCGCGTGCCGCGCACGTCGTGGGCCGTCGCGCCCGAGGACGACGAGACGAGCTCGGCCGGGACGTCGTTGTACATCTTGCCGTCCCAGAAGATGTGGGAGAGCGCATCGAGGTGCGTCACCGAGAAGCCGTGGAAGATGTAGCCGATGTACTCCAGCGCCCCGGCCTGACGGTCGCCGGGCGCGAGGCCGGGCGGCAGCACGCGGTGCTCGTCCTCGAGGCCCTGCCCGGTCGTCACCATGAAGCGCTGCGGCGGCCCGGAGGTGTGCTCGGGCTGCGTGTGGACGTCAAGGTCCCACGCGCACGAGATCGCGTGCCCGTCGCGGACCTCCCCAGCAGCGGCGACGCGCTTCTCGGGGGTGATCAGGTTAAGCGTCCCGAGCACGTCGTCGGCGCCCCAACGGCCCCAGTTCGACAGCTCGTCGAAGTACGCCAGCACCTCGGCCTCGGTCGGCACGGTGCGCGTGTCGTCGCTCATCGAATCTCTCCTCGCTTCATCTAAACGATAGTAGTCTTTCCAATGATTGGCGTCAAGACGCCGTCGCTGCGCTATCGTAGCAATGATTGTGATGTTGGAATAGTGATTTTTCGGGACGGAGAGAGCAACGGTGCGGACGTTCGATGACGAGGTGATCCGTGCGTACACGGAGGCCGGCTACTGGAGCCCTGAGACGATCGCGCAGCGCGTTCACGCGTTGTCACTGTCAAAGCCCGACGGCGCCGCGTTCGTTACTGAGGAGAGCCGCGCGACGTGGCGCGCCTACGACGAGGAGTCGACGCGGCTGGCGGCGATGCTGGTCGCGGCCGGGCTTGCGCCCGACGACCGCGTCGGGGTGCTGATGCCAGACGGGCCGGGCGTTCACGCCGCCTACCTGGCCGCCGAGAAGGCCGGGCTGACGGTCGTCGGGATCGGCCCGCGCTCCCGCGCGAACGAGATCGAGCACCTGCTCACAACGACTGGCTGCAGCGCGCTCGTGACCGAGCCGACGCACCGGGGCAAGCCGGCGCGTGACTTGATCGAGGCGCTGCGCGGGCGCGGCCACACGATCGACACGCACCTCACAGTGACAGCCGACGCGGTCGGCCGTCTGGCGGTCTCGCGCGACGGCGAGCCGGTCGCCGATGCCGACCTCGATGCGCTGGAAGGGCGAGCGCTGGGCCCCGACGACCTCTGGCTCGTCAACTCGACTTCGGGCACCACGGGGCTGCCGAAGTGCGTCATGCAGACGCAGAACCGCTGGAAGTACTTCCACCAGGTCGCCGAGCAGGCGGGCGAGCTGACCGCCGACGAGATCGTCATCAGCTTGATCCCCGCGCCGTTCGGCTTCGGGCTGTGGACCGCCCATTTCACACCGACGCTGCTCGGTGCCCCGACGATCGTTCAACGCGACTTCGACGTCGGCCGCGCGTGCGCGCTGATCGAGCGCGAGCGAGCGACGATGATCGCCTGCGTCAGCACGCAATTCATCATGATGCTCAACGACCCAGAGCTTGAGCGTCACGACCTCTCCTCGCTGCGCGTGATGTTCACCGGCGGCGAGCGCGTCCCATACAACCGCGCGCGCGAGTTCGAGGAGCGCACCGGCTGCTCCGTGTTGCAGTTCTACGGCTCCAACGAGTCAGGCGCGGTCAGCGTCACGACGACGACCGACACGCCCGAGCGCCGGCTGAGAACGGCCGGAAGGCTGATCGGGCCGATGAACGGGCGCGTCGTCGACCTCGAGACGGGCGCCGACCTGACCGGGACCGGCGAGCGCGGCCTCTGCCTCGCCCGCGGCCCGGCGGCGACGCCCGGCTATTACGCCGATGCGGCCGCGAACGAGCGGCTGTTCACGCCCGAGGGCGAGATGCGCAGCAGCGACATCGTCACGGTCGACGCCGAGGGCTACCTCTGCGTCGTCGGCCGCGACTCCGACATCGTCATCCGCGGCGGGCAGAACATCAGCGCCGCCGCCGTCGAGGAGCTGGTCGGCGCGCATCCGCGCGTCGCGCTCGTCGGCGTCGTCGGCGCGCCCGACGAGGTCTTCGGCGAGCGCGTCTGCGCGTTCGTCGTCACGCGCGACGGCACCCCGCTTGAACGAGAGGAGCTGGCGGCGTTCCTGGATGAGACGGGCGCCTCGAAGTACCTGTGGCCGGAGCACGTCGTGCACGTCGACGAGCTGCCCCGGGCGACGGGCGGGAAGGTCGACAAGAGCGAGCTTCGGCGGCGCATCCGCGAGGGCGCGCCGCTTGACATCCGGGCTTAAAAGCTAAATCCTTTATATCTAAGCGCTCAAAGGGTATGGACAAGACACTCACATCCCAGGAGCTGATCGCGGAGCTGCGCGACGGCATGGTCATCGGCATTGGCGGCTGGGGGGCGCGGCGCAAGCCGATGTCGCTCGTCCGGGAGATCTGCCGCTCCTCCGTGCGCGACCTGACGATCGTCACCTACGGCGGTCCGGACGTCGGCATGCTGTGCGCCGCCGGCAAGGTCGCCCACCTCGTCTTCGGCTTCGTCTCGCTCGACGTGATCCCGCTCGACCCGCATTTCCGACGGGCGCGCGAGGCCGGGCTCAGCTCTGTCGAGCTTGACGAGGGCATGCTCCAGTGGGGCCTCTACGCCGCTGGCCTGCGGCTCCCCTTCCTGCCCACGCGCGCCGGGCTGGCGACCGACGTCCAGCGGCACAACCCGCAGATATCGACGATCACCTCGCCCTACCCCGACGGCGAGGTGCTGCTCGCGATGCCGGCCGTCGAGCTTGACGTCGCGATCGTCCACGTCAACGAGGCCGACGCCGCCGGCAACTGCCAGGTGCTCGGCCCCGACCCCTACTTCGACGACCGCTTCTGCATGGCCGCCAAGCGCCGCTACGTCTCGTGCGAGCGGATCGTGCCGACCGAGCAGCTGAGCGACTCCGGCCCGCTGCAGACGATGCTGCTGCACCGCGGCCTGGTCGACGGCGTCGTCGAGTCGCGCTTTGGCGCGCACCCGACAAGCTGCGCGCCCGAGTACGGGATCGACGTCGCGCATCTGAACGAGTACGCCGCCGCGGTCGAGCCCGACGCGTGGGCCGCCTACGGCGAGCGCTACCTCAGCGGCAGCGACGCCGACTACCTCGCCGCCGTCGGCGGTGAGGACCACCTCGAGCGCGTCCCCGCGACGACCTTCTGACGATGGATGACATGCCTCCCACACTCGCCGAGACCTGCATCGTCGCGTGCGCTGAGAGCTGGCGCGGCGACGGCGAGATCCTCGCCTCCGCGATCGGCGTGATCCCGCGGATCGCAGCCGGCGTCGCGCGGATGACGTTCGCGCCCGACCTGCTCGTGACCGACGGCGAGGCGACGCTGGTCGCGACGCCGGTGCCCGTCGGCGAGCGCGAGACAGCGCCGGTCGCCGAGAGCTGGATGCCGTTCCGCCGCGTCTTCGACACCCTCTGGTCGGGCCGGCGGCACGTGCTGATGGGCGCCGCGCAGGTCGACCGCTACGGCAGCACGAACATCGCCTCGGTCGGCGGCACGCCGCAGCACCCGACGCGCCAGCTGCTCGGGATGCGCGGCGCGCCGGGCAACACGATCAGCCACGCGTGCAGCTTCTGGATCCCGTCGCATCGCGAGCGCGTCTTCGTCGAGCGCGTCGACGTCGTCTCCGGCGCGGGCTATGACCCGGCGATGTGGGACGCGGGCGTCAACCGCTCCTTCCACGAGGTGCGCCGGATCGTCACCAACATGGCGGTGCTCGACTTCCTCACGCCGCAGAGAACGATGCGCGTGCGCTCGCTCCACCCCGGCGTGACGCTCGAGCAGGTGCAGGCGAACACGGGCTTCCCGCTCGACGTCGCCGAGGACCTGACCGTCACCCGCCTCCCCACCGACGAGGAGCTCGTGCTGATCCGCGAGCTGCTCGACCCGACCGGCCGCCGCAACGCCGAGGTGCGCGATGCCTGACGCAGAAGAGACGGTCGTCTACGAGCGCCACGGCGCGGTCGCGGTCGTGCGGATGAACCGGCCGCAGTACCGCAACGCGCAGAACTCGGCGATGACGTACGCCCTCGACCGCGCGTTCTATCGTGCGGCCGAGGACGACGAGGTCAAGGCGATCGTGCTCGCCGGCAACGGCGACCACTTCTCCGCCGGCCACGACATCGGCACGCCCGGCCGCGACGTCGATCAGCCGTTCCCGCGCGTCGCCTCGATGTGGTGGGACCACACGACCAAGCAGGGCGGCGCGTCGCGGATGGCGCGCGAGTCCGAGGTCTACCTCGGCATGTGCCGCCGCTGGCGCGAGCTGCCCAAGCCGATGGTCGCGATGGTGCAGGGCGCGTGCATCGCCGGCGGGCTGATGCTCGCGTGGTGCTGCGACCTGATCGTCGCCGCTGACGACGCCTTCTTCATGGACCCGGTCCTGCGGATGGGGATCCCCGGCGTCGAGTACTTCGCGCACCCGTGGGTCGTCGGCCCGCGCGCGGCGAAGGAGATGCTGTTCCTGCCGGAGCGGATGCCGGCGCAGCGCGCCCACGAGCTGGGGATGGTCACGCGCGTGCTCCCGCGCGAGGAGCTGGAGAGCGGGACGCTCGCGTTAGCGGAGCGGATCGCGGCGCTGCCGCCGTTCGGCCTCGCGCTCGCCAAGCGCGCGGTCAACCAGGCGGAGGACCTGATGGGCATGCGCGACGGGATGGACGCCGTCTTCGGGCTGCATCACCTCGCGCACGCGCACAACGCCGAGATCGGCAGCGACTCGCTCGCAGGGCAGGACGCCCGCAGCATGCGGGCGGCGGCCGACGCCAACGCCGGCTCGTGACCCACCCGGCGCTCGAGACCGAGCTGTGCCGGCGCGTCGGCTGCCGCCTGCCGATCGTGCAGACGGCGATGGCGTACGTCGCGACGCCGCGGCTCGTCTCCGCGACCGCGCAGGCTGGCGGCCTCGGCATCCTCGCCGCAGCGGTGCTGAGCGTTGACGAGGTCGACCGCGCGATCGGCGAGATCCAGGAGGCGACCGACCAGCCGTTTGGCGTCGGCTTCCTGATGGAGCAGCCGGGCGCAGAGCGGATCGTCGAGACGCTCGTGCGCCGCGGCGTGCGCGTCGCCGCGTACAACCGCGCGCCGAGCGCCGCGCTCGTCGCGAAGCTGAAGGACGGCGGCGTGCTGTGCATGCCGACCGTCGGCGCCGTCGCCCACGCGACGAAGGCGGTCGCGCTGGGCGCCGACCTGCTCGTCGTGCAGGGCGCCGAGGGCGGCGGCCACACCGGGACGGTGCCGACCACCCTGCTGCTGCCCCAGGTGATCGCTTCCGTCGACGTTCCCGTTGTGGCGGCCGGCGGCTTCCGCGACGGCGACGGCCTCGTCGCCGCGCACGCCAA